>JAFLCE010000150.1 GCA_017303655.1 Anaerolineae bacterium
CAAAGTGGAGTAATCTCCATCTTTAACACGGTAAATGGTCTGCGGGGCAGTGATGATGAAATCAGGCGAGCGCAATGAGCCTGTGATCACCGAAAGCAGATAGGCGCCATCCACAGTTTCGGTCACAGTCCCGATCGGGTAAGCAGAAGTGGATAGGGTAACAGGGTTGGCATCCAATTCCTTGACCAAGTCCCAGAACACAGTCGCAAGGTCTGGGTAGGCGCGGGCACAATTCGGGTCCACGGCGCAGGAGACGAACATTTGCGACAAGGCTGAATCCACCGAGCGCGGATGTTCTTCGACCACGTTGGCTTCAACCGGCACCACCGAGTCTAAGATCGCCGAGCGGACGATCTCAGGATGATTGCGCATGGTGACCAATGCCAAACGGGTTCCATACGAAACGCCGTAGAGGTTCACTTTTTCATAGCCGAGCAAGCGCACAATGTCGCGCAGATCGGCGGCGCTTTCCACAGTGGAGTAGGCGTGCAAGTCGTTGCCTTGCGCCTGTAAAAGTCCACCGCAGGAAAAGAATGCATTTTGATAGACCAACTCTTTAGATTCGAGTGGGAGGGTGCCGTAAATATCCTGACGATAGACTTTATCGAGTTCGTCGCAGTTCATCAATGGGTCCGAGTAGCCGGTGCCGCGCTGATCGAAGGTGATGTAATCACGCGTAGAAAGGAAAGGTTGCACTAATACGGAAAATGCATTGGCACTCAGTTGAACCGCCTCGCCACCAGGTCCGCCTTGAAGGAAGAGGACGGGGTCGGGAGATGGGTTCGTGCTGGTGCTGCGATACACAGCGACCGCCAACTTGAGTGTGCGACCGTTGTTTGTGGTGCGGCTTTCAGGGACGGTGACAAACCCGCAGGTCACTCGCACACCACGCGGCGCCTCAAATTGACAGGCAGCCTCCTCGTAGCGAGGTTCATATGCAAAAGTTGGCAACGCTGTAGGCAGGGGCGTAGGCGGCAACAGTGTGCTGGTTGCTTCGGGAGCTATTTCAATTTGTGTCGTTGCGGTCGAAGTAGGATTGTTGGCAGGCAACGGAGCAGCAGGGGCAGCCAAACGGTTCGAGAACATGCTGAAGCCGATTACCAGACCGATGACAAGTACGCATGCTCCAAGAATGGCACTCACTACGATGATGGTATTGTTTTGTTTACGTTTTTGAGGAGGGTGTTTTTGAGTATGTGGTTGATTCTCAGGCGTCTCTTCCTGAAATTCTTCAAAGTCGATTTCATTATCGGGCACGAAAGCCGGGACGTGCTGTTGTTGCACAGGGGCTTTCGGCGTTTGAGCTACCTGGACGGGCACCACAGGTCTCGGCGTGGAGAGAAACGCAAGATGCTTTTGCGCATCCGCATTGTTGGGGTTGATCTCTAATACGCGTTGGAAGCAATACTCACGCTTATCGGCGGCATCCATGCACATGCCTAACAAGAACCAACCGCGTTCGGAACGTGGATATTGTTGGACGAGCTGCGCAAGCACAGCTACAGCGCGTGATTTTTCACCCGCTTTGTATGCAGCATAACCTGTTTGAAAGAGATCCTGTTCGGTCACCGTATGCCCTTAAATAAATAATGGAGCCTTCCGGCTCCATTATACCTTTAGACGTGCGGAGTAACTTTGGCTTCAATCTTGTCTTTCGGAAGATACCCAGTGATACGTTCTTTGATATCACCACTCTTGAAAAGCATAAGGGTGGGAATGCCCATGACGCCATACTGCATCATGATATTGGGATTCAGGTCAGCATCCAGCTTGACCACCTTGACCTTGCCATCCCATTGACCGGCAAGCTGCTCGACGATGGGTGCGATCATTTTACAAGGCTGACACCAATCGGCGGTGAAATCTACAAGGACGGGGGTTTGTGCATTAAGGACTTCGTCCTGAAAGTCCTGTTCGGTTACATATTTGACTGTACTCATGTTTGGTTGCCTCCGGTAGTTTGGATGTGTTTGAAGTGGATTTAATTACGTTGACGCCGGTTTCTTGCCGTGATAGAATGCAGTCCGCTTTAAAGATGGGCGCGTAGCTCAATGGTAGAGCAGCGGCCTTTTAAGCCGTTTGTTGAGAGTTCGAGCCTCTCCGCGCTCACAAAAATCCTCCCCTGTTGGAGGATTTTTATTTTGTTGTGAGCCCCATCGAGGGATGTATCCGAGCCTCTCAGCGCTCACAAGACTTCCGCAAGGGAGTCTTTTTGTTTCGAGCCCCATCGAGGGATGTATCCGAGCCTCTCCACGCTCACAAGACTTCCGCAAGGGAGTCTTTTTGTTTCGAGCCCCATCGTGGGATAACATCCGAGCCTCTCCGCGCTCACTGAAAATCCTCCCCTGTTGGAGGATTTTTATTTTGTTGTGAGCCCATTTCTTGCACAAAAAAGGACGGCGACTTTCCAGTCGCCGTCCTTTTTTATTTTTCGTTGTCTTCCGGCTCGTCTTCGTCTAAATCGCTCAAGTCATCTTCATCATCCAAAGACAGCAGGTCGAACTTGTTCATTTGCTCGTTGAAGTCGAGGTTTTCAAGCGCATCCTCGAGGAATTCCACCATATCTTCATCTTCTGTGCTTTCAAGCAGACTGAGGATGTAGGCGCGGGCATCGTCGCCGCCGATCTGAGAAATTGCCCAGACCGCCGCCATGGTGACGGTATCGTCCTCTTCTTCATCTTCAAGCATTTTCAACATGATCGGAGATGCTTCTTCGATGTTCAACTCACCTGCCGCCTCTGCCGCTGCAAAGCGGATGCGCGGGTCGGCATCCAATAATTTACTGACGACACTTTCATCCCAGCGGTTGTCGTGAGAACGCCCCATGGCACGCAGAGCGGCAGCCACCCATAACGGATCTTCACGCTGATATGCCGATTCAAGGATGCCCACGGCTTCGTCTCTGCCAGAGTACCCGAAGGCTTCTATCGCCTGACGGCGCAAGGACGGGTTCGCATCACTGCGAATGACAGAGATCAACGCATCTTCGATCTCGCGTTGACGGCTCTCGTTTAATTCTTCCAATTCACCCAGCAAGACGAATTCACCCAGTAGAATCGCCGCTTTCAAACGCGGAGCGAGTTCGCTATCGTTGAGGAAAATGTTCAGAAGTGTATCTACAAGCCTGGGCTCGTTTGATTCGGCGAGTAATCCCAACGCTCGGGTACGAACTTCTGCATCCGGGTCGGTGAGAAGCGCTTTCCCAATATCTTCATACGAGACAATGGTGACTTCATCAAGTTGTGAGGTCAGCGCATCAAGCAGGAGCAGTTTACGATTTTGCGGCACACTGCTCCACACATCCAAAAAGAGGCGTAGAGATTTTGGGTCAAGGTCTGAGTAATAAGCAAGGTGACCCTGCGGGATATCCTTTTTGGAATCAAGCAGGTGATCGAGGACAGTTTGAAAAGTAATTTCAGCCATAGTTTAAGGAACGAGTTGCGCAGGGTTGACGAAGTCCATGATGTTGACGAACAACATCAAGCCAATCAATAGAAGCATGGCAATGCCATTGACCATGTTTTCCCATTCGGTGGGAATGCGTTTCTTGAAAAGGATCTCTGGCAGAGTGAAAAGAATTCTGCCGCCATCCAACGCAGGGATCGGGAAGAGATTGAAGACACCCAAAGAAATGCTCAGCACACCGATCAGATTGAGCGTGAAGTTGGTTGGCTTGGGCGCAGCGCCCGAGCCGGTCGATTGCACCGCCGCGGCTTCCTGACGGCTGGTTACATCTTCCTGCACCGAGAAATTGAAGAGATCGTAAATGCCTTTGAAACCCACAAGGCGCGCCTGGTCTGGTGCGATCGCACCCTGGATCAAGGCAACCGGCAAATACACAATAGCGGCAGCTTGCAAGCCAGTGATAGTTGCCCCGCCAGAAACACTTTCAATAAACGTAGCCGGGCGTGTGGGATACGTCAGCCCAACCCCAAGCGCCCCTTGTTGCGGCGTTCTATTTGAAAGCGGAGTGGCATTGATAGTGATCAACTCGCCATCGCGGTCAATGACCATCTCGACCGGTTTATCCAAGTTCTCACGGATGATGTTAATAGCAGGCTGAATATCCGTCACTTCGACACCATTGATCGAAACGATAATATCGCCCGGCTGAAGGTCAGCTTGTTGTGCAGGTGAACTCTCTGCCACCGTATCTACCTTGACCTTACCCGGTTGCGGCACGCCTTCATACGCGATCAACGCCGAAAAGACAATGATCGCCGTCAAGAGATTCATCACCGGTCCAGCCACCAAAACGACCAGTCGCTTCCACGGGCTGGCAGAGCCAAAACCGCCGGGCACATTCGGGTCATTCTCACCTTTGGGGCGCACGAAACCACCCAAGGGCAAAGCATGCACCGTAAATTCTGTACCTTTCCAGGTAAACAATGTAGCGATCTTATAAGAAGGCAGACCAAAGCCGAATTCTTCCACTTCGATACCTGCCCAACGTGCGGCAATAAAATGCCCAAGCTCATGTACGAAGATCATCCCTCCGAGCACGAAGAAAAAGATGACCAGCGTCAAAAATCCGAATTCCATGTTTAAAATCCTTTCACGCGATAAGACGCGATGGGGTGATTATATCTTGCATGCGTTAATCTTTTCTAAGACGGATTCCCCGCCTCTTTCCCCGCTCAGGCTTGATTCTGTTTTCTGTGGGCTTTTCCTACCTGCATCCTCGCGTTATTTCTACAAAGTCCGCTAAAGCGGACTAAACTACCTTCGCTGCCCCACCAACGCCTGCCACCAGCACATTGCTCACACCTGGAATCTCACGCAGACGTTTCTCTATTTCTTTAGCATACTCACCCAAACAGATTACATGCACATTCGCACCTGCATCCACGGTGTAACCCACGGGGAGTCCGCTGGCACGCCATTCGCGCACCTGATGGAATATCTCCACCGTAGCCGACTGCCAATACATCAGCGGCGGCTTCGAGGTCATCATCACCGAATGCATCATGTCTGAGTCGTGTTCGATGATATTTGCAAAGGCTTCAAAATCTTTTTTCAGAATCGCATTACGGCAAATCTCAAGCCTGCGTGGCGCATCTGCCACACGCACATCCTGCAAGGGACTCGTCCCAGCAATGGCGTGACCTTCTGTTGAGCCAGTCGTTTTATGCGAAGCACTAACAATGGCAACACAATCTACTAAATTCCAATGATCCACAGGTGCAATCGAGAAGGCGTACGAGTCGCTTTCAGCCTCTCCCATTTTCCACTCGACGAACCCAGCCGGAATGGAACGAGAGGCGGAGCCTGATCCACGCCGCGCGAGGACGGAGAGTTCCGGTTCGCTCAAATTAAGTCCAGCTGCTTTAGAGCCTGCCAATGCCAACGCCGCAAACGCCGCCGCCGAAGAAGCAATCCCTGCGCCAGCAGGAAAGTTATTTTCGCTGGTCACATCGGCACGATCTTGGATGCCTGCTTTTTCACGCACGATATCCAGAATATACGAAACGCGTTCCAACCCTTTGCCTGTCACCGGTGTGGAGTTGATTGCCAACGAATCTGTTTTAGCAGAACTAAATGAAACGGTTGTACGAGTGAACAACCCATCCAAATTCATAGATATGGAGCCGTTCACAGGGAGACGTAAAGTATTATCGCGATTTCCCCAGTACTTAATAAAAGCAATATTCGGATGGCTGATAGCAGTGGCTGTAGTCATAAGCAAAGTTTATCATGAAGGATTGATCATAATAAAAGCAGGGCAGGCTGTGACGCCTGCCCTGCTTTTATGTTTAGTCGTTGAGTAAAGCGCCTGCCGCGACTGGGTCAAAGTCACTTGCCCATTGTGTGTGAATGCTATATTTCGCGCCGCTCAGATTGATGCCGCTTAAATTCGCTCC
>JAFLCE010000151.1 GCA_017303655.1 Anaerolineae bacterium
TTCACGAGACTGAGCCAGAGCATCTAATAAATTTTTCTCTGCATTTACCAGATCCTGAATTCCTATATATATTTCGCCTAATGTACTTAATGCGGTTGTTTCTACGGTTTTAAGATCATGCTCACGGGCAATGCGAATACTTTCCTGGCAGGCGCTCAATGCTTTTTCCCCATCTCCCATATCGAGATATGTCAGGGCAAGATTGTTCAAGGCTATGCTTTCGCCCGGGAAATATCTGAGTTCTCGCTGGCATTCCACCACATTTAGCCCCATCTCTAATGCGGCATCCAGATTCTCTGCTTCGGCATAGATAACACTGAGAATGTTAAGCATCCTCGTTTCATGGCGAAGATCTTGGGTTTCTTGTGCCAGCCTAAGCCCTTTCATCCCATATTCTGCTGCCAGGTCATAGTCTCCGAAACTACGATACGTCCAGCTTAGGTTTCCGAAGAGATCGATCTTGTTTTCATCTATTTTAGAGTTTCTTGTTTTTATCCCATCCAAGAACTCGATTGCTTGTAATGACTGTGATAAAGCCAGCTCATATTTCCCGGCGTCGTTGTTCAATGCAGCAATACTGCGCAGGCTGGATGCAATCCCTAAGAGATAAGGTTCTTTTTCGAATACCCCACTTGTTGATAACTGATAAGCTTGTTCCGCAAAGGCACGTGAGCGGTCTGGACCCCCAAGGTTTAAGACCCATGAAAGCTCGTTGAGAATATCAATACGCTCTTTTGGGTCTGTGGCACTTTGCAGCCTAGATTCTAACTCGGAGACGGAAGTGTCCATGGGGTTGCAATCAATTCTATTTTGAATTTTCGTTAATTATAATAGACCTCTTGCATAAGTGCTTGTAGGGCGGGTTGAAAACCCGCCCTGAGTCAAATAGTAGAAGGGCGTCAGGCTAAAAGCCTGACTTATCACCTGGAATTTACTTCTTTCAAGCGTTTCAATTTTAGTTCGAAACTCTTTGCGCTTCGCCTTTTTTGACGGCGTCTTCCAACGTCATGCCGATGAAATCCGTGGCGTTGAAGAAACGTCCGCTGGTTTTGTCATTTACAAAAGCACCAACCGCCACCCCTGGGATGCTGTCTTCAGGCGCGTGCGGCGCTTGCGGACCGCCCAAATCGGTGCGGCACCAACCTGGGTCGGTCAAACTGATGATGACATCCGTGCCGTTGAGTTTGTACCCCAGATCATTTGTGAATTTATCCAGCGCTGCTTTGCTGGCAGAGTAACCGGCTTGTTCGGGCTGATCTCGAATTCCACTGGTGGTATTGATGACGCGCCCGAATCCGCGCTTGATCATCTTGGGCAGTAAACGATAACAAATCGTCGTAACGGCTATAAAATTTACGCGCAGGCTCAGATCCAAATCTTCAACTGGCGTTTTGAAATAATTGTTGCGGTACGTTAATTGCACTCCGGCGTTGTTGAAAACAATATCGATCTCGGTGCCTTTCGCTTCAATCTCATCCAGCATTCTGACAACTTCTTGATGATTTGCAAGTTCCGCTTCAACGCAATACACGTCCACGCCCAAGGCTTTGACTTCGTCCATTAATTTTTTAGTGTTTTCAAGACTGCGGCTGTGTAAAACGAGATTACAGCCCTGCTTCGCCATAAATAAAGCGGTGAGATACCCAATGCCGCGACTTGCGCCAGTAATGAGCGCCCACTTTCCTTTGACCGATACCATCTTCATTCTCCCGATTATTTTTGATAATAAAAATTCTTGTCGATCAAAAAGGTTTGAACAACTACTTCTTTCGTTCTTCCAAACCCTTCACCATTAACTCTTTCGCCACGTTCGGGTCGGCTTTGCCTTTCGTAGCTCTCGCAACCTGACCCATGAACCACTGGAACAAGGTCTCTTTGCCTGCGTTGTACTCGTCCACTTCTTTGGGGTTGTCGTTCAAAATTTTCGTCACCAATTCTTGAATGGCGTTTACATCCGTCATTTGCAAGAGATTTTTTTCTTTCACGATCTCTGCCGGGTCGCCGCCATTCTTGAAGAGTTCGGTCAACACGGTCTTGCCTGCACTGGCGCCGATGGTCTTGTCTGTCACCATGTCGATCAGTTTGGCGAGCGTTTCGGGCGCGAGAGTCACGTCGTCAATGCTCAAACTTGAGTCGTTCAAGTAGCGCATGAACTCGCCCGCGATCCACGAGTGGATTGTCTTGGCGGGGCTTTTCGAATTCGCGACCACGCTCTCGAAGTAGTTGGCAAGAGTCCGCTCGGAGGTGAGAAAACGCGCTTCGGACGGAGTCAAGCTAAAGTCCGCGATGAAGCGAGATGTTTTTGCTTCCGGCAGTTCGGGCAGTTGAATCCGAATCGACTCGATCCACGCATCCGATAATTGCAGCGGAGGCAGGTCGGGCTCGGGGAAGTAGCGATAATCGTGCGCCTCTTCCTTCGACCGTTGGCTGGTCGTCACGCCCCGAACATCATCCCAGCCGAGAGTTTCCTGCACGACCGTGCCGCCTGCTTCATAAAGTTTGATCTGGCGTTCAATCTCATATTGCGAAGCGCGGACGAGCGCGCGGAAACTGTTGAGATTTTTTATTTCGGTGCGCGTGCGGAATTCATCACTGCCGACGGGGCGCACAGAAATGTTCGCCTCAAAACGCAGCACGCCTTTTTCCATGTCGCCAGAGTTGACGCCGAGGTAACGCAAAATCGCGCGGACCTTCGTGGCGTAATCGAGCGCGGCTTCGACGGTGCGAATATCAGGCTCGGAGACAATTTCAAGAAGCGGAACGCCAGCACGATTGAAATCCACGAGCGCATAATTTTTCTCGTGCGCGAGTTTCGCTGTATCTTCTTCGATATGAACCCGCCTCACGCGGACGTTGAGTTGATTCTCGTTACCATCATTGACATCGAGTGAGCCTTTTTCTGCGATCGGCAATTCGTATTGAGAGATCTGATAACCCTTGGGCAGATCGGGGTAATAATAATTTTTGCGCGCAAAGGTGTTGTGCTTGTTGATGGAGCAGTTCAACGCGAGACCGACCAGCGCGGCAAGTTCTGTCGCCTTTTTGTTGACGACCGGCATCGCGCCCGGTAACCCCGTGCAGACGGGGCAGATGTTTGAGTTCGGTTCCGGCGCAGAACCATAATCCGCAGAGCAACTGCAGAACATTTTGGAGTTGGTGAGCAACTCGCCGTGAATTTCAAGTCCGATTATTGGTTCGTATTTCATAGTTGGATAGTCTCTTCGTCAAATAGTTTGGTAGTTGAGTAGTGATTAGTCTACGTCTACTTTTGCCAATCAGGGGAAAGGATGGGCAATTCCCATTCAGGGTTTGCCTGCCACATTTCCCATTTTTTGTATAAATCACGTCTTTCCTTTGTAATTAGTTGTACTGCTCTTTCACCTTCAGCCCAAATTTCGTGGGCTTTTTCAGCAGAATAAAACCCGATTTTTTGTGCCGCAGCGAATTCATCGTCATCTTTCCAGTGCCATTCACTCATATCAGGGCTGATAACCACATCAAGCATGTTGTCCATCGTGTCAAAACCAATGGAAGTACGCCGAATCGGTTCCTGCAAATTGACATACCAACAATCTAAATTCTTTGTGCCAGCTTCCCACATGATATAGGTGCTAAACGCTTCGCCTGGCACAATTAACATCAATACGTCAGTTCTTTTCCATTGGTAATCTGCAATTTTGATCTCATCGAGTGAGAGCAATTCTTTGGTTGTAGGCTTGTGATCGGTGTCTTTCCCAAGGACACCAGCAGGCATATACAAAACGATTAAGTCTGGAGAGTCTTGAACTACGATTGTTGGAAAAGCCCAATAGACTTTATCTCCAACGCCGCGCAAAGTAGCGCTTGCTCCTGATTGCCAGAATGATTTTGTTTTCAAGAAACTTTCCTTTTAATCGCATTTTTTAGAACACTCGTGCTATAATTTTTAGCTATATAAAAAAGGAGCAACTTTATGAATGCAGATGCCTTTCGTCATTTCTATAATTATCACTTCGCCGAAAACCGCAAGGTCTGGGAGCATGTCGCTTCGTTGACATTTGAGCAGTTCAACCAGCCGATCGGGTATTCACGCGGGTCTATCCGTGAACAGGTCGTTCACTTACTGGACGTGGAAGACGTTTGGTTCAGCGAGTTGCAGGGTGCTCAGCCCAGCGATCCATTGCCTGAGACTGTCACTGCTGATGACCGCGATGCCATCCGCGCTCACTGGGATATGGTGGAGGAAAAAGTCCGCGCTTACCTTGCTGCCTTACAGGACGAGCAATTGTTTTCCAAGCCGATCACCGATCCTGAAGAAGACATGAACTTGATCCTCTGGCAGGTCTTGCTTCATGTTGTTAATCATGCCACCGATCATCGCGCTCAACTTTTGCGTGCCTTGCATGATCTGGGCGTGGACACGAAATCTCAGGATTACATTTTTTACGTGTACGAAAATCCAATTTAGATTGGTGGTTTGCTATAGTTGACCTTCTTCCTATTGTGTTGGTGCGAATTACTTTACTACCCAAATATCAGATGGGATGGCAAGGCATGGGTCTTTCTCCTGCATATAAGCCTGATAAATCTCTTCATCACTTAACCCTGTTGCCTCTTGTAGAGAAAAAATTAGATAATTTTTACCAATGTCAGTGCCTAATCTTATTTCTTCAAGCATTGTATCAAAGCGATCTAGCGGTAGAGGATTTATTGATGCCTGCATATTAAGTTCGATGCTCATCAAGGTGTCTGTTTCTGAGCAAATCCTGAAGAATGGAGCACCAGAAAAATATTTTGGAATCAAGGGCTGATAAGATATTGAAAATCCTAGTTTGTCATAAAATAGCCATAGATAATAACTTCTGTCGTAATAGAAAGAGTTGGTGCTTCTGCCATGCAGTAAAATCCTATCAGGCATTCCATAAGCTTTTATTATTTTTTGAGCCGAGTAATTCTCCCAGACACGGCGAAATTCTCCACGGTTTTCTAATTCCCAGGCACTTGTAACGTGCCACGCGTAAACCATTCCTTTTTTTTCTTCAATATATATATCCGTTCTTGGTATGACGTTATTTATGGGTATCCCATACACTTGGGTTTCAGGGTCGTATCCGGGAAATACAGGTACTAAAATACTTCCAAGACTCAGAATATTTTTTTCAGCGTTTTCCCATGGCTGTTCAGGGGAGATATTCCACCAGCAGGGTAGCTGACAATCACCACTATCTGATAGAAATTCTCTAATAAAATCCTTTTGTTCCTTAGATGTCATTGTATTGATTGGAGTTGCAAAAACAGGGGTTGATGTTATTGTAAAAGTGGGCGTTGCTATTGGAGTGACAGTTGAAGTAGGAAACAAAGTAGATGTCAAAGTAGGGCTTTGAGGTGTTTCTGATAGGGATATTGACATGCAACTACTCATAAGCAACATAAGTGTCATTCCCAAAGAAAATTTTGAATTAATACGTTTTTTCATAGGAAAATTCACCTTGTTGGCAACTGCCTTAAATATGTGGCAATTGCTTATGCCAATCGGTCACTTGCTGGTAGGCGTGAGCGACCTGGAAAAGTGTGGCTTCGTCCAAGTGCTTGCCGATCAGTTGCATACCGACGGGCATGTTGTTGGAAAAGCCTGCGGGGAGCGCAATGGCAGGGACGCCAGCGGGGTTGGTGGCGACGACGTAA
>JAFLCE010000152.1 GCA_017303655.1 Anaerolineae bacterium
TTATTATTTGAGTTTCTTTCTATGCAGGGACTTTATCCCATTCCCTTTGCGCATGCTCAAAACCGCGTTTCAAAGCTTCGTAATTTTTTGGCAAGAGATGTTTATGCCGTGCAGGCAAATGCCCTTCCAGTGCCTTCTCAACATCTTCCAGTTTCACTTCGGGCAAAGCCGTCAGCAATGCACCGACTGCTACCATGTTGACCAGTTTCCGGTCGCCGATCTCTTCGGCGATTTCATTGCATGGCACGAAAATGACATGGATGTCGTCGCGCCTTTGATTGTGATCTACCATGGATTTATTGACAATGAGTGTGCCGCCGCTCGCCAGCGTGGATTCGTATTTGTCGAAGGAAGGTAAATTCAAGGCAATTGCCAACGGCGGGTTTTTGACCAGCGGGGAACCGATCTCATGGTCAGCAATGACCACTGTGCAGTTGGCTGTGCCGCCGCGCATTTCAGGACCATACGAGGGGATCCAGGTTACGTCCAAGCCGTTATCCATGGCGGCATAGGCAAGTACCTGACCGCCAAACAAAACGCCCTGTCCGCCAAACCCTGCAATGATGATTTCTTTTTGCATAAAATCTCCTTATTACCGCTAAAAGCGCGGAGGTCACTAAGCAGACCTTTTTTTTCTTCGCGTTCTTAGCGTGCTTTGCGGTAAATTAGACCTTTATCTGTTTGATCGCTTCACTTACTTTGTAATCACCCAGCGGGTAGGCGGGGATCATATGATCTTCCACGAACTTCAATGAATTCACAGGCGTCATGCCCCAGTTCGTCGGGCAGGTGGAAAGCAATTCCACCATCGAGAAGCCGAGTCCGCGTACTTGAGTCTCAAATGCTATGCGGATGGCTTTTTTCGCGAGGCGAATATTTTTGGGATCATGCAGTGAACGGCGTACACAATAACCAACGCCATCGAGCGTGGAAAGCATTTCAGAGACCTTGATGGGGTAACCCTGTGTTTCCACATCGCGCCCATTCACCGAGGAGGATGTCTTCATGCCAGGCAATGTCGTAGGAGCCATCTGTCCGCCGGTCATGCCGAAGTTGGCGTTGTTGATGAAAATGACGGTGATGTTTTCTCCACGCGCAGCTGCATGGACGATCTCACTCATGCCAATGGATGCAAGGTCGCCATCGCCTTGATAGGTGAACACCACGCGGTCAGGCAACACACGTTTCACGCCAGTTGCCATTGCGGGGGCACGTCCATGTGGGGCTTCAACGAAATCGGTAGCGAAATAGTTGTAGGCAAATACTGCGCATCCTACTGGTGCCACGCCGATGGTCTTATGGATCAAATCCATTTCTTCCAATACTTCTGCCACCAATCTATGCGCCACACCGTGAGTACAGCCCGGGCAATAGTGGGTGGGCATATCCGTAAAGCCTTCGGGTCTTTCGTAAACAAGATTATTCAGAGTAGTCATTATGCGGTCATCCTTGTCAGCCAGGATTCTCTTGGGTCTGTCTGAACAGCCAACGGCGTAGAAGCGATGCGATGAATTTCATCCAGAATTTCATCATGGAATGGAACCACACCGCCGGGACGTCCATAAAATTCGACCGGGACTCGCCCGCGCACGCTCAGCAGCACATCGTCGAGCATTTGCCCCATATTCATTTCTGTGACTAAAAACGCCTCAGCCTGCGGGATGAGCTGTTCCAGCGCTGCATACGGAAACGGGCTGACGGTGATCGGTCTTAACAACCCAACCTTGATACCTTGTGCGCGTGCCTCGCGGACAGCCGAAAGCGCAACACGACCAGCTGTGCCGAAGCCGACGATGACATACTTGGCATCGTCGAGGAAATATTCTTTGTAGCGCACTTCGTTGGCTTGTACTTCACGCCAGCGTGTGAGCAGGCGCAGGTTTGTTTTTTCTTCATCGAGCGGGTTGAGATAAATGGATGATAGGATGCGGCGCTCGCGGTTCATTGCGCCGTTCGTCGCCCATTCGAAATTTTTATTTTTCATTTCCTGCATGACAGGCATTTCAGCAGGTTCCATCATCTGACCGGTCGAGCCATCTAGAATGATGAGCGTGATCATGCGATATTTTTCAGCGAGGTCAAAGGAGAGCGCAGTCAGGTCAATGGCTTCCTGTACGGAAGCAGGTGCCAATACGATACGTGGATAATCTCCATGCCCACCGCCGCGGACTGCCTGGTTGTAATCGCTTTGAGCTGGGGCAATGTTGCCCAAGCCCGGTCCGCCGCGCATGACGTTCACTAAAACAGCAGGGATCTCGGTTCCAGCAATGTAGGAGATCCCTTCCATCATCAAGCTCATGCCGGGTGAAGAAGATGAAGACATGACGCGCACGCCTGTGCATGCCGCGCCATAGACCATGTTAATTGCGCCGAGTTCAGATTCGGCTTGTACAAAGGCACGCCCGAGTTCGGGCATGCGGCGCGAAAGATATTCCAGCACTTCCGTCTGCGGTGTGATGGGGTAGCCGAAGTAAGCTCCCAACCCCGAGCGGACGGCGGCTTCTGCGATGGCTTCGTTGCCTTTCCATAATTCTTTTGGCATTCGTTTCTCCATTAAATTTGGTTACGCAAATCAATAGAAAGAAAAAAGAAGAAAGATTCTTTCGTCTTTTTTCTTCCGCTATACAAGCGCGGCTGTCGCGGAAACGGGCTTCGTGACTTCACGATAGACAGTGATCGCCGCATCCGGGCAGACCACTGCACAAATAGCACACCCCGTGCAACCGTCCTTGAACGTGTGCGCGGGGTGGTATCCCTTGGGGGTAAGGTGTGCCATATTCAGTTCCATCACCCCTTGTGGACAGGCACTTAGGCAAAGCTCACAGCCTTTACAGTATGTATCGCTAACTTCGATCCAGCCTTTTGCTGCCATTGGATCTCCTTTAGGTTTTGTAAGTACGACAAACTTGGGTGGATTTCTCCACCATCCTAATTATGTCGTTTTCGGAAGAGGGCGGATAGTGTCAGGCGTCATGTGGAAGAACGTAAAAGGTCATTGCTTTTCTGGTCCCAAAACAAGTACTTGTGGGTGAGTTGTATAGGTCAATTTAAGGATTTGATGTAGGTATAATTTTCCAAAAATTAGAGGAGTTTTTATGGAGAACATAAAAGAGTGGTTGCTTGGTTTAGACACGATTATTTTGGTCATCCTTATTTTGGGTGGCTTCATCGTATGGGAAATAAGATCGGGCGAAGTCCCCTTGCGTTGGTTCGGCTCGATCCGGCGTGATGATCGCCCGTTCTTTTATTGGATCGGCATTTTGTTTCATCTTGCTATACTAGGTGTTGTTGTCTACGCCTATGTAGACGGGGTACGGCTTCCCATTTCTGGATTATTTGATTGAACGCTCTGAAAATGACAAACAGCGATGGACTAAACCCCATCGCTGTTTGTTTTATGGGTGGTAGAATCGACTTATCAACCTCTGGAGGTTTTCATGACCGAAGTCGTTATCGTCGATGCCATCCGTACACCGATCGGTGCGTTGGGCGGCATCCTCTCGTCTGTGCGCCCGGATGATATGGCGGCGCATGTTATTAAGTCCATTCTTGAACGAAATCAAATTGACCCTGCACTGATCGAAGAAGTGTTCATGGGATGTGCGAATCAAGCCGGGGAAGATAACCGCAACGTGGCGCGTATGGCGGCGCTGCTTGCCGGTCTGCCTGTTGAAGTGGGTGGTGTAACCGTCAATCGTTTATGCGCTTCAGGTCTCAATGCCATCAACATGGCAGCACGCGCCATCAAAGCCGGGGAAGGGGACGTGTACATTGCCGGTGGCGTCGAATCTATGAGTCGCGCACCCTATTCACTTCCAAAGGCGGAGGCGGGTTTTTCATTCGGCAATCTCACTGCGTATGATACAGCCTTGGGCTGGCGTTATCCCAATCCTAAAATGAAAGCCATGCATGGAACCGACTCAATGGGCGAGACGGCAGAAAATATCGCCGCTGAACGTCCAAACATAACCCGCGAAAAGCAGGATGAATTTTCTGCGCGTAGCCACTCTAAGGCAATTGCTGCCATTGACTCGGGACGCTTCAAACAGGAGATCGTGCCTGTTACTATTCCTCAGAAAAAAGGCGACCCGAAAGTGGCAGACACGGAT
The DNA here is from genome assembly GCA_017303655.1 of Anaerolineae bacterium. GTDB lineage: Bacteria > Chloroflexota > Anaerolineae > Anaerolineales > Villigracilaceae > Villigracilis. The sequence goes on from JAFLCE010000152.1 coordinate 4,110, forward strand.
GAACGTCCGCGCCGCGATACGACTATGGAAAGCCTTGCCAAACTCAAAGCGGCTTTTCGGGATGGGGGAACTGTCACTGCTGGGAATTCGTCTGGATTAAATGATGGCGCATCGGCACTGTTGATAATGAGCGCAGAAAAAGCAAAATCTCTCAATCTCAAGCCGCTTGCCCGCATCGTGACTTCTGCTTCGGCGGGTGTTCCTCCACGCATTATGGGCATTGGACCTGTCCCTGCCACAAAGAAAGCGTTGGAACGCGCCGGGTTGAAAATTCAAGATATTGGATTAATGGAATTGAACGAAGCCTTTGCTGTTCAGTCGCTAGCGGTGATCGAAGACCTTGGTATTGATCCTGAAAGAGTCAACGTCAATGGCGGCGCGATTGCTATCGGACATCCGCTTGGCTGTTCGGGTGCACGTTTGGTCACCACACTTGTCCACGAAATGAAGAATCGTGGCAACGTCAAATATGGCGTCGCGACTCTCTGTGTGGGCGTCGGTCAGGGCGAAGCGACAGTTATTGAGTATCTAGGTTAGAAAGTTTACAAGTTGAAAAGTTTGCAGGTTATAAGGTTTCCTGAAAACTTCCCAACGATTAGGAGAGCCATGAAAAAATACCGTGTTCTTTTATTGCTATCAATATTCCTGAGCGCCTGCGGACCTAATGTCACCCCGTTCCCACTGGCTGTGTCGCCAGAACTGGTCGTCGAGCCGTCTGCAACCGTAGAAGCAACTCAAGCCGAACTTGCCCCGCAAGCGACGCCCCTGCCCGCTATCGTCGAAGCACCGCTGATCGACTCACCATCCATTTTAAATATCGAAATGTTAAATGAAACCGATGGCTGGGGGGTGACCGAAGAGGAGATCGTGCGCACAAACGATGGCGGCATCACCTGGTTCAACGTTACTCCTGCGAACCTCGCCGATGTGGGCTATCTCGTCTTTACCGATTTCTTCGACGAAACTCATGCATGGGTTCAATTCCCTGATATGAACAAATACCCGAACGGCGGCAAACTCTATCGCACCAGCGATGGCGGGCTGACTTGGGAAACCTTCAATACTCCATTTAGCGGCGGTGCTTTTAAATTCATTGATGAACAAAACGGCTGGATGATGGCTGACCTCGGCGTTGGTGCAGGCTCGA
>JAFLCE010000153.1 GCA_017303655.1 Anaerolineae bacterium
GGGCTTGGATATGACGGGACCACAAAATATGCCCAATGCTGCACCATCAAATAGTGGTCCCGGACAACCTCCACAGGGAACGCCCCCGGCTGCTCAGCAAATGAGTGGAGGCGAGCCGCCGAGCGGGTCACAACTGCCTATGGAAGGCAGCTTTATCCCTCCACAATTGCTGGAAATCCTTCTCGAATACTTACAGCAAAAAATCACCCCCTAACCGGGTTTACGAAACTCATAAAAGACAGTATCATTTCGGCGCTTTGAAAATAAAAAAAGAAAGAAACTTGTATCGCATGTCAGAAAACAATTTGCCAATTTATATCGTTTCCGGTTTACCGCGTTCAGGCACATCTATGATGATGAAAATGCTAGAAACGGGTGGTCTAAGAATTCTTACAGATAATATTCGCATTGCAGACGATGATAATTTGCAAGGCTATTATGAGTTTGAACGTGTTAAACAATTAAGAGATGGTGATATAGATTGGCTAAAAGATGCCGGAGGCGGTGTTATAAAAGTGATTTCAGCTTTGCTCGAACACTTGCCTTCCGGATATTACTATAAGATTGTTTTCATGGAACGTGAGATGATGGAGATTTTGTCCTCTCAACGAAAGATGTTGGAGCGTCGCGGAAAACCCGGCAACCCCGCTGAAGATGGAAAGTTTGTCGAGCTTTATGGGAAGCATCTTGATAAAATAAAAAACTGGCTCGCGCATCAAACAAACATGGATGTTTTGTACATTCCCTATAATGAAATGGTGAAACACCCTGCCGAGTATGCTGAAAAAGTGACTGAGTTTCTTGGCGCTTCATTGGATGTAAAAGCCATGGGTGAAGTTCCGCAGGAACAATTCTATCGTCAGAGAAAATAATAAGAAGTCGCAGGAATTCCTGCAACTTCTTATTATTTATAAATAAAGTTTGTTTGAAGCATCGAGCCTTTGTTTTATGATGTTGAGCATATCATTGCCAAGTTGGCGCTTTGTCTGAGACAAGTCATTTAGCTCTTCTGGGTCTGATTTTATATCGTATAACAGAAAGTGTTCCTGTTCTGTTCCGAACTCTTCGTATCCAAGGTAATAAATAAGCTTGTAGTTATCTTGAATGTGCATTGCACTGACTTGGGTAATTGGAAATGTTGGTTCGTTGTATCTCGCCTGTACGGCAAATACGCCTTGCTTGGGTTGCAATGGAGAGGTATTGTAGGGCGGTAAAATGGAACCTTCAACCCATGCAGGTATCTCATGTCCAGTCAGGTGAAGTAGTGTGGGCATCAGATCGATTGCACTGGTTGCATCATATATATTCCGGCCGGCTGAAATCCCTGGTTCAAAGATTAAAAGGGGAATACGAACTACTGGTTGATACAAGGCAGCAGTAGAATGTGTCCAGATACCACGCTCGAAAAGTTCACCATGATCAGAAGTAAAGATAAGCCATGTATTTTCCAGGATACCCAAAGCCTCGAGTTTTTCAAACAAGCGCGCAAATTCATGGTCGGCATTCAAGATAAACTCATCATATGGGGCGCGTTGTTTATTCAGGAATTCCTCAGACCTGCCTTCAGAGAAGATATCTTCAGGTTTGATTATGGGCTTGAATGAGTCGTCAGTAAAAGCGCCTGCAAAATCTTTGTGAGGCTTATAGGGATAGTGTGGTGGGAGAAAGTGGAAGTATCCCATGAACGGCTGTGGTAATTCAATCAGGCGACTTCCAAGGGTGTCAATACTTTGGTCGAGCGTAAAGTAGTTGTCGTTATTTACATTGGGTAATCCGTAAGGATAAAGTTTAGAGACATCCCTTACTTTGTTGTCTCGATAAGCTTCATATAGTTGAGAAAGAAAAAGTGAATAAGAAAAACCCTCGGTTCGTTTGACGGTCCGTGCCCAGCTAACTGTAACGGTATCTTCATCGTTTCCGAATAGCGTGCGGATAAAGCCATCGTTAAAAAGAAAAAGATCCTCCTGAGGTACATGCTCGCTAATATCGTTAATGAACTGTTTGAACAGAGTGTTAACAAGTGTGTTGTGAGAGTAAGCAATTCGATGATAATCATCAAATGCATGAAAGATACTCTTCCCCGCAAAATCATTCTTGACCCCATCATTGAAGCGGATGGCGCGATGGGTCCAAGGGAGGGTTCCAGTTAGAAGAGAAGCTGTTCCTGGGGTGGTGTAGTTCCCGCCTGCATAATGATTGTGAAATACAGTTGCTCGTTTTGCAAGGCGTGTCAGGTTGGGTGTTGTCTCGCGAGTATACCCATAAAGCGAAATGTTATAGGCGGTCAATGCATCAAAGACGATAACGAGTACGTTTTTTTTATCATTCTGCAATTGATGACTTTTTTGTTGTATGGAAGGTGGAACGACCATGCCCAAAGAGGCAAGACCAGCAAGTTTTAGAAAATCGCGACGGGAAATTTTATTCATGTGATACTTAAAGATTGCGTATCACAACCAATATCAGAGCTACACCGTCGAAAACAAGATACAAAGTCATTAATAAAGATAATCTTTCAATACCTTCTTGAAAAAAACTCATTGCCTTGTTTGATTGTAGTATAAGATAAGCGGGGAAGACAAAGGACGCAGTTGTCATCAGGATTGCCAAAGTATACAGTGCAACTAGTGGGCGTCCAGTTTGGATGCTAAGACTGACTAACCATGTCGGCAATTGCCATTCATTCAAAAAATAGGATTGATTAAAGATGGACCATAGTGAAAGAACTATGATCATTGCGCTCATAAGCGAGATACGCCTCTTCTCTTCCCATTTGGATGATACTAAAAAACCAAGCAGTGCCATTGCAATGAAAATGATAAAACTCTCAATCACGGCGGCGATTGACCCATATGCTACTACGCCGATCGCATCCCAAGAGTCGGTGCGGGCGGAAATCCAATCGAAATCGCGAAACGCGAGCACGAACGTCCAAATGTGGAGCGGCAAGGCTGTCATTAGAAACAAAGTCCTTAAACCTTGTTTTGAATAGAAATTTTTATAAGTAGCCAAGGTCTTTTAATCTTTTCTCGATCTCATCTTGATCTTCGTCGCTATATTTGGGTGGCGGGGCAGAGGCTTGAGTTTTCAAATCTTTGCCAATGGTTAGTGCAGGAATATCGCGATAAGATGGTGCAGGGAAATTTATCAAACTCTCGTTGGAAAATAACACACCCGGAACGGCTCGTGAATCAAAACAATGATCAGCCTCCCAATGTTCACCATTTTTTTCGATTGCTTCGCTGCGCCATTGACCTAAGCCTGTCTCTGCAGACCCGCGGTAGGGTGGACGATAGCCGACAAAGATATCTGGTCCATAGGCTGAGAGCGGACCTTCGAAAACTTCTTGGCGAATTAATGCAGATTGGACAACAGTCTCTCCGTTCGGACCTTTCCATTGGAGAAGGTCGCTTTTTAATTTGGCGAGAATATTCGCTGAATCACCTTCATTGACAATGCCTTTGCCTTCGCGGTCAGCAATATTGAGATAAAGGCTGTTCAAACCCAAAGCGTAGGCTTGAGTTTGAGACCAGTCAACAGTTCGAAGGTCGGCAGAGGCGAGGTCTGTCGTCTTCATATATCCGTGCTCTATGAGCCATTTGTTCAAATGTACTTTGTAGTCGAACCGACCAAATCCATGGTCAGATACGATCAGGATGCGGGTTTTCTTTTTTCGTGAGGCGCGTTCCATAATACGCCCAATCATCTGGTCGAGGCGAATGTACCAGCTTTCGATGATATCTTCTCGCCCTTTGAAGAACATATGCTGAACACGGTCGAGACTGTCAAAGACGCAGGCGAGTAACCCCTCATCGAAGGAATCAAGCGAGAGGTTAAGCACACGTTCGCGTTCTGCATCGATCAATTCACAGAGTTTGAGGAACTGTTCGTCGTTTATTAGGTTCTCATTAAGAGCGGTGGTATCTTGTGGCCAGCCAAGTGTAAGGAATGGACCATTCTTCTTCCACTGGTCTTGGATAAAGTTTTTCGGCGTTGCATAGGGCCATGGTGAGCCGAGTGGATGGAGTTGCAATGGCAGAAAATAAATGGAAACTGGGTTTAGATTCGTAAGGATCGCGCGGCTAATCGCTTTAACCGTCATGCCGAATCCAACAGAGAAGGGCAATTCAACGATCTCGCCCCATTCACCAATTTTGAGAGTAACATTTTGTTTGGCAACGTGCAGGTTTGCTATTGTGCCATCGATCTCAAATTCAAAATCGATGTTGACAGTTCCATTTTTCTTGGCAGGTCCTTCAAGAGTCCCGCCGTATTTGGTTGCACCTTTTTTTGTTAACTTGCGAATGGCTGTTTTTCGTTCGGTGTCGCTTGGAAGTTCTTCAACAGAGAAGTGAGTGCCAATACCAAGTCGACCTAAAATGTCGGGTGTGCCAAGTCCGGGTATGGTCTGAACCGGTGAAGCTTGTTTGGCAGGGAACGTGGCGGGCCACCACATCGAAGTGGCAGGATACCCCTCTTCCACAGCTTCATCGAAAATAGTGCGCGCGTTGTAAGGCGGCACGAATTGAAGACCAAGTAAATTCTTTTGTGTGGGCAGAAGCGAAACTTGCAGACTGTAATTGGCAGGGTTACGATGTACGAAATCAAACATGCCATGCCCGCCGGGATTCATACCGGTCGCGATGCTTGTCCACGAAACTTCGCTTTGCGGAGGATCAGAAACACGAAAACGCGAATATCCCCCCGCTTCGAGTAGTTTGCTCAAATGTGGAGTCTTGCCCTGTGTATGGAGTTTTTCAAAGAAAGCTGGGTCAAAGGCATCCAACCCAATGATGAGTGTTCGCATATATTCCTATTAACGAGGTGACAGTCACTTTTGCGAGTGACTGTCACCATGTTTCGAATAAATTATTTTTGTTCTGAATTTTCTTCAGAGTTCTCTTCGTCTTTCCGCATTGTGCGGCGCCATTTCGCAATGATCATCTTGATCCTGCCGGAGAACATTAGCACTGTGCCAGAGATCACACCAAATGCAACGGCAAGAATTTGGAATAACATTCCGCCAGAACCAGGGTCAATATACATACATTCCTCTTTTCTTTCTTGATTTCTACGAATTATAACAAAGAATCTAGGGCTCTTTTGAGTGCTAGCTAAACTTAATATGCACCCATTTTCTAAGTGAGTTGATTAAAAACACCGCCTCAGCCTCCGCCAGATCCTGTTTCTTAAGCACCCGTTCCTTTACCTCGCCGAGAGCGATTAACTCTGCCCGGAATGT
>JAFLCE010000154.1 GCA_017303655.1 Anaerolineae bacterium
GCGTCGTCTCGCGCAGATTCAACTCGCGTGAAAGCGTTTCAATATCAGATGTGGAAATGTCTCCCGTTGAGATTTCCAAATTAAAGTCAACTTGATTGCCTCTGATGGTGCTTCCTGCTCCCAAGCCAACGCATCGGACTCCGCTCTTGAACAGGGTCTTCAATCCCTTCACGGCTTTTTTCGTGTCTGACGCCACATCGTCAAACCCATACTCGTTGTGCATGTCCAGCACCAGCACCGCCGCCTGATTGTGCTTCATCAACCCCGCCAGCACCAAACGCGTCAGGAACGACTTACCCGTGCCCGTCGCCCCAAAGACTCCAGACGAACGCTGCACGAACTTATCCAAATCAATGCACACGGGATGATTCTGCTCACGGGTATAGCCGATGACAAAATTGCTTTCCTTGTTCGGGTCACCGAATATCTCGGCAATGTCGCCTTCATTTGCCAGCGACACGACCGCATGATGCGGCGGAATATTCTTGACGGGCAAAATGCGCGGTGCATCTTTCAAGCCCGCGTCAATTTTTCCCTGCCAATCCTTATACTCAGGCGTGCCCAATTCGGGACCTACCTCCAGCATCAAATTCGGCAGCACCTCAAGATTCGCATACAACGTCTGTCCATGCAGTGCCTTGGCGATGTGCGCAGGGAAGCGCACCTCCGTCTGCTCATCCGCGAAACGCGGGTCTGTCGCACCAAGGTTGATGTCCGTCACAATGCCGTAATAATTCCACAATCCGCTCTGGATGACGACAAACGCCCCCTCCTGCATCTCCTGCGGAGAAACAGTCAGCCGCACGCGGAAGTTTTCCTTGAGTCCGCCACCGACGAGATAGCCAATTTGAGTTCGTTGTATGTTCATGTTAATCTCCACAAAGACAGTCAAGCCTCTATATCGAACGTCGTAACAAATAAATCCATTGTTGAGTGACCGCACCGCACATTGCGAAGCCTAATATGGTAAATGGCATATACCAGGAGAGAAAATTTGTGTGAGGGTGGACATAGGATTGCCCCTTAAAAATAGAGAACCATAATATAGGAACAATGAACGAAGCCCATGTTGAAGCCACCAGAGCATCTCCACTTTTCTGGATGTTTGTAAAGTCTTTAAGTTTATTTCGCTGTATGAAGTATATAAATGTAAAAAGAAGGAAAGCAAGGATTACTTGATAAAAACGAACCGACAGGTGACCAAAGACCTCGCCGCCTTCGAAATAGATCTTCAATACTTCCCAAACACTTACTTTCAAAGAACTTGCATATTCCGGGAATTTTTCCGGATCGCCCAACGTTCTTCGGCTAAACGTGTCTGCAAGATAGCCAACCGCACTATTAAGACTCCCTAGCACAATACTGATTTGAATGGCAAGGATGGTAAGGGAAGCTACAACTCCCATTGCTGTTCCCCCAGCGATCCAAAGTCCCTTTCTAAAAAATTTTTTCAAGTTCCAACCGTCTCGAACAGCATAGTAAATGAAAGGCACCACCACTGCTCCAAGAGATGGCAGCACAAAATCATAACCATTAAACAGACATTTTAGCAACACAGCTCCAAAGACCACAAATGCTGCGCTTCTATCTGTCCGTGTTTCATTTTGATTATTATTCCTCGCCATGTAGAAAAGCAAACCCACTAAAGGGAGATAAAAGAAGGCGGTAATGTAAAAAAGATTTCTACCAAAAACAGTCAGCCAGGGAGAAGCAATGGTAGTAATTAATGCCACCAACCCTGGCAATAATCCAAATTCTGTAAATATCCAGGTCAAAAAATAAGCGAGGACAAGCGCCAATAAAGCAGATGCAATGATCCTAAAAATACGCATGTTTTCCAAAGCAGGCAATGGGCTAAGATTATCAATAATCCCAAAAACAAACCCCTGAGCGCCGCTTTGTGAAAAATAGACACTATAGGTCGAATAATTCATTTCTTTTAGATATGTATCATATTGCACATCGTCAATAACATCAGTTGTAGCATAAGGGTCAACATCCACCCTCCCTAATAAACCTGCATACGCAAACAAGCCTGATTGTCTGGATACGGTCAATCGACCCATGACTAAGCTCTGGCTGTCTTTCTGAAATTCTCTAAATCTACCCGGAAGTACCATCCGCCATTGATTTCGATAGAACCCAAGAAATAATGTAGAAACGGCTATTACAAAAAAAAACAATGCAATATTTTTTTTATTTAACATACTTTATTTCCTTTCCTAAAGTCATTATAACAAAGGCAAGATAACCAGGAAAATTGCGTTTCCTACCCATAGTTCAAGTTTAATTATCTTATGAGTCTGTCTGAAAACCTTCTTTTTTGTTTCCTATCAAGTTATATCCGCCAGCGCACCCAACACACTCATCAACGTCGGGTAATCATCACGCAACAACGTAATAGCTTCCTGCGTCGCGGACTCGATCCACTTTCCACTTTCCATTCCCCTCGCCTTACCCGCCTGCAAAATATGCGCCGCAAGCACTTCACCCACGGGTACATCCTTGCCATTCAAGATATGACGGAAATACCCGAACTTCTCGGTAAACCGCACGATATCCTTATCCTCGCACAAATAGATCACATCCAAGCTCAACGGCGGGCGTGGTGGCAGCAGATGATGGATTTTGCCATCCTGCTCATACCCCACCGCCAGCACGGACATTTCCACGGGCACAATGCGACGCTCGCGGTTGTCCTTCATCACTTCCTCGCTGACTCCATCCGCGGTCACCAGTTGACGCACCAGCCCGTCATCGTCAATGTGAATATCGTGGATGAGTCCATACACCTGATACCCATCCCCCAGCGGCGCGCGGACAAGCGCCCCAAAAGAAGGCACGCTCAACTGATTCACGCGGCAGCCCGCCGTGAATCCTGAAATCCCTGCGCTCAGTAAACGTCCGATCTCGATTGGTTGTGTCATGCGGACTCCATTTTTTCACTTTTTTTCTTTTTGACAATATCTCTTATCCCAGAAATCAACGCCAATATTCCTGCCCAAATAATCCAACTAATAACAAAAATGCTGCCATAGAAATCTCTTTCAGCATTAGATAGCAAAATAATGGGGTGCTCTTCGGTTGGTATCGCAATATCATACTCTCTAGGAACAGCCGCCATGAATGCCTGCTGGGTTCCCTCAATCGAATTCAGCTGTTCTGATGAGATTGGTTTGACCAGTCCATCAAGGTACAGCAAAGTGGATTTTTTTCTCCATATCTCCAGGTATATAGTGCGACCAAAAAAAAAGATTATCCAAAGCAATTTGAGTTTCCGACCCTAAGGTAATTACATTTGGAACATCGAATGGAGTTCCATTCGTTGCAGGGTTACCAATAATTTTTATTTTCTGTGTACCAAAACCTTCTGTAGATACCTGCAAAATATATGAGGTTTCATACAATGACCGCGCTTTACCGCCATTAAACTTCAAATCCACGCTTCTACTGTCAAGAATTATTGCATCAACTTTTTCCCGACAATTTACTGAGGTAGGGCAATCTTTTGCAGCCCAGTATTCTTCCAAATTTTGTCTAGCATTTTTTACCCGCCAATTTGTAAAAAACAGAACAAAAATACAGGCAACAATCCATAGCGATGCCCCAATTATTTTTCTTTTACCCATATTTCGTTCTCCCCTTCAAATCCTTCGCGGACTGTTTATTCGAACCTTCGTCCACATCTTCGTTATTTCTTCTTAATTCCAGTGACAGCATCTGCTCGATCTGCTGCTTCTCTTCATTCTTCACCACAGCCGTCTCATGGGCGCGATGCAGAAGATACGGGTACGGCTTGCTGCCCATCATGCGGCATTGTTCTACTAAAACCGCATGGAGCAAATCGAGTTGCTTTTTATCATCCACCACCCAGCGCGGAATTTCCACGCGCACGGGCCAGGGATGTCCCTCCGTGCCAACGTTTAGATAGAAGAAATGCAGTTCCAACACGCCTTTGTAACTTTTTTCAGAAGTGGACTGGATCTTGAAGACCGCCGAACGATGACCGGGCGGCAGTAGTTGAAATAACTTGTTGTTATAGCCGAACAGCCAGCGATCGGTGACGTATTTCAGCGGAGGAGCGTTGCGTAGTTTTTCCATCTCTTCAGGGATGGTGATCTGAGTCAGTTCGAGCAGCTTCACGACGAGGCTGGAAGAAGGCTTGTCAATATATCCCGCTGAGATGATGCCACGTCCCTGCAAGCGCGAGAGGACGGAGATGTACTTGTCCACAGTGTTGCGGTATTGATTAGCGTTATCAATATCTTTGGCGCGGAAGATTTCGAGCGTGCCGTCTGTAAACGAAACGACCGAACCTTTCATACCTTTGCTCATCTTTTCGATGACGCTGCGCTCTGCAAGGTCACGCCGCAAGGCGACACCGCCGTCGGTGGTGAGTCCGTTCTCTTCGATGGCGTCGCCAAAGAATAATTCGCTTTCCACTTCCACGGCTGGCGTTTCGCCAGTGTTGGGCTTCATGGAGATCGCACCAACATTGATGACGCAAAATTGAACCGGGCTGTGTCGGTCCGCGATGGCTTGAGAACCGTCCGCGGCGATCAAAGTCGCAGAAACTGAATCAGGCGTCGGGTAGTGAGAGGCGAGGGCTTCATCCAATGGCACAGCGCAACGAATATTGGAATCCGCCCCTTTGGCAGATTCCACTTTCGAGCGCAGGAAATCCAATTGAGAAGAATAGGTATCGAGCAGAGACTTCGCCAGTTCCTGCGCTTCCTCTTTCTTCTTTCTTCTTTCTTTGGCTCCCAAGCCCACTTGCTTGATCTGGGTGTAGATTTCTTGATAGTTAATAGGCATAGAACATTTGTGCAATTCTAGCCTGTATCGGGTCAAAATTCAAGTACTCGGGCGGGAACTTTTTATGCGCGAGGGCGTCTTTATGGTGCATAATCAATATATAAGGAGATCAACATGAAAAAGAACTATTTAGCTTTTGCCCTTT
>JAFLCE010000155.1 GCA_017303655.1 Anaerolineae bacterium
GGTTGATATTCTTTCTGCCTTGCGTCTGCACCTGTTTCTGGTGCTTGGTGCGAATGTTGATGCCCTGCACCACCACCCGGCGCTCTTCCAAAATCACGTTAATGACTTCACCGCGCTTGCCTTTATCTTCGAGACGGCCGCTGATCACTTCGACGGTATCACCTTTTCGAATCTTGACTTTCATTCTCAGCTCCTACAACACTTCCGGGGCAAGCGACACGATCTTCATGTAGCCCATATCGCGCAATTCGCGCGCCACGGGTCCGAAGATACGCGTGCCCCTCGGGTTTTCGCCATCCGCATCCAGGATAACAGCAGCGTTATCATCAAAGCGGATGTACGAGCCGTCTTCACGGCGCCATTCTTTGGTGCAGCGCACGATCACGGCTTTCACAACTTCACTCTTCTTTACAGAGCCCTGCGGAGTGGCAGACTTGACAGTCGCCACTACAACATCACCAATCGCGCCATACCTGCGTTTTGAACCACCCATCACATGGATGACAAGCAATTCGCGGGCGCCGGTGTTATCAGCCACTTTCAAACGAGATTCTTGCTGAATCATGGCTTATTCTCCTACACCCTGATCAGCGGTGCGAACTTCACGCTTCAGGACAGATTCAACCGCCCAGCGCTTATCGCGGGACAGTGGGCGGGATTCGACGATCCGAACCTCATCCCCGATCTGGCAACCGATCTCATCATGCGCCTTCACACGCATGCTGGAGAAAACCACCTTCTTATAAAGAGGGTGACGATATTTGCGGGTGATTTCCACCACAACGGTTTTGGTCATTTTATTACTGGTCACGACACCAGTTATACGACGACGATTGTTCATTTTGCACCTTCCACTGCGGCGTTCTTGAGCGCTTCAGCAAGAATGGTTTCCATGCGGGCAATATCCTTGCGAATGATGTTCAGGCGGCTGGCGTCGGTCAACTGTCCGCTCACCTGCTGGAAACGCAGTTTCATCAATTCATCACGCGCATCTGATATCTTCGTGCGAATTTCTTCAGGCGCCAGTTTGCGAATATCTGCGGGTTTCATAGCTTTCATGATTATTCTCCCTCCGCGTAGCGAGCCACAACTTTGGTCTTAATGGAGAACTTGTACTGAGCAGCATGAAGGGCGGCAATTGCAATTTCAGACGAAAGACCGGCAACTTCAAACATAATACGTCCCGGCTTTACAACGGCCACATAGTACTCAACATTACCCTTACCGGAACCCATGCGGGTCTCGGGTGGTTTATGAGTGAAAGGCTTGGCAGGAAAAATCCGAATCCAGATCTTGCCGCGGCGTTTCATCTCACGCACGATCGAGCGGCGAGCCGCTTCAATTTGACGGGCAGTCACCCAGCCCGGTTCCAACGCCTGCAGACCGAATTCGCCGAAGGCAACTTCCGCACCGCGGAGAGCTTTACCTCGCATACGACCACGCATCTGCTTGCGCCACTTTACACGTTTAGGCATCAACATAGCAATAACCTCTTCTCAAAGCGACGTCGCGATTACTCGCTGACGTACACGCCTTCCGTCGCTTCGGTTTTTTCTTCAACTTCAGGTTTGACTTCGCCCTTATAGATCCAAACTTTGACGCCGATCTGACCATAGGTGGTCAGAGCTTCTTCAGTGGCGAAATCCAGATTGGCACGCAGGGTCTGCAGAGGAACACGTCCTTCGCGCAGCCAGACATCACGAGACATTTCAGCACCGCCCAAGCGACCACCGACGAGGATCTTGATGCCCTCGGCGCCTTGCTTCATGGCTTGCTGAATGGCACGTTTCATGGCACGGCGATATGCGATACGGCGTTCGAGTTGGTCAGCAATATTCTTGGCGACCAATTTCGCGTCGAGGTCAGGGCTCGAGATCTCTTTGATATCCAATTCGATCTTCTTGCCAACCAAGGCTTCGAGCGCAGCGCGAATCTTCTTGACACCTTCGCCTTTGCGTCCGATCAAAATGCCGGGCTTGGCGGTATGAATTGCAATACGGATCTTGCCAGGAGTGCGTTCCACATCGATGTGTGAAACGCCAGCCTTGCCGTCACGGACCGCGTCAGGAATTTCCCTGCGAAGTTCGCGAACTTTTTCATTGGCAGCAGCGCCACCCTTGGAGAGCTTGCCAATCAAAAGATTTCGAATGGCAAAATCCTGGTGCAACTGCTGGCGATATGTGCTTCCCTCAGCGAACCAACGGCCGCCCCACGGCTGATTGATTCCGAGACGAAAACCAACGGGATGTACTTTTCTACCCATATAATCTCCTTATGCTCCGCGCTCGCGCAAAATAACCGTCACATGAGAGCTGCGGCGCAGCAACGGCTTGAAACGACCGCGAGCGCCGAAACGTCGCCATTTGCGGGTTGGGGCTTCGTCTGCGGTGATCTTGGCAATAACCAGGTCATCGCGGCTAACACCGAAGTTTTCTTCGGCATTCGCCACTGCAGAGGCGACCAATTTGTAAACCGGGCCAGCGGCGCGCTTGTTCACAAACTTGAGGATCTCCAGTGCTTCGATGGCGCTTTTGCCACGCACTGTATCGATCACAGCACGGACCTTTTGCGCGGACTGGGAGAGAAAACGAATGTGTGCTTGAATATCCGTCATGGCTTTCTCCTTACGCAGCCTTCTCAGCGGCTTGATGTCCGCGGAATGTACGTGTCGGGGCGAATTCGCCCAAACGGTGACCGACCATGTTTTCCGTAATATAGATCGGCACATGGCGGCGTCCATCATGGACCGCGATCGTGTGTCCCACCATTTGGGGGAAGATCACAGAGGCGCGGCTCCAGGTGCGAACCACCTTTTTCTCTTTTTTCTGATTCATGGACTCGATACGCTTGAGCAGTTTCGGCTCAATGTAAGGACCCTTTTTCAATGATCTTGACATATCTGCTTACCTCATCTACTAGCGGTTCGTCTTGCTGCGACGACGCACAATGTACTGATCCGTCTTCTTATTAAGGCGGGTCTTCTTACCCAAGGTAGGCTTACCCCAGGGAGACTTCGGACCGGGCAGACCAATCGGCTGGCGGCCTTCACCACCACCATGTGGATGGTCACGGGGGCTCATAGCTGTACCGCGAACCGTCGGGCGAATGCCGAGGTGGCGCTTGCGACCGGCTTTACCAAGCTTGACATTGCCGTGGTCGAGATTACCAACCTGGCCAATCGTCGCGTAACAAACCTGGTGGATGAGACGAACTTCGCCGGAAGGCATGCGGATCTGTGCAAAATCGCCTTCTTTGGCGAGCAATTGTGCTGCGCCTCCAGCCGAACGGACCATCTGTCCGCCCTTGCCGGGCTTCATCTCAATATTGTGAATGAGCGTACCGACCGGAATGTTGCTGATCGGTAATGAGTTGCCAATGCGAATCTCAGCAGTAGGACCAGACATGACGGTATCGCCAACTTTCAGGTCTACAGGGGCAATGATGTATCGCTTTTCGCCGTCTACATAATTCAATAGAGCCAGGCGAGCGGTGCGGTTGGGATCGTATTCGATCGCGGCAACTTTCGCGGGGATACCGAGTTTTTCACGTTTGAAATCCACCAAGCGGATGAAACGACGAGCGCCACCACCACGATGGCGAACTGTCACACGTCCGTAAGAGTTACGACCACCAGAGCGCTTCTTAATAACGAGCAAAGAGCGTTCCGGAGTGGATTTTGTGATTTCCTCAAAGGTATAGCCGGTCATGTCGCGCATGCCCGGGGTAATCGGTTTATATTTCTTGACAGCCATTATTGCACCCCTTCAAAGATCTCGAGGGGTTTACTGCCCTCGGCAAGGGTAACGATCGCCTTCTTGAAAGCGGGACGACGAATGACCATGCGACGAGATCGGCCGCGGCGTCCACGCTTTGCAGGGGCATTGATAATGTTCACACGCGCCACGGTGACTTCAAAGAGGGTTTCCAATGCATCCTTCACCACGGTGCGAGTCGCATCACTACGAACAACAAACACATATTGGCCAAGTTTGCTGGATTGGGAATTGGATTTCTCGGTCACCAGCGGGCGGACGAGGACACTATAAAGTTCAGCCATGTCTCTCTCCTATCCTAGGTGCGCAACGAGCGCATCAATCGTTTTGACGGGCAAAACGACTTTATCAAAATTAAGGATGTCACGCACGTTCAAATAACTCGCGAGCAGCACCTTGGCGCTGTCGATATTATTTGCACCACGCATCACCAAGTCGTAGTTCTGGTCTTTGGTGGGCATCAAAAGCAACACAGTGGAGTTGCCAACCAAATTGCCTAATGCTTCTGCCACCAACTTGGTCTTGGGTTCCTCGATGTTGAGTTCTTCAACAATCACGATCGAGGCTTCAGACGCTTTGACGGAAAGCGCAGAGCGTAAGGCAGCAAGGCGCATCTTCTTCGGCATTCGCAATTCATAGCTGCGAGGATGCGGGGTATGGATACGACCACCGCCGACCCATTGAGCCGCACGCCTCGAACCCTGACGGGCACGACCGGTTCCCTTCTGCTTCCAGGGTTTGCGTCCACCGCCGCGAACTTCGCCACGGGTTTTGGTGTCGTGTGTACCAAGGCGCGCATTCGCCATCTGGCGAGTATATGCCTGGTGCATCAAGTCTACATTTACAGGGGCTTCAAAAAGATTCGCGGGAAGTTCGATCTCGCGCACCTTTTTGCCCTTCATATCAAGAACATCTACTTTCATGGTAATCTCGCTCCGGTTTCCTGCGCGCGTTATTGCTTGCGCGACTCCTTGATCATGACGAGGCTTCCCTTGCCACCGGGAACAGCGCCGTTGATGGCAATCAGGTTGCGTTCTGCATCAATCATCACGACCTTGATGTTCTGCGCCGTCACGCGGTCCACACCCATATGACCTGCACCACGAGCGCCCTTGTACACACGACCTGGCGTAGTGCCAGAACCGCGCGAACCAGGAGCACGATTG
>JAFLCE010000156.1 GCA_017303655.1 Anaerolineae bacterium
CGCCTCGAGCCACGTGACGTGGAAGGCTACCTCGCGTATACAGCCAATGCCGCAAAAATTCACCGCATCACCAGCCCCATCTTCACCTATGGACCACCGCCCTCCGCTGCGAGCTTCTTAAAAGTCTCACCGCTCGATATGCTGGCAGTTGACCCATTCCACACCTTGCAATGGGATATTGAACGCTACGTCCGCCACCCGAAGATGCGTCAACTGCTCGGGCGTTTTTCCACCTATGTTGGCTCATCACCTTATCTTTCACCCGCCGCTTTAGCCGTCATCGCCCATGTAGAGTTGAACGAGGGAGTGTGGTATCCCAAAGGCGGCATTTATGAAATTGCCCGCGCCTATGAAAAACTTGCCCGCGAACTCGGTGTGGACATCCGCTTGAATGCGCAAGTGAAAGAAGTGCGCTTGAATGGGAAAAAGATCGCCGGAATCCTTTTGGAAGACGGCGAGTTTCTACCAGCAGATACCGTGGTCTCAAATATTGACGTGACCACCACCTACGAATTGATCAACTCTCCGCTTGCAGAAGCACGGCGGCGAAAACTATATAAGCAAGCGCCTTCTTCATCCGGTCAGATTCTCTTATTGGGCGTGGAAGGCAATTATCCCGACCTGGTACATCACAATATCTTTTTCTCGTCCGATTACAAACGCGAGTTCCAGCAACTCTTCGGCGAGAATCGCATTCCAGATGAACCAACGGTATATATCTGCATCACCTCCAAGTCTGACCCGCAGCATGCACCGGAAGGCTGTGAGAATTGGTTTGTGATGATCAATTGTCCGCCGCTGGACCTCGACCCGCAAAAGAAAGCGGAGAATGAAGCCGCCGTGACAGAGTTAATTTTAGATCGCCTGGCAACTGTCGGCTTGGATGTGAGAAATAAGATCCGCTATCAACAGTTGCTTAATCCGCGTTATCTTCAACAACGGACGGGCGCATTCCGAGGTTCAATCTATGGCATTTCGTTCAACGACCGCTTCGCGCCGTTCAAACGTCCGCGCAACCAGTCTGAGATTCAGGGCTTGTTCTTTACAGGCGGAAGCACACACCCGGGCGGCGGTGTGCCCATGGTAACGCTTTCAGGAAAACTGGCAGCTGAGATGGTCGATCAAAACTGATCGCGAATCAGATGGGCGGGCAGGTCAAGTTGATACTGCCCGTCTATTAATTTAAAGCCCATACGTTTGAGATAGGTCTCGTGGCGGGGGTTGCCTGCATCGGTGATTAAGCGCGTAATGCCTTTCTGCCGAAAGAATTCTGCGCTTTGGTCATAAAGGAATTTCCCCGCACGAAAATCGCGATAGCCCGGAATGACAAAATCAAGGAAGATCGTAGCGGTATCCCCTTCCGATTTGACAATGAGCACCCCCACCGGCATCATATTGCGCAAGACAAATAGGACGAGTTGCTCGCTCTTGGGTTTAAATAAATACGTGGGAATGAATTCAAGAATTTCTTTACGATAAAAATCTAAAAAATGTTTGAGATAGGCGCTCTCAGCCCGAACCTCCATTAATGTGAAGTAGTCTTTTTGCTGCCACATCTGCCACAGATTGTAGACATTAACCCCGAGGATGAGGGTGTTGAGAAAGACCACCGGAATCGCGCCGATCAGCAGACCATAAATGATGAAGACGATCGCGCCGATCATGTTGACCGTCCGCAAACGGACGAGCGATTTCATCATCAGCGAAATGGCAACCAAGATCGAGCCAGCATAACCGATAAGTTCGTAGAGAAAAGATAGTTCCATAGTTTAATTTTACACCGAAGCAATTGACAATTAATAATTGGCAATTGACAATTAATAATTGGTAATTGACAGTTATTAATTATTTTTGCAACTTTCAGATTTTATAGACGTATATTCAGGTATAAAAAGGAGCTAATAAAATGAATGTACAACGTGCAGTCTTACGCAGATCTCGCAATGACCGGGTCCTCGCCGGGGTGTGCGGCGGGTTGGGCGAATTCTTCGGTATCAGTCCGTTTTGGTTTCGCCTCGCCATGTTTATCGCTTTCATCCCAGGCGGCGTGCCGGGAATCTTGATCTATTTGATCGCAATGTTCGTGATTCCGTCCGAATAATTGCCACCCACAGCTCAAGCCCTCCTCCTCGGCGGCGCAAACACAGCCATACGATAGTTAGCAAACAAAAAGTACCTTGAGTCTATTCTCAAGGTACTTTTTTAGCTGGGGAACCTGGATTCGAACCAAGATACTATCCTCCAGAGGGATATGTCCTGCCATTGGACGATTCCCCACCATTTTTCCAGCGGGCGGTATTTTATCACGCACATTCGCCCGACGCAAGTGAAACGCAGAATGAATTATTTGGAATTGGCAGAGCGCCGGGTACTTTCTTCCATTTCGAGCAAGATCAATAAGCCGTTTTGAACGAATTTCAAGCCGAAAAAGTAGACAATACCTGGAATCGGCATGGTCAGATAGGGATTGAAGAAGCTCATTAGGTCTACGAGTGACATGCCTTTTTGAAAGAACAAGCCGGTGGCAAACTGGATCATGAACTGCGAAAATGACAGCGCAAACACCAGCAGATGGGTAATCAACGCAACCCAAGCAAAAATACCTGCCCAGCGGGCGAGTTTGAGGATGGCGCTTTTGTCGAAAAAGACGCCATAGAAGGGTACTTGTTTTTCTTCCATAAAGAGACTCCTGTAAAGGGTTTGCTTATTATACTTTGTTATAATTAGTACGAGTATGACGCTACCGGCAAAGATAAAGTTCCTGAAAGGCTGGCAGGCGTCGGGTTAAGAAAAGAGGCGGTGCACTTCATCCGCTAAAATCCACGCAAAAGGTTACGAATGAGTCTCGAAGAAACTACCAAACCAACCGATTTTATCCGCGAAGCTGTGGCAGAAGATTTGAAGAGCGGGCGCTTCAACTACGTCCGCACGCGTTTGCCTCCTGAACCGAATGGCTATTTGCACATTGGGCATGTGAAGGCATTCATGATCGATTATCTGGTTGCGAAGGAAAACAACGGTGAGTTGATTTTGCGCTTCGACGATACCAACCCCGCCAAGGAAGAGACCGAGTTCGTGGAAGCCATTATGGATGATGCGCGCTGGCTCGGCATTGAGTGGGTCAAGGTGACGTATGCGTCGGATTATTTTGGCTTGCTGTATGAATGGGCTGTGCAATTAGTGAAGAAGGGCTTGGCATACGTTGACGATCAGACTCCCGATGAGGTGAGTGCCAATCGCGGGACATTGACAGAACCCGGAGAAAATTCCCCGTTCCGTGACCGCTCAGTGGAAGAAAATTTAGACCTGCTCGAGCGCATGAAGAATGGCGAGTTCCCCGATGGTTCGCGCATCCTGCGCGCCAAGATCGACATGGCGCATCCCAATATCACTATGCGTGACCCTGCCATGTATCGCATTATCCACAACCCGCCGCATCATCGCACCGGCGATACGTGGAAGATTTACCCAATGTATGATTGGGCGCACGGACAAAACGACTCAATGGAAGGTGTTACCCATTCTCTCTGTTCGTTGGAATATGAAAATCATCGTCCGCTGTATGAGTGGTTCCCTGAACAGTTGGGCGTCTTCAAACCGCGTCAGATCGAGTTCGCACGTTTGAACATGAACTACACCGTGATGAGCAAGCGCAAGCTACGCCGCCTGGTGGAAGAAAAAGTTGTGAGCGGTTGGGATGATCCGCGTATGCCGACCTTGCGCGCGATGCGTCGACGTGGTTATACAGCCTCCGCCGTGCTGGAGTTTATCCGCCGCGTGGGGGTAGCCAAGAATTACAGTGTCAGCGATGTGGCATTGCTCGAAGAATGCGTACGTGATGACCTCAACAAACATTCTCTGCGCCGCATGGCTGTGCTGCGCCCGTTGAAGGTGGTGATCGATAATTATCCCGACGATCAAGTCGAAGAGATGGATGCGGTCAACAATCCTGAAGACGCTAACGCTGGTACACGCAAGGTTCCATTTTCGAAGGTGCTCTATATCGAACAGGATGACTTCCGCGAGACGCCACCGCCCAAGTATTATCGGCTCTTCCCCGGCAATGAGGTACGCCTACGATATGCGTATTTCATCAAATGCACACATGTCGTTAAGAACGATGCGGGCGAAGTGGTGGAAGTGCATGCCACATATGATCCCACCACCCGCGGCGGCGACGCTCAGGATGGGCGCAAGGTCAAATCGACCATTCATTGGGTTTCGGCAACGCACGCCAAAGAAGCGGAGATCCGCATGTATGACCGCTTGTTCTCAAAAGAAAATCCTGAAGAAGGCGAAGAAGGTTTCCTGGCTTGTTTGAATCCCAAATCGTTGGAATTGCTGACTGGCTACGTGGAGCCGCTTCTTGCCTCCGCCGAAGCTGGTTCTCGCTTCCAATTTGAGCGCCTCGGTTATTTCTGCGTTGACAAAGATTCCACAATCGAAAAACCCGTGTTTAATTTAACGGTCAATCTCAAAGACACATGGTCGAAGGTTGAGAAAAAGACAAAGTAGGCGAATAATTATGATGAAAAAAATTCTCTCACGAAGGTTGGTGATCTGCATCTGTGCAGCCATTTTAATAACTTCCTGCGCACCGCAAGCTCCTTCCACACCCACCATGGACATTATCGGGACGACCGCTGCTCAATTGGCGGCTGAGATGCTGACTCAAACAGCAGGTGCGGTGACTGCAACTCCACTACCGCCGACGGAAACGCCCACACCACAAGTTACCAATACTCCCGAAGTGCCAACCGAAAAGCCCGTCATCACCAGACCGATGGTCATCACCTTCACTGGCTGCTATACCGGACCCGGCGAAAGCTATAAATTTATCAGTAACATCGATCCGAGCATCCGCAAGAACGGCAAGCAGCCGGTAACCATCCTT
>JAFLCE010000157.1 GCA_017303655.1 Anaerolineae bacterium
ATCACAGTTGTACCAGATGATCACATACCCGTGTTCCAGGTTATGGACAAGATAAGCGGCAGGATACGTATAGATATTCTCATCATAAAATCCCGCCTGAGCTTCGGTTGCGTAATGTAATCCGGACGTTGGCGGGTCGGAATTATATTGTCCAGGATCAGAATCGGTGGGAAGGTGCGGATCGCTCGTCATAATGGCAACCGACTCCCCTGCCGCCGGTTTGATTCCCTGCCAGACCATGACGCCAAGAATCGCCAATACGGCGAGCCCAATTGCGCCCCAGATCATCCCTGAAACCAGTTTTTGTTTTCTGTTTCTTTGTTGAATGTGTTGTCGTCTTTGTTTGTTGTTCATGAATTAACCCTGCCAACTGGAAAGCAGGCATCACTGAATATGACACCTGCTTTCAACAGTTCTTATTGAACCTTGAACTCGATGTCTTCCTTATAATCCAGACCATCCTTGCGGACATACACGGTTATCTTCCAATTGCCGCTCATGCTGAAATTGGCATTGATGGAATAGCGCCCTCCACCCTGCTCGGTGGCGAGCCCGCTCATTCCCATGCCGGTCATGTCTGTATGATCGGCAGAGACATCCACTGTTGCACCCTCGATGGGCTTGCCGTCTCCATCCGTGATCGTCAGGATCAATTCCATGTCGCCCATCATGGCAGGGCTTGGATTGGACTCCACCGTGATGTTTACCTGGCTCGACGATCCAGACTCGACCGGGGCGGCAGGCTGTGCGGATCCACCGCAAGCCGCCAGTACAACCGCCAATACAACGAACATACTACTGATAAAGAACATCTTTCGCATTTTTACTCTCTCCTTGAGTATTTTATTCAACGACTTCGATCATCAACATCAAGCCACCCGGCTCGACGTTGTCGTTGGTGGTGTGGTGCAGGATGTGACAGTGCAACATCCATTGTCCGGTTTCGGTGGCGACGAACTCGATGTCGTAGCGTTCACCCGGAGCAACGCTGACCGTGTCCTTGGTCAACTGCGCCGCCTCGGGGACCGGATGCCCATCGGTCGCGACAATTTTGAAAGGAACTCCATGCAGATGCATAGGGTGTATGAACTGACCAATGGCAATGAAACGCAGGCGGACCAGATCCCCTTTCTTGACGGTGATGGTTTCGGTGGCAGGGAAGGACTTGCCGTTGATCGTGAAATAGTTCGGCTCCATCCCACCCATTGGCATGGCAGCAAATGTTTGCCCATCGATCATGCGCCATTCCGAGATCATCAGGGTCTTATCCACAACGGGTGGATTGGCATCCGGTTCCTTCGGGTCAATGATGAACGGCGCGTACAGCCCGGCGCCAACCTGCACATCACCTTCATAATGGGAGTGATACATAAAGGTTCCTGCCGGCTTGGCAGTGAATTCGTAGGTAAACGTCTCGCCCGGCTGGATCGGGTCCTGGGTGACACCCGGGACGCCGTCCATTGCATTGGGAACCTCCACACCGTGCCAGTGGATTGTGGTCGGATCGGGTAATTCGTTCTTCACGATTATCCGAACCTGATCACCCTCGGTCACGCGAATCATCGGTCCGGGCACAGTTCCGTTATACGTAAAAGCAGTCACAGTCACCCCATCCAAAATCTCCCATTGAACCGCTTTCGTAGTCAATTCAAAAACTTTGACGCCATTCTCCTCGCGATATTCCAGCAGTTGTCCGCCCTCAGTTTCTGTGGCTGGCTGGACGTTGGGAGCCGTAATCGGCTCCATCATGTGCGCGGCTTCAGGGTTGTCCATCATCATGCTGCCCGGGGTGGGCGTCCCATCCGTCATGCCTGAATTGTCATTGTTCATTGGCATGTCCCCATTGGATGTCGCGGCAGGCGCGCAAGCCGACAATATCAAAGCGAGACTTATTATCGTAAAAAGAAATATTTTCCTGATCATGGTTCCTCTGTAAAGTTGGAATAGCAGTTGAATATAAGGATTTCCCCTTGATCCATCCAGCGCAATTTGACGCGGGAATCCATAGGCAATATTGCCTATATGAATATCAGGCAGACACCGCCACCTTGATATCCAATGCCTCTTTGATGGAGGCAACCAGTTTTCTGTCTGCCTGTTGGGATGGGTCCTCGGCAATGGAGAAGCGCGTTTGTCCGTCACTTCCGTGCAGGATTAGGGTGACAGGTTCAGCAGTCTCCCCATAGACCATCAGAACGACCATCTGGCAGTCGCATTCTGTGGTGCCGTGATTTGGGCAGGGACAATCCTGCTGGGTATGTCGCGCGGTATGCAGATCAAAGGTTTGCAAAGCCCGCAAACCGCCTTGCGATAATTTTTTCTTCGCCGCCTGCAAAGCCATATCACAGGGCAAATCAACTGTCAGGAAGGAAAGTGTGGTCATATTATGCCTCTATCATTGGATGTTCTCCATTGTAGGTATTTTTTCAGGTGAAATATAGAGCCGCGTGGCGCATTCAGGGCTAAGCCATTTTGCCTATAAAAATTCCCCTGTCATTGCGTACCGACAGGGGAACCATCTGGCTGTATGTGCCCATTAGGGCATGGGCATATTCATGCCGCCCTCCGGGATTTCAAGTTGGATTTCCAATGCGACATTGGCTGGCGCGGGAAGCGGTGAGAAACTAATGCCATTGGGTGCATCGCCGGTTGGAATGGTTGCGATAACACTCCGGCTCTCTAGATCGATCACCGACACCGTGTCTTCATAGATGTTCGATATGTAGGCGTATCGGCTCGATGGATCGATGACGACTCCGTGGGCGCCTTTTCCAGTTTCAACGGTTGCAATCACTTCGAAGGTCGCAACATCGACCATCGAAACGGTGGTAGTGGGTTTTTCCTCGGTTCCCTGATTGGCGACCAGAATATATTGATTGTTCGGTGAAACAAAGACCTGAATGGGACCCACGCCCACTGCCACCTTGCCAAGCAGTTCCTGTGCGGCAACATCTACCTTGCCCAGCGCATTTTCGCCATTGAGGGAAAAGTAATTCACCATCCCATCCGGTGAGAACCCCACCTGCACCGGGCGCTCTCCAACTTCGATGTCTGTCACCTTCACGTCCTGCGCAACATCAATAACGCTTAAGGTGGTGGACTTGGCATTGGCGACATAAACCCACTTTCCATCCGGGCTGACGCGCAAGCCATGCGGGTACGCGCCGACGGGGATCATGGCAATTACAGACATCGCTTCCACATCAATCACGGTGACAGTGTTGTCCTCGCCGTTGGTAACGTATGCCTTTTTGCCATCGGGCGTCAGCACGATATGCGCAGGCATCATGCCGGTCGGCACCACGCCATGAACCTCAAAAGTGACGGCATCAATCATGATCGCCAGTGAGTCGTGCCCGCTCACTGCCCAGACGGTTTTGCCATCCGGGGCAACCTGCAGGTTGTGGGCGCCCTCGACTCCTGTAAGCGTGGTCAGGACTTGATTCGTCGCCGCATTGATCACGGTAATGCTGTTGCCCTCCTCGTCTGCAACCCAAACTGTTCCATCCAATCCTGCAACGGGTTGATCCGGTTGGGTCTGGGTGAGTTGTTCGGTCATTTCAGGTTCCGACGGCGCGCCACATGCGCTCAATACAACAGTGGCGATGATCAGCGCGGGCATAATCTTCCAAATCAAAAACTTATTCATATGGTTCAACTCCTTCTGGTTGGATCGAATATCGTCCGCACTTATACAGCATCCACCCTCAAGTTGAACATACGCATTTTTGCCTAATACGTCATGGTTTGTCCAATTTATTCACAATTTCGATTTTATTCGCTGTCTTCTTCCATTCGAATATATTGATCGGGGACACGTTCAAAGAGATGCTTGCAGACCTCGGAACAAAAGTAATAGGTCATCCCCTTGTGAATAACCTGAAAGGGCGGATTCTTTGGATCGACTTTCATTTCACATACAGGATCGATTTCATACTCCTGTCCGGCTGGATAATATCTTTGCATGTTAAAACTATTCATGATTTCCTGATTTCCTGTTGGCGCGCCACACGATGAACAAAAGCGCACAATCGATTTATTTTGATTTTCACAGTCCGTGTCGTTTGATGAATTTATTCATTACCGAACACAAAGACTCTTTTCGACTGAATATCCTACTCGATGTGTGCAAAGAACATATAAAGAATCAGTGAGGACAAACATAGGCAGTATTGCCTATCTAATTTTCAGCCACTTGGCGCAAGACATCCAGCATAAGCCAGGGCTATGATCACACCAAAGGAGATTAACGGTGAAACGAATTCTTATCCCCCTTGCGACGTTCCTGCTCGGCTCAGTCTTCATCGCTTCATTTTATCTTGGCATCCTCACCTGGGCACAGGGCTGGGATTATGCCTCCTCGCAATTCGCGCGTGACCGGTGGTATGTCATCCCGATTATCCTCGGCTTTGGTGTTCAAGCCGCGCTCTATTCCATTCTGCGATTTCGTCTATTCATTCCAGTTGCATCCACAGGATATGCAGGCTCAATGATGGGAGCCAGTGGCGGAACCTCTGCCACTGCGATGGTCGCGTGTTGCATTCATCATGTCACCGATGTTTTGCCCATTCTTGGTTTGAGCGCGGCGGCAAGTTTTCTCACCCGTTATCAGCGTCCCTTCATGCTTACCGGACTCGCCATGAACCTGATTGGAATTGGTGTCATGCTCTTCGTGCTTTATCGTGAACGTCAAAAATTACAACCTGTTCTTCTGGAGACAAAATGAAACGCCTCATAATTCCCGCCTTGATGATTTTGACTTTTGTTATCACAGCCTGTTCAGCGATTTCGTCTCCGCTTCCAACCCAGCCGCAACCTGATTCTGTTTCGACGGAACC
>JAFLCE010000158.1 GCA_017303655.1 Anaerolineae bacterium
CGGCATCCTTTTTATTTTGCATCCACTGCTTTATTTACCAACTTCATCGCATTGACCTTTTCATGCAAGGTCAGCACACCATGGATCAACGCCTCGGGGCGCGGTGGGCAGCCCGCCACATACACATCCACAGGCACGACTTCATCGACACCTTGATAAATGGCATAGTTATTGAAGACACCACCGCAAGAGGCGCAATCGCCCATGGCGATCACCCACTTGGGTTCGGGCATCTGGTCGTACAGGCGGCGCAAGACAGGTCCCATCTTTTTCGAGACGCGTCCCGCTACGATCATCAGATCGGACTGGCGCGGACTGGCACGCATCAATTCCATACCGAAGCGGCTCATATCATAGGTAGCAGACTGGGCAGACATCATCTCAATGGCGCAACATGCCAAACCGAACAACATGGGCCACATGGCATTTGTGCGCGACCAGTTGACTACATTTTCAAGCGTGGTAGTGACCACGCCCATATTTCCAAGTTTTTGTTCTACTCCCATTCCAAGGCTCCTTTTTTCCAGGCATAGACATAACCAATAAGCAGAATGACGATAAAGACCACCATCTCGATCAAGCCGAACAACCCCAATTGACGGAAGGCGATCGCCCACGGCAAAAAGAACACCACTTCGATATCGAAGAGGATAAAGAGCACGGCAATCAGATAGAAACGCACCGGCATACGACGCGTCCCTTCGCCGTACGGATTCATACCCGATTCATACGGGATGTCTTTTGCGGCAGACTTTTTCTTTGGTCCAAACAATTCCCCCAAACCAATAGCAATGAATGCAATCAACGTGGCGACGAGGATCATCACCCCGATCGCGATATATTCCAGCAACATAAACACCTCTATGGATGTGTGAAATCTTGCACAGTTCCGCGAAAGTATATCACAAAGGTTTTTGACGGGCTAGAAAATGTACCCCTTTTCACAAAAATGATGATATTTGTCATGTTGGGGAAATTGGTACCGGTTTCACGCTAAAAAGAGACTGTCACCTCGATGGTGACAGTCTCTTGATATTTTCCTAATCGCCTAAATAATCGCGCAATTCCCTACTCTTACTCGGGTGCCTCAACTTCCGCAATGCTTTGGCTTCAATTTGCCGGACCCGTTCACGGGTCACATCAAAGAAGCGGCTGACTTCTTCGAGGGTGTGCTCTTTGCCGTCCCGTAGCCCAAAGCGCAATTCGAGCACATCCCGCTCCCGGTCCGAGAGAGAGGCGAGCGCGTGTTGAATCTGCTCACGCAGCATTTCACGGGCGGCGGCATCCATGGGCGAAAGCGCATCTTCATCCTCAATGAAATCACCCAAGGCGCTGGACTCATCATCCCCCACTGGTCCATCTATGGAAACGGTTTCTTCGGCGGAGCGCAGGGCACGAGTCACTTTTTGTGAGGCAACATCCAACTTGCGCTGCAACTCAGGCTCAATGGGTACATTCTCGGCATGTGCCCGCAAAATGGTTTGCACATCTACCGCCGAGAGATAACCCACTTCGAGCGCCAGGTCTTCATTGGTAGGCTCACGCCCCAAGATCTGCGTAAGGTGACGCTGTGCCCGCAAGATGCGCGAGATCGACTCAAACAAATGCACCGGAATGCGGATCGTGCGCGCCTGCTCAGCGATGGAGCGATTGATAGATTGGCGAATCCACCAGGTGGCATAGGTGCTGAATTTGAAACCACGGCGCGGATCAAATTTACCAATGGCTCGCAGCAAACCCATATTGCCTTCCTGGATCAGGTCGAGCAATGGAATACCGCGACCCAAATAGCGCTTGGCAACACTCACCACCAAACGCAAATTTGCGCGGATGAGCGCCTGATGCGCGTCTTGTGCGCGGGCATGAACGGCAGACATTTCTTCGAGCAGTTCTTCCTGCGAAGATAAATTTCGATACAAGGTTCGTTGAGAAGGAAAGCCGTGATGGACGCGAATATTGGTCAACAGCCATTCGGCATATTTGAAAGGCAATAGATACAAACACAGGAAGACACTATACGCATGGCGAGCAAGGTTATCCCAAAGGTGATCACTACCCCACTGACCATTGTCCAGATAGGCTCGCAAATAGGAAGGCGATGTAAACTCCCAACCTGCATGCAGCGACTGAGCTTCGGCGGTCAGCAATGCCAGGTTCGGAAGTTCCTGCCCGAGCCGTTCTGCATCTTCAATGAGACGGTCCCACGATGTTAGCATCTCTGAAAGAATGGAATGATAGGTGGAAACCGATTGAGAAACGCCTTTGCGTTGTTTGAGATTATTCAGAGTGGTGATCATCCGGTCGCCTTCGATCAAGGTCGCCAGGCGAAATTCACTCTCGGAGCCAAGCAGTTTTACCTGCCCGATCTCCCGCAGATAAAGCCGCACCGGGTCTTCGCCAGTCTCCGTGACTTCATGAACCGGGACTTTAAATGAATCAAGGTCTTCCGATTGAACGATCAACTCATCATCTGACTCTTCAGGTTCTATAAAATCATCGGATTCAAACTCGGGTACAGCCGGTAGATCCCCCGTCAACGATTCCATCACAGAATGAACTGAAAACCCAGCAGAAGCTTTACCACCAACGTGGTTTTTCTTATGCACTTCTTTATTGGGAGTCTCGTGCTCACCCTCTGAAGACTGTTTCTTTGCATTCTTCGTATTCGGTTTGCTGGCAGACATTTGGTTTCCTCTTCGTTGAAGATCTTCCCAATTACACCAAACCAATAAACATCACATCTGTCGCTTCAACAACCTGGATTTCGCCTGGTCCAAGCCATGCAGTAAACGAGTGAACTGAATGGTCTGTTCCTGATACATCTTGAGGTTCTCGCCGCCCAACTGTTGTTCATCCTCTTGCATAAAACGCAATTGGTTGACATTCGTCATCGCATGCGTGCGCCGCAAGTCGAGCAACCGTCCCAGAATATTTTCCAACAAGCGGTCATCCAGCGGGTCGAGCTTCTCAGTTTGGGCAAGCAGCTCGTTCATCAGCACTTCAAGGGCTTCCGGCATTTGAGAGATCACATACTGCCCATGATCTTTTTCATCCTGCCCCATCGCCTGACGCAATACATTGAACAACATCTGATGGTCAGTATACTCGAAATCCTCAAGCGCCAACGGGCTCAAGCCAAACTCTTCCAACTTGCGGTCTAGTCGATACAACAGTTCAGGTTTGCGCAGCAAAATTCCCAAACAATAGAACTCGATATTTTTTCTCGGGCTGACAGTCGCCAAAGCAGACGCTTCGACCCGGCGGTTGGATTCGTTCACCCGCGGCTTGCGCCTCAACACCGGACCCTTGGGCTGGGCAGCCATCAAGGAGCGTTCATCCACCCGTAACATTCGCGCCAATGCCTGGCGATAGGTATCGCGCTCCAACGGACTTCCTATATCATCGATCAAAGGCAACACTTGGGCGGCGATCTGATTCTTGATCTTCGGGTCGCTCAAATTCTGCCCGGCAGATAGAGTCTCCATCACATGCGTAATGATGGGCTTAGCTTGCTCAATGAGTATTGCCCACTCTTCTTTATTACGTGCCACGATCTCATCCGGGTCGAGGTCATCGGGCATGGTTGCCACACGCAAGTCAGCTTGCAAACGGGCTTCATTACGCAACAAGCCATGTGCATCGAACCCCAACTCCCCTTCTTTATCCATGGCAGAGCGTGCCGCTTCCAAACCGCGTAGCACGGCTTTTTGTCCAGCTACATCCGGGTCAAGCGCGAGGACAATCCTACGTGTAGAGCGTTTGAGCAAACGCAATTGATCTTCAGTCAACGCCGTGCCCATCGGTGAGACGACATTCTCATACCCCGCCTGATGCAAAGCGATCACATCCAGATAACCTTCCACGATCACTGCCTGGTCTGCGGCACGGATAGGCTTACGGGCACGATCTAAGCCGTAGAGTAAATGTCCCTTGGTGAAGATCGCAGTTTCGGGAGAATTCAAAAATTTAGGGTTATCGTTCGGGTCAACAATGCGCGCACCAAAACCTGCCATCTTCCCGTTCTCATCGCGGATGGGGATCATGATACGGTTACGGAAGCGGTCATAATGCCCGCCGCTATCACGTTCTGAAAGCATGCCCGCATCTACCAAATCTTGCGGCAGATACCTGCCAGAAAAATGTTTGATGAGATTATCGTAACCGTGCGGAGCATAACCCAAACCAAAGGTTTCGATGGTGGCATCGCTCAACCCACGTTTTTGGCGCAAATAATTCAGAATCTCATGGTTATTAAATAATTGACTGCGATAATACACCACGGCATCTTCGAGCAGAGTGCGCAGATGATCGTAGGCTTCGCGCTGTTGCGGCGTTTCGCGTTGAATCTGCTGAACTTCCACACCGGCGCGTAACGCCAGTTTTTGCAAGGCTTCTTTAAAGTCGATGCCTTCGCGCTTCATCACGAACTTGAAGATGTCGCCGCCTTCATTACAAGCACCGAAACAACGCCAGGTACCTGATTCGGGCCAGACGACGAACGAAGGGGTATGTTTGTTATCGTGGAACGGACAAAAACCGGTCTGATTACGACCGGCTTTACGCAACTTCACCCCCGCCTCAGATACAAGGTCGACGATGTCTATTTTGGATTTGATCTCATCAATGGTGGACATGGCTTGTCATTCAGATTATAGACGGATTTGGCAAATCGAGT
>JAFLCE010000159.1 GCA_017303655.1 Anaerolineae bacterium
AACACGTTTGACAACTACATCCCCACCAGACTTGGCTTCGCGGCGTGTATTAAGCGTGGTATTGCATCCCACCGGGCATTGCGTACAAATGGAAGACTCAGCTTGCAACTCCCACGGACGAGCACCAAAGCGGAAGTCCACTGTAGTCAACGCACCCACAGGGCAGATATCGGTTGTGTTGCCAGAGAAGACCGAGTCAAAGCCTGGTTCAGAGTGCGTCATAATCTGGGTATAGCGTCCGCGTTCGTCGAAGCCGAGTACTGCCTCACCCGCCACTTCATCTTGAAAGCGGATGCAGCGCGCGCATTGAATACAGCGTTCGCGGTCGAGATAGATCAACTCACCGAGTGGAACCATCTTATCGAGGTGCTGCTTCTCGTTGTAATTGAAGCGGCTCTGCCCCGGACCATGCGCCATGGTCAAGTTCTGAAGCGGACATTCGCCGCCTTTGTCGCAGATCGGGCAATCCAACGGATGCGAAGTTAGCAAAAATTCTACGGTGCCGCGCTGACCATCAGTCGCTTTAGCAGACTGTGTCAGCACGACCATGCCATCTTCCACCTTATTGGTACAAGAAGTTTCAAGCTTGGGCATGAACTGGATCTTGGGCTGCCCATTTTCCATCACGAACTGACCCGTGGCGCGGTCACGCACAGGGCGCCCGATCTCCACGAGACACATGCGGCACATCCCCACCGGTTCAAGTTTAGGATGATGGCAAAAAACAGGAATATCGATCCCTGCCATTTTCGCCGCATCCGCAACGCTAAGACCTTCCGGCGCGGTGACTTGCTTTCCATCAATTGTAAGTGTGACTTGTTTCGTCATAATTCTCCGACAGTAATTGGTGATTAGTAAATTACCAATTACGAATTACTCTTCACTGCCTTCTTGAAATCATCCGGGAATCGTTCGATGCCCGTCACCACAGCCATAGTGGAGAATTCACCCAGCGCACACAGACATTTGCCCTGCATTTGCTTGGCAACATTCAACAACAGCTTCACATCCTCACCCGAGCCCTTGCCGTGATGAATGCGGTCTGTCAGGTTGCGCATCCAGTGATTGCCTTCACGGCAGGTAGTGCATTTGCCGCAGGATTCATGCTTGAAGAAATGGATGGTCTTATTGATAACCCAATCCATATTGACGGTATCATCGAGTACGATCACGGAAGCAGAACCAAGGTCTGCGCCGAGGGTGCGAACGGTTGCGTAGTCCATGGGGGTATCGAGAACTTTTTCATCCACCACGATCAGGGAGGAAGAAGCGCCCGCAGGCATGATCGCCTTGATGGGGCGTCCATCCTGAATGCCCATGCCATGTTCGTAGATCAACTGGCGGAAGGTCGTGCCAAAGGGAAGTTCGTAATTGCCTGGCTTGCGCACACGCCCCGAAAGCGAAAAGATTTTCACGCCTGCGCTATCGGCGGTGCCAATGCCTTTGTACCAATCTGCCCCATTCGCAAGGATCATCGGGACGTTGGTAAAAGTCTCAACATTATTGATAATGGTCGGCTTGCCGTACAAACCATACGAAGGCGGGAAAGGTGGACGTACACGCGGCTGTCCGCGTTTGCCTTCGAGTGATTCAAGCAAAGCGGTCTCTTCACCGCAGATGTACGCGCCTGCACCGAGATGGGTGAATATCTTTAGCGAGTAATCTTTGCCAAAGAGGTTATCACCAAGGTATCCCGCGGCTTCCATCTCTGCAATCTTTTCATCGAGGATGGCTGCCACCTGCCAGAACTCGCCGCGCAAATAGACATATGCAACAGTCGCACCAACGGCATAACTGGCAATTGCCAAACCTTCCAAAAACTGGAGAGGATTATTTTCCATGATCTCGCGGTCTTTGAAGGTGCCCGGTTCGGACTCATCCGCATTTGCCACAACATAATGGGGCCAGTTCTTGTTGTCGATGAACGACCACTTCATGCCGGTCGGGAAGCCCGCACCGCCACGCCCGCGTAAACCGGAGTTCTTAACCACATCAATCACTTCGGTCGGCTGCATCTTGGTGACGGCTCTCTTGAAAGCTTCAAAACCGCCGTTCTTTTTATAGACGTTGACCTTGTTGATATCAGGAATGTCACGATGACGCAAAAGGATATGTTCCATTATTACTTGGTCTCCTTCAACGCTTCGATCAATTCCATGGTGCGATCCACAGTCATATAATCGTGATACTTGATGCCGTCTGGTCCTTGAGTTTGGAACATGGGTGCGCGGTCGCACGAAGCGAGGCACATCACGGCTTCAAGAGTGACCAATCCATCTTCAGTGGTCTCCCCCACTTTGATACCGAGGTTCTCGCACAACTTACCGAGAAATTCATCCGCGCCGCGCAAGGCACAAGGCAGGTCGTTGCAGACTTGCATGCGATATTTGCCAGCCTTCTTATCGTGGTACAGGGTATAGAACCCGATAATGGAAGCCACATCAGTTTCGGTGATATCAAGGATGCGGGCGATGTCTTTCATTGAATCTTTGTTGACATAGCCTTCCTCGCGCTGGGCAAGGTACAAAAGCGGCATGACCGCCGAGCGTTTGTGCTCAGGCGGGTATTTGGCAAGGATCTGCTTAACTTCCTTCGCGTATTTCTTTTCAAGACTCATCGGTCAATATCTCCGAGGACGATGTCAATGGATGCCAGAATGGCAACAAGGTCAGCAACTAAATGTCCCTTCACGATCTCTGGTAGGACAGCAAGGTTATCGAACGAAGGCGTACGCATGTGAATGCGTCGCGGTTTGGGACCACCATCTCCGGCGATCAACACGCCGAGTTCGCCGCGCGGCGATTCGACGGCGCTATAAATGGAAGCGTTGGGTGCAGGGAAGCCTTCCGTCCACAACTTGAAGTGGTGAATGAGCGACTCCATGCTAACGCCGATCTCGGAACGTGGTGGTGGGACAAATTTACGATTGTCCGAACGCACGGGTCCGAGCGGCAATTTGTTCAATGCCTGTTCAACGATCTTCAACGACTCACGCAGCTCTTCAATGCGCACCAAATAACGTGCATAGGTGTCGCCTTCATGTAACACCGGCACATTGAATTCGTATTGCTCATATCCGCAGTACGGGCGGGCTTTGCGCAAGTCCCAATCCACGCCTGAGGCTCGCAGGGTCGGACCCGTTACCCCGTAGGAAAGAGCCGTTTCCTTGCTCAAATAGCCGATGTCTACCATGCGGTCAATGAACAGCGGATTCTTCGTCAACAGGGTTTCGTATTCATCAATGCGTTTGGGAAAAATTTTGATAAAGTCGCGTACGGCTTTTTCGAACTCAACCGGCACATCACGCCAGACACCGCCGGGGCGGATGTAAGTGGTCATCATGCGTTGACCGGAGACAAGCTCAAAAATATCGAGGATCTGTTCACGCTCGCGGAAACAGTAGAGGAACATCGACATCGCAGCGAGATCCAAGCCTGAAGTGCCGAGCCAGACCAAATGAGAAGCGATGCGTTGCAATTCCACGAGGATGACGCGCAATGCTTGCGCACGCACGGGCACATCCACGTCGATCAGTTTTTCGACTGCCATCACATAGGCAAGGTTGTTGCCCATGGTGTTCATGTAATCGAGGCGGTCGGTCATCACTTCCGCTTTTTGATAGGTCTTGGCTTCCATGTTCTTTTCGATGCCGGTGTGCAGATACCCAATATCGGGAATGCAATTGATCACGATTTCGCCATCAAGCTCCAACAATAAACGCAACACGCCGTGCGTAGACGGATGCTGCGGACCCATGTTCAAGAGCATGGTCTCGCCCGTAAGCGCACGCTCTGAAACAAGATGTTTATATTGATCGATGCTGACTTCTTCAATCTGGGTCATAGTTATTCCTTTGCAAATGGCTTGCCCAAGCCGATCTCATCAAAGTTAAAGGAGAACTGCGGCTCTTCGTAGCCAAGCGGGAAGTCTCTGCGCAGGGGGTGTCCTTCGGTGTCTTCGGGCATGAGGATGCGGCGCGGATCGGGGTGACCGTCGAACTCGATGCCGAACATATCGAGCAGTTCACGTTCACGCCAATTAGCGGATTTGAAAACCGCCGCCGCACTCGGGACCTTGGGCTGGTCGCCGTTTACTGGGACTCTTAACTGCACCGACAAATTCTTCGACAGTGAAGTGAGTTGATACACCACATGAAAGCGCGGCGAAGTCTGCGGGTAATAATCTACAGCAGTTTGCGCCGAAAGCAATTCAAATTGATGCACGTCACGCAGGGTTGTCAGCGCTTCGATGATATGTTCCGCTTTGAGCAGACACTGCAACTCGCCGCGAAACTCTTCATGCGTTACGCCAAACTTTTCCTGTAGATCTTTCAAAATAGGTTCGAGGGATTTTTCCATAATACACCTAAGACCTGACAGGTTTTTAAGAACCTGTCAGGTCTATCTTTTTATTTTGCATCCACTGCTTTATCTACTAATTTCATCGCATTGACCTTTTCATACAAGGTCAGCACACCGTGGATCAACGCCTCGGGGCGCGGCGGGCAACCCGCCACATACACATCCACCGGCACGACTTCATCGACACCTTGATAAATGGCATAGTTATTGAAGACACCGCCGCAAGAGGCACAATCGCCCATGGCGATCACCCACTTAGGTTCGGGCATTTGGTCGT
>JAFLCE010000016.1 GCA_017303655.1 Anaerolineae bacterium
TCAGTAAAGTGATGATGTGAATTCGTTTCATGGTTCCTCGTTATTTGACGATGGACGACGGACGATTGACCATAGAAGATTTTATCGTCTGTCGTCGATGGTCAATCGTCTATTTTTCTTCTTCCAGTGTCATCAAAAATGCGATCAAGTCATTGATCTGTTCTTCTGTCAAAATATCGCCAAAGTTTTGGATCATCTGCCCTTCGGGGTAGCCTGAAACGACGAAAGCATTCGGCTCCAAAATGGACTGTCGCAAATAGTCTTCAGCGCTCATGCCAGGGATACGGTCATCTGCGCGGTCTGCGATGCCATAGAATGAAGGACCGATGATGCGCTCGTCTTTTGTCAGCGAATGGCAAATGCGGCAACCTGCATTCACACCCGAGGCTGTCTCATAATAAAGTTGTTCGCCCGCTTTCGGGTCAGGGAGATGAACATCGCGGAAGTTGATAGTAAGCGCCTGCTGTGGGTCAAGCGTAATGGTATCGTCAAACAAAATTTGTTCAATACTCGCATCGGCACGGTCATACATCTTAACCGTTACATGATGTTTGCCGACCGGCAGAAAAATCTGTTCAAAAATGCGCGCACCCTGATTGATGTGATTGTCCTGGGTAGTATACGTTTCATCAAGTACTACATCGCCGTTCACTTCCAGCGTAATGCGAATCGGCTGGTCAAGATCAGGCTCAATGGTCGCAGGAGGCGTAACGTCCTGAATGGCATAGCCACTATGATGCGTCATCTGAATGGCGAGCGAGGCAGAGCTTTCATCATAGAATTGCACGGGTCTGTCACTCAACCAGATTTGAAAGGCAGTCACAAGCGCCATCACGCCGAGCAGTGGAAGGATAAAGCGAAGATGCTTTGAGTTTAATTTAAGAGTAAACGCATTCGCTTCAGACTTAACCTGTGACTTGATTGCGCTCCCAAAGTCTGTGGGCGCCGCCCAAGCCGTGTGAACCAAGGGAATGAAGTTGGGCTTTAGTTTGGGTAAACGTTCACCAGTCACACGATCATTCAACCACGTGTTGCCTTCGCGATTGGCGCAATCTTCGGGCGGGCAGCCGATGAATTGCACATCACTTGCGCCTGCTTCCAATGCTTGAGCGGCAAGGTTGGGATTCGCCATGGCAATACAAGTCAGTGGAACGATGTGAACGTTCGGGTCATTGAAGTGTGTGCCAACGCCGTGCATGGCATGACGTTCACAGGTGAAGACGACTTTAATATCTTTTTTCTCAGCAACTTGTTCGAGTGTATTCTTCCACATCGGGTCGAGCGGAATATCGCCAAAGGTCAGGGCGTTATCGGGGCAGGAACCAATGCAGACGCCGCAAGAGACGCAAAGATTTGGGTCAATATCCGCCTGAAATTTTGGACGCGCTCCATCGGTGCGAGGAATCATTTTGATCGCAAGATACGGGCAGTCCCGTTCGCAGAGGGTGCAGCCGTCACAATTGGCGAGGTCTACTTTGACGGGTTTAAGTTCCTTCGCACGCGGCATGATCCACGGCAGAGCGGTGACGAGCCCAATGATGAAGAGCAGGATGCTCCAGAAGAGGGCTTGAGGTCCGCGCAGGAAGGTGGGTAGATAGAATAAATAGAATAAGTCAATGGGGGCTTGGGCAGGTAGCTGCGTTTCGTTTAGCGGAGGTAACATCCCAATGGGGAAGAGCGCCGCTGCAAGCAGCAACACCACAATAGAGATGATCATCCAATACCGGGGCGGCATCCATTTGGCGCGGCTCATGCGTTTGAGGTGCAGCCAGAGGAAGTAGCCCACTAGAGCAGAGAGTCCCAAGTGCAGCACGATGACGATCATCATGAAGACCCAGCCCGTGCCTGCCGCATCCCCAACGAGATAATCCACAATGAAGGTTTGACCGGCTTTGAAATTGCCGAGAATTTTAAACAGGCTTTGGTTCAGTAGTTGAGCACGTTCATCCCATATGAGCCAGTAGCCGGTGATGCCAATGAACCAGACGGCAACCGCCATGCCAACACCCGTCACCCATGCCAGCCAGCGCGGACCACGAAAGCGGTCTTGAAAGAAGGTGCGCCAGCCGTGGAGTAACCCGAAGATGACGGCGGCATCTGAAGCATAACGATGCAAAGCACGGATGATGCGCCCGATGAGATTCGATTCTATTTTTGAAACGGCAAGATACGAAAAGGTGAACCCGAACGGATAGAACATCGTCAGGTAGATGCCAGTTAATAGAATGACGACCAACAAGAAGATGGTGATCGTACCGGTGTGATAAAGCGGGTTGAAGCGCGGGTCGTGGATGAGCCACTGGATGGGCGCTTCAAGGCGTAGGGAAATGCCCTCGAGAAACCCGAGCAGTTTGCGGCTGGGAGAATCGAGGCGGGTTTTCCAATCCACGCTGGGGTTGCGTTCGGAGAGGATGTCTGTCAGTTTTTTTTTGTTAGGGGGAGTGGTCATGTTTTCAAGGATGAAGAATGATTTCGCGTTGAGATAACAATAAAAATAAAGGCAAGTATTAAGAAGATTGCGAAAAAAGAGGAAGGTGACAGTCACTTTATGAGCGACTGTCACCTTTGATTGAATTACCAGACCCGGAAGCCGGGGGAGGTGAGGGCGATGTTCTTGATCAGGTCGAAGAGGACAGGTCCGTAAACGAGCACGATCAAGGCGAGGGTGCCATAGATCCACGGAGCCCAACGATCGAGCCAGATGGGTCCATTGGCAGGGTCTTGCATGGGTTCGGCGATGGGAACTTCCACTTCGGTTTCAACGGTTTCTTTGTTCGTGGCGGTCTTGAACATAACCACGAAATAGATGATCGCACTAACCAAGAGGATCGCGCCGCCAACGCCAACTTGGAAGAGGCGACTGTTCCATTCTTCAGGAACATAGGGAGCCAAACCAAGCGGTACGCGGCGGGGAGCGCCGAGTAAGCCAAGCACATGCATCGAGTTGGAGAAGATGATCATGCCCACGAACCATACCCAGGCTTGAATGGTCGCCCATTTCGGCTGCCAAAGTTTCTTACCGGTGAGGTAAGGCACCAGCCAGTAGGAAATGCCCATGAAGCTCAAGGTGACTGCGGTTGCCACCGTGAGGTGGAAGTGACCAGGGATGAAAGCGGTGTTGTGCAAGACGAGGTTGACGTTATAAGAAGCATTCGCCAAACCACCAATGCCACCGAAGAAGAACAGAAGTCCCGCGAGCAATTGTGCTGCTACAGAGGGATTGCTCCAATTCAGTTTGCCGATCCAGGCGAGTGCGCCTTTGCCGCCATTCTTGCGCGCGCCGTGTTCAAGCGAAGCGATCACGGTGAAGGCGGTCATCATGGAGGGGAAGAACACACCGAAGGTGAGCATGGAGTGGATGAACTTCCAAACGGGCGGCACACCGGGGTCCACATATTGGTGATGGAAGCCAAGCGGAGTGGAAAGCACGAGGAAGATCCAGAAGGACAGGCGGGCGAGCGAGTCGCTGAACATCTTGCCATTGCCAGCCTGCTTGGGAAGCATGGCATACCAGGAAATGTACGCCGGTAAGAGCCAGAAGTACACCAAGGGGTGACCAGTGAACCAGAAATAGGTACGGGCGAGCTGCGGGTCTACGCCTTCGATCAGTCCGAGTGACCAAGGCAGCAGCATGGTGAGAATTTCAACAGCAATACCAATCGTACAGATCTGCCACAACAAGGCAGTGACGAGGGAGGCAAAGGAAATGAAAGGAGTGCGTTCGTTGGGGTTTTCTTTGCGCCAGGCGGCATAGGTCATGAACAAGCCCCACCCTTCCACCCAACTACCAACCACCACCAGGGTTAGACCCAGGTAGAAAGCCCAATTG
This sequence comes from Anaerolineae bacterium, assembly GCA_017303655.1. Taxonomy (GTDB): domain Bacteria; phylum Chloroflexota; class Anaerolineae; order Anaerolineales; family Villigracilaceae; genus Villigracilis. The sequence continues at coordinate 3,830 of JAFLCE010000016.1, forward strand.
GCTTTAAGAGGCGGATAGAAAGTGAAGAGCACAGTGGCTTCATTCGCGAGGATCGGGATCGCTGTGGTCACCACACCGACAACCATCACCCAGAAACCGACCTTGTTCAAAGTGGGATTCTTAAGCGGACGCTTCAGACCAAAGATAACGTTGAAGGTCAGAAAGCCCATAATGAAGAAGGTCGTCCAAACCAGAGCATTCAACACACCGTGAATGGTGAGACCTTGATAGTACGACTTGATCAGCGGCTTAAGATAGGGATAGAAATCCCAGCCAGCATGTTCAAACGATTGCAGCGGACCGAACAAGCTGCCGACCGCAAGCGCGAGGATAGCAACCAGAAGATGGGAGCCGACGAATTTCTTTTCTGAAGCGGATACTTGATATTGTTTCATGATTGTCTCTCCTAGCCTTACGGCGTCACAATAACTGCGCCGTACATCACGGCATGACCCGCGCCACAGAACTCTGTGCAGATGAAGTCATAGGTTCCGGCTTTATCGAACTTGATGGTCAATTTGGAGACCTGCCCTGGCAACACCATAAAATTGGCATTGGTGTCCTGGATCTTGAAGCCATGTTGAACATCAGCGGATGTAACGTAGAACGAAACGCTTGAACCAGCAGGTACGGTGATTTCCTTGGGGAGGTATTCCCACTGAGGAACTGCACGAGCCAGAATGTAGGCATCGTATTTGCCGGGGGCAATTTCGCGCAAGCCCGGGTTCGACCACGGGCTATTCGGGTCGGTTGCCACAGTACGCGGATCCACACGTTGTTCGGGAGCGGGCACTTGAATTCCCATTCCGAAGGCTGCCACACTAACAGCGATGGCAAACAAGGCAAGTAGGACAAAACTGAAGATCATCCAGTTGCGCTCGTAGGCATCAATGTGCATTTTCTGCGTGCTCATAATGTGCCTCCACGTCCGACAAGGATCCAATAGATCGTTGCCCAAATTGCGATGAGTGTGATGACAAAGATCGTCAAAACGGCGATCGTGCCAGTTGGGCGGAACTCATCATCTTCTTTCTCTTTCTTCGCCATGATTCATTCTCCTTGAAAATGGAATTTAGGATTGCTGCCGCTTCCTGCGGCGCTGCAAACTGAGGGGTGGACCTGGGCGTATACCTACGCTGGGGCAGTCCACCGCCTTATTGCCGTAACATGTACTTCAGATCATCGGCGATCTCTTGCGAGGTCACACCGAATGGAAATACCAATTTCAAATAGCCTTCCCTGTCGAGCACAAGCAGGGTGGCTGTATGGTCGATCAGATACCCGGTCGCATCGCTGCCTTCCGATTTCTGGTAGAAAATGCCGTATAACGAAGCAACTTCATCCAACTTTTCTTTTGTGCCGGTGATGCCGATCATGGATGGGTGAAATTGATTGACATAATCGCTCAGTTTTTCAGGCGTATCGCGCTCTGGGTCAAGCGAAACCATGATGACTTGAATATCATCAGCCCGTGAGCCGAGGTCGCGTAATGCCTGCCCAACGTTCGCCAATGTGGCGGGGCAAATATCGGGGCAGAAGGTGTAACCAAAATACATCACCACAAGCTTGCCGCGGTAATCACTGAGCGACACATCTCCGCTTGAGCTTGTCAACGTGAAATTATAGGAAGGCTCAGGCGATTGAATGACCGTCCCATGAAAGGTGTGCGGGCGGAAAAAGTAATACCCGACCGCCAGACCCAGGACCACTGCCATAACCGAAATAAAAACTTTAACTTTCATAATGTGTCTACTTGTCTACTCTCTACACTGTCTGCGATTATGGTGCGTAGCACAAAAATAAATGAGCTGCTTCGTAAGCCAGCTTTGAGGAACCTGTACTGTTCTTTACTTCATCTGCCAGTACGCCGAGGTGACGTAGGATGCGGTCTGCATCTGAGACCTCAGTGGCGTAGCGATATTCCGAGCGGATGATGCCCCAGCCATCGACGAGCACGTAACCGGGGTCAAGGGCAAAATTGCCATCACCTTTGTCTTCGTAATACGTTTCAAAACCCGCACCGACGATCGTCTTGAGCAGGGCTTTGTTTTCTGTGGTCGCGAACTTCCATTGGGTGAAGTCTGCACCGAGGGCGGTTCCATAGGCGTTCAACACTTCAGTCGTGTCGCGCTCCGGGTCGATGGAGATGGTTACGAATGAAACGGGAATGCCGCCTAAATCCACTTCGCTGAGGCGAGCTTGGATCTCTTGAATGGTTTCACTTGAATTGAAACAAGGCGCCGGGCAGTGGGTGTAGGTGAACGAATAAAGCACGAATTGTCCGCGCAAGGTTTCGCTAGTGAGGGGTTGTCCGCTTTGGTCTACAAAGTTATAAGCAGGTGCAATGCGCATACGCGGCAAGACTTGAATGGGTTGGAATACTTTGAATGCAAAGGCAGAGAGCACAAGTAGCACCGCGAAGGCGTACATGCCATTAAAGAGTGTTTTGCTCATACTAGAAATTATCAGCCGTGGGAAAGGTTGGAAGTGGAGGAACAAGCTCGAGCGGGATCGAGCCGGAAGGGGTTAACGTTGCTTCGATCTGAATCCCATCATCCACCAGTTGCTGAAAGGTGATGCGTTTCATTTCATTGCGGAGCAGGTCGTTGAGGTACCACCATTGGCAACTGACCGGACATTTATTCTCGAAGGGGCAGTCGCCTTCCTTTAGAATGCAATCGGAGATGACGAGTGGACCTTCAAAATGTTCTACAATTTGAAGCAAGGTAATCTGGTCTGGCAGAAAAGCGAGGGTGAGTCCGCCATCGCGCCCGGGCTGGGTTTTGATGAAGCCGCCATTTGCCAGCCCAGCCACAATACGCTGCAGCAGGGATGGGGGAATGAGCATTTGTTGACCGATCTCGGCGGTGGTCATGCGGGTGCCTTGAGGCATTTTAGCAAGAGCCAACACTACGCGAACGGCATAATCTGTTTGGCGGTTTACACGGAACATGTCATTCCTTCTGAGTAAACGTTGACATAACGTGTCAATGTTTACAAAGATTGTACGGATTTACCTGTATCTTTTGATGTGTTATTAATCACATTGTTAAATGACAAACGTCTCTTGTTGTTGTGCATCGCTTAAATATTCTGGATAATTTTTACCTGATTTTCTAAATTGTAAGAGTAGGGATATTGGGATAAATAAATGTGCTGAAAATGGATTTCTGGCAGAACGACATGCTTTTGTTGAATGATATAATCTTTAAAATTTAATTCAGAGGTAAGAGATGATAGACCCTGTATTGTTTAGCTTCAAATTGTTCGCCCTACAAATCACGCTGACCTGGTACGGTCTGATCGTGATGACGGGTGTGCTCGTAGGCGGTTGGATCGCCGAACGTGAAGTCCGCCGCCGCGGCGAGAACGGTGAAGTCTTGCTCGATGCCATGGTATGGGCTGTGATCGCTGGCATTATCGGTGCGCGCTTGTGGTATGTTGTCAATGCCATCATCGGCGGGAACCGTATTTATATTGAAGACCCCATGGCTATCATCCGCCCGCCCATTGCTGGTTTGCATTTCTTTGGTGGGCTGTTACTCGGCGCACTCGTGTTAGCCCTGTATCTGCGCCGCGAAGGCTATGATGTCTGGCTGTTCATGGATGCAGTGGCTCCGGCGGCTTTGTTAGGGCAAGCCATTGGTCGCTTGGGAAATTTCGTCAACCTGGAGTTGTACGGTCCTCCCACCACTCTGCCTTGGGGCATTGTCATTCCGCTGGATCATCGTCTGCCGGAATTTGCCAACCTAAGCGAAACCACGCGTTTTCACCCGACATTTTTTTACGAGATGGTCCTGAATGTACTGGCGTTTCTCTTTATCATTTGGTACTCACGCCGCAACGATGAAAATGAAGTAGCAGAAAAACCAGGCACCATTTTCAGCTTATGGTTGATCTCCGCCGGGTTCATTCGCGTCTTCATCGAATTCTTCCGCCCCGATCAGCCCAAGCTTGGCGATACCTTCATTACTACTTCCATGTTGGTTGCCTTTCTGATGGGCGTTGCAGGTGTCGTCATGTATCTGGCTCTTAAGGGAAAATTACAGCTTGCCTTTGCCGAGAACTGGCCCGAGGAATATCGCATCAAAAAAGTGGAAAAGAAACCCGCCTCGCTCCGCACCCGTAAAGTGGAAGCTGACCCGATCCCTGACGACGCTGAAGACGAGATCGAAAAGCCAGTCGTCAAACGCAAAGCAGCCACGCGTGCAAAACCAGTTGCGAAAGCGACGACAACCAAGAAAGCCCCTGTCCGCAAGAAAAAGACGAGCGAATAGAATAAAAAAAGAGCATCTTCAAGATGCTCTTTTTTGTTCACTAGTGATTAGCTTTCCAATTGCAATCGTTTTACTGGGGATAGTTCTTCTTCACGCGTCTCAAAGTTGAAGCGTTCAAAAATATCCTTATATTGCTCCACGATTCCCTTGCGGGTGAAGCCCATCACCTCATAAGAGTAATTATGGTCACTGTTAAAGGTCATTGTTTCCTTAACAGCCTGGTCGATGATAACGGGCAGACCGGGCTTATCGGGGTAGCCAAATTGCTCGTAAAACTTACGAATGACCGCTTCCGGGCGTTGGACCAAGTCGTCATAGTTGACGATTAGGTTGCGGGGAGAAGGATGCGCGTCAATGTATTGAAGCGGGTGGTGATACCAGTGCTGAGTCATCTCGAGGATCTCATCAATGTACAGGTAGCCCTGGTTAGGTCCGGTGAATTGACTGCGGGCATAATTGATCCATGACACCGTGGAGGGAAGCATATCGAGCGGGTTGCGGGCAAGATAGAGAATGCGCGCATCGGGGAAAAATTCAGCCAGCGTTTCGATCTTGGCGCTGAATGCCGGGTTCTTCGCCACAAAATGTTTTTTGCCGGTGGCGTACATATGTCGCTGCAACATGGACTTGTAGAACGTCATGATGCGTTTTTTGTGCTCGGCGCTGAGCGCCTCATCAAAATGCAGGTAATCAGGGAACTCATCCATGAAAGGGAAGAGGAAGGTGACGAAATAGCCATCCCATACATGCATGTGGATGTTCTCATCCTCTTCCGGCTGGAAGAAAGAAATGGGGTGTATCTTGATCTTGCCAAGGGTGGCACGGTCGAAGGCGTACAAAGCGCGGTGCAAAATCCGCCCAAAATATTTGTTATCAAGAGCGGCTACGAATTGAGTGATCTTCTTTTGTGTTACCGAAGGGGTCAGGTAAATATCCCAAGTGGTTAGGCTTGTAAAAGTTTCTGTATCACGCGAGAGCAGGCGGTGCAAAAAAGTGGAGCCGCTGCGGAAATTCCCCAAAATGAAGAGCGGTTTTTCAATGGGATGGTTTTTGTAGGCAGGGAAGAGAACGTCATCGAGCCAGAAGAAGAACCAGTGCATCAGGCTGCCGAGAGGCCAAACGATATAGAACAGAACCAGAAAGATCAGTCTTTTTTTTGTGAGGCGGGCGGGAGTGTTTTTGGATGCAAAGAAAGAGCGGTAGAAGGTGCGCCAGAACAGGCGAAAGTTATATTTCATTCAAGATGGGATCCTTGAGGTTGTGATACGTTCATCGGGAAAACTCCCAAGAAATAATTCTATCAGCAATCCCAGTTTTGAGATTAACGTGTTTTAAACGCCCTGCCCGCCGTGCGACTCAACAAAACCCTTGATCCGTTTCAGCATTTCGGCATGCGCCGTCTGTGCTTGTTGAAACGCATAATTAAAAAGAAGGTCTGGCGCTTTCATAGTGATAGTTTCGTGCAAAGTCACCCCGTTTTGCACAGGAGTGATCGTGGTGACATTCTCCACAAACGTATTGGGAGATTGAAACGCCTGTGTATGTACTACATTTTCTGTTACAGAAATAATATCTGCCTGGTATTTGATCTTGAATTTGAATGGACCCCATTGCAGATTATCCGTAATGAAATAACGCCGCACCCCGGCGGGTTTGTCTTTAGCACGCTCCACCTTTTCGATCAGCGGATGGATCTTATGATGCTGACTATAATCAGCGATCAAATCAACTACCGTCTTAACGTCTGACTGGATGAAGATCTCTTTCTCGAAGATACCCTGTTTCATAATGCGGATTATACACCCCGCGCCTCATCATTCCCTCAGGCTTGTTCCTGTTTTCTGGAATCTTTCCTGCGCTGATGCTTTGTCAGTTGAATGGATGTACAATTCATCCACTTTAGGAGAATCCGATGAGTGATACTTTACTAACCTATGAAGCTGCACAAAATTACATTGCAAGCCTCATCCCACCACGTGAGCCGGAATTCTTGGAAATGGAAACCTATGCCGAGAAGAATGGCTTTCCTATTATTGGCCCGGCGTGTGGATATTATTGTTATCAACTGGCACGGATGATAGGTGCAAAATCCGTGTTCGAGTTGGGGTCGGGTTATGGTTACTCTACAGCATGGTTTGCGAAAGCGATAAAGGAGAATGGTGGGGGAGTCGTGCATCACACGGTTTGGGATGAGGAACTGTCTGCAAGCGCACGCAAGCATCTCGTTAAGTTAGGAAGCGCAGACCTGGTCCAGTTTCACATCTCAGAAGCTGTAGAAGCCTTGAAGAAAACCGATGGTCCATTCGATATCATCTTCAACGATATTGATAAGGAGAAATACCCCGCTTCGCTGCTAGCCATTAAGGAAAAATTACGCAGCGGCGGTTTGCTCATCATTGATAATATGCTTTGGAATGGGCGTATCTTCGATGAAAAAGATGCATCACCTGCAACCGCAGGAGTGCATGAATTTACGCGCCAAATTAAAACCGACCCCGATTGGATCGTCTCGCTCTCGCCGATGCGCGATGGTATGATCGTGGCGTATAAAAAATAATTTTGTAGGGGCGGGGTCTCCCCGCCATGATACACAAGGAAAAATGACAAACTTCAACATCACCCCAAATCGCCGTAAGTTCGATACAGACATCAAATGGAATTTGTATAAAAAAGATATTCTGCCCATGTGGGTGGCAGATATGGATTTTCCCGCTCCCAAACCAATCTTGGATGCCTTACATAAGCAACTAGATCATGGCGTTTTGGGGTATGAGTGGGCGAATGGCACCCAATTGCCGGAAGTGGTTGCCAACCGAATGGAACGGCTCTATAAGTGGAAGGTGCAACCCGAGGCAGTGTTGACCGTGACAGGCATCGTCAGTGGATATAGTGTGGCGGTGCGTGCGTTCTGTTCGCCAAAGAAGGGCGTGGCGATCCAAACGCCGGTATACAACGAATTCCACGAAGTAAAAAATAATATTGGCATTCCGCAGATTGATATTCCATTTATAAAACAGGTTAAGGGGAATATCATGACCTATGAGATCGATTGGGATCTGTTCGAGAAACGAGTGAAGAAGGCGGGTATCTTCCTGTTGTGCAATCCGCATAACCCGTTAGGAATTATTTTCTCGCGCAAAGAACTGACCCGCATGGCGGAGATCTGCATCAAACACAATGTTCTGATTGTTTCGGATGAAATTCATTCCGAGCTTTTATTAGACGGCAATAAATTTACGCCAATGGCGAAGCTCTCACGTGAGATCGAGCAACATGTTATTACGCTGATTGCGCCGTCGAAGACATTCAATGTTGCCGGTCTATTCTGTGGCTTTGCCATCATCCCTAACAAAGAACTACGCGACCGATACAATAATGAGTTGAATCATTTACGCTTGCATGTAGCTAGCCCGGGTCTACATGCTTCACGGGCCGCCTTCTCTGGCAAATGTGATCCCTGGTTGGCGGAATTAAATCGATATCTCACCGGCAACCGCGATTTTCTCGTGGATTACGTCACCAAATACATGCCGAATGTCCGCACCACGATACCTGAGGCAACTTATCTTGGCTGGCTTGACTTCACTCAAACGAAGATCGACGGCTCGCCTTTTGAATTCTTCAAAGAAAAAGCCAAAGTGGCAGTCAGTGAAGGCAAGATCTTCGGTAAGGAAGGCGCTGGTCATGTGCGCATCAACTTCGGTACTTCGCGGGCTTTATTAAAAGAAGGACTCTCTCGTATAAAGCAAGCAATGGATCAACTCTAAAAACAAAAAACCCGCGTACGCGGGTTTTTTTATGAGTGCCGAGGGGGAGATTTGAACTCCCGACCAAGGGCTTATGAGTTAGCCTCACAATGAACAAAGATTTTTGTCCGTATATGTGAGAGAAACCCTTTGTTTTTCAACACTCTTGCCTATATATGGCGGTATTTTTGGATGATTATCACTTTGATAATCCCCTGCACATCAAAATGCAGGTAACTTATGATATTGCCTAGGATGGTTTTAGTCAAGTCTGATTGACGAATTGATGTTGGAAATCTTCAATGCGGCTGTGAAATCCACAATGTAAAAAGATTGCAATGTTTGATTTTTTTATCAAGTCAAAGTAAACTAGTACTCATTAATGTAGTTGTACTTTTCTGTTGAAATGACCGTTTGGGAATTTCCATGACAACTATTACAGAAAGCCAGTGGGTCGATTATTTCGGTTTTCAGCGTTTCCCGTTTGACCGTCCTGAAGCGGGAAATGAAGAATTTGCTCGCCCAGATTTCTTAGCATCTTGTTTTGTAGAACCCCGGGGGTTTGAGAGGGTGTTTGGTCAGGCAGACTCTCCTGTTACATCATTGTTGTTTGCATCACGTGGAACTGGTAAAACTGCCTGTCGCGTGATGATGGACTACTATTGCCAGAATGGTTTGGCGCGTTCTGGTTCTCAAAAATCAAACCAATCTACTTATGTACTTAGTGTTCCTCATATCAGGTTGGATAACGTTTTGAGTATTGCTCGACGATCTCAGAATACTGTATCCCCAACAATCCTGTTTGAACATCATGCTGTAGAAATAATGAGACAGGCAGTCCCAGTCTTTGTAGAAATGATTGCAAAGAATACTGATTTTTCTAATAACTTAAAGAATTTTAAAAAGCCGGACTTTGAGGATATTAGTTTATTTCTAATTTTCTATTCTGCCTATTTATCGTCCGCACAAAAAGAATTCCTTAGGGATTTGGGTGTGGAGACTCCTCCGTTGGGCGATGCAATGTCTGGGCTGGAGGGACAAAAAACAATTCATAACCGCCTACCAACCTGGGAGCCTCTTTTATTTCAACAAAGGCTTGAAGAAGCCTCCCCTTTGGATCATTTAGGGCGGTGGGCAAAGTTAGTAAAGATGGTCGGAATAAAATCCACATACATTCTTGTAGATGGAGTGGATGAATTAATGGAGTCTGCTAATGATCCAGGTAATGCCCACTTATTGATTCGTCCCCTGTTAACCAATTTAAGGTTGATGGACGAAACGCCTCATCTGGCTTTAAAGTTCTTTCTCCCATCTGATATGGAGGCGTCTGTGCTGACAGATTCTGCTTTTCGAACTGACAGAGGATTCGTTATAGAAAAGATCCAATGGGGGGAAGAAGATTTGATCAAGATTCTGCGTGACCGTTTAAAAGTCCTCGGGCTTCCTGAATATAATTCTCGCGACGGAACTACTGCGGGGTTTGATGCGCTATGCGTCCCTGAAATGCGAGGTGAGATTGAAAGGAATCTTGCCAGGGTTTCCAATGGAAACCCACGTTACCTTATGAATTTATGCTCACAAATGGTCGCTTCCCATTGCTCACGGGAAATTGAAGGTCAGGATGATCGTTTTCTCTTAAATCAAGAAGATTATTACAGCGCCGTTGAATTTGTCATGGCGAGGTATCGCAATCTTTCCTCTTTGTTGGAAGAGTTGACCAGGAAAAAAACGGAGCAAAAAGATGCCGGGCAGGAACCCGCAGTCTTTGTAAACGGACAATTGATCGATGATAAATATGAAGTCCGGAAACAATTGCCGCCGGGCGCTTCCGGGCAGGTTTACTGTGTTTACGACGAAGTTCTCGAAAGGATGTGTGCCCTAAAGATTTATAATAATTCCGACACGGCAATTGACTCTTTCAAGAATGAAGCCCGCCTATTGTTGAAGCTTGATCACCCTCACATAGTAAAGGTCTATAGTTGGGGGATTTTGAAACAATCTCAGCGGTTTTATTTGCTGAGCGAATATGTGGATGGGACTGAACTCACTAGATACACTCTTCCTGGAAATCTACTTCCAAGACAAAAAGCAATAGAATCAGTTTTGGAATTACTCTCTGCTCTGGAATATTTGCACCCTGACACAGAACGGTTGGATGAATTAAAGAAAAAAATGCAGGAAGGAGAGGTGGATCAACAGGAATATGATGAATATTCACGACTCAATGAACATGGACTCATTCATCGCGATATCAAACCTTCGAATGTCGTCCTTTCTTCCCAAGGTATAAAATTAATAGATTTCAATATTTCATCGAGAGCTATAACCGTCGGAAATACATTTGCTGGCACAAAAGGATATATGCTTCCAGAGATCGGCATGACGCGTTGGAGCGTTGACGGCGATCTATTTGCCACGGGTATCATGCTGTACGAACTTCTTACAGGCTATCACCCATACCCTGATCGTCAGCCTTTTATAGATACTACTCCAAAAAATCCTATGCAATATGTGCCAGATATTTCCCCTGATTTGGCTGATGTGATTTTACGGGCGGTATCATGCAACCCCCAAGTGAGATATCACAGCGCTAAAAAATTTATGATAGATGTTCAAAATGTAGTCTAAAATATTATCTTGGTTAGTAATGGCATATATTCTTTAAAATGAAATCGATATCTGGACATAACGCAAATATCTTCCGTCAGGATTAGTAAAATGGTTTCAAAATTAGATAAAACAAGATCTTTGGAAGTTTTTCTTTCATACGCTAAAGAAGATCAGGCAACAGTCCGTAAGATTTACAAGCAATTGATGTCAGAGAAGGAACTTTTATTATCGCCTTGGTTGGATACATATAAATTAATTCCTGGGCAGGATTGGAAACTTGAGATTAATTTAGCAATAGAAAAAAGTGATGCCGTAATTGTATTTTTTTCTAATATGGCGGTGCAAAAAGAAGGTTATGTTCAAAATGAGTTAAGGAAAATAAAGGAAGTTGAAAGAAATAAACCTGAACGTGCAAATTTTGTAACCCCCGTTTTGTTAGATGAGTGTGAGATTCCTACTGATTACTCGAAATGGCAGTGGGTGGAATATAAAGACAAAGATTGGTATAAATCGTTATTGCTGTCATTAAAAGAACGAGCTAAGTTTCTCGGACTAAAAAATGTGCCATCCAAAATGTATAAAATTATCTTGACACTCGATATGGATTATAGTGATGTTAATGATAAATATCTTTCAAGATTTCGTTCAACTTTGGCTAAAAGATTAAGAGTCGTCTCAAAGGATATTAAAATTTTAGAAGTTCTAGAGGGAAGTGTAAAAATAATTCTAGAACTTTCTAACGAGGCGTTTCGCGAGTTAGCTGTTCTAAAGGTGCTTGAAGATGAACAATTATATAATGTTTTGCGATTAAAAGAATTTGAGCAACTGAAAATTGACGATTCGAAGCATTCCACTAAAGAGGACCGATCCAATTCTCTAGCTAACATGTCTAGTGGTTTGAAGCAATTTGTTTATCATTTTGTTGGGCGCGAAAAGGAAATTGATCTTTTTGAGAAAATGCTTGTATCACCTTATGGTGAGAGTCGGATTTTATTTTTATTCGGTGGTGGAGGCATTGGTAAAAGCAGATTACTTAATAAGATGTTAAGAGAAGCAAGAGACTCTGATATTTTGGCACCAGTAGAGCCATTGGATTTTTTTGCCACTGAGCATCGTACAATCGACGGAATTCAAAATAGGATTATTGAGATTGTTGAGAATCTCACAGGTCTAAAAGAAGAAAGAAGCCCATTCTTAGAATTTCGTAAAGAATATAAAGATACTAGTGAACAATTTAATCGATGCTTACGTGATTTTTGTTTGGGAAATCCATTGGTTCTAGGTTTTGATACTTTTGAAGTTTTAGATACGGTAGTAAGTAATTGGCTTTTTGACGGGGGAAATAATGGCTTGCAAGTCCCTGGATTGATTTGTGTTATTGCCGGGCGTCGTAGTATTGCAGGATTGGATAGGCAGTCTAATAATAGACTAACCAAAGAAATTGAGTTATCGGGGTTAACTCTTAGGGAAACTGAAGAGTTCTACCGAGAGCACTTAAGTAGCATACGCGGAATTGATGCACTGGATTTTTGGGCAGAGGAAGATCATAAAGATAAGTATATAGTTAAGTATATATGGGAAGCTACTAATGGGCATCCATTTCTAATAGAGATGGCACTTAACTGGGCTGCTACACTTGCGGATATAAGCTCAGATGGTGTTAAAGGACTTCAAACTTTTGAGAAAAAGATTATGGGGTATGTGTCTGAGAGGGGAGATCGAGGAAACCTAAATATAGGTTCTCTAATTGCAAGCCTTATGGATTTTGATATATTATCCTGTATGGGGATTGTAACTCGACGATTTGATGAAGATATCTTGAGGTATCTACTTGCAGGAGGTTTTATCCGCGATGAGAGAAAAGAACTCGTCATTAAGGAAATTCTTGATCCATTGGAAAAGTATTTCTTTGTGAAGATCCGTACTGGCAATGATGGGGGGCATGTCTACCAGTTGCATGATGAAATGGCACGCCTTTTGCAGGAATATGTTTGGACCTACCGGGACCCATCAGGAAAAGAGAGGAAAGCACTTTTGGAAGCTGTTTTGCGATACTATGACCTGTGGATCGAGAGAACTAAGGAAGAGGATCTGAAGAAAAACCTGCGAATTGAACGCTTGTATTACACCTTCAAACTGGATCAGTTCAGTGAGCCAATTGGGGATGCTGGCAGACGCTTATGGCTTGAATTTGCGGATCTGGATGATGATTATATCAATAGCTATCTACCGGGGGAGATTAAAGAATATAAGGATCTTTACGACCCGCAGACAAGGTACGAGGTCCACGCTCGGATTGCGCAGATCGAATACGAAGCCAATCACATCTCTCAAGCGAAAAAAGAATGGGAACTGATATATCAACTTGGGCAGAAGGAGAAGCGGGTCGACTGGGTTGCTTCTGCCTTGTTCAATCTGGCAAATTGTGAAAAGAATCCCAGCAGTGCGATTGCTATATTTCTAAAGGCAAAGAGATTCTGTGAGAAATATGCCCAAGACTATCTTCCGCGGGTGAACTACAACATTGGGTTTGCTTATCGAAGATTGCAGAATGTCGAGAAGGCGATCGAATGGTATAAGAAGGCGCGGAAGGAATTCCAGAGAAACCCCAAAGACAAAGCCTTAGGAGCGCAGATCGCGAATGATCTAGGCTATGCCTATTCCCATATCGGCGAATGGGAGTTGTGTCAGAGGAATATAGACGAGGGACAAGCGATTAGAGAAGACATCAAATCACAACTCGAACAAGAGGTTGAAGTTCTTGAAGCCAAACTCAAATCGATCAGTGTAAAGAGGAAAAAAGTACCCACGGAACTACAGGATCAATTAACGCGCAAGAGAAAACAACTGTCCAATGCCAGATTTCAATTGGGATTATCACATAATACCTTGGGCGAAATTTATCGATATCAGGAAAAGTTGGGAATGTCATTGGTGAACTACAGGATAGCTCTCACCCAATTCGAGATGAGCAAAGCTGTAAGATGGCAAGCGAAGTCATTATTCTCGCGTGGGGAAACCTATCGCCGGAGGGCGTGGGAAAAATATCGAAAAGGTGATGAGGCTGGTTATATAGAGAATACCAATAATGCGGAGAAGGATGTACAGGAGAGTCTATATATCTGTAAAAAATATCGTATTAAAGAGGAGCGTGATACCGCCAACCGTCGCATGGGGCGGATTCTGCACGACCGTGCTATACGGGAATTGGAAAAAGGTAGGCGTAAAGAGGCTCGGCAATTGTTGGAAGAGGCTCGAAACCACTTTGAAGAAGGCTTGAAATATGCGAAAGAGACCAATGATGACTTGGAAATCTTGAGCAACCAGACCGAATTGGCATTCATTTATGATGATTTTGTGCGCACAGTGGGCAAAGAGAAAGTGCCACAAGAATATCGGGCTGCGATGAAGGACTTGAAAGATGTTTTGGATGAACATCGGGACAAGCCATTCCGCATCTATCAATTCGAGGTTTTCGAGAATGAGGTCAAGCTGGAGGAGGCAGCAACAGCCTATCAATCTAGGAAATATGATTTAGCCTTGAGAAAATATATTGATGGATTGGCCGGGTTGGCTATCGACCCTGGGTATGGGCGCACACGTTACAGGTTATTGTTCCATCATTTGACTGGACAGATTGAGAATTTGCCCTCAAAAAAAGAGGCAGAAAAATGGTGTCGGGCGTTCATCCAAGCCTGGGAAACTCCACGAGTTATTGGTGTTCGTAAGACACGGTTAGACCGCGAAGCGATATTCCCTGATATGCTGGAATGGTGTTGGAAATATTTGGAAAAGAACAAGGGTGTATAATCCTTTTGCTGATTCTCTATGCTTTTAATGTTTTATTAAGGTATAATACTTTCACCTTTTTCTAGTACTTAGTTGGCTCTCAAAAAGGAGGATACTATGGCAAAAAAAGGAACAACTCGCCTCGAAACCAAGACTTCTCGGGCTGTTTTCCCATCCCCAAACCAATATGTAGACCGCGAAGAGCAGGTCAATAAATTTTCAGATGTCCTGGATAGAATTATCCGTCAGGGACCTGTTTCCACCAACCTATTTGAATGGTATGGAAGCCCCGGCATAGGTAAATCTGTCCTTGTTTCGCTTTTATCCCAAAAGGCTGACGAAAAGCAGTCCGCTTGGGCGTCTGTTAACTTTAAAAACTCAGCTAGCAAACTAAAAAAATACTTCAATGATCCTGTTCTCTTGGTGGAAGAGATCGTTTTTGATTTAAGTAAACGTGCAGAATTGGATACGCGTGAGTTTGATAAAACTCTCAAAGGATATAAAGCCGCCTCCCTGCCGAAGGAGGGGGTTGTTTCTGCGTATGCAGGCATGGATCAGGAAACAAGGCTTTACCAACGACCTGTCTGGCTGAATGAACTTCGAAATGTTGTGGTTGCTTTTATCAAGATGGTTAATACCTTGCCGGATCCTGACGAGGTTCATCCGGTGGTGCTTTTCTTTGATGAAACCGAATATGCTGATATTGACCTGGTGGATTGGATCGAGGAATGGATCATCAATCCTTTGATTCAGGTAAAACATTGCGCCATTGTTTGGACGGCTCGCCGTCCGTGGCGTTGGAAGAGACCCGAGATCAGACGCCGTTTGACCAGTGAGATGTTAAAAGTATTTGAACCGGAAATGGTTAAAGAACAGATAGAATCTGGAAGCACGAAACCAGATTTGGTCAAAGAACTATTTAAGAATGTTTATTCATTGACCGGTGGGCATCCTTTTGCAAGTTCCATTGTTATCACTGAATTGGACATCCTTGCAAATCAGGGAGAAGAAATTACTCCCAAAACATTTTCCGATTTCGAGACAAAACTTTTAGCAGACGTTTTTCATAAATTTATAGAAGACTATGCTTTTAGAGAACTGAAGTCTAAAGACTTGAAGACAGCATGTAAATTTATGGCGCTCGTGCGATTATTTGATGCGACCATGATGCGTGAGGTGCTTCGTTCATGCGCAGGGGCAGCGTTCAAGTCTTGGACACAGGAAGATTTTGGTAATCTTTTACTCAAGTTAAAGAAGACACAGTTACTTGTCTGGGAAAAAGGCTATGCCATTGACCCCGGCCTACGACATATCATACAAAAGTATTTTATGGCATCTGAAAGAAAGACCTTTATTGCAGCCAATAAAGCAGCATTAAGAATATATGAAGACTGGCTCGAACGTCCGGTTGATAATCGCAGTTTGTTTATCGTGGAGGAGTTGTATCACAATGCAGCTCTTTTACAGGTTAACGAGCGGAAGAACTTAACAGCAATTCTTGATATACGTCTGAGAGATTACCCCAATCGTATTAAAGATGAAAAAGCCTTAAACAATGCCTTGGAACGCTTGGATGGTGAGATTGCCAATGATAGGGAGCTTGAGGAGTGGCTTCCATCCAATATTGATTTATTAGGACAAGTGCAAAAATTTAGAGAGATACAAACTTCGCATAAACAAAACAAAAAATAGTCTCATTTGATACGTTTGATAGTGGCACGTCAGGAGGTTTTGGAAATGTCACCTAAGAACAACAAGAGCAAGAACTTCGTTGGACGCGAATCTGAACTGAAGGAGCTTCAAAAGTTATTGAAGAAGCCCTACGGTAAGGTTCGCATTTTGTTTTTATTGGGAGATGGTGGGATTGGGAAGACTAAACTATTGGAAGAAATGTTAAAACAGATTCCATCAAGTGTTCTTTCCATCGAGAAACCATTGGATTTATCTGCAACAGAGCATCGTTCAATTGATGGTATCCAAATGAAGATTGTTGAGATTATTGAGAACCTCACTAGGAAAACAGGTGGAAATAGCCCTTTTAAAGAGTTTCGTAAAGAAAACCAAGATACTAGTGAACAATTTAATAGGTGTCTACGTGAGTTTTGCAGAAAAAAGCCACTGGTACTTGCTTTTGATACTTTTGAAGTATTAGATACAGTGGCAAGTAACTGGCTTTTTGCAGATGGTGGTGAAGGTTTGCAGGTACCCGGATTAATGTGTATTATCGCAGGACGTCCAAATAAGGAGGGACTCGAAAAATATCTTGAAAACTTATTGGTAAAGAAGATAGAAATTTCGGGGTTATCCTTCTCTAATACAGAAATATTCTATCGAAAGCACAAAATTGATGTTGGTAGTAAAGATGCTATGGATTTTTGGGCAGAACGAGATCGGGAAGATAAAGTCGTTGTTCCGGAAACGCTCAAATTCATTTGGGATATTACGAAGGGGCATCCTCTTCGAATAGAAATGGCACTCAATTGGGCAAATTTGGGAGATATAAGCCCAGCAGGAATAACAGCGGAAACATTTGAAAATAAAATGATGGACTATGTATGTGAAAGTGGGGATAGAGGATATCTAAAAATAGGTGTTATGGAAGTGGGGCATGCAGCTTTTGATGCTCTGGCTTGTATGGGGGTAGTAACTCGGCGGTTCGATGAGGATTTATTAAAATATCTCATTGAATTTGGTTATATTCGTTTTGATATAAAAAAGCATGATATTAAAGAGATTCTCGAACCGTTGGAGAAGTACTTCTTTGTTAAAACCCGAGTTGGAAATCGCGGAGAGCAAGTCTATCAGTTACATGATGAAATGGCTCGTCTGGTCCAGAGGCATGTTTGGAGCTATCGAGATCAATCAGGGTCAGGGATGGAAAGGAAAGCGCTATTAGAAGCTGTACTTCTATATTATGAACAATGGCTCGTAAAGATGGATAAAATGATAAAAGAAAAAGGGGCGAAAATTGAAAGGGCGAAGAATGAAGTTCAGAAAAGAGATTTGCAGAATGCAAAGATAAAGGACGAAGTACACAAAAAAGATATTCAGATTGAACGTTTGTACTACGCCTTTAAGCTTGATGCTCTTAGTGATCCAATTGGCGATGGAGGTAGGCGTTTATGGTTTGAATTAGTAAACATTGATGATGACTACATCAATAGTTACCTGCCAGCAGAAATCAAGAAGTATAAGGCTTTTTACGATCCGGCTATACAGTACGAGATTTATTCTCGGATCGCGCAACTCGAATTTGATGCGGGGCACATCACACAGGCGCGAGGGGAATGGTTGCGAGTACATAAATTAGGGCTAGTTGAGAAGAAAAATGCTTGGGTTGCTTCCGCCTTGTTTGGCATAGCAAATTGTGAGAAAGAGGCTAGTGTTGCTCTGAAAAAATTCAAACAGGCAAAGAGGTTTTGTGAGAAATATGCGCCGGACTATTTACCAAGTGTTAATTATAATATTGGGTTTAGTTATCGGAAGATGCAAGATGTTGAAAAAGCAATTGAGTGGTACAAAATAGCGTGGCGGGAATATCAAAAGAACTCAAAAGATAAAGCACTGGGTGCAAAAATTGTAAATGATCTAGGCTATGCATATTCCCATAAAGGGGAGTGGGAGTTGTGTCAGAGACATATAGACGAAGGACAGGCGATACGAGATAATATCAAATTGCAACTTGAACAAGAAGTTGCAATCCTTGACGCAAGACTCAAATCAAAGAAATTAACGAAGGAGTCACAGACGGAACTGCAAGACCAATTGGCACGTAAGAGAAAAGAATTGTCAAAAGCCAGAATTCAATTGGGACTATCACACAATACTTTGGGTGAAATTTATCGATATCAGGAAAAATTGGGTATGTCATTGGTGAATTACAGGATAGCTCTCACCCAATTTGAGATGAGCAAAGCTGAAAAATGGCAAGCAAAGGCTTTATTCTCACGTGGTGAGACCTACCGCCGAATGGCATGGGAAAAATACCGAAAGGGTGATGAGGTAGGTTATAAAGAGAATACCGAAAAAGCGGAGAAGGATGTCCGTGAGAGTTTATACATATGTAAAAAATATCGTATAAAGGATGAACGTGATACTGCTAACCGTCGTATAGGGAGGATTTTTCATGATCGGGCAATTCGTGCAAAAGAAAAAGGTAAGTATATAGAGGCGCAGCAATTATTGGAAAAGGCGCGAAATTATTTCGTTGAAGGGCTGCAATATGCGAAAGATACTGGTGATGACTTGGAAACCTTGAGCAACCAAACAGAATTGGCATTTATTTATGATGATTTTGTGCATGTTGTTGGTGCTAATAATGTTCCATCAGAGTACAAGAATTCATTAAGAGATTTAAGACGCTTACTCAAAGAACATGGAAAAAAAACTTCTCGAATTTATCAGTTTACAGTATTTAAGAATGAATACAAATTAGAAGAAGCTGCAACAGCTTATCAAAATGGACGATATGAGCTCGCCCTTAAAAAATATATTGAGGGAATCGTTGGGTTGGCGGCTGATCCCGGGTATGGGCGCACGCGTTACAAATTACTATTCCATCATTTGACTGGACAGATTGAGAAGTTAGCAAAAAGAGCACCAAAGGAAGCGAAAAAATGGTGCCATGCATTTATCAACACATGGGAGGCTCCTCAAGTTATTGATGAAAATAAAATTGTACTTAAACATGAATCAATATTCCCTGATATGCTGGAATGGTGTTGGAAACTTATTAGTAAGATTGATGAAGGGAGGTTGTGATATATGGACACTAAACCAATTTTATTATTATCTAGTGAACTTGCCGGAAATAAGTTGACCAATGAAGATTGTGATTGCGATTGTGCTTGTGCTGTCTCAAGCGGTTTAATTTCTGGTATTGCTCCTTTATCAAATACTCTAATTTCACTCCCCAACTTAAACTTTCAGAAAATAGATGATGAGTATTTTGTAGTTTTTAATCCTGAAAGTAATGTTGATATTTCTGTTGTTAATCCTTCAACCCGGCATACACTTAATTCGTTTAAAGTATCGCGAACGATTAAAACGGGTGATGATATTGATTTGATAACTAAGATGATAAAGTCGGGTCTTTTAAAAGCCGATGATGATTTAATCGAAAACTCAGAAAGAAACACCCTACAAGTTCTAAGTGCCTGGCTTCATCTTACGGATAGGTGTAATTTACGCTGTTCCTATTGCTATCTCCCACATGTCCGTGAAGATATGTCATCTGAGACAGGTAGGGCTTCGATCGATGCTGTTTTTCGTTCCGCACAACTGAATGGGTTCAAGCAAATTAAGCTTAAATATGCGGGCGGCGAATCGCTGTTGCGTTTCCCATTGATCTTAGAATTGCATTCCCATGCAGAAAAACTGGCGCATGAACATGGAATTTCCCTTGAAGAAGTGGTCTTAAGTAATGGCACTCTATTAACTGAAGAAATGGCAAAGACATTGAAGACATTAAGCATTCGCCTAATGGTTTCCATGGATGGTATGGGACATTACCATGACAGTCAACGTCCGTATGCCGGTGGGCGTGGTTCCTTCAAAGATGTTTCAGATGCAGTTGATTTAGCATTATCTGTTGGATTGATCCCCAATATTTCTGTTACAGTCAGCGGGAGGACAGCAGAGGGATTGCCTGATATCATGGAATGGATCCTCGAACGTGAGCTTCCATTTAGTTTAAATTTTTATCGCGAAAATGACCTTTCCACTTCGCAGCAAGATTTACAGCTGGATGAACAAAAGATCATTAATGGTATGAAAGCCGCATTCAAGGTCATTGAGAATAATCTTCCACGAAGAGGCTTTCTTGGCGGCATAATTGACAGGGCAAACTTGTCCGCGCCGCATACTCATACCTGTGGTGTGGGGGAGAATTACCTGGTTTTTGATCAAAATGGGCAGGTTGCAAAATGTCAAATGCACATACGTAAGCCATTAACAAATATCCATGCAGCAGATCCGCTAGCGCTCATTCGCGCCGATCAGATTGGAATTCAAAATTTACCTGTGATAGAAAAAGAGGGCTGCAAGGACTGTGAATGGAAACATTGGTGCACGGGCGGCTGTCCGCTGGCGACTCATCGTGCTACCGGGCGTTATGACGTAAAGTCTCCTAATTGTAATATTTATAAAGCACTTTATCCTGAAGCATTGAGGTTAGAAGGTCTTCGGTTGCTAAAATACTCAAGCTCTTTGGAAACCTTTTAAAGTAGTAGGCAAGATTCTTGTTTTGAATAGGTGATTCTATGGATAAGCTATGGGATAGCTTAATTAGTTGGTGGTTGGAATATCGTGGCAGAAATCAGCTTGCTAAAGCCTACACTTTCTCTAATCATGAGATTGTTTCGCCTGGGACAGAATATAAAGTATCCTTTTTTTTTCCCCGAATATACTTAAATTTGCATCCCGCCTTATCGGCGTTATGTGTTTTTCCTGATGGAGAAGTGAAGGTTATTAAAGGCGGGCTTAATCCTTATTTTCCATTCGGGAAATACCTTATTCATTTTGTTGACAAAACTGACCGCCAAAGCGAGTTGTTGAAGATAGCAGAAATCACCAATGATGCAGCGCGAATATCTTTGGCATTGAAAATCATATTTCGTATATCTAACCCATTAAAGGCGTTCGAAATACAGAAACCCGTTGAAACTTTTTATTCTCAGATTCAAGCTGACTTGAAGGATTATATCCGAAAAAGAAATTATGAAGATTTGATAGGCGGTGGGGATGGTGAAGTCATCGATAGTGATTTGGTTGCAAAGTTTATTAAGCAACAACATGCTGTTCGTTATCCAATTAACCAGTTATTCTCGATCGTCGACATAATCATTCAGGAGAAGGAAGGGGATCCAGTCTTTATCGAAAAACGTAAAAACTATAAGTCTCAGGTTGTAGACAGTGAAGCCAAGATGAAAGTTCAGGACCTGAATAAGAAGATCGCTTCTCAAGAGGCGGAGATGGAGCAGCTCAAATATCAATATAAAGCAATACTTGAACAGCAAAAGGCTACAGCCGATGTGCAGCAAACCACAATCCGCCAGCAGATTTCTATCCAAGAACTTGAAATTCAGAAAATGCGTAATGCCATCCAACAAACGCAAGATGCCTGGGATCAGCAGCAGGCAAAATGGTTGCGATCTATGGATGTTATAGAAAGTGCTGTCAAGTCCCCTTATTTCCGGGAAGTTGAGGGTGCTGTCATTGCTGTGGTGAATGAGATGAGAAGGTCGATTGAGATTAATGAGCCTGTGGATCCTTCTGGCGTTTCAGATGTGAAAGGCATTCCAGTTGAAAGTAAACCGGATAACCTTGATATTACGACGAATAGGCTGTTGAATTTGCTTGACCGCCGAAAGCCAGAAGAGAAAAGATGAAGAATCCTTGGATAGAAATTGTTCAATCACCCGATTTAAGCGATATCCCAACCCCTGGTAGCTCAAATTATCCCTGGCATGCTATGTTTGCCTGCCAATTAGGTGTTATGGATCACCAGTCTTGGGCAGGATTGCGTTGGGGTTTTAATGCTGGAATCCTCTTTGAGGAAGCACTTGAACGCCAAAGGCTTTTTCTTGAATCCCAACATTCTTATGATGTCGAACAAGGCTTGGAATTTTCGGCCATTCGGGCAATTGCTTTTCGATTTATCAATACTGATAGAGGATTGTCGATAGTTTTAATAGGCAAGGTTACAGCAAAGACAAAAGAGCAAGTTGAAGTTTTAGCATTTGATTATTTTCGTGAATTGACGTCTACTTTCCCTTATGATTACATCTTAGCTCCTGCAACAACTAGAGATAAATTCAATGAAGTTACTGGATTTGAGCTGTTTACAGAAAATGATGATTGTTTGGATGTGGTGCAGATCAAGCGTTGTGAAAACCCTATACCTGCAAATAGAAAATTGCCATTCATGCAAGGATTATGGCAGTCTGGTGGGCGATCTCATGAACAAATATGGCGGTCTCTGGTCTCAGCAAAACAAAGAATCATTTTTAATGTAATTCTGCGCCCAACAGTATTATATGATAACGACATGGCGATTTATGCGAATCTTTCCTCTGAATTTGAAAATTACCAACCCGATAAAGAGAACGAAAAAGTTTTTCATCTTTACAAGGAATGGTATGAAAATTTCATTGTGCGCAGGCTAACTCCATGGAAAAAATATTTTTACTTGCAGTTTCATATAGTTTCATCAGACGTGATAAATGAGAACCTCATTAGAAGTATAGGAACAGTTCTTACTCAAAGTTTACAAATGCAAAATCCAAAGTCTCAGATATTACATGGCTACCAAATAGTGAGGCCGCCTTTAAAAAGAAGAAGAGAATGGGCAGAAAAAATCTATAATATGCACATTGTTTCTTGGGATAGCAAACTCCCGAATCCGAGGTTAAGTGAAATTGCCGATTTGGATGAGGTTTTTTCGGCGATAAGATTACCTTATTCTCCCCCGGGAAGCGAAACGCTTGGGTTTAAATACCTTCCGGTGGAGAATGAATAAAAGAGTGTACAGTATAAAATTTCCGCGTTAGTAACCGGTTAGTAGGATCCTTAATAATGAATGGCATATTGATTTTGAGCGAAAATTTGCAAACTGCCCAAGAACTCGAGAAATGTATTCTTGGTTTTGGCAGTATTTTGGGAACAGAAATAAAAATCGCATTGACTATTGAAGAAGCATTGTCCTACACAAATTCAGCTGTTCAATCCAGATTTCCATTTACGATATTTCTAATGGATCAAGTTTTTGGACCCTGCAAAGACAGTATCCGAACAATGCAGGAACTTCTTGAGATAAGCCCCAATACCGATACTGTTATTATTAATGGCATTGATGACTCAAACGAAAGAATACGCGCCTATGAAGCTGGAGCAAGGCGTTATTTATCGAAAAAGTCCGAGCTGAAGGAAATAGCCTTGGTTCTGAGGGATATGGTTCATATTCAGATAAGAAAAAAGGAGCTTGAGTCGAAATCGATAATTGCAGCGCAAACTTCTTGGGCGGCTGAGTTGGCGCATGAAATTAATCATGAGATTTATAAAATCCAATCTGCTGCATATTTGATTAAAAGCTCGACGTTGAAGGATTCAGATGTATTTGTCAATGCAGATATAATATGGGAAAGCGCCCAAAACCTTGCCAATGTTGGTCAGTATAGAGATCAAGCTCCGACGGTCTTTGAGGTTGACAAGGAAATCAGGAATATTCTGGGAGGGTTATGTGATAGAAAAAACATAACCCCGTTTTACTCCTTAGACGCCGCAGGATTCCAAATCGAAGTTAACAAGTTGGGTTTTCGTTACATTCTTAAGCAATTTATAGATAACGCTTCGTATGCTATGAGAGATCAGGATGAAAAAAAAATAAGTATAAGTACAAAAATTATTAATGGAGAGAGACTGGAAATTCGCTTTCAAGATTTTGGATCAGGAATCAAAGAGGATCTGCGGCAATTCATTTTTCAATGGCCAGTCACTACTAAAGAAAGAGGGGGGTATGGACTGTTGTTGGTACGTCAAGTTGTTGAGGACATGAAAGGTGAAATTTCCTTGGAACCTTTCATGGAGCATTATGGGGCTGAATTTGTAATCAAATTATCAATTTTGGTCACTGGGAAAAACAAAAAATAGCATGTTTAAGGAAAATGTTTACTATGTTAGGTAGTGTTCGAGTTCTCGTTGTTGACAATGATCCGACTGCCCGGATGGTAACTCAATCGTTATTGTTAAATTGGGGGTATGAACCTGTTGTGGCGATGGGGGCTGGAAACAAGTTGATAGCTGATGCCAAGGAAAAAGCACGAATCAAATGTTGTGTTCTTGCTTTGATAGACATGCGGCTTTATGATGATGACGATAAGAATGATGATAGCGGTTTGAAACTGGCAGACGAGCTTGAAAAAAAGGTGCACTGCGTCATCCTTAGTGGGCATAAAGATGAACAGGTTTTACTACGTGTGATACAGGAGCAGAAAAATATAAATTTTCTTCTCAAAAAGACGCCTACGGATATTCTTATGGAGGCGGTCGAAGTTGAGGCAAAAAAAATAAGTGCAATCAAACGCAATTTGCAATTTGACAACTTCTTTTTTTTGGATGAGATATCTCGAACTGCTTTGTGGAACTTGATTAAAGAATACCCTGATCAGGCGGTGGATGTGATTGCCAAATTATTCCCATTGGCAAAAACTTTGCGTGTAGAAAAAATGCATCCCCTCTCATCTCAAATGACCTTTACTTCTGCTCCGCGGCCTACATCGATCATTTTTTACGTTTATGAAGACCAAAGATATGATCCTTATATAATCAAGATTGCCAGAACAGAAAAAATACAGGAAGAATACGACCGATATAATAAGTATATTGTCGGTAAGGTTACTGAAAGATTTACAAGCCGATTAGTTAAGGCAGAATCCTTATGGGAGATTGGAAGTGCGGCTTACGCCTATCCGGGTGACGATAATGTTGTATCTTTTTCTGAGTTTTTTGAGGAAAAAACTGTCGAAGAGATAGAGGGATGTCTCAGGTTTTTCTTTATGAATGTCTGGTCGCGTCATTATATGCATGCGTATAATTATGAGAATGTATCTCTGTATAAGATTTACAAACAGGTTTGGGGAGATTGGTTCACAAAATGTATTAAAGCTTTTCCTGTTTCCAAACCTCTTGATATCAGTTTTGCTACCGGAGACTTGCAAACACCAGAACCTATTCAGTGGCTTCAGAGTAAAGTAGTTGAAAGCCCAAATGACATAAGTATTTTTTCTAAAATACGTATGGCGGTTACACATGGTGATTTGCATGGGGATAATTTGTTGGTTGATAGCAAGCAAAATCCATTGGTGATCGACTATGAGCGTTGTGGAGAAGGACATGCCTTACAGGATTTCATTGAATTGGAGGCAGATATAATCTCCCGATTAGGTGGACATACTCAAAGTCCATTCGAGTATATAAAGATGTTCATCTTCATATTGAAGCACAAGGCGCTTGGCACTTTTGATGATTTAGTGGAGTTTGAAACGACGGATACTAAACGAATAAAAAAAACGCTTCAGGTGATTTCGGCACTACGCTCTCTTGCATTGACTTGTGTGGACATTCGTGATGCGCGTGAATATGTGTTCGGACTTCTTTTCAATATACTTTTTCGTGCCACTATATCGCACTATAAATTTCAGGATAAGGGACAGCATCAGGCTCTTGTGCTCGCAAGTATAGCCTGTCACCGGCTTGACCATTGGGATGAGCCATGGCCCCCGGTTGAATGGGATACGCATCTTCAAGTAGGAGAAATATAATGAATAATAGAAAAGAAAATTCTGGAGCTGAACATCAATTAACCTACCGCCAAGAAATCCTATCCAGGTTTTTTGGGTTCGTACAAAATACCGACTCTTTTTATATGGTTGGTGCCGCTAGTATGGGAAAAACCCGACTCCTGGATTTTCTCATGCGTGCTGACATTCAAGATCATTACCTTAAAGCGCAGTCTAAGAAAACATGGTTGGTGCGCGTGGATCTGAACCGCATGCCGGTTGTAGATAATTGGGGATTCTATTTTTTTGAGCTGCTACTAAGTTCTATTATTCTTTGTTGCATCAGTCGTAAAGATATAGATCAAGACATTCTGAAAGAGCTTGTTGATATCGACTCCGAGTTGATTAAGAGCCGCGATGTGTTGTTTGCTCTTCGGTATTTTGAGTGGGGGGTTGGGAAAATCTGCCAGAAATATGATGTGAAAATTTGTTTCCTTTTTGACGAGTTTGATGAGGCGTATCGCAAGATGCCTCACGAAATATTCGCGCAATTGCGTGCCATTCGTGACGCGAATAAGAATTTCCTTATATATGCACTACTTTTAAGAAATCCCCCAAAAAAGATCAGAGCTGGAAATGATAATGAGAGTTTCTACGAATTGCTTTCACGGAATGCGATTGGGATCGGTCCTTATAGTATGACGGATACCCTGAACATCATTCAAAACTTGGAAGAAGATTGGGGTATGCAGTTGACGCCCACTATCAAGGAAAAACTGGGGCAGGTAAGCGGTGGACATCCTGGAATCATCAAGGCATTGATGAGCCTTGTAAAGGACCCCGCGATTGCGAGTAGACTTGAAAACAATACGGATTGGATACCTTGGTTTTGTAAGCAAGAGACTATTCTTGAGGAGTGCAGGAAGATCTGGCTGGGGCTGGATCAGGATGAACGTTTGACGTTGTTAGCGCCTTTTCGCGGTGAGAAATCTATTGACACCTCGGCGTTCAATTTGCTGGCTCTTAAAGGTATCCTAAAAGGAAATGGGATGTTCAGCCCATTCTTTGAGTATTATCTCAAAAGCGGACTGGCGAAGACAGATGACGCGTAATTTATTTTGGGTCAAGAACCCACTCAGCTTCAACATTCGTAGCCTTGTATTTCTTAACTTCATTAATGAACCAGCCTAATTTGGCATAGTCCTTCCCTTTTGTGCAACCATCTATGATGATGAATAATAGAAAAAGATTCCAGTTTTTTATCGCCTGAAGTAAATTCTTGAATCGTTCGTTTTCGTATTGATCATTTTGCAAATACTCTTTCCATAATTCGTAATTCTCATCGTGATACTGAATCATGTTTAAAAGATCTGTATCCTCAATAAACTGGCTCGCATACTCCCTTGCAAGTGTCGCGTGGCTTGTGACCGACAATGCGGTTGTTGGATCATCAGTCTCCACCTTGAATAAATCGTGGACATGGATTATGAATTTTAGTTTCCAATAATCATCTTCATTGGGAACTCTTCCCATCTTTTTTAGAATTTCAAGATTATTTTCAAGATCTGCAATGTGTTGTTTAACCTTGCCTTCTGGGTGCCCAGGGCGTGGCTCACCATACTCAATATTTTTTTGATAGCGAGGGTCTGCCATAATTTTTTCGATAATTTCCTTCATGTCTGCCTCGTAACTTGATTCCAAGTTTATGTTTCTAATGAGTAAAGTTTAGCATAAATGAAGGGTTCTATTTGTCGCTCGTCCCAAGCTTTTTTAATTCCTAACCTTTAAAAATCATGTCGTATAATAAGCGGACAGTGGGGATAATCCCGCGAAAACCATATGACAACCACAACCCTCTCCATCCTCGAATCCCACCTCTGGGAAGCCGCCAATATCCTACGCGGCTCGCCCGTTGACCGTACGGACTGGAAGAGTTACATACTTCCGTTGATGTTCTTCAAGCGGATCTGTGATGTATGGGATGAAGAGTTTGAAGAAGCTGTCAAAACATACGGGGAAGACTTTGCCGACGAGCACCGTTTCCAGGTTCCAGAGGGATGTCATTGGAATGATGTACGTGAACGACCATCCAATGTAGGGACTGCGTTGCAGAATGCCATGCGTGGAATTGAAGCCGCGAATCAGAAGCACCTGTATGGTGTCTTCGGCGATTCACAGTGGACAAACAAAGAACGCCTGCCTGACGCGCTCCTCAAAGACTTACTTGAACATTTCTCCAGTATCAACCTGGGAAACCAGCAAGTCAGCACGGACATTATCGGCGATGGCTATGAATTCCTGATCAAGAAATTTGCGGACGCAACCAACAAGAAGGCGGGCGAGTTCTATACCCCGCGCAGTGTGGTTCGTCTGATGGTGAATATCCTCAACCCGAAAGAAGGCGAGACAGTGTACGACCCTGCCTGCGGGACGGGCGGTATGCTGCTCGGTGCGGTCGAGCATGTGCGCGCCAAGGGCGGTGACCCGCGCCTGGGCATAAGGCGGCAACCCGTCTGTAGCGGACAGGCTGCACTTGAATACATCAACAATCACCCTGCCATTGTTTGCGATGATTGGCTTCCACTCCAACGCCAGGCGAGAGAGTATATCCATCCGCTCTAATACTTCCAGTTCTTGGGCATACTCTTGCGCCCGTCTGCACCTTTTAGGTGAATCAAATACCCATTGCAGGCAAAGCGATTATCCTCGATGCGGCTTTTCAAGTAGCCGGAGAGTTCATCCGTGCTCTGGTAATTGGCAGCGACAATAGTCAGTGCCTCCTGCCGGACCGCACGTTGGTAGAGGAGGTCCATGAGTTGGAAAAATCGTTCCTTTGCCCAATCCGTTTGCCCGACCTTGTCCAACTCGTCGATGGCAAGCACATCCAGGGATGACCACCATTCCATGCGCCGCACCAGTTCAGTCATCTTGTTTTCCCGTTCATCATAGGCGGTGCGGATGTTATCCAGCACGCTACTCAAGTTGGCATATGCCGCCCGCTTGCCGGCTCGCACTGCCGTTGCCACGGCAATTTTCAAGATCAAACTCTTGCCTTGTCCAAAACCGCCATATAGGAACACCAGACCATGTCCATCCTCAAAGGCTTTGCGTGTGGTTGCGCAAGCTTGGTCGGCTTGGTTGACTCCCTTCCGCACCAAATTCCAGTTCAAATTACGGATCTCGTCGGCGGTCAATCCAATGCGTGGATCAAGGTTTCCCGAACGCAGATACGCAGCAATGCTACGTGACTGGGCATAGCGACAGCGTTCCACCTTGCCAAACTTTGGATGTTCAACCGGCACTTCGTAACGGACATACCCGATCCCACCGCAATCCGGGCAATTTGGAGAACAATCGCCATGCTGGATCGGTTGCGGAATATCTCCATCCTTGTCGGCATTCTGAATGCCTTCCGGGGTGAGGTCTGAAATATGGTTCATGCGTTATCTTTCCTTTCGATCAAGGTTGGGAGTTCTGCTTCCATGCGTTGGCGGATCGCCTCGTAATCCACTGCCGGCTCTGTGGTCGGCGCCGGCTTTGTGCTGCTTCGAGGTTTATTGCGCTGTTTGGGAATTTGTCCCACTGCCGCCCATTCGGACAGCCAGCACAAATTGGTGGGACGGATCCCGCGTGCGTCGGCTTCGGCGGCAAACGGCTTCAAGGCTTGCGCTGCCGCTTGAGGCGAGTCATAGCGTTGAAGGTACTTGCCCAAGACACGCAATGCCACCATCCGCTGTTCGGAATTGGGCAGGGTCATGTGACCGGGACACACCAGCCGATACAAGGCTTCCGCGCGTTCTTCCGGCGATGGCTCATGTTTCTGTGTGCCGCCGGAAGGAGGAGTAGAAGAGTCACTGACGTTAATTAATTCATTTAAGCGCACTATAGAAACAGGTGAAAAATCGGGACTCTGTTTTTCAGGTGAAAACTTTTCACCTGAAATTTTTTCATCTGTTTCCAATAGCGGTTTGAACGCAGATGGGGGGGCGACTTCTCCGATTGCCAGTTTTGCCAGGGTCATTCGCGCCAGTGGCGACGACTGCTCACTGGCAGTAATGTCCACAAGGCTCATCCCGGTGATAACCTGATAGACCGACCCACTGCCTTTGCCCCTGCCGCCTTTTCCACGTGCCAGCCGGCGCAGTTCCCTGGATTTCTCCAAGTCCGCGATCAGATTCAAGATATTGCGTTCCGTTTGCCGGCACTTGATTGCCATCTGCTCGATACTCGGATGGCAATAGCCCCAGTCATCAGACCAGTCCGCCAATGCCAGCAACAGCAACAACGGCGTCCCACCTTTGCCGCTTCGCTTCCACACGCGGTTCGAGGTCTCCACGCTCATGCTTTCCTCCAGTTTTGGAAAGCCCACAGGAAGCCCGCTGACGGGCGATTTTTCCAAGATGGGTCACAGGTCATCTTGATGTCAGATCGCGGCGCACAGCCATTCCTATCAAGAGAAGGTATGCGGCAAACTATGCGGATACAGTCGCGGCATGTATACGGCAAATATGCGGAGGCTATGCGGAACCGCATACCCAAAATCTTGACCCTGAAAAAATCATTCAGTTTTTCGCGGATGCTCATTGCTCGATTCCTTTCAAGGTCATTTTCACGGTCACGGGATGAGGCGTCAACTTCAACCTGCCAGCTCGATAGGATTTCAATCCATGCCGCAGAAAATGTGAGACGATTTCACCTACAGGAACCGCCAGCTCTTCCGCCAATGAACACAGATCTGCGTGAACACCAGACGGGACGCGATACGAGACTGCCGGAACGGATTTCTGCTTTTGTTCGACCTTTCTCTTTTTGCGGGCAGGGATATCCCTTTGTGGACCTTGCGCTTCTTCCCACGCTCCAACCTGCTTCTGCGGAAAGAGAGTCATCTTTCGCCCAAGCGGATTGGGCTGCGCCTTCAATTGCAACTTTCCTTCGTCAACACGATCCAAGCCATATTCGAAGAAGGCATGGGCCACATCGTCGGCAGGCACGTGCAGGTGTTCTGCGAGGGCTAACACCTCTTCCCGTACCTCCAGCGGCACGTTGACATATCGGTACGGACGATGAGTCTTTTCCCATTGACGGTTGCGCTTGGCGGGACGTCGACCGTGTCGGTTCCATCCACCCGCTGTAGCGGCAAGCGGGATACTATCTGCAAATTCACTCCGCCCCGTGTCGGCATTTGTGTCGGTGAGCATATCCTTACGTGACATCCTCGCTCCTATGCCTTGAGAACGATGTCCACCAGCCGGCTGTATTCCTCTGCCGCGCGGCAGTCTGGTGCATGTTCGAAGATCGTCTTTCCAAAAGCAGGACATTCTGCCAGGGCCACCGCGCGATGAATGGGCGGCAGGATCAACTCTCCTAGACTGACACGCAAGGCGTCCAGGTTGATGCGATGTTCCTTGACCTGTTCCATAAAGAACGTGGGCAATACGCCGAACAGCCCGCCTTTCCACCCTTTCTCAGCGGAGAGTCGCTTCATGGTATCGAGCACCTGCCGAAGACCGTCTGAGCCGAGCGCTTCTGCTGGCGTCGGCACGATCACCATGTCGCTTGCCCATAGGACGCGTTCCTGAATGCCTCCCAGGCTGGGAGCAGTATCCAATACTAGATAGTGATATTGAGTGGTGCAGAAGCGCTCCAACGCTTCCCGCACCCAGGAGATTGGCTTGCCCTGGGAGTTGATCATTGCCTGTGCATCGGCGGTTTGTTTGTTGCCAGGCAGCAGCCATAGATTTTCCCTCTCGGTCTCCATGATCTTGCTTTGAATATAGGCGGTTTCGTTGGAACCAGTATCCATCGTGAGCAGGGCATAGATGCCGGGGGAAGGGGAGAGATGCAAGGCGCGTGCAGCTTGTCCCTGCGGGTCGAAGTCCAACAGCAGGGTACGCTTGCCGCGGCGTGCCAGTCCGTGCGCGAGGGTAAGGGCGGTGGTGGTCTTGCCGACTCCGCCTTTTTGATTGGCAATTGTGAGGATGGTTGTCATTGGTTTCCTTTGTTAGAAGTTTCTGTCTACAGGGGAGGATTGTTTGGCTGCCCGTTCGAGGTCTTCACCGATCTGTTTGAGGTAGCGGTTCAGAACCTGCAAGGAGGTATGCCCCATGAGTTTGGAGAGGGTCAGGATGTCGACCCCGGCGCGCCAGCGCTCGATCGCAAAGGCACGGCGAAAGTCATGCGGTGATGGTACGGGGACGCCGGCTTGCGCGGCTCGTCGCCGCAGCATCATGCGCAGACCGGTCTCGGTCAGGCGTTCGCCGGACTTGGAGACCCATAGTGCCGGGTTGTAATCCTTGCGTTCCTTGACGTACCTGCGCAGGACCTGGCGCGATTTATCGCCCAGATACACATTGCGCGGTTTTCTGCCTTTCCCCGAGCGGATCAGGATCATGCCGGTGATGGGATCGACATCATCCATGTTCAGGGAGAGGAATTCCGCCAAACGCATGCCGGTATCCAATAGCACAAGCAGGGAGGCTTTATCACGTGCATCAGATAGTTTTCCGCGCTTGCAGGTCTCCAGCAAGGCTTTGATGGTTTCGATGCTGACCGGGTCCAGCGGTTCGAGAGGGACGAAGGGCGCATCAACCTTGTTGATCGGGTTGCGCCAGCCATCTGGCTCGGTTTCACGTTCATACCATTTCAGGAAGGTCTTAATCGAACGGTAGTAGCAATGGACACCAGCTGGGCGATGTCCACTCTCAGTTAGGATGATCAAGAACTGGCGGATCAGGTCCGCGCTGATCTGCGGGATGTTCGCCACATTGTGTTCCAGGCAGAATCGGGAAAAGGCACCGAGTTTCTTGCTATAAAACTCGATGGTGCCGCCGGCGAGGTTGCGGGAGCGGCAGGCGTGCAGGTAGATGCCGATCCACTTGCGTAGGTCGTGGGTCTGGTAGATTTCCAGGTTGGGAGATTGGGTGAGAAAGAGGTTCGTTTCCATTCAGTGGGCGCAAGAATATCTGAATGGAAATAGGGGAGAGTTTTTCGTGTCGGTATTGTTTCGGTATTTTTACAAAAAGACCATATCTTGATGCTGCTATTCGTTGTCGCAATCTGTAAATAAAGAACTTCCTAATTTACAGATTGAGCAGTAAGTGTTATTATAAATTTGCTTATTTACACAAGGACAAAACTTCATGAAACCAAATGATTTTCGTTCCCTCGAAGCAGGACAGGTGATCTTGACCCAGAAAGGATATTACGCCTTTATTCCTGCTCCCTTACCCCCAAAGATAAACTGGACTTTGCCGTTGGTTTCAGCATTATCTGAAGCCGAGCGCGAATTAAGCCGGCTTGCGACGTTGGCAGATGCGTTCCCATTTCCACGATTACTGATGCAGGCATTTATCCGACGTGAAGCTGTGCTCTCTTCCCGGATTGAAGGTACCCGCGCCACATTGGCAGAACTATACACCTATGAATCTGCCCAATTATCTTTTCTGGAATCGCATGATGATGTGCGTGAAGTCCACAACTATGTTGCTGCGCTTGATTATGGGCTGGAACGCTTGAAACGATTTCCCATGAGTCTGCGCTTTATCCGCGAAATACATGAGAAGTTGATGCAAGATGTGCGTGGTGGAAACCTAACACCCGGAGAGTTTCGTCGTACCCAAAACTGGATTGGCGCAGCAGGCAGTACACTGGCAACTGCAACCTATGTTCCGCCGCCTGTGGATGAAATGAACCTGGCATTAAGTGAGTTGGAAAAATTTATTCATTCCAGCACAGATATCCCGACTCTGGCACGCGCTGCCATGATTCATTACCAGTTTGAAGCCATCCATCCTTTTTTGGATGGGAATGGTCGTGTGGGGCGTTTGTTGATGGCGCTCTTGTTTGCAGAGTGGCAAATTCTTCCACAGCCTTTGCTTAACCTGAGTGTCTATTTCGAACGGTATCGCCAGGAGTATTACGATCATTTGCTGGCAGTCTCCCAGCGCGGTGATTGGGAAGCATGGTTGCGCTTTTTCCTGCGCGGTGTGAACGCCCAATCTCAAGACAGTGCTGCCCGCATGGAACGGCTTAAGACCATCCGCGCACGGTATCAGCCCATCGTCGATGCTGATAAAAACTCGAACCGTATGGGAGTAGTGATGGATTTCTTGTTTGGGCGTCCGATATTCAATGCAAAGCAGTTGGCAGAAGGTGTGGACATGCCTTTCAAAACTGCGCGCCAGTACATTGAAAAGCTCGTACAGGCAGGGATTGTGCGCGAAGTGACCGGATATGCGCGGAATCAGGTTTATCGTGCCGATGAAGTGTTCACGGCGTTGGATAACAATGAAACCTAACCGGATTTCAATAAAATTTGGTTGGTTGACAGTGTAATCACGAGAGAATAACAGCAGGGGAAAAGATAGCGAGCGACACAGAAAACGATCCATGTAACGCAAGCCGACTTGAAAGACTTTAGTCACGACGATTTTGGCGACCTGCAAATCACTGGCATTATTTTCACTGATCTGATAGTTTTCAGCAAATGTTGAAACCGGGTCAAAAAGTGAAAAAACGAAGATGCAATTTTCCAGACCATATCGGAAATAGTTCTTAATCGTTCCGTTTTTACGATTGGAGAAAATTTCTATGGGTAAGAATGATGTCGGGCTCGAATTCCAGGGGTGGTTCGCCTTAAGAATAAATTGTTTCAATCTGGCTATAATTATGCAATGCAAACCTTGGTGATCGGTGATATTCATGGTTGTTACGACGAGCTTCAAGCTTTATTAGACAAAGCAGGCTTGACTGAGGGCGATGCCATTGTCTCAGTAGGGGATTGTGTAGATCGGGGTCCCGATACGCCGGCTGTCTTGGCGTTCTTCCAGAAAACGCCAAACGCTTTTCTTATTATGGGGAATCATGAACGCAAACATGTGCGTGCCGATAGATATGAAGTCAAATTGGCGCAATCCCAGAAGATCAGTAAGATTCAGTTTGGGGAGACCTATCCGGATGCTTTGGCATTCATGAACACCTTGCCGTTGTATCTGGACCTGCCGGATGCGTTGGTGGTACATGGATATTTTGAACCAGAGCTTCCCCTGTCGCAGCAGCGTTCAACGGTATTGTGTGGAACAATGGGTGGCGACAAACACCTTCGTACAGCATATGACCGTCCCTGGTACGAATTGTATGATGGTGAGAAGCCGCTGCTTGTAGGACACCATAATTATTCCGATACCGATCAACCTTTTGTATATCAGGATCGCGTATTTGGATTGGATACGGATTGTGTCACTGGAAGGGTGTTGACTGGTCTCCTTTTACCTTCTTTCAGGTTTATCTCCGTTCCCAGCCGTGCTAATCATTGGGCGCAGGTCCGGCAGAGGTATTCAGCTGAGACAAGAACTTCACCGAAACAACCCGTCGCAGTTGTGGCGTGGGGTGATGATGATGAAAAAAGTTTGCTTTATCTGATTGGCAAGGTAGAAGAAAAGGCGAACTCAATCATGATAGAGTTGCGTTCTGAACCGGGATTTGACAATCTATCTGTCAGAAAGCAGGCAAAACTATTCAGCGCAAAGGCGGGAAATGGCGCTTATGCAACATTATTGCACCTTGCCCGCCTGAGCCAATTGAATAGCGCAACTGCCCGCAAGGTCTTGAAATCCCCGGACGTGTTGTCAACCCTACTTCATAAGCTGGATGAATAATTTATAGGTCGCTTTCAATTCTGGAATATGATTGGACTTGAATATTTTTTGTAGCAACATGATTTCGTAAAACGTCACTATTTCAAAATAGTGACGTTTTACGAAACGAAATTTAATGTAACATGGAGCAGACGCAACTGTTAGATACAATGTTCTTTGGTACAAAAATGTTTTCCCGCCTAGTTAGTTGATCGCCGATTTTGTCGAGTTTAATTCAACATTTCCACAAGTGAATTTATTACCTCATCAAACTCGATGCTGTTCGCGTAAAAGTTTTCTTTGCAGTACAGATCCCAGCGCCGTTTCATTAGCGAGTCCGTCTGGATTGCTTGCAAAATTTTCCTTTGGTCCTGCAGGGCTGGCAGGGATGACCTTTTCTGTGCTGTCGCGTTCAATGCGGCGATGAAAATATCCTTATCTATCGTTCGTTGATGCGTCTTCATCAGGATATATACATCATAAAAGTCTCTAGGTCGGGTGTTGAGCACACTTCTCCGAAGAATAGTTTCTACTTTTTCTGCCAAAATAGTTTCGATGTTATACGCCCAGATTTCGATCTTTTTTTCTTCGAAACTGGAGTGAAAGGTGTAACGGACTGCTTTAGGAGTAATGATGTCGCCTGTAGTGATGTCAACTTTCAATGGTGTATTGATTGTTTCGTAATTGGCGTTGATCATCAACCTGAAACCGCCATACTCATCTTCATCCCGGATGGGTGTAATCGAGTTTAGTGTCAATATGACATCATCATTGAGTGGGATTGAACAAATTTCCGCGAAGGCGCTCTGGATTGCTTCATCGGAAAGGGGATATCCTCGTACAGTTGCATCCATGTCCATCGTTGTTCTGCTGCCGATTCCGATCATGGAAGCGATAAGCATACCGCCTTTTAAGATAATTTTGTCCTTGTAATCTGATGTGGCGACTCTTTCCAGCAGACGCTCCAGCATGAAATTTTGCAACACAGCTTGGGCAGGGATTTTGTTTTTCAAAGCTAGATTCTTGATTTTGGCTTTGAGTTGCATGGATTTGCTCATAGTAGGATCTCCAGATATTCTCTAACAATGCTTTGGATTCGGAAACGTTTGGCGTAGTTGTAAAGCCGGTCAAGGTTTCTGCCTTTGTGTTTTGCATAACGTTTCAGTGCAGTATTGCGTACCTGGATATCGATCTGATTCCGGCTACGCACAATATCGCAGATGGTTCTTTCAAGATCCGTGGCGTTGACTTTATTCCCATGTGGCGTATTCATCGAAACGGCGCCTAGTTCAAAAACATTACGGTTGACGTAAAAAATTTTATACCCGCTGCTGTTCAGAAAATGGGAGTGGTAACCGGTTGGGACAGAGATTGAATAGGTGAGAGGCGACCTGTCTGTCAAGTCGTGCAAGTAAAGGGCTGTCTCGTGCGAAAAGATAGTTGAGCGATATTTTGACT
Source organism: Anaerolineae bacterium (assembly GCA_017303655.1). Taxonomy (GTDB): domain Bacteria; phylum Chloroflexota; class Anaerolineae; order Anaerolineales; family Villigracilaceae; genus Villigracilis. The sequence continues at coordinate 40,621 of JAFLCE010000016.1, forward strand.
GAAAACTGAACAGTTCATCCTCGATAAATGTGGCAGCGGACCGATATACCCCTCTTGAAACCCTTTCGATCTCACCATTTTGTTCCATGATCGAAAGATAGGTTCGGGGAATGTTGAAATTAGCCAGGTCGGATGTTAAGAGGAGTCCTTGCCGGCTTTTCATGATCTGTCGAAGCTTGTCAATTCGGGGTAATTCTGTTTTTACATTCATACTTATATTGTAATCAATATGAGTATGAATGTAAAGTATATTTTTTGAGGACATGGATGTTGTAAACATCATTTCCTACCTATCCTTTATAAATTGCTGTCCACAGGACTGCCCCGCATGTGGGCGGTGTGAATATCCTGGTCGGTCTGTGCCAGGTAGCGTCGCAGGATCTGCAGGTCGGAATGCCCCATCAGTTTCTGGAGGGCAAAGATATCCACGCCATTGCGCAGCATGACCAGGGCAAAGGCGCGGCGGAAATCGTGCGGGGTGGGAATCTCTTTCATACCCACCAGTTCTGCACGCCGGCGCAGTAGGCATCGTAATGCTGCATAAGTCATCCGTTCCCCGCGAGTGGACACCCAAAGCGCAGGGTGGGTGACTTTTCGATATCGAAGATACCCACGGATGGCTCGAATGGTCTTTCGCCCGAGGAACACCATGCGCGGCTTGCGTCCTTTGCCCTGGCGGATCATCACAGCCCCGGTTGCCAGGTCCACATCTTCCAGGTTGATGTTTAGGAATTCTTTGGCGCGGGCGCCGGTATCCAGCAATCCCAGCATCATCGCCTTGTCACGGACTCCAGAGTAATTGCTTTGGCAGGTTTTCAGGAGTTGATGTATTTCTTCGATTTGGATGGGTTCGATGGGATCGGTCGGTAACTTGGGCGCTTTGACCCTGCGGATTGGATTCTTCCACTCCGGCGGCATGATCTCTTCCTCCTCGATCCAATACAACATGGTGCGCAGTGGGCGAAAGCAAGCATGTACACCACCTGGGTTGTGAGTTTCAGAGACCTCAAGAATGTATCTACGAATGAAATCCGATGTAAGTTGAGAGACTTGTGTCAGCGCGAACCCTTCACAATATTGTTGGAAATACTTTAGTTTCTTGGTATAGAACTCAATGGTTCCTGGGGAAAGCCCTTGTGATCTGCGGTCGATCAGAAAAGACTCGATCAGGATGGGCAGATAATCCTGTTGCGGGAGTACGATAATCCCCTGGTCTTGTGTATTTAAAGCACACATGGTGATCTCCTTTGTGTAGAGACCACCATATATAAGAAGAGTGTTTCACTAGGAAACAGTGTGCCGAGGGGGAGATTTGAACTCCCGACCAAGGGCTTATGAGTCCCCTGCTCTGCCACTGAGCTACCTCGGCGTGGTCAAAGCGGGGCAAATATTACTATGCATAAATCGAATTGTCAACATGGCGCAGAAATTCTTCATATCAATTTCACCACTTTCTTGAAAAAGAACCTGTCTGCTTTGCCCGCCCTGCTATAATGGAGACCATCAAAGGTGACCCATGAACATCCTTGTGCTGGAACGTGACCTCAAAGAACTGGCTTTCATCCAACAGGTATTGAGCGGGAAAAAATACGAAATTCTCCCTGTCCTCACTAGTGATCAAGCCTTGCAAGCCATTCAAGCTGGCGTTGCCCGCTGTATCATTGCCAATTGGGATACCTCCGACGCGCAACCCACGCAGTTGATTCAACGGATTCGCGCCTCGACCGCCCTCGGGCCTGTGTATGTGCTTCTGATCACGTCTCGCACGCTGGAAGAAGACCCCACACTCACAGGCATGGATGATCTGCTTCACCGTCCCTTCAAATCAGCGGACTTGAAGAATCGCATTTTGATCGCTGAACGCATTATGTCTTTAACTAACAAGTTAACCGAAGCGCGTACGCAGCTTGAGAATCACGCCGCTTTTGACCCCCTGACCGAATTTATGAATCGAACCGCCTTTGTGCGGCAATCCACCGGCGAACTTGAGAGATCACGGCGTGCCTCCATGCCGCTCAGTATGATCGCTTTGGATATTGAAAACTTCAGCCTTATCAATGAAAAGTTTGGAATAAAGATAGGCGATGATGTTCTAAGAGTGGTTGCTAAATCCATTCGCGATAAGAGCCGACCCTACGATTGCATTGGTCGTTGGGATGGCGATGAATTCGTGCTAGCTTTGCCCGGCGTCATTGGTGCGGATGGGGAAAAGGTAGCGGGTAGGATCATTGCCGGGGTTCGCGGCACCCGCATCGAGGTCCCGAATGAGCCGCCGTTGAACGTCAAGATCAGTGCCGGAGTGGCATCCATCATGCGCATTACCACTACGACCGAGATCGAGCCGATCATTGAACAGGCACGGCAGGCAGTACGACGTGCAAAAGAGGCGGGGGGCAACCAGGTGTTTTTGTCGTTTATTTAACTTACAACCACTGGATCAAGAACAAGGCTGCCATGCCAACCAAGATGGTCAACAAGGTGTTGCGCGAGAACCAGGCGGTGGCAATGGCGACAATACCCGCGAGCAGACGGGTGTTGCCCAGTGACAGATCGAGCGCACCGTTGCGGATTAATAATTCGGGGAAAATGATGGCAGAAAGAACAGCCGGGGGAACATAATGTAAGGCTTTTCGCAGAGTTTCTGGAATTTCAAATTTTCCAAAAAGATAGATCAACGAGAAACGCATTCCAAAGGTGATCAACCCGCCGAGGATCATAACCAGCCAGATATTCATAGCAATTCCTTTGAAGGTTGGCGGCTTTCTAAAATTGTGCCAACTGCAATGCCAACCAGTGCCGCAAGGATCAAGCCGAGTTTAAAAGGCAGGGAATATGCCACAATGGCGGTGATGCCTGCACTTAATGCGGCGGCGATCATGGGTTGTTTCTTGAGGACAGGCACAACCATGGCGATAAAAGTAAGCGGCAGGGCAAAATCGAGCGACCAACTTTCAGGAATAGCCGCGCCGAGGAAGATGCCAATGGCGGTGCTAACCTGCCAGTTGAACCATAATGCAAACCCAGCTCCAAGCAGGAACCAGTGTTTATGGGTTTGCAGCCCTTCTTTTTCATAATTTAAAATGGATGGTGCATAGGCTTCGTCGGTTAGAAAGTATGAGAGCATGACTTTCCATTTTAGAGAAAGGTCTTTTAAGTAGGGGGCAAGTGAGGCGCTGTATAACATGTGCCTCAAGTTGACGACCGCGATCGTAACGACGATGACAAACGCAGGCGCATTTTCGCTGACCAATTGCGCCGTGATGAATTGAGCCGACCCTGCAAACACGATCGACGACATCATTTGGGCGGCGGCGTTCGAAAGCCCGGCATTCAATGCCAATGCGCCGTAGATCATGCCGAACGGGAAGACGCCGATCAGTAACGGCACTTCGGCGCGGACACCTTCAATAAAATTTTTTCTTGCTTCGCTCATAGTTATCCTTTACCAATAATTTCTTGTGCCACGCGTTGACCACTCTCCACGGCACCTTCCATAAAACCTTGAAAAGCAGTAGCGTGTTCGCCTGCAAAGAACAAACGTCCTGCCGGTGTGAATAAAGTCTGCCAATGCGCATGGACGTCACCTGGAGCAAGGTTCATGTAGGATGCTTTTGTAAACTGCTCGTTGAGCCAGGCAGTTGTTTCGGCATGTTCGATTAACGCAGATGAGCCGGGGAATAACTTCTCGATCTCATTCACAGCGACTTGAATGCGTTCTTCATTGGATAATGCCGAAAGTTTTGTGCCCGGCGCGCCGCCTGTGTAGGCGGTGAGGATTCCGCTTTCATACTCAAGGTGACTGGTGGCATGCCAGATATAACCAATGGGCAGATCTGAATTTAGGCGTCCGTTCCAGTTTTGTTCGTCCCAAAACCGCTTGCGATATTGGATCATCACCTTGGTCACTGCGCCGTAAGAGATTTCATTCACCATGCGTTGATGCGGCGCGGGCAGCGACCCACCAAAATCAATGTCGCGTGCTGTGGTCAACGGAATTGCCAGGATGGCAAAGTCAGCATCCACTGTCAGCGAAGAATCGGCTTGGGTGTAGGTAACAGATACCCCGTCTGCTTTGAGGCGCAGAGACTTCACCACTGCATTCAAGCGCACATCCGTCAACGTCTTCACCATCGCCTGCGGAATTAAGTCATTGCCGCCCACGGCGCGCATGCTAGGCGGGCGCTCGGTGCTGCTGTAATACATCTTCGCATTGCGGCACAGATCGAGCAGCGATAACGCTTCAGGCTCGCAAGTATATTCAGAACGAATGTAAGTGATGAAATACTTTTTTGTCAGCGGATGGAGATCGAGCGATGCAATCCAATCACCAGCCGATTTTGAATCAAGATCTTCGGCTTCATCTGCTGTTTGCGGCTGATACGGGTCCGCAATCTTTAGACTCAATTCAGCCATAGATTCCCATCCGCGCTGCACTTCAGCCGCAAAATCGAATCCCCAAAGTTTCGCATCGGCAACCAGCCCGGCTTTGCCATCGAAACTGCCCCAGTCTTTATCTTGCGCCTGCCACGAACCGGAAGATGCCAGTGCAATATTAAATTCTTTTGCCAGCGCGATCATGCGGGTGTGATGCTCTTCAATAAATTCACCACCGCCCTCAGCCATGAGACCGTGCTTAAACGTGCGTAGGGTCTGCACCCGTCCGCCCACACGGTCGCGCGCCTCCAACACGGTCACTTGCCAGCCCGCTTTTTGCAATTCGTAACCAGCCGAAAGCCCGGCAAGTCCCGCGCCAATAATGATGACAGATTTATTATTCATAAGTTTGGATTTTATCATTTGGATAAAAAAAGCCGTCCAAATTGCGGACGGCTTCGCTTCTTTCTCGTACTTGAACTGATTCAGCTTCGGTATTTTTTTTCTAGCCGAGAGCTTGCTTCGCTGCCGCGATGACCTCGTCGTAATTCGGTTCCATACCAAGTTCAGGCAGGTAGTTGACGTAGGTCAACTTGCCATCGCGCCCTACAATGAAGACCGAGCGGCGCAGGTAGCGGCGTTCCTTGATGAGGATGCCATACTTGATGCCGAACTCAGCTTCAAGCACATCCGAAACGACCTTCACCTTTTCCACACCGGCGGCACCGCACCAGCGCTTTTGCGCCATGGGGAAGTCGCAAGAAATCGTGTAGATGATAATGTCATCGCTCAGTTTGGCGGCTTCTTCATTGAAACGGCGGGTTTCGCGGTCGCAGACATCCGTATCTAGCGAGGGGACGGCTGAAAGGATGATGACCTTGCCCTTGGATTCTTGCAGCGGGTTCACAGCCGCCCAGCCAGCCACAACGCTGGTAAATTCAGGTGCTGCCTGCCCAACTTTTACTTCATCGCCATAAAGGGTGACGAATTTATCGCCCAGTTTAAAAACATCGGTTCGGGTTGTAGTCATAAATCTCTCTCTCCAAATTGGTTTATTTGAATATTGTATCAGATGCCTATCGATAGGCTGCTCTTACATATTTAAATCGATTTCTGGCGATATAATACGCCCGCCTCTACTCAAGGAGATTTTCGCCTCATGGAATTTGTCCCTACCGCCCTGCCCGATGTTGTGCTGATCAAACCCAAAGTGTTTGAAGACCCGCGTGGTTTCTTTATGGAAACCTACCGGGAGGACCGCTTTATTGCGGGTGGCATCTCGCAACCGTTTGTACAGGAAAATCATTCTGCTTCGGGCAAAGGCGTACTGCGCGGACTGCATTACCAGATCCGCCAGACGCAAGGCAAACTGGTGCGTGTGCTTTCTGGCGAGATCTACGATGTGGTAGTAGATATCCGTCGCAGCTCACCGACCTTCGGGCAGTGGGTTGGTATAATCCTTTCAGCAGAAAATAGACATCAACTTTGGATCCCGGGCGGGTTTGCACACGGATTTTATGTTCTAAGCGAGCACGCCGAGGTGGTTTACAAAGTCACAGATTATTATGCCCCAGAATGGGAACGCAGCATTTTATGGAACGACCCACAGATCGGTATCGACTGGCAGCTCTCGAAAGATTCGCCGCCGGTGCTTTCTCAAAAAGACTTGAACGGTACCCCTCTGGCTGAAGCCGAGTTATTTGAATAAAGTGAGATAAGGAAACCACTAGAGAATGAAGAATGTTCTGGTTACAGGCGGAGCCGGTTTTATCGGCTCGAATTTCATCCACTATTTGATCCAAACGGAAGCGAATGTCAACATCATCAATCTGGATGCCTTGACGTATGCAGGGAATTTGTCAAACTTAAGCTCGGTCGAGAATCATCCGCGCTACCGGTTTGTGCAGGGCAATATCTGTGATGCCGATGCGATGGATAATCTCCTGCGCGAGCATGAGATCGACACAATCGTACATTTCGCTGCCGAGTCTCACGTAGACCGTTCCATTCTTGGTCCCCGTCAGTTTGTTGAGACGAATGTGATGGGAACCTTTAACATGCTCGAAGCCGCGCGAAACTATTGGCTTCGCGATAAAAGTATGCCACTGGAGCATGTCCGTTTTCATCACGTCTCCACCGATGAAGTCTTCGGGTCGTTGAAAGCGGGCGAACCCGCCTGGACGGAAGAAACGCCCTACGCGCCCAATTCACCGTATGCCGCCTCAAAAGCCGCCAGTGACCATCTCGTGCGTTCCTATGGGCATACGTATGGGTTGCCGTATACGATCACGAATTGTTCCAATAATTACGGTCCGTATCAATTCCCTGAAAAGCTCATTCCTGTCATCATCCTGAATGCCATGGAAGGCAAGCCTTTGCCCGTATATGGAGATGGGCAACAGATCCGCGACTGGTTGCATGTGCAGGATCACTGTGAAGCCATTCACCTCGTATTGACAAAAGGCAAAACCGGCTCGACCTATAATATTGGTGGCGTGAATCAACCCGCCAATTTGACCATTGTAGAGACCATCTGCGATATTCTTGATGAGATCTCTGATACGACTCACAAGCCGCACAAGAACCTGATCCAATTCGTCACCGACCGCCCCGGGCATGACCGCCGCTATGATATGGATACGCATAAGATCCATGCCGAATTGGGCTGGCAGCCACGCCATACTCTCACCGAAGGATTGTTGGACACCGTCAAATGGTATCTGGATAACTTGGAGTGGGTGAATTCGATCCGAAAAAAGCAGGAATACAAAGGCTGGCTCGATACGAACTATAAAGCCCGTTAAAAGGAGAAACACATGAAGGGAATTATTCTAGCAGGCGGGCGCGGCACGAGGTTGCATCCGCTCACCTTGGCGGCGAGCAAACAGTTGTTGCCCGTGTACGATAAACCCATGATCTATTATCCACTGTCTATGTTGATGCTGGCAGGCATCCGTGAGATTCTGATCATTAGCACGCCCGAAGATCTGCCCTCGTTCCAGCGTTTACTCGGCGATGGGAAATCCTGGGGCATGTCATTTCAATATGCAGAGCAGGCTGAGCCGCGCGGCTTGGCAGATGCTTTTATTGTGGGGGAGTCCTTTATCAATGGTGAAAAAGCCTGCCTGATACTTGGCGATAATATCTTCTTTGGGCAAGGCTTGCCGGGACAATTACAGGCTGCTGCACAACTTGAGCATGGCGCGTTGGTTTTTGCTTACCCGGTCAACGACCCGGAACGTTATGGTGTGATCGAGTTCGATGCGCAGGGTAAAGCCATTAGCCTGGAAGAAAAACCAAAACAACCCAAGTCTCATTATGCGGTGCCGGGCTTGTATTTTTTCGACGAGCGTGTGGTTGCATTTGCCAAAGCACTTAAGCCATCTCCGCGCGGCGAGATCGAGATCACAGACTTGAACCGCGTTTATCTTAATCGAGGTGAGTTGCAAGTTATTTCACTGGGACGTGGCGTAGCTTGGTTGGATGCTGGAACACATGAGTCACTGTTGCAGGCGGCAAATTTTGTGCAAGCCGTCGAAGACCGCCAAGGCTTGATGATCTCTTCACCCGAGGAGATCGCTTTTCGCAAAGGCTTTATTGACCGCGAGCAATTAAAGGTGCTGGTTGAAAAATTAGGCAAGAATAGTTATAGCGACTATCTTGCCCGTTTGGCAACTGCTAAAGCCTAAAGCTTTTTCTATGAAAATTTTACTGTTCGGGAAGACGGGTCAGCTGGGTTGGGAATTGGAGCGAACTCTTGCCGCTTTGGGGAGTGTGCATGCGCTTGGGCAGACGGATCTAGACTTACAAAACCTTACTACTTTAAAACAAATAATTCTCACCACCAAACCAGATGTAATCGTGAATGCTTCGGCGTACACCGCTGTAGACCGCGCCGAGCAGGAAAAAGAAATTGCCATGCGTGTCAATGCCGAAGCGCCCGGCGTGATGGCACAAGCGGCAAAAGAGCTCCGCGCTGTCTTCCTTCATTACTCAACTGATTACGTCTTCGATGGCAAAAAGAATTCGGCATACACCGAACAGGATGCAACGAATCCGCTCAACGTGTATGGTCAAAGCAAATTAAACGGCGAACAAGCCGCGGCGGAGTCGCGCGGCGCGCACGTCATCCTGCGTACCAGTTGGGTCTACAGTTTGCGGGGCGATGGGTTCGTCTCGAAGGTCTTGCGTTGGGCACGCAGCCAGGAAAACTTGAAGATCGTCAGCGATCAAGTGGGCAGCCCCACCTGGGCGCGGGCGTTGGCAGAGACCACGGCGCTGATGTTGGCGCACAGTGCGCCAAGCCCTTATGATTATTTTTCTGAACGCGTGGGGGTCTATCACCTCGGCGGGCTGGGATCGGTCTCACGCTTGGATTTTGCACAGGAGATTTTGCGACTCGATCCACATAAAGAGGAGCAGATTTGTAAACGCCTCGAACCCGCGCTGACGGCTGATTTCCCAACCCCAGCCTTGCGCCCGCTGAGGACGGCACTGGATTGCTCCCGGTTCAGCGCCACCTTTGGGGTGAGCCTGCCCACCTGGCAGGAGGCATTGCGGCTTGCCATGGGGGACTAGCTCTGCAAAATTAGGAAAGATGGGGCAAATATTAAAATTATCCTTACAGAACAGAAAATCTCCCCTTGGGTAATATGTTTTATAATCATTATCTACTTGCCTGAAGTCGCCACATGACTTTTAAGTTGTAGTCTGCGGTTTTTACTTCTATGACGCTACCTTCAGGTATTTCTTTGTATTGTCTTTTGTAGCAACTGATTTGGAGAAAGGTTTGAAGATCATGGAATTCAAAAATAATACCCCATTCATCGTTAAAGGACTTGTACAAGTTTTTGTGGTTGGAGTGTTTATCCTCTCACTGTTTGTAACCAGCCCTGTAGGTGCAGTCGGTGGAGCGGATTTGGTCGTCACTAACGTCGTGATTACCCCTGCTAACCCCGCTCCAGGAGAAGCTATTTCGGTTAGTGTTACTATTTTGAATCAAGGGGATGAGACAAGCGAGAGTATTGTGTACCGGCATGTTTTTGTGAATACGGGGAACCCCAATAACTTGCCTCCAGATCCAGGAACAGGTTGCCCATCGACCGATGACCCGTATGAAAATTATTTCCGACAAGACCTGAACGATGGGCTACCGCCAGGCATATCAGATACAAAGCCAGTTAGTATTCCAGATGGTCTGCCAGCAGGAAATTATGAGTTTTGGGTTTATGTGGATGCTACATGTATCAACGAGGAAACTGATGAAACCAATAATGCGTATGGTCCCCTAACCCTCGATATTGGCGCAGAGATTGAAGTTTCCATCGGCGGGATCAACAAGGGAACTTATTATCTAGGACCCGGAGAAAGCACTAGGCAAAACTATGTTGGGGTAGATAGTGGACCTGCAATCGTGGAAGCTCAAGGTAGTACGGATATTATCGCAGCATTGCGGGATGCCTATTTCGTGGGTGGACAACTAGAAAGCTTCGTGCAGTTGATGGGTCTACCGAAAGAAAGCCTGTCTACTACGTACTATTTCCCCGCCTATAACAATGTGACGCTGGATGGGCAATTACGTTTTAGCAATGTGGGTAACAGTGCCACAACGGTTACCGTCACAATTGCAGGGGTGGTGCGCGGAACATATCCGCTCAACCCTGGGGAAGCCAAGCGTGTCAATTACATTGGCTTGGATAGCGGTCCGGTGGTGGTTTCCAGCTCAGGCGGCATACCGATCATTGCGGCTCTGCGCGATGCCTATTTTGTGGATGGCAGACTGGAAAGTTTTGCACAGTTGATGGGCTTGCCACAGGAAAAATTATCCACGTCTTATTACTTCCCTGCCTATAACAATGTGACTTTGGATGGGCAATTGCGGATTGGCAATGTGGGTAATAGTGATACCACGGTGACGGTGACGATCGCAGGCGTAGTAAGAGGAACATATCCATTGAGCCCCAGCCAAGCAGTGCGCATCAATTATGCTGGTTTGGATGCGGGTCCGGTGGTGGTGGAGAGCTCAGACGGGGTGCCGATCATCGCAGCGCTGCGGGATGCCTATTTTGTGGATGGTAAGCTGGTCAGTTTTGTGCAGTTGATGGGGCTGCCGCAGGAGCAGCTTTCGACGAATTACAATTTCCCAGCCTACAATAATGTTACTTTAGATGGGCAGTTGCGCTTTGGGAATGTAGGAATTTCAGCCACTACGGTGACCGTGACGATTGCTGGGTTGTGCGTGGGACCTATCCACTCAATCCGAGTGAAGCGAAGCGGGTCAATTATGCTGGGTTGGATGCTGGACCCGTGGTGATTTCCAGTTCAGGCGGCGTGCCGATCATTGCGGCATTGCGCGATGCGTACTTTGTGAATGGCAAGCTCGAGAGCTTCGCGCAGTTGATGGGCTTACCTTTGGAACTGCTTTCGACTGGTTATTATTTCCCGGCTTATAACAACGTCACACTGGATGGACAGTTGAGGTTTGGAGTGCCGTAGTCGGAATACATTAGTTGATTTCACTAAGAGCCTTTCTCGTTCGAGAAAGGCTCTTCTTTATTTAGTGCTGTCACTATTTATGATGTCTTTATAGGGTACTCACCTAGAAGACCACATACTAGTACAAACGAACTAATAGCAATTTCGACCCATTTCATTGTTAGATACAGACTAATACCATAGAATATCTCAAATTCATACTCCAAGGAGAATGTAATGCCATCTGTATCAAGAAAAGTGATCTATGTTCTTGTTTGTTTAAGTTTTCTACTGGCACTCATAGGCGTCCAACCTGCCTACGCCGCCAGCATCACAGTGACCACCACCGCCGATGAAAACAATACCGGCGCAAGTTGTTCGCTGCGCGAAGCGATCACAGCCGCAAACACAAATGCTGCTGTGAGTGGCTGTTCAGCCGGTTCAGGCACAGATACCATCACCCTGCCTGCTGGGACCTACACACTAAGTTCTGAATTGCCAGCGGTCACATCCACGATCATTATCAACGGCAATGGCGCGGCAAGCACCATTATTCAAGCGAACGCCAACCCGAACACATCCGGTTACCGCATCATTTCTGTAAACAGCGGCGGGAATTTAACCCTCAACAGCCTGACCGCGCGAAACGGGCATCTGTCTTCAGGCGACGGCAGCGCTATTTACAGCGCAGGTACACTTACGATCACAAATAGCGCTTTCTCTGGGAACAACACTACTACTGGCTTCGGTGGCGGCGTGTACAACGATGTTACTGGTGCGTTAACAATCACGAACAGCACCTTTTCCGCGAACTCCAGTGGTACAGCCGGCGGCGGTGTATACAACGCATCTGGCACAACAACTACGATCACAAACAGCACCTTCTCGGCAAACTCCAGTACTACAGGCGGCGGCATTTATAATGCAGGTACGATCACAGTCCGGAATAGTACGCTCTCAGGGAATTCTGCCAGTGCTAACGGAGGCGGCATTTTTAACAACGCGGGCACACTCAATTATGCCAATACCATTATCGCCAATTCCACCAGTGGTGGAGATTGCGGCGGTCAAGGTGGCTCAATCATCGGTACGAACACAAACAACTTAGTGGAAAGCAACAGTTGCTCAGCGGCATTGAGCGGCGACCCGAATTTAGGTCCGCTGGCAAATAATGGCGGTCCTACACAAACGATGGCGCTGATCTACCCTTCCCCTGCCTTGAATGCGGGCGACGATGCCACCTGCGCGGCTGCTCCTGTTAACAACACATCGCAAAATGGCGTTACCCGTCCGCAAGGCACGAAATGTGACATTGGTGCATATGAGGTTGCTTCTACTCAAAGCGGTCCTGCCTTCGTCGTCAATAGTCCTGCTGATACGAGTGACGGGATATGCGACCTTCGCGGTCAAGGCTTCGGGAATCAAGACTGCACCCTGCGCGAAGCGATTGATACTTCAAATTTCCAAACGGGCGCAAATACCATTACATTCGATTCCACCTATGTCAATGCTGCCAACCGTATTACAGTGAACAACATCAATAACACTTCCCTGCCAACCATCACAACCGATATTACGATCACCGGCAATGGAAGCAGCAGCACGATCATCCAGGCTGCTACCTCCCCGGGAATAACGGACAAACGCATATTTACGATTCAAAGCCCGGGAAATTTAACCCTCAATCAGGTCACCCTCCAAAATGGGCGCTGCTTCAGTTCATGTACATCTGGCGGTGCAATCCTAAACAACAGTGGCGGCACCCTCACCGTGAATGACAGCCTGTTTTCCGAAAATATCGCCTCTGTTTCCGGTGGAAATATAACAAACAGTGGAACCTTGGTGGTAAACAATTCCACCTTCATTGGCAACGCCAGTTTGACGTCAGCAAGTATCGGCGGCGGTATTTACAATGTCTTTTCGGGTACAGCAACGATCAGAAATAGTACCTTCTCTGGGATTTACAGCAACAGCGCAAGCGCTATTTTCAACTCAGGCGGCAGCACGCTAACCTTGGTTAACGACACGATCATCGACAACCATTCCACTATTGGCCCTGCTGGAGCATTGGCTTTAGATGGTGGGACGGTCAATATATACAACACCACCATTTCTGGAAATACCGGCACCGCTATCAGCGACAATATCTCTCAGACGAACGGCACCCTTAACTTATATAACACCATCGTTGCCAACAGTTCGTCCTTTGGCGATTGCGTAACAACCGGTGGGACGTTCTCCGCCACCAACAGCCTGATCGAAAATAACGGAGCTGCGGACTGTGGAGTAACCAACGGCAATAATGGGAACATCACCGGTTCAGACCCCGCTCTGGGCAGTCTCACCGGTTCCCCAGCCTATTTCTCGCTCAATGCTGGTTCCCCCGCCATTGATGCGGGCAGCAATGCCATCTGTGCTGCAGCGCCAGTTAATAACCAGTCACAGAATGGAATCACCCGCCCAGCAGGAAGCGCTTGCGACATTGGTTCGGTTGAAATGGTAGCCACCATCGACATCACCATCGGTGGAGTGAATCGCGGCACATACAATGTGGCGCAAGGAGCCAGTCAACGCGTGAACTATGCCGGACTGGATGCCGGACCAGTGGTGGTGGATGCCACCAATGATGTGCCCATCATCGCCGCCCTGCGCGATGCCTACTTCGTCAATGGCAAGGTCGAGAGCTTTGTGCAACTGATGGGTCTGCCTGAAGCAGCACTTTCCACCAAGTACTACTTCCCCGCCTATAACAATGTCACTCTGGATGGTCAGTTGCGCTTCGGCAATGTCGGGAACAGCAATACCACCGTCACAGTCACCATCGCTGGCGTCGTGCGCGGAACCTACAACCTCGCCCCCGGTCAAGCCCAGCGCGTCAATTACATCGGTCTGGATGCCGGTCCGGTCATTGTCGAGAGTTCGGGCGGGGTGCCGATCATTGCCGCTCTGCGCGATGCCTATTTCGTCAACGGGCAGATCGAGAGCTTTGCGCAACTGATGGGTCTGCCTGCTTCCCAGCTCTCTGATACCTATTACTTCCCGGCTTACAACAATGTCACCCTCAATGGGCAGTTGCGGATCGGCAATGTCGATACGGTGCCCACCACGGTCACGGTGACGATCGCGGGGGTACTGCGTGGGACCTATCCGCTGAACCCCAATGAGGCGGTGCGTATCAATTATGCCGGGTTGGATGCCGGTCCGGTGGTGGTGCAGAGTTCGGGCGGGGCGAAGATCATTGCGGCGCTGCGCGATGCCTATTTCGTCA
>JAFLCE010000160.1 GCA_017303655.1 Anaerolineae bacterium
GCGGGTCGGATGTTGCCAGTCCGAATCGGGTTGAGATCCCCAAGGCACTTCAACCCGGGCAGTCCTATGAAATTGTGCTCGACGGTAAAGCCCCGGATACAAAAGGCTTTCATGTCATGACCTACTTTGTAGACGGTCCCATGTGCTATGGATACATTGCTATCAACGTAAAATAAAGGTACGTGTTCGATGCCCAGTACTAGTTATAAGGTTCTCTCTCTGCTTGCTCTATTGATCGTTACCCTGGCGTGTTTGCCGACGCTGGGGTCTACGGCTCCTCCGATCCCAACGCTGGATCCTAATGCTCCATTGACCGCGATTGTGGAAACTTTCTCGGCGGCATCTACGCTAACAGCAACCAATGCGCCACCAACCGCCACGTCAACAGCCACCCCGACCAGAACTCCAACGGCTTCGCCAACGTCCACGCCTACCTTCTTGTTTATTGTGGTGACCAATACTCAGCCTCCAACGCTGATCCCGATTGGCAGTTCGGGCAAAGACTATGAATGTCAGGTGCTGGCTGTGCAGCCAAAGGACTTCGTGACCGCCTCAACAGCCTTCACTGCCAAGTGGACCGTGGTCAATGTAGGCAAAGCGACCTGGGACTCAAATAATTCTGATTACAGTTATGCAGATGGGCAACGCATGTATTTGCAGTCTATCTATGATCTGCCCGTGAACACAGCTCCCGGTGTTACGATCGAACTAACAGCAGATATGCAAGCCCCAGCCTCGCCGGGAACATATACCACCACGTGGGGCATCAATATAGGCAAACGGACTTTCTGTAAAATGGAATTGACCATTACCGTTCCATAAATAAAAAATCCTCCGGTTTTGCCGGAGGATTTTTTATTATCAACGAATTACGGCATAGACGGGGGAGTCACGTCATTAGCGACTTCGGGTTTCTTGCGCAGTGTAAAGAAACCAACACCGACCGGAATGAGAATAAAGATCAACGCAACGCAGATCAACGCAACGCCTACGCCCGGCGCAAGTGATGCGTCATTGAACGTACCATTGCCGCTGGCGGTGAGGGCTCCGAAAAGGCACATAAACAAACCTGGACAACCGCAGAGAAGCACGGCGGCAATGGTGGCAATCATACCGGTATTTTTGTTGTTCATTTTTTTCTCCTGTTAAAGTGGTTTACTCCAGTATACGTTAATAAAAATGGGATGCAAGCACAAGCCTGCATCCCATTGGTACTACTTAGCTTCTCAACTTCGCGCCAAGCTCTTTTTCCAAGCGTTTGACGATCTTGTTGCGGATCGCGGCGGCGTCGGCGTCGGTCATGGTTTTGTCTTCGGCTTGATAGGTCAACGCGTATGCCAGAGACTTTTTGCCTTCACCGATCTTTTCATCACGATACAGGTCGAACAAGCGGACGTTGGTCACGCTTCTTCCGCCTGTTTGCCTGATCAGCGCTTCGACGGTCTCAGCCAACACTGATTCATCCACGATGATGGCGATATCTTCATACATGGACGGGGTCTCAGGGATGGTCTTGATGCCGTAGGTCGGGGCGATGGCACGCATGATGCCGAGATCGAATTCAGCGACAAGGACGGGAGAGTCGCCTAACTCGTATTGCTCCTTCACAAGCGGATGCAATTCACCGAATGCGCCAATGACCTTATCACCAGCTTTGACTTCGGCAGCTTTGCCTGGGTGCAGGTGGGAGTAGGAATCCGTTGCAGTGTAGGAAATGTTTGTGAGGCGCAACCCGCTCAACATGAGTTCGATGCGTCCCTTCAAATCGAAGAAGTCCAGTGTGGGTGAGTCCTTCACATCCCATGCGGTTGCTTCGCGCAGACCTGTCATCGCAATGGCGAGTTTGCGCGGCTCGTTGGGAAGTTCATTCTTGATCGGTTCGAAGACCGAACCGACTTCGAAGAAAGAGAAGGCTTCATTGTAGCGAATATTCTTTTCAAGCGAGTCGATCACGGATGCGATGAGGCTGCGGCGCAGGACGCTCTTTTCGGGCGCGATGGGATTCGCAAGGCGGACGTAATCATCATGCTTGGCGATGCGACCTTCTTTTTCAGGCGAGGTCATGCGATAGGATACAACTTCTTGCAAGCCGAGCGCGACGAGCAGATCACGAAGATGTTCTTCCCACTCATGGATGGGGTTGCCAACCTGCGGCGGAAGCGCGTCTGCCATGGTGGTGGTCGGGATGTTGTCGTAGCCGTAACTGCGGGCAACTTCTTCGAGCACATCGGCAACACCAACGACGCCTTCGCCGATGTCCATGCGGTGATTGGGCGCAGTCACTCGCACCTTATCACTCATCACTTCACACTTGAATTCAAGCCGTGAAAGCAACTCTGCAATTTGCGCGAGAGTGAGGTCAATGCCGAGCCAACGCTTCACATCGTTGACAGTGATCTCGACCACCGCATCTTTCGGCGGGAGCGGATACGCATCAACGAGGTCAGGAGCGACCGCGCCGCCAGCCCACTCCGCCATATATTTCAAACCGAGGCTCACGCCGCCCTCTGCCATGGCAGGATGCACGCCACGCGAAAAACGGAACGAGGCTTCGGAAGGAAGATTGTGCTGCTTTGCCGTGCGGCGGATGTTGATGAAGTTCCATGCCGCGCCTTCGAGCAAAATATTCTTGGTGGTATCGGTCACTTCAGATTCTGAACCGCCCATTACACCTGCGAGAGACAACGAACCTTTTTCATCACAGACAAGCACGTTCATTGCAGTGAGTGTGCGCTCGTTGCCATCGAGAGTCTTGAGTTTCTCACCATCTTTAGCGACGCGAGTGATAATCTTAATTTTCTTATTGCCAGCGCGTTGCTTGAGCACATCGTAATCGAAGGCATGCAGCGGTTCGCCATATTCAAGCATGGCATAGTTGGTCGCATCGACAATATTGCTGATGGCGCGAACACCCGCCAGTTTGAGTCGACGTTGAATTTGGTACGGGCTGGGCTTGATCTCAATGTTGCGAATTAATCCAACAACAAAGCGCGGATTAAGTTCAGAGTTGCCGATCTCAATTTCAACCAGTTCCTTCACTGACTGTCCACTGGTAACAACTGATAACTGGTTACTGCTCTTCTTCAACTCTCGTCCCAGCATGGAGGCGAGTTCACGCGCAATGCCGATGACGTTCGCATTGCGTGCCATGTTCGGCAGGATGGAAATATCGAGTACAGCGTCGCCGATGTACTCGGCAAGCGGCATGCCCACGGGCGCGTCATCGTCGAGGATGATGATGCCGTCGCTTTCTTCGGTGATGCCCAATTCTTTTTCAGAACAGACCATCGAGTATGAGTCCACGCCGCGGATCTTGGCACGCTTGAGCGTCATCAAGACCTGACCTTCAGCGTGACCATCGTAGAGCGTCGTGCCTTCCTTCGCATACGCCACCTTGATGGGCTTTTCGAGTTTGCCCGCACCCTTCAAGTGGAAGATATTCGGCGCGCCTGTCAGTACGACTTGGTCTTGCTGACCATCGTACAGGTCTAGCAGAGTCAACTTGTCGGCATTGGGATGCGCTTTCACCTCACGGATCTCCGCCACGACAAGTTTTTCCTTGTCCCAGCCAATGCCGTTGGTCTTGAACTCGTGTTTCTCACCTTCTTTATATACAGGCATAGGCAGACCGACATAAAGTATCTCGTCCACTTCCATACCAGCGAGGGTCAACTTACGGGCAATGTCCTCAACAGACAGTCCGTTTAGATCAATGAAATCTTTTAGCCAAGATAAAGGTATCTTCATAGTTATTTCCTTTTTTGAACCGCCAAGCACGCTAAGTTCGCCAAGATTCTTTCTTCGTGTTCTTTGTGCTCTTCGCGGTAAAAAACTAGAACTGCTCCAAGAATCTCACATCGTTACCCCAGAAGTAACGGATGTCGCCAACTTTATTGCGCAGCATGAGCTGACGTTCCGGTCCCATGCCCCAGGCGTAGCCAGAGTAGACCTTCGGGTCGTAGCCGCCCGCGATCAATACATTGGGATGAACCATGCCGCAGCCGAGAATTTCAAGCCAGCCCGAATTCTTGCAGACCTGGCATCCCTTGCCGCCGCAGACAAAACATTCCACGTCCACTTCAGCAGACGGTTCCGTGAACGGGAAGTAAGAAGCGCGGAAACGCAAACGCGCGCCTTCGCCAAACATACGCCGCACAAAGTCCGCAATCGTGCCCTTCAAATCCGCGAAGGTGATGTTCTTGCCAACGGCGAGTCCTTCCACTTGATTGAACTGAACTTCCGAGCGTGCTGTGATCTGCTCATAGCGGAAGCACATGCCCGGCAAAGCGATACGAATAGGAGGTGGGTTGTTCGGGTCAGTTGCCGCGAAATTACGCATGGCATGGATCTGTCCCGGCGAGGTGTGAGTACGCATCAAGATCGGATTGTCGCCGCGCCCTTCAGCTTCGATAAAGAATGTATCCTGCATATCACGCGCAGGGTGATGCGGCGGGAAGTTCAAATGCTGAAAGTTAAATTCATCCGTTTCTACTTCACGAGAGGTGAACACCTGAAAACCCATCTCCGCCAAAATGCTCAACACGCGGCGCAACTGCTGCGTGGAAGGATGCAAACGCCCAATATGTT
>JAFLCE010000161.1 GCA_017303655.1 Anaerolineae bacterium
AAAATTGAGGCGTAGGCGTGGCAGATGGTGGGAACCAGATAATGGTCGAGGTGGGAGCCGGGGTTTCCGTCGCTGGCGCGGGCGTGTTGGTGGCGAGGAATGCATCCATGGCGGTGCAGGATGTAAGTAGCAAGGCGAGGAAACTTGAGAAGAAAATTCGTTTTAAAGTCATTAGGGTTTTGTGACAAAGTTTTATTTCAATGTGTCGTAAAATTATATTGATGTCACCCTGAGGGAGCGTGTTCTTCGCGACCGAAGGGTCTCTTACTCCATTGGTAGAGATCCTTCGCTATCGCTCAGGATGACAACCTTGGCTTGAATTCTAGCATATCAGGAGATGAAGATGACCGTGAAGCAAGTGCTGATAACAGGTGCGTGTGGAGAAATTGGTCAGGCGCTGGTGCAAGAGTTGGCAAAGAAGGGCGGCTATCGCATTGTGACGTCGGATATGGCGCCCTTGCCGGACTCGATCAAAAGTTTGGTGGCGGAGCATGTGCAGGGCGACCTGGTTTATAAAGTAAAAGTTTTTTATGATTATGATTTCGATGTGATCTTCCATTTGGCGGCTTCGCTTTCTTCAAAGGCTGAGATCGCCACGGAAGAAGCGCATCGCATCAATGTGGAAGGGACGATGCAACTGCTGATGCTGGCGGCGTATCGTTCGGAGAAGTATGGCAAGTCGGTCAAGTTTTTGTTCCCCAGCTCGATTGCCGCTTATGGCATGCCCACTCTTTCAGCGAAACATGGCGCGGGCGTGGTGAAGGAAGAGGATTGGGATTATCCGCACACGATGTATGGCTGCAATAAATTGTATTGCGAAAAGTTGGGGATGTATTACAGCAAGTTCTATGGTCAAAAACATTTGGATGAAAAGCCGCCGGTCATGCTGGACTTTCGGGCGATCCGCTTCCCGGGTTTGATCAGCGCCTTTACCTTGCCCACCGGCGGGACGAGTGATTACGGTCCTGAAATTTTGCATGCGGCGGCGCAGGGCAAGCCGTATTCTTGTTTTGTGCGCGCCGATACGAAGATCTCTTTCATGGCGATGCCGGATGCGATCAAGTCTTTATTGATGCTGATGGATGCGCCGCGCGAGTCGTTGACGACGAATGTCTACAATGTGGCGGCTTTTGCCATCACCGCCGAAGATTTTCGTCAGCGCGCGTTGAAGGCGTTCCCGAATGCGGCTGTGACCTATGAGCCGAATCCGCGCCGCCAGGGCATCGTCGACTCGTGGCCCGAAGATGTGGACGACACCCGCGCCCGCAAAGATTGGAATTGGAAACCCGATTACGATGTGGATCGCTTCTTTGAAGAGTACTTCCTGCCGGAGATACGGAAGAGGTATGGGAAGTGAGTAGTATATAAAAGTGTTAGATGGCAGTATGCTTTATAAATCATAGTTAGATTATTCTTCGCAAATCAAAACTTAATTTAGGGTAATTCACATGGATATATTCGTACCATCTTTGAATATTTGGTCATTTTATGCAGGTGGAGATTCGAATGCTCAATTAGTTCGAAATTTCAGCATTGGCATTCAAAATGGCGTTTGGGGTTCTGAATATGATAGCGCCTTTACCGAAAGTGAAAGCACTGTTCAGAGTGGTGACTATATCTTTTTTACTTGCGGCTACAAACGTAAAAAAGACGGACCAAATCAAAACAGATACAAAGATGTAGAAACTTTATTAAGATATTTTGAGCAATTCAATAGACTAGTCTTTGCAAGGGTGACTTCAAATGTTTATCGCGATAACACTCCGATTTGGGAAGATGGAGTATATCCTGTCAGATTTAATTTTGAAGTCATAAAACTTTACGAGAATTATCCACTATCAAGTCTGATGGAAATATTTTCCAACGAAAACCTTGACGTTTTTAGACGCTCAATGATTCCTCCTGTAAAAACAAGACTGCTTGATGGAAAGCATATTAATTTCGAAAAATTAGGCATAACTTATATCCAGGATGAATTTACTGCTCGGGTAATATCTGATTTGGGGGCAATAGAGTATGAAACAGAATATTTTGAAGGTAATAAAAAACAAAGATATACTAATTATTACGAAAGAAATCCAAGGCTTCGTGCAAGAGCAGTTGAAATTCATGGGACAACTTGCATGGCTTGCGGTTTCAATTTTGAAAAAAGCTATCTTGAAAGAGGAAAAGACTTCATTGAAGTTCACCACACAAAGCCCGTAAGTGAACTTGGCGAAAGTACAAAAGTAGATCCGGGTGAAGACTTAATTGTCTTATGCTCGAACTGCCACAGAATGGTTCACAGAAAAAAAGACAATGTCTTATTTCTTGAAGAATTAAGAAGTATTGTCAAGCAGGCAGGTCACGAATATAAATAAACTGCATAACATAGCGTGCAGCACCTGTTTTGAAAACCAAGAGCAAAAACCATCATTAAAGGGAAATTTCCATGCCCACCAACCCCATAGACCAATTCATCTCTCAATACCCACCTGAAGTCCAAACCATCTTGCAAAAGATTCGGGCGTTGATTCAAAAGTCCGCGCCGGGGGCAGAGGAGGCGATGAGTTACGGGATTCCGACCTTTAAGCTCAATGGCAAGAATCTTGTCCATTTCTCGGCGTTCAAGGAGCATATTGGCTTTTATCCCACGCCAACGGGCATTGAGAAATTTAAGAAGGAATTGTCCGCGTATGAAGGGGCGAAGGGTTCGGTCAAGTTCCCGCTGGATAAGCCGATTCCGTATGCGTTGATCGGGAAGATCACTCAGTTCCGCGTCAAGGAAGTGTCCGCGCAGACGGCGCCGAAAAAGAAGAGTCCCAAAGCCAAGTCATGACCACTTTTTTTACATCCGATACTCATTTTGGGCATCAACGCACGCTGGAGTTCTCACGCCGTCCCTTCGCGGACGTGACGTCTATGGATGCGGCATTGATCGCGAATTGGAATGCCGTTGTCCAGCCGGGAGATACGGTCTATCACCTCGGCGATTTTGGGGCGGTGGAATGTTTGAAGTATGTGAATCAACTCAACGGGAAAATCATTCTCCTGCCAGGGAATTACGAAACGCCGGAGATGATCCAAATCCTTGCGCGGAGCTGTGAAATCATCCAACCCAACACGGTGATCGAAGTAGAAGGTCATCGTCTGCAACTTGTCCATGAACCGGATGAGGCATTGGGTGGGGAGTTCTATCTCTTTGGGCACGTCCACCAATTGCAGATGATCAAGCGCAACGGCTTGAACGTTGGCACAGATTGTCACTTCTTTCGTCCGATTCCGCTTGAGGTGGTGCTGTTCTATCAGAACGCGATCTACAATCATTACGACGATAATGTCTTTATGGAAAAATTGGGATAACAAAACTCCGAGGTTTTTAAGACCTCGGAGTTTTGCTTTATAGGGCGACCCTCACTTGCCACAACTGGTTTCGTGATCTATTTGGATGGGTCGCCCCTACTATACTCAAAATATTTTTTCAGTCCCAGTATGTGTTTTTCAAGCAGATGCCACGTTAACCAGGCGATGACGATTGTGACAATATATACCGAGAGGGGATATAGGAAGAAAGGCTTCCATCCGCGCAGTTCGCTATGCCAGAAGACGTCGAGCAGGATCAATGCCGCAGTCATATGGAAGAGGTACATGGAGTAGCTGTATTTGCCAAGGAAGGTCAACACCGGGTTAGAGAAGAAGCGCCGGAAAAGATTCTCGGGTGGGTGAGTGATGAAGATGCCGATCAAGCCGAGGGTAAAGAGAGCCGCGGTAGTGTATCCGCCTAAGGTCAACGGTAGGCTGGCATGCTCCGGGTGGGGCGAGCCGGGCAGGGATAACAGATGAAGTGCCACGAACACTGTGAACGAAGCAAGGAACAACGGTAATGCATAGCGTTTTACTTTTTCAAGAGCGCCGTCATAGGTCAGGAAGGCTGCCAGCAAACCGCCGAAGAGCATCTCTTCGAAACGAGCAAAGGATGTGTAGTAAAAAAAGGTTGAAGACTGACCAAGGTCGGGCCACAACAATGCACCGAGAGTTCGTCCGATGATCGAGACAGCAATATAGCCAATGCTGAACTTGACCAGTTTCTCGCGGTCGAGTTTGTACACGATGAAGGGCCAGATCAAATAGAACTGCTCTTCGATTGCCAATGACCAGGTGATGCCAA
>JAFLCE010000162.1 GCA_017303655.1 Anaerolineae bacterium
AAGGCGCCGCCGAAGAAATTCTGCCCGCCCTCGCGCCACAACTGACCCAACCCACCCACATGATCGTAGACCCACCGCGCGCCGGTCTCGACAAGCACGCCCTCGACGCGATTCTGCAGATCAACCCGCAACTCATTGCCTACGTCTCCTGCGACCCATCCACCCTCGCGCGCGACGCGGCGCGACTCATCAAAGGCGGCTACACCCTGCAACACACCACACCCTTCGACCTCTTCCCGCAGACCTATCACATCGAGTCCATCTCCATCTTCACGCGTTAACATGCTCAAGCCGCTCGGCGACTCATCCATCCTCATCCAACTCGGCGACGAAATCAATCCCGCACTCAATCAACGCGTCCATGCGCTAAGTAGGCTTCTGCAAACGATCACCACCATCATCGAAACCATCCCTGCCTACTGCACTGTCCTCGTCCACTACGACCCGCTCGTAACAACCTACAACCAGATCAAAAAACTGATCGAGGAAAAAATCTCCCTTCTGGATGATGCGACTCACAGACCTTCTCGCCGCCTGGAAATTCCCGTCCTCTATGGCGGCGCCTCCGGTCTGGACTTTGAGTCTGTTGCCACAGCCCTAGCCTTATCTCCCTCTGAGTTGATCCGCCTGCACAGCGAGCGTGAGTACACCGTCTACATGATGGGATTCACGCCCGGCTTTCCCTACCTTGGCATTCTCAACGAAAAACTGACCATGCCCCGCATGTCCACCCCACGTACTCGCGTACCTGCGGGTTCTGTCGCCATCGCCGGTTCCCAAACTGGCATCTACCCCGTAGACTCGCCCGGCGGTTGGCATATCCTCGGTCACACACCGCTCAAACTCTTCGACCCAACCAGTGAAACGCCCTTCCTCTTTGCCCCCGGCGACATCGTGAAATTTATACCTGACCATGGACAATAGACCATTGACTATAGATAACTATCCATCGTCCATCGTCCGCGGTCTATCGTCCCCCGCAATTGAACTCACCGACCTCACCGGCATCGCCACCCTCCAAGACTCCGGCAGGCGCGGATTCAACAAATTCGGCGTGCCAACCTCCGGCGCCATGGACTGGTACGCTTATCAAGCCGCCAATTCTTTGCTAAACAATCCACCCAACTCAGCCGTCATCGAACTCGGTCTCGGCGAAATCACGTTTCACTCTTTACGTAACACTGTTCTTGCTGTCACCGGCGCAGGCTACGAAGTGGAAAATTACATCTGGACTTTTCCTCTTTGGACGAGTTTCTACGTCCGCGCCGGGTGGACGGTGCGTGTAAAGAAAACCAGCGGCGGCAACTGGGCATACATCGCCATCGCTGGCGGATTCGATTCGCCCGTCATCATGAATTCCCGTTCGGCATATCTGCGCGGCGGAATCGGCTCGGCGCTCAAAGTTGGTGACGTTCTCCCATCCTTCAATCCCACCACTGAACTACTCAAACTCGCCGCCCGCGACCATACGCCGCTCATGCCTTATAGCCAAACCCCGACCATAGATGTCATCCCTGCTCCCCAAGCGGATTGGTTCACGCCGGAGGGCATTCGCACCTTTTACGAAAGCGAATACACCCTCAGCCCCTCATTCGACCGCATGGGCTATCGTTTGCAAGGCAAGCCCATTGAAAAAGCCATCACCCAAGAACTCATCTCCGAAGGCATGACTATGGGCAGCATCCAAGTCCCAGCCGATGGTCAGCCCATCGTTATGATGGCAGATGCTCCCACTACGGGCGGTTATCCAAAGATTGCGAATGTGACTCGTGCAAGTCTGCCATTGCTCGCACAATGCGAGGTGGGTGTGAGCAAAATCCGATTTCGGGAAGTGATGGTGGAAGAAGCGCATAACTCGCTCGTGTGGGGGCTTAGCCCCCACACGAGCAGGATGGATGGAACATGAAAATTGACCTCAACTGTGACCTCGGTGAAGGGACAGGTAATGATGAAACCATCATGCCGTATATAACATCAGCCAACATCGCCTGTGGATTCCATGCGGGCGATGAACAGACTATGCGCGAGACTCTTCGGCTGGCAAAGCGTTTCGGCGTGAACACAGGCGCGCACCCAAGCTGGGATGACCGTGAGAATTTTGGTCGCAAAGAAATGGACGTTTCTCCTGCTGAAGCAGAGAAGTTGGTCTTTGAGCAAATTCAAATTCTGGCGGCGATTGCGAAAGAAGAAGGGGTGACGCTGTCTCATGTCAAACCGCATGGGGCGTTGTATAACCAATCTGCTAAGGATGTTGAACTTGCAAATGCAATTGCGCGGGCGATAAAAAGTAGCAGTGTAGATTTAATTTTGGTTGGGCTGGCAGGCTCAAGGTCGCTTGAGGCGGTGCGGGAGATGGGAATCAGAGTTGTGGCGGAGGGATTCCCTGATAGAGGCTACAACGCAGACGGGTCGTTGATGTCCCGCCTTCTTCCGGGGGCATTAATTGAATCACCGGAGGAAGTGGCAAAGCATGCAATTGAGTTGGTGAAAACGGGGAAGATGGATACGTTGTGTTTGCATGGAGATCACCCGAATGCGGCGGCGAATGCAAAGATGTTACGCGAGATATTGAAAAAGAATGATATTTCTATAGATGGGTTTTAGGCGTTTTCTGATTGAGTTTCAAGTTTCTGAATTAGTTTTTTCCCGAGGTTCATGCCAGGAACCTCAATAAGTCGATAGGTGATGTACGATATTGCCGAGGAAATCGCCAGAAGAATCATAAAATACATTACGAATTGGGCGGTTTTTCCAAAACGTGCATCCAAAGGAATCCAACTTTTCAGGTCTACTAGGAAAATGTAATGAACTAGGTAGAGACTGTAACTGATTTTCCCAATCCATTGCGTGATGGGGTTAACAAATAATTTGATGGGGTTGAAATATAGTCCTACTGTGAGAACAAGGAAAGCAACCCCATAAAGAAAATAAGTTGGCAGAATATTGAGATAGGTGGATGTTTGTAAAAATGCTATATACAAGAACAAAGCAAGTAGAATGAACGCATTGCCAAGGCTTTTATTGTTTTCTGGCTTGTGGGTGCGTAATATCTGATATGCCAGAATTCCCAAACCAAAGATGGGTAGTTGGGCAAAGAACCATAAATAAAAATAGACTTGCACAATATAGCCTGTAACATATTGAAGTAGGAAAGGCTTATATACGGCGACGAGTACAAGTTGCAAGATCAGGCTGCCCAAGATGAGTAAAAGCGCTTTGCCCGTATCATTGATCTTTCGGTAGAGCAAAGGGATGAATGGGTAAAAGGTCATTTCAATGGCAATCGACCAGCCTAGTGGAATGATCGCATTGATCGCTTCGGGATGCCAGCCATGCAGAAATAGCAGGGTCAGACCATACTGCCACCAGGAGATTCCATTCGGTGCCCAATAATTAGGACCAGTACCATTCTTAAGAGTGTAAATAACAATGGCTAGGTAATATAAAGGCACAATTCGAAAAACTCTTCGGATGAAGAAATTTAAAGTTGGTCTTTTTTCGATTTGATTGCGCTGATGAGCTGAAAGAAATAAAGTGAGTGAACTGACAATATAAAAGAGTTGCACGCCAAATGCGCCATTTACTGCAATTAACCTAAGAGTGGGGAAGCTTGGTCTTGCAATAGAAGCGACATGTGTGGCAATGACCAGCAAGATCGCTAGTCCGCGCAGGGCATCTATAAATTTGTATTGGTTAATTTCCACTCTTTGTGCCATGTGAGTTTCTCTGAATGAAGTTCGAAATTATATCATCCAGATTTATGCAAAAAAGAGACGGCACCCATGTGGTGCCGCCTCTTTTTTATTATCCTTCCGAGATGACAATCAGTTTGTCTTCAGGTTTGAAGATGACTCGTTCGGATTTCTTGGGGTTGGTGTGGACGCCGTAGGCTTTTTCGGCGTCGTGGCTTTCGCTCATGATGCGATAGCCAATGGCGGTTTCGCCGCGCAGGCGAGCCGCTTCGGTGATGGTGTAGAAGTTGACCGGCTGGTCTGTTGCCACATAGT
>JAFLCE010000163.1 GCA_017303655.1 Anaerolineae bacterium
GGGCAGGCAGTCTATTGGATGGAGTCAACGCCTCGTCACTCGGACTGATGGCTGCGGTGACCATCCAGTTATCCTTTGCCTCGCTGACAGATCTCCCGACCGCCCTCATTGCCATCGTTTCGCTGACGCTACTCCTGCACTATAAAGTCAACGCCACCTGGCTCATCGCAGGCGGCGCATTGATCGGATTTATGATGTCATTAATTCGGTAAAATCAAACTCATGCCCATCTCCCCCACTTACTCCAAAACCATCACCATCCCATCCTCCGCCATCGACGAGAACGGACACGTCAACAACGTAGTCTATGTGCAATGGATGCAAGACCTCGCCCTCGAACATTACGCCTCCATTGGCGGTATCGAAGCGCAGGGACCAGACTCCACCTGGGTCGTCCGTGAACATCGCGTCGAATATTTTCTGCCTGCCTTCGAAAGCGAAGAGATCGAAGCCCGCACCTGGGTGGAGAACCTTCGAAAAGTACGCTCGTTGCGCATGTATGAATTTGTAAGAAAAAGTGACGGGAAAGTTTTAGTAAAAGGCGAAACGGATTGGGTTTTTATGGATACAAAAACGGGACGCTTGAAGGCGATTCCCGTTGAGGTGGAGGAAATTTTTAAGCATGAAAAATGAAACGTAAAACGTGATGACCGTTTTTGATCTTCACGTTTCACTCTTTACTCTTCATGCCTCACAAGTCTCTCATACACTTTGATCAACTTCTTCTGCGACTCGTGCCAGGTGAATTTTTCACGGACATGTGCCGCCGCGGATTCTGCCAGCCGCTTCGACAAGTCCACATCCCTCAATAATAAATTCGCCTGACGCGCCAGATCATCGGGGTCACTGGGTGAAAATAATAGACCATCCACATCTTCGCGCAGGAGTTCGCGGACGATGGGCATGTTCGATGCGAGGAGTGGTCGCCCCGCCGCCATATATTCGAGGACTTTGATCGGGCAAGCTCCCTGCGTCACATTGCGGTCGTTCAAGCCAAGCGGAGCGACACAAATATCTGCCTTTGAGATCAATTCGGGAATCTCATGATGCGGCACAGCCGGTTGGACGAGTACATGGTCTTCTAAACCAAGTTTGCGAATCTGCTTCGCAAGCATCTTGCGCTGACGTGACCGTCCACGCCCGATGATGTGGAGTTTGACCGGCTGTTGCTCCAAAATTTTGGGCAGAGCTTTGATGACAATATCCAAGCCCTGCCAATCGGCTAATGTGCCGATGTAAAGCAGAATCGGTTCGCGTCCATCGCGGACGGGCAACGGGGTGATGGGAAAGTCTGAAGGGCTGACTCCGTTTGGGATGACAGTAACCAGCTTGCGGTTAAGTCCGAGCGAGGCGATGTAATCGCGAGTCACATTTGAGGGGCAGATGATAGCATCACTCAGGTGTAGAGTCGCCAATTCCTGTTCTTTTATTTTGGCGAGCAGGGCTGAATCCATACCGGGGTAATGATATTTAAGTTCAATAGAGGGCAGCCCGTTCACTTCAAATAAAGTTTTGTAGCCGAACTTCTTTTTGTTCTGTGTGATATGAAAGCCATCCCAAATATTGCGAAAATGGACGACGTCATAGCCAGGGTTGAGGGCGAGATGAGCCAACACAGACTTGCCAAAATGTACGGCACGGGCGAGAAAGTTCTGCGAAAGATCCTGCGAGATGCGCGTGACCTGTGCGCCTTCAATAGTATCTTCGGGGGGGAGCAAGCCGTCGTTGGGCGTGATAAGATGGACGTTAAAGTTCCCATTGACCAACCCGCGTAAATTGTGGAGAATATGGGTACTCGCCCCTTTGGGGCTTGGTACAATGTCGAAGGCTGTGTAGAGAACGTTTGTCATTTTCACCTAAACGCGGATAGCGAAAGATTTTTACCGCGAAGCTCGCCAAGAGCGCGAAGATTCAAAAAGGTTTTCTTAGCGACCTTTGCGTACTTAGCGGTTCAAAATGAAATTATAACTCGGAGGCATGGATGGAAGGGTTTATTTGTGGAAGTATCGTAGCAGGTATTGTTGTCCTTTCGTTTTTCGTTTACCTGCTTAATACTGCCCGAAAGAAAGTAAAAGATACCAACCAGTTCGGCAAAAAGGAATTTGCGCCGGTCTACGTTTCTATCGCCGACAAGCCTGATTCGATCATCCGCGGCATGAACAACTTTGTGCGCGAAGCACAAAAGACAGAAAACGCCGGTGACAAATGGCGCTGGATTCCGATGTTGATCTTTTTTGCAGGCATCGGTTTGGCATTGGTCGATGTCTTGCTGTTCCTGCTTGGTTATGTCTCATATATCTTCGCGCTCGGCGGGTTGTTACTTTGGATTGCGGCTTTTGTGATGGCGCGCTCGCTGCGCCGCAGTGACATTCTGGATTTCTCGCCGCGCTACAACGGGACAAAAGAAATCCTGTACACGCTACGTGACGACCTCAAGCCAGGCGCGACCTTCCTCGGTCACCTCGACTTGACCGGCTCAATGAATGAGACCAAAGTGGCTCGCGAAACCAAAGATGCGGCGAGTCGCACCACGCAACACTTCAATGATCCATGGTTGTCACTCAAAGCAAAATTATATGATGGCAACATTCTGCGTGTCTCTGCCATTCAGAAAACCAAGAAGCGAAAATCGTATTGGAAAACAAATGCCCGCGGCAAGATGAAATCGAAGCCTGAAAAATTCAAAGGCACGCATCAAGAATTGAAAGTGCGCATCGTGGTCAACCCCGAAGCCTATGCCATCAAAGCGAACAATCTGTTCTCACAAGGCAAGGATGTCGGCAAGTTCAAGGTCGAACAACTCAGCACCGAGGGCGGCATGATCAACATCCTTGCCGTCTCGCCCTTCGATGAAGTTGGGCAGACCGATATTCTGACCTTCCTCAAATCCGCATATTCTCTTTTAGAAAGAAAGGCTGCATAAATGAGTCGCAAAGTTATTCCTTTTGTCATCGCGTTCGTTTTGATCTGTCTCGTAATGGTCGTATCGGGCGTCTTCGCCTTCAGCGGCGCAGTGACGGCCGAAAAATTCGGCAGCACTGAAGCATGGTCACAATCGTATGACACCGCCGAAAGCATGAAAGTCATCGACCTGACCGGCGATGGACAGGACGAGCTCTTCATTCAGAACACCAGCAATGTCAGCATATTTGATGGCTCTGGCGCTCCCCTCGTATCTATAGATTACGCCAATCCCAAAACCACCCTCGGTGATGTGAACGGCGATGGCGTGGAAGATATCGTTGTGTATTACTTTGGCAATGGGCTTGCTGTGGATGTAATCTCCAAGGGAGAAGTCACCATCTTGGCAGACTTGCTTGACATTGGCAATCCTGCGCGCGTGGCGTTCATCCGCTTCTCTTCTGGACCTGAAATTGTACTGGGCGATTCTGCGGGCGGAATCCTCGCTTTGAGCGCAGACGGCACTCCGCTGTGGACTAGCAACGTTGGCTCGGCGGAAATTCGCGGCATGGACGATGCTCGTATTGGCGGCGAAGTCCACGTAGCGATTGCTTCCAATGACGGCACGGTCAAGGTCTTTGCTTCAGACGGCACAACGGTCTGGACGGTGAATCAGGAAGAATTAAGAAGGATGCGCGCCTTCGACCTGAATGCCGATGGCAACAGTGAGATCATCACCGGCGGTGAATTCGGCGCATTCAAGATCTACAACGCTGCAAATGGACAAGTCCTCTTTGAAAAATCGTTAGGGCAAGCTGTGAGCGAAGTGCGCGAAGTGGAGTTGAACGGTGATCCGTCTTCTCGTGAGATCGTGGTCGGCGGCAAAGATGGCGGCATTTGGGCGTTCTCATTCAATGGCACGACTGCAACCCAAATGTGGACGGGTTCGTTATCGGACAAAGTAACCGAGATCGCCGGGCTCGACATCAACGAAGACGGCAAGCAAGAAGCGGTCATCGGCGATGACTCAGGCAAGGTGGCGGTCTTTACCGAGAACGGCACGCGCAACAACCTGCCTGATCATTCCACCG
>JAFLCE010000164.1 GCA_017303655.1 Anaerolineae bacterium
CTTTCACACCTAATGCTTTGCGGCGGATGCGCCAGTACTTGTGCCACATGGGCAGATTCTTTTGAAAGATCGCTAACAGGTTGTGGAACATTTCCACGGGGACTTCGCCGTTGAAAAGTGTGGCTTCGAGCGAAGAATTGAATTTGCGCGCCTTCATGTTGAAGACATTCTGTTTGATGGATGCCGCCAGATTGCCTGCCAATGTGTTCTTAAATTCGAGATATTTGTCGTTGTAATTTTCCCAGGCGGTTTGACGTGCTTTGCGGTCTGGTGAATGCATGAGAGAGTTTTTGGTGCTCTGGGTCAATTCGATTCTTTTGCCCTGACTGTCTTTGGCAGGCTTGAACTTGAAATCGGCATTGGCGATCATCCCTACAGTTGAGCGGACAGCCCCAAATGGGTCTCGCAACATCCCGAGTAATTCTTCTACTTCTGCGCTGCGGACGTGTGCCTGTTTGCGGAAGAGGTCGTTGAAGAAATGTTCGTAAAGTTTCATGCGTGGGTCTTCGTTCACCCATTGACGCAATGTCGCTTCGCCAATGGAGAGCAGTTCAGGCTCGACGAAGGAGACTGCTGCGCCTACCTGCGCCAGCGCCGACATGGCTTTGCCATTCAGAGAGGCGCCCTGTTCATCATTGGCATCTACCGCGCTGGACATGGTGGCATACACGCGGACTTTTGCCGCGCGGCGTTCAAGTGCATCCAAGGCTTGCATAGCTGCGAGGAAGTTTTCGATGCTTTCACCAAGCCGCCCTTGAAACTGCTTGATCACAGGCAGGCTTTCGAGGATACTTTTTAATTCTGCGTCAAATTGTTCGGCTGAGGCAAAGACACTTTCAGCATTCCAGGTTTGGTGCTGCTTTACTTTGGAGCGTGGGAGAGGGGTAGGCATGGAGTTGTCCTCTTGGAATGTGGAGTTAAGAAAAGAATATGCACTGCACATGAAAAATACCCTGAGCCTCAGGGTATTTTTTATGTAAAAACTTTATTGTTTGGTGATAGTTTGCCCTGCAGGTTGCGAGGTTGGAGCGCCAGCGCCGGAAGCCGTGGCGCTGTTGAGAAGCGAGGCTTTGGCCATGTCTGCGTCTGTGGTGGTGTAGGTGGCAGAGCAGGTGACGGTTTGTGAGGGAGCCAGAGTGGCATCTGCAGCACCGCAATTAAAGGGAGCAGGGTTCACAAGAATATCTGTGATGGTGAATTGTGTAGGTCCAATGTTGACGGTGCCGGTGTTCGTGATGGTGTAATTGAAAGTGATGACCTGACCAGCGGCATTGTAGGTGGTCGGGTTGGCGGCAACTGTCAATAAGATGGAGGCAAAAGCTCGGCTGATCTTTTGACCCGCCGCAGGGGAGTTTGGAAGCCCCACAGCACCTGCAACTGCTGAATTAAGAATTGAGTCTTTGCCCAAATCATTTTGTGTGATGACGTAATTGGCGTTACAGGTTGTCGTTGCGCCGGGCGAGAGCGTAGTGGAAGCGCCGCAGTTAAAAGCCGTCGGGCTGATAAGTGCGTCTGTAATGGTGAACTGAGCCGGACCTAGGTTGGTCGTGCCATTGTTCTTGATGAGATAGGTATAGGTAATGGTCTCGCCTGCCTGACTGTAGGTGGTCTTGCTGGCAGTGACGGTAAGAGTTAAGCCCGAAGTAGCTGGGACTGCCGTGGCGGAGCCAGACAAGGGAATGTTCAGTCCTTGTGTGTAAAGCGGAACCTTCACTTCCTTGCCAACGGTGAGGACGTTGCTATTGACCAGTTGCGTAAGACCTGGGTCTGCCCCATAGAGTTGTGCGATAGACGTCCATGTATCTGTGCTTTGGACGAGATGTTTCTTAATGCAGGGGCTGGCAGGTCCGTGGACTTCACCATTGCTGCCGATATTGGGAACTGTGACGACCATGCCCGCTTTGAGTTGAGCCGGATTGGCGAGTTGTTTATTTGCTGCGATGGTGGCATCGGGATCGGCTCCATAACAACGGGCGATCTGCCACAACCATTCGCCGTCTACCACGGTGTGCTGAATGGTTGCACCTTTTGCGACGGCGGCTTTGGTAACTGTGACGGAAGCAGGCTGAGACGGATTCGCTCCGCCGCCCGAAGCAACGGCATTGCTTGCAATCGAAGCGGCAGATGCATCGTTGGCAGTGGTCAGGTATTTGGCGGTACAGGTAATGGTCGCGCCGACAGCAATGCTCGCATCGGCGTTGCCGCAGTTGAAGGCGGTGTTGTTATTGATGGCGGTATCTGCCACAGTAAACTGACCCGGACCGAGCGGGGTGGAGCCTCGAAAGAATCAAGTCCTCCATCTCAGCGAAAGGAGCTGACGCGCTTCTTGAGAAGTATGCCGATGCCTTCCCCGAGGAATATCAGGCGCTGCAGTCGACCGAAGACGCAGAACAAGACGTTAAAGCAATGGAGACTCTCTCAGATGAACATCCCGTACGCGTCAGCATGGCGCAGGGGAATGAAGGTGCGGCCGATCTCCTAACGCTGATCGTCTATCACCGTGGCTCCGTCATCACGATCAGCAAAGCGCTGCCCGTCCTTGAGAACGCTGGCTTCGAGGTTATCGATGAAAAATCATCCTGCTTGACGCCGCAACAGTCACCGAAGGTATACATCCATAGATTTTTGGTGCGGCCACGTGGAACGGTCTCCATTTCTCGCAGTGGTTTCGACAACGTTATAGCTCCCGGCCTCGAAGAAGTATTCCTTGGTCGCGCTGAAAACGATGGACTAAACGCGCTCATGCTTTCGGCGGGACTTTCGGTTCGCTCCGTGGCGCTCTTGCGCACGTATTGCGCTCTACTTTGGCAGGTAAGCAAATTCGCTTCTCGACAGACGATTGTTTCCACGCTTGTGGGCACACCCGATGCTGCGCAGCGATTATGGAAAATGTTCGAACTGCTATTTAACCCTGCCGCACAGCAGAACATTCAACAGCGCCGAGCTGCCTTTGATGCACAGCTCAGTGACTACAAAGACACCTTGCACGCCATCAAGGATATTACTAAAGACCGGGTTCTACGTTCGCTCGCCGAACTGATTCAGCATACCCTGCGGACCAACTTCTACCATTCGACGATTTCGATCGCGCTCAAGCTGCATTCAGAAAAAATTGAGATTCTCCCGAATCCACGCCCGATGTACGAGATCTTCCTTTCGGCTCCGGATGTCGAGGGAATTCACCTGCGCGGCTCGCGGGTGGCTCGCGGCGGAATTCGCTGGAGCGATCGCTACGAAGACTACCGCAGCGAAGTCCTCGGCTTGATGAAAACCCAGAAAATCAAGAACGCATTGATAGTTCCCGGTGGCGCGAAGGGCGGCTTCGTAGTTAAGAATCTTCCAAGTGATCCGGCTCAAATTGCACCAGCTGTGGAAAGCGCATACAAGACCTTCGTACGCTCCCTCCTCTCGGTGACCGACAACCGCACCGCTTCAGGGGTTACCCACCCTGAGGGCCTCGTCATTCACGACGGGGAAGATCCGTACTTGGTGGTCGCCGCCGATAAGGGCACGGCGACCTTTAGCGATATCGCGAACCGAGTGGCCACTCAGGAATTTAATTTCTGGCTCGGCGATGCTTTCGCCTCCGGCGGCTCGCAAGGCTACGATCATAAGATCTATGGCATTACGGCCAAAGGCGGATGGGAATGCGTAAAGCGCCATTTCAATGACATGGGCTTCGACATTAACAACCAAACCTTCACTGCCATCGGTATCGGCGATATGGCCGGCGACGTGTTCGGCAATGGGTTGCTGTTGAGCCGCACCATTAAATTGGTAGCCGCATTTAATCATCGACATGTCTTCCTCGACCCCAATCCAGATCCAGAAGCCTCGTATCAGGAACGGCGCAGACTGTTCGTTACAAAGGGCTCGCAGTGGTCAGACTACAAGAAGGAGCTTATCAGCGCAGGCGGCGGAGTATTCGGACGTTTCGATAAAGAAATTACCCTTAGCCCTCAGATCCGCAAAGTC
>JAFLCE010000165.1 GCA_017303655.1 Anaerolineae bacterium
ACAGAGAGACGATCTAACGCCGCCTGGCTGAGAGGTTCCCCTTCCAACATAGACGGACTCGCGGTCTTCACTTCCGGCTCAACGGGAGTCAAATGCAACGGGTCGAGCGACACAGCCGCGAGGTCCGCATTGATGCGCTGAATCAGTTCAGAATAACCTGCCTCGAAGGCTGCATCATCCGGCGCACCCGAATGCCAGGGATAGAGTCCTTTTCCAATTTCAAGCGCGGCAGGATGCTCCATAAAAGAAATACCGCGACCCTTGATGGTATCGGCAATGATGATCTGCGGTTTGCCCTTGACTTGCTTGGCTTCGGCAATGGCTTTTTCGATGGAACGGAAATCATGCCCGTCAATGCGAATGACATGCCAACCAAAGGCAGTAAATTTTTCGACAAGGTTTCGAAGGTCAATGATCTCGGCAACGGGCTTATCAGATTGCACCTTGTTATCGTCAACGATGACAGTGAGGTTATCGACCTTGTGATGCGCGGTGACATGCAGGGCTTCGTAGTTCTGACCTTCTTGCAACTCACCATCGCCGGTCATCACAAAGACATGCCCGTCATTGTTGTTGTATTTCTTCGCCCACGCCATGCCGCGCCCCTTCGAGATGCCCATGCCGAGCGAACCCGAGTTGGCTTCCATGCCGCGATTGCCGATGTCGGGATGACCGTTCAATCCATTGAGGCGGCGCAACGACATGAGCATGTGATCAGGAATTTCGCCAAGCGAATGAAGCACGGCATACAAGCCCGGCACATCATGCCCCTTCGACGAAAAATAAATATCGCGGTCGGGGCTGTCAAAACCGACCTTGATGGTGTTCATCTCTTCGTAATACATCCACACCACAATATCCATCGCGCTGAAACTCGAGCCGAGATGCCCCGACCCGGCACGCTTTACTTCGGTGAGCGTGTTGGCGCGGCACATATCCGCGATGATCTGAAGTTTTTTATATTTGTCAG
Organism: Anaerolineae bacterium; assembly: GCA_017303655.1. GTDB lineage: Bacteria > Chloroflexota > Anaerolineae > Anaerolineales > Villigracilaceae > Villigracilis. The sequence goes on from JAFLCE010000165.1 coordinate 971, forward strand.
CGGATGAATTGCGCACGCGCTTGAATTCTTCCACGGGGATCAATTTCAATTCGACCATGTTTTCCTCTTTATAGACGCTGCGCCTCACCCCGCGCCTGCACCTGATTCTTCTCTAAGAAATTTTTTCTACCTTTGGCAGTTGCGCCTCTCCGCTTGCCACGAGGCGTTCCGCCAGATCCCAATCATAGGGATGATTCACATCAAAGCCTTCATAACCTTCTGAAACAAACGGCATGACCACTTCGCCCGCGATGGTTCGTCCATTGAAGACCACGCGCGACCAGGCAATTTCAAGGCTGGCATTCTGCGAGTAGACTTCGGGCAAGCCCTGATATGGTGTGCTATGCCACGGCTGTTCCTTTGGTCCGAACGGGAGCAAAGGCATCATGCGCTTGCCGCGAATCACCCACATCTTGCCGGGGTGTTCCTTCACCTTCTCAACCGCGCGAAGGGAGTCTACACCCTCTTCGGCTTTGAACGCATTCCACGCTCGCTGAATGGTGCTCGGCAAACGGAAAGGACTGGTCGGGCGCAGGATGCTGAAACAATCATATTCGCGTCCCATCTCTTTCAATTTGTGCAGCGTAAAGTCCAGCCATTCGATGTCGAGCGCAAGATCGCCTGCAATTTCAGCGGGACGAAGAAAGGGAACTTCCGCACCATAAGAACGGGCAATATCAGCGTACTCTTCCGAGTCTGTTGAGACGAGAATATCCGCAAAGATTCCGCTTTGTTTGGCGGCACAGATCGTGTACGCGATCAGCGGATGCCCCGCCAGCGGACGGATATTTTTTCCCTGCACGCGTTTGGAGCCAGCACGCGCAGGAATCAAAGCTATGATAGAAGGATTCTCTTTGCTCATACCTGCATGGGGTCGATGTTGATGTACACGTCTTTCAATTCAGAGTAAATGTTGAGCGCCTCGGTGCCTGGTTCACGTGAACCGTTACCCGAAAGTTTGCGCCCACCAAACGGCATATGGGGCTCGGAGCCGTGCGTCCCAGCGTTGACGACTGCCACGCCGGTTTGGACTTTGTCGTAAAAACGCGTGGCGCGGTGAATGCTCTTGGTGTGAATACTCGCCGTCAAGCCATAAGGCGTATCGTTCGCCATTTGAAGCGCGTGCTCAAAATCTTTTACTTTGAACAACAAGGCTACGGGGCCAAACAACTCACATTCGGAAATTTCATCATGTGGGTCAACGTTCTCAATGAGAGTCGGCGCCATGTAGTAACCATCTTTATGCTCGACATCGGTCATACGCTCGCCGCCATACAGGATGGTCGCGCCATTTTTCTTTGCTTTTTGCACGGCATCCACCATGTTGAGCAATTGCCCTTCATTGATAACCGCGCCAAAGTCGCAATCATCGGTGATGCCGATTTTCAACTTCTTGGTTTTCTCCACGAGCATGTCGCGGAACTTCTCGTACACCGATTCAAAAATGATGATGCGGCTTGTAGATGCACAACGCTGCCCCGCATTGCTAAACGCGGAAAGCAACACCCACTTGGTGGCGTTCTCCAAATCAGCGTCATCACAAACTACGAGTGGATTCTTCCCGCCCAATTCTAGCGAGATGCGCGCGAAGCGTTCCCCCGCTAAACGGTTGATGATGCGTCCTACTTCGGTCGAACCGGTGAAACTGATCACGTCCACATCCTGATGCGCAACCAACGGCGCGCCCGCCTCTTCACCAAATCCCTGCAAGATGCTCAATACACCGTCGGGCAACCCTGCTTCCTTTGCGATCTGCCCAAAGATCCACGCCGTAGCAGGCGTATCTTCGGCAGCTTTCAATATGGCAGAGTTACCGCAAATGAGCGCTGGGAAAACCTTCCATGCCACATTCGCGATCGGCGTGTTCGCAGCGATGATGAGTCCCGCCACACCGATGGGCTGACGAATCGTCATCGCATATTTATTCGCCGTGCCGCTCGTGGTGGTGCGACCATACAAACGCTGACCTTCGCTGGCATAGAACAATCCGCATTGGATCGCTCCGCCTGTCTCCCCCAGCGCCTCTTTCATGGACTTTCCAGTTTCGGCGGCGACGATGGCAGCGATCTCACTCTGACGGTTTTGCATCCCCACCACGATCTTATGCAGGATCATACCGCGCTGCACCGCAGGAGTATCCGCCCAGGCAGGCTGAGCCTTCTTTGCCAGTTCAACGGCTTGTTGAATATCCGTTGCGCGTGAACGCGCCACTTTGAAGAGGGCTTGTCCGTTCGCGGGGTTAATCTTTTCGAACCATTCATTAGCTTGAGTGGCTTGTTCGTTGGTTCCGATCCAGTTAGGGATTTGGTTAGGGAGCATGGTTACCTGTTACATGTCACCCTGAGCGCTAGCGAAGGGTCTCTTAGACTATCTTAGAGATTCTCACCGCACTGCGGCGTACGTGTCGCTTCGCTCAGAATGACATATCAAAATTAATTCAAATTCTCGAATGCAAAATTCTCGTCTTCGAGCAAGTCCTTGGTGAGAGTCTTGCCGATGACATTATCTAACTCATACGGCGGGATGCCGTCACTGGGGGACTTGATGGCAATGTCTTCACGGGTCAATTTCTGACCCGCTTTCAAGTCACGCGCCGCGACGAGTTTCTTGCCCATCTTGGTAATAGGATTAACTTCGCTTGGGTAGATACACTTCTCTCCATCGCCCATAGCAATCTTCACCCGGCGCAGATCGCGGACAAGTTTACGCATACCGATCGGTTCAAGCGAGAAGGCATGGTCGGTTCCCTTCCAGGTATGGTTGAGCGTAAAGTGCTGTTCCACCATGCGTGAACCAAGC
>JAFLCE010000166.1 GCA_017303655.1 Anaerolineae bacterium
TTGCCTTTGCTTGGATCATCCAGAATGGCATAGATCTCATCGAACTCGATCTTGCCTGCTCTGCGAGCCCGCTCCGAACGGAATTGGTCAAAATACGCCAAGGCTTCATCTGGAGGTCCGAACCATGCCAGATAACCGCCTCTTGCCAGGAAGATGACCTTATCTGCCAACATTACATTTTTCGTGGCATGCGTGATCAATATGATGGTACGACCCTGATCTGCCAGGCGCCGCATCAATTGCATAAGAGCGGTTTCTGTGCCGGGATCCAAACCGGAAGTGGGTTCATCGAGGAAGAACAAGCCGGGCTTGGTCAACAGCTCAACGCCAATGGAGACGCGTTTTTGTTGTCCGCCACTGAGACCGCTGATCTGAACATCCTTACGATGCGTTAAGTCTAGGTCTTCCAGGACTTCCATGATCCGTTTGTGACGCTCTTCAGGGGAAGTATCTGCTGGCATACGCAATTGAGCCGCGTAATCAAGTGCCTGATAGATGGTCAACTCCATGTGGATGATATCTTTTTGAGGCACAAACCCGATCTCATTTCGGATCGCATCAAAATGGGTGTAGATATCAATATCGTTGACGTACACTTTCGAGGGAGGCGTGGCAGGGCGATAGCCTGCAACCGCATCTACAAACGTGGATTTGCCGCCACCGCTTTGCCCAACCACAACGATAAATTCCCTGGGGTTGAAAGAGGCGTAGATATTTTGAAGAATATTCAAATCCTTGCGGACCCATTTGTTCAACCCGACCACATCCACCCGCAAGCCGTTTCCATCGTCGTAACTGGCGAGTTGATCTTTGCCCATCACGAATCGATATTGTCCGATGCGGATGGAATCATTTGGCTTCAGCCATACGGATCCATCAATGCGATCGCCATTGACATAGGTTCCATTGGAACTGTGTAGATCCTCTACACGATAACGTTGCCCTACTTTTTGGATTTGGGTGTGGAAGCGCGATACATTCGGGGAGGGAATCACAACATCATTGCCGGGGTCACGCCCGATCTGAATTAACGTCTTTTCCCCAAACACGATATCCCGCTCCATATGCTGAGCCGCTTCACTGGGGGCGTTATAGGTAATCGTAACCATCACGCCGGGATCCAAGCTGCCAATTCTCAACAAGTCTCCGTGATGTAGAATGCGCGAGCCATCGATGGGACGTCCTTCAAATTGGACAGGGTTCTTGGCTTCTGGAGCCATGACCAACTTGTATCCTCCGCCTTCAACCTGCTCAAGCCGCGCATGCTTACTTGAGACGATCTGCGATGGAATGACAATATTATTGGTATCTAATCGCCCGATCGAATAAGATGTGTTGGTTAATCGGTATGTTTGTGTGTCTCCGCCTGCGATTGTTACAAGCAGTTCGCGCGGACCGGTATTCTGAGGAAGAACAGGTGCTTCTCCCATCATCGTCTGCATCACATGTGCAGGCTTTGCAGGGGCGGCGCGCATCACGGTCTTATTATCGGGCTCTACTGACCGCATTACGGTTTTGTCTGACTCCACTGACCGTATGCTGGTTTTATGAGATTCGCTTTCGCTGACAGGCGCTTCATAAACTACGTTGATGATTTGCCCCAACCGAATTTTATCCCCCGACTTGAGGAGGCGTCGCTGAGTAAGGCTTTCGCCATTGACAAAGGTGCCATTGCTGCTGCCCAGATCCTCTAGGAAGTATTGACCGCCTTCCAGTGTCAGTCTGGCATGACGGCGAGACACAGCTGAAGCGGGTATTGTGATATCCGCATTGTCGTCACGGCCGATGATGATTTCCGACTTTGTTAGCTCGAATTCTTTGGGAGGAGTGCTGCTGCTGTCGTTGATAAGACTTAACTTGAAACTGTTTGATTGGACCAAGGGATATTCCTTTAAATGCAGATTTTCAGCGCAGTCCGATAGGTAGGGCAAAGCCAACTCTGTGAGAGTTGGTACAAATAAGGTAATACATATCAGATTATACCTTTTTGCGAAAATGCATGTCAAGCAACCTTTGGGGGATAGCTGAAAAGACTTAAATGACTCAAAATAGTAAGTGGTTCAATATGGATTTGCCATAAAGAGTTTGCCTGTACTAAAATATGACCTCAATTACAATAAAAATATTTAGCGTAACTTTTGCTTGACCGATTTGTGTTTTCTCCTTTGAAGTGCAAATTCGCTATTAGATACAAACATGGTACGCTTGCTTGTTGTGAAACAAGCAAAAAATCCTCCCTCTTAATGGTGAAATTCTTATGAAGAAATCATATCTTGTAACCCCAAACCCATACTATACGACAAATACATTGGTTGAGCTTCTTCGCTCGAGGGCAGAGCAGACTCCTGATAGGGTGGCTTTCAGATTCTTACAGGACGATGACTCTGACACGCTCACGATCAACTATGCAGAGCTTGACCGCCGGGCGCGAGCCATTGGGGCATGGCTGGAAAGTTATGGCGCCAAAGGGGAGCGCGCACTCCTCCTTTATTCACCCGGGTTGGATTATATTGCCGCGTTCATGGGCTGCTTGTATGCCGGCGTCACTGCTGTCCCTGCCTATCCTCCGCGGCTTAACCGCCCGGCTCCGCGCATCCAATCTATTGTGGATGATTCGCATGCCACATTTGCGCTGACTACGACAACTATTATTGCAAACGTCGAAAAGCGTTTCGAACATGCTCCAGATTTGAAAGCGCTGCGCTGGTTAAACACCGAGCAGGTTCCGGCGGGGTTGGAAGCGGAGTGGCGTTATCCCAATGTCTCAAGAGATACGCTGGCGTTCCTCCAATATACATCCGGTTCCACCAGTCAGCCCAAAGGAGTGATGCTCAGTCACGGCAACCTGATGCACAACCTCGAAGCTATCAGTCGCGGCTTTCACATCGACTCGACCGTGAAAGGTGTGTTCTGGTTGCCAAGTTATCACGACATGGGGCTGATCGGCGGCATTTTGGAGCCGATCTATCTGGGGGGCGAAACGACGTTGATGTCGCCGCCTTCTTTTTTGCAGCGCCCTTTGCGCTGGCTTGAAGCTATCACTCGCTTTGAGGGCAACACCTGCGGCGCGCCAAATTTTGCTTATGACCTGTGTGTTGATAAGATCACACCTGAACAGAAAGAAACGTTGGATCTGAGTTCGTGGACTCTGGCGTTTTGCGGTGCCGAACCGATTCGCCCTGAGACGTTGGAACGCTTCGCACGCGCCTTTGCCGGGTGCGGCTTCCGAAAGACTTCTTTCTACCCTTGTTATGGCATGGCAGAAAGTGCGCTGATCGTCTCCGGCGCGGATGGTCCGTCTGAGCCGCAGACGTTTACGGTGGATCGAAAATCTCTGGAAAGTGATTTGGTGATTCCTTCTTTGGAAAACGAAGAAGGCTCAGTGACTATGGTGAATTGCGGTCCGCCGATCATTGACCAGAAGATCGTCATTGTTAATCCCATGACCTTGCTGCTATGTGATTCGAATCAAGTTGGCGAAATTTGGGTTTCCGGTCCCAGCGTTGCACAGGGATATTGGGGCATGGAAGAGGAGTCTCGCAAAACATTTCAAGCCTATGTTGCAGACACGAATGAAGGTCCATTTCTTCGGACTGGTGATCTTGGTTTTCTAAATAACGGTGAACTCTTTGTAACGGGTCGCTTAAAGGATTTGATCATTATTCACGGCAGCAATCACTATCCCCAGGATATTGAACTGACCGTC
>JAFLCE010000167.1 GCA_017303655.1 Anaerolineae bacterium
ATCGACGAAGCCACCATGCTGGTCGTTGTCCAATATCCCGATTTCTTTGGGCGCATCTATGATTACACCAAACTGATTGATGCAGCCCATGAAAAAGGCGCGTTGGTTTGTATCGTAGCGAATCCAACTGCATTGCTCATGCTCAAGGCTCCTGGTGATATGGGCGCGGATATTGTGGTGGGTGAAGCGCAGCCTTTTGGTATTCCGCTTTGGTATGGTGGACCGTATCTTGGTTTCTTCACCACACGCAAATCGTATGTGCATAAAATGGCGGGACGTTTAATCGGCGAGACCATGGATGTGCGCGGCAATCGTGCGTACGTGCTGACATTGACCGCACGCGAACAACACATCAAACGCGAACGTGCCACCTCGAACATCTGCACCAATCAAGGTTTGCTTGCGTTGGGATGTTCGGTGTACATGTCTGTGCTTGGGAAAACAGGTTTACAGCAAGTTGCAAATCTTTGCTATCAAAAGGCGCATTACGCTGCTACTGAACTCAGCAAGATCAAAGGCTTTTCAGTTAAATTTGACGAACCATTTTTTCATGAGTTTGTCTTGTCTTGCCCCAAGCCCGCTAGTGAAGTGAATCAATACTTGTTGGATCATGGCGTACTCGGCGGCTACGACCTCGGCAAAGATTATCCCGACCTGCAAAATCATCTCCTCATTGCTGTAACCGAAATGAACAGCAAAGAAGACATTGACTCGCTCATTGAACTGTTGAAGGAGATGTAAGATGGCGACGATTATCGAACCTACCATTTTTGAACTTTCCTCCCCAGGGCGACGTGGTGTGACCATGCCCGCCTCTGACGTGCCGGTCACTGCTCTGCCTCCCAAAGAGTTGTTACGCTCTGAGCTGCCTCTGCCCGAGCTCGCCGAAGTGGACGTGGTGCGCCACTACATGAAGCTCTCCAGCTTGAACTACTCTGTAGATGCTGGCTTCTATCCGTTGGGCTCATGCACCATGAAGTACAACCCAAAGATCAACGAAGATACCTGTCGTTTGCCGGGCTTTTTATTTACGCATCCACTCCAGCCGATTGAAACCGTGCAAGGGAATCTTGCCTTGATGTTCGAAATGCAGGAATGGCTTAAAGAGATCAGCGGCTTTGCAGGTGTGACCTTGCAACCCGCCGCAGGCGCTCATGGTGAATTTACCGGCGTGTTGATGATGGCGGCGTATCACAAACTGCGCGGCGATACCAAACGCACCAAGATGCTCATCCCAGATGCGGCACATGGCACCAACCCTGCTTCGGTGGGCATGTTGGGCATGCAGGTCGTTACCATCCCATCCGATTCGCGCGGCAATGTTGACCTTGAAAAACTCAAGTCCGCTTGCGATGACACCGTTGTGGGCATGATGCTCACCAACCCAAATACCCTTGGCATGTTCGACGAGAACATTGAACAGGTCGTCAAACTGGTAAAGGATTGTGGTGGCTTGATGTACGGCGATGGCGCGAACCTCAACGCCTTGCTGGGCATTGTCCGCCCCGGTGACCTCGGCTTTGATGTGATGCATTTCAACCTGCACAAGACTTTCTCTGTCCCACACGGTGGCGGCGGACCGGGCTCTGGTCCCGTAGGTGTCAGTCAGCGCTTGGCAGACTTCCTGCCATCTCCACTGATTGGGATTGTAGAAGAAGCTGATGGCGATATGAATCCGCTGTATGGCTTCGTCACCCCAAAGAATTCCATCGGGCGCATGAAGGCTTTCCATGGTCACTTCGGCGGTGGTTTGGTCCGCGCGTATACCTACATTGCCATGCACGGACCCGACGGCTTGAAAGACATCTCGCAATACGCGGTGCTCAATGCGAACTATTTGCAAGCCCGCTTACGCGATACTTACAGAATTCCGTTTGACCGCATCTGTATGCATGAGTTCGTGATGGAAGGCAAGTTCGACGGCTCAGACGTCCGCGCGTTGGACATCTCCAAGCGACTAATGGATTACAACTTCCACCCGCCAACGAACTACTTCCCGCTGATTGTCTCTGAAGCGCTGATGATCGAACCGACCGAAACCGAGAATAAAGACACCCTCGACCGTTTCGCCGACGCCCTCATCCAGATCGCAGAAGAAGCTAGGACTCAACCTGACTTGCTTCACAATGCTCCGCTCACTACGAAATTTGGTCGCATGGATGAAGTGAAGGCGGCAAGAGAGTTGGTCCTCTGCTGCTGGTTGCCTGAGAATTACGAAGAGCTGGTATAAAACGAGAAAGCGCCTCGAGGTTAAGACTTCGAGGCGCTTTTATAAGGTTCATATATGACTCATCCACTCGTGCTACAACTCCGTTTTACCCGCAGTGAATTTATTCGCGGTATCAAAGGCGTGACTGAAAAAGAAGCCTCAAAACGCTTCCTGCCGATGAACTGTATCAGTTGGAATGTTGGTCATTTGGCATGGCAGGAACAGCGCTATTTTTTGAGTTATGGGTTGGGCATCTCACTTTTTCCTGAAATTGAGAAAAGCCATGCTTATGGCGCTCCTGCCAGTACACCGTCGCTCAAAGAAATGCTCGCGGCTTGGAAGAAAATCACTACAACTGCTGACCCGTTTTTAGACACATTGACCTCAAAAAAACTTGCCCAAAATGTCCTTAGCAATGGTAAGGAAATTCAACGTACATACGGAAACTTGATCCAACGCACGATCTATCACTATTGGTATCACCTCGGTGAGAACATGGCAATCCGGCAGAATTTGGGTCACAAGGAACTTCCGCAATTTGTGGGGAGCATTGATACCAAAGCGCCTTATCAACTGGGATGATATATGTTTTAAGTGGACGATGTAAAGGCTGCAAGAAAGTTGATGCTGTTGATTGCTGAAGAATACGAACATCTATATTGAACCAATGGTATAGACAGTGATTAGTAAATAGTGAAAGAGAAACCCTGGAGTGAAAACTTCGGGGCTTGTTTTTGTGCAGCAACATTCTGTGCGATATTAATTAAGAGGGAGATAAAAGAACATCATAAAACCCTGAAATAGCTCTATTAGGCTTTGTTTTCTGATATGCATAGTTACCATCTTTGAAAGTTTGTATCTTCCGTAAAGCCTCAGGGTTATAATGATCGGTAATGTTCATAAGGCATCCAGACCTGAGCTGGGTGTTTTTTGTAACAATCTTCACAGGAGAGAGACGACATGTTGAACAAATTACTATTCCATCGCTTCCCCAATCTGAAAAGCTGGCTGACGCGCATCCAATACGACCTGGTCACCACCTTTGACCGTGATAAGCAAGCCATCTTTATGAATTTTGGTTTTGCTCATCATCGCGATCATGAGCCTATCCCTCTCAACCCCGAAGATGAGATCCACCGCTATCCGATGCAGCTGTATCATCATGTGGCAAAGCATATCGACTGGCAGCATGCTGAGGCATTGGAAGTCAGCTCAGGGCGAGGGGGAGGCGCGTCTTTCATCGTCCGGCATTTTAAGCCGAAGTCTTATACTGGCGTCGATTTCTCAACCCGTGCGATCGAATTCTGCCGCGAGCAGTATGCTCATCTC
>JAFLCE010000168.1 GCA_017303655.1 Anaerolineae bacterium
TTTTCTCTCATGTTAATTCTCCTTGTAGAATTTTTTTATTCGCCTGAACTTCAGGCCTTTCTAAAAATCTGGAGACTTTTGAAGCCTCCCATATTACGGGTAACGGTCGGAGCGTTACCGAATAACCAATGGAGAGTTTGTTCAGCTCAAGAATTGGGTGATCGTGTCAATATCCTTGGGCATGAGCAGCGGATGTACCTGAATTACTTTCTGGTTATTTGCATACTGGCGGGGCAGCGGGACAGTTGTAAGGATTAGATCCGCAGAGGAGACCAGTAACGGGGTCAGATCGCGTAGAGAGACAACTTCTAAATTGCTAAGGTTGGGGAAGCGGGCATGCAAACGGGCAACTAATAGCTGAGCCGTTGCCATCCCACTTGGGCAAATGACGATAACATGGTCAAAACGGTAGGAACGGTTACGAATGAAGGCAGCTCGCAGCAGCACAACCAGATTATTGACCTCGCTCTGCGGAAGAGTCACACCAGTAAACTCATAAACCAATTGCGAAACTTCTTCTGCAACAACATGTTCCTTCTCGTATCGATCTGGCAGGCCTGCATTATTTAGCGCAACAGGGAACCAAAGATTGAAGCGCTGTCGAAAACAGGCAGGGACAATGTTGTTCATTAAGCCATTTTGCAGGGTGCGGTCATGTTTTAGTTTGGAAATACCAAATGCCTGGCTGATATGATCCATCAAGCGTTCGCTTAGCGCCGAGAAATCGCTTTCGTGCTCCAATTCCCCGGGAAGGATCTCATTACGAGGCGCGGCCATCATTTCCATCACGATCGCCGCCACGTCACCAGATTTCCAGATCGAGTTTGACTCGCGAGCCAGACGCTTGGCGATATATGAGGCAACAGGCCACATCTTTGCCGATTGCAGAGATGCAAGCAACTTGTCATCCACATCCAAATGATTTCCAGCCTGAACCCGATTTGACATCACAGAGAAAACAAGTGCAAGATGTAAAACTGCATCATCGGTAAATCGGCCGCCGAACTGTTCTTCGGCTTTGGCAACCAGACTGATCGCGCGTTGGATATGCAGGCTGGCAAAATAATCATTGATATATTCGACCAACGGCAGGAGCTGGGCATCCCCTTCCAGGGTGAACATCAAACCATCTGAGTGGGTAATTTCAGTAATGGGCTCACTGCTAAACGGCGTTTCCCCCCACAACAATTTGGTCAATGCCTGCTGACAGTCATGCTCTGCCCCGCTGATCAGAATACCAAAGTGCGGCTTGCGGATAAGCCTGAGATTTTGCTCGTGCAGCCATTCATCAACTTCGTTGATGTCCTTCAAAATCGTCATCCGTGAGACCTGTGAGATCGTTTCCAGCTGGGCAAGAATGAACGGCTCTCTTCGGGTTAATAAAAACAACGCCAGTAATTGCTGACGTTGACTCACGGAAAGAATAATTTGAACACCTGAATGACCATTGATCTGCTGGGAAAGAGTTCGTGTTTGATCTGCTGTCAGTTTCACAGCAAAACCCACACCCGGTACAACACTCAAATCCTGGTCATGTTGTTGCAGCCAGACTTTTACGCCCTTCATACTGTAATTCACCTGCCTGGGTGTAATATGAAGCAGCTTCGCCAACTCAACAGAACCGATCGGTCTGTTGGCATCAAGAATGATCTTGAGAATTTCTCGCTGACGAGTGGTAAAAGTTATCATTGAAATCTATGGTTTCATTTGATTTTTTAGATTGAATAATTGAATACATTCTAGGGGAAATTAAGACAAACACGCGCTGATTTAGTGTATCTTTTGCGTCCTGAATTATGACAAAATTATACTATTTACCAACCCAGAAAAAAATTAAAAAAAATCACTTTCCCCATCTATTTTTTTTGATTATACAATTTTATTTTCCGCTATACTAGCTCCTTGGAGCATAACATGGACATCTCACAAAACATCCACATCCTCGGCGATCTATTGGGCAAAGTCATCTCAGACCTAGAATCGCCATCATTATTTGAAATTGAAGAAAATATTCGCGCTGAGGCAAAAGCACGCCGCGCGGGAGATCTGTCAGCGGCGCAGAGATTGCAGAAACTAGTATCAGCTCTCAGCGCAGATGAGGCGCGTGCCGTCGCATCCGCATTCGCAACCTACTTTGATCTCGTCAATCTTGCCGAAGACCATCAACGAGTTCAACTCCTAAACAAAAAGCTGGAGTGGAAATATCCCGAGCCGATCGACGAATCGATCGGTGAAGCTATCGCAATGCTCAAAGCACGCGGTGTGACAACTGAGCAAATGTCCAATTTGCTTGAAAATCTATCTATTGAGCTAGTACTAACCGCCCACCCCACCGAAGCACGGCGACGAACCGTACTAACAAAAATCGAAAGTATTGCGCGGCTGCTTCAAGAAATCAGTAACACAAATATTTCAGCGGGCAAAAGGGATGTGCTTTTCAAATCTCTGCAATCGGAAATCTCCGCGTTATGGCTCACCGAGCGTGCCCGTGCCAATCGCCTCACGGTGACCGATGAAGTGAAAACAGGGCTGTATTATGTGGATGCGTTCTTTTGGAAAGCCATCCCTGCCGTGTATGACGATCTTGAAAAAGCTCTGCAACTTCATTACCCCGAATTGCACCCGCCAGTTTCATGGCTGAAACTTTCATCGTGGATCGGCGGAGATCGCGATGGCAACCCAAACGTCACCACCGAAGTGACCGCTGAAACTCTGCGCTTACATCGCGGTCTGGCTGTCGAAAATCATCGCCGCATTTTCAAAGACTTATCGCGCCGCTTGAGCATGAGTTCAAGGCTCGTGCCGCCGCCATCTGAGTTAAGCAACTGGATTGAAAAGCGCCGTCCGTTCTCTGAGCATGTTTCTTTTATCGAAGAACGATATACTAACGAACCGTACCGTCTCGTGCTTTCCCTGCTGTCGGCTGATCTTGCGAAAGCCTCGAACGAAGATATGAAATCGCATCTCTTGAGCCGGGATCAATACCGCACCAATCTTCAACCGGAAAAATTACTGACGCCCATTGAACTCATCGCCAGCGCCATGCCTGAAGCCTTGGTGCATGGCGACTTGAAAACAACGCTGCAACAATTTCGCATCTTCGGGCTGCATGCTGCACGCCTGGACATTCGCGAAGATTCAAGCCGATTCAATTCCGCCTTAAGTGAGATCTTGCGTGCGCTTCGAATCGAATCTGATTTTGAGAATTTATCTGACGGAGAGCGGACGCTTCTTCTCACGCGTTTGCTTGCTCAGTCCCCAATGGAGTTGGCCCAACACCCGGGAGTGACCGCCGCCACCTCCGAAGTCTGGGCGCTCTTCCAATTGATAGGCCGCGTCTGTGATGTGTATGGACGTGAACCACTGGGCGCCATTGT
>JAFLCE010000169.1 GCA_017303655.1 Anaerolineae bacterium
CCCGTTGAGCGACTCGGCTTGCAAGATGAGAATCAAGGCGCGCTGTTCCGCTTCCATTCCGCCGCGTACTAATGAAAGGATCTGCGCACCATCCGTCATGAAGCCGGATGGTTTTGCAGGGATAAGCGTAACAAGAAAGATCGCACCTGCCGTCACACCGAACAAGAGACCGAAAAAACTCCAAGAAGAACCATCTGGCACAAGTGCATAAAGCAGAAAACCCAGCAAACTGCCAAGCAAACTGGTGATCGGTCCGCCCGCAGTAAGCCAGAGCAAATCCCTCCGCAGGGTTTCGGTGCGGACTGGCATGCATGCCGCCAACCCACCTGCCAAGGCGATATTGGTATTAAGTGAAACCTGCCATCCCTTTTGAGTAGCGACCATTTTTAGCGGTCCGGTGATGAGCAAAAACGGATGCATGCCAGCCAGTTTTCCGAAAAACAAATGTCCCAACTCGTGAGTGAGCAATACGAGATATAAGGCTGCCAACGCGATCAAAATAGCAGAAAAAGCATTGAGGTCACTTGGGGTTTTGAGCGGAATGTTACTGTTCCCGATCCAGGAGCCGATCAGATATCCTGCCGCGCCCATCCCTACAAAAGCAAGCAATGCAAATACACCCTTCTTCCAATCCGTTGGCTGGGTCTTTTCTTGTGTCGTCATTCTTTCTCCGCTATCGAAGTAGGAAAGAACGCAACAGCCAGCATATACTCTGCTGCTTCTCCTTCTTCTTGATCCATGTTTGTAAATTCACTGATAAGGTTTTCTAATTTTTTATAAAACTGGCTCGCCTGTTTGGTCGAAAGTTTTCCAATTCCACGGCGGATCTGCAAAGCACGCGGGTCCGGCGCGGAATTTTGCAGGTCCAGCGCACCAGACTTGATACTCTTCCGAATCGCTTTCCCGGTCTCGGTCAAAGTGAAATCGATCAAGACATCTGCATAGTCCATCAATGCAGCGGGTTTCCCTGAGAACTGCGCACGGTCTACAATAAATTGACGAGCTGAGGCGTAATATACTTTTTCCACCATCCCCCCCACCGGGTGCGAATCAATTACCTGGATCAAGCCTATTTCTTCAAGAAGGTGAACGTGATAATACAAACGGGTAATTGGCACTTTCAACTTCGAAGCCAATTCTTGAACCGTGGCAGGAGCGTTGGAAACAAGACCCATCAATCGAGTCCGGATGGGGTCTGCCATTTGTTTGAGGATGTCTAATGAGATCGGCTTGACATCGGGAATTTTAGGGAGTTCGGTCTTCTTATTCAAATTTAATCTCTTTTTTAAACATTCAAAATTTTAGATAATTTTAAATGTATCTGATCAAATGTCAAGACTATATTTGTTAACGATTTGCTATACTTTTCCTAAAAGGATCTCATGACCCGTATTCTCCTACGCCTCACTGTCGAAACCGACCTGCCTATTCTGTTCGCACAACAGCTTGACCCCGAAGCCGTTGCATTATCTGCCTACCCATCAAAAGACCGCGGCGAGTTCATGCGGCATTGGGAAGGTATCTTAAAAAACAAAAATGTGACCGTGCGAAGCATCCTCTATAAAGAGAAAGTAGCGGGTCACATTATTTGCTGGAAAGAAAAGTATGAACAGCGAATCGGTTATTGGATCGGCAGAGAATTTTGGCGGCGGGGCATTGCCAGCGCAGCCGTGGCTGATTTTTTAGTGCTTGTAAAAATCCGACCGTTGTTTGCAGAAGTAGCGAATCATAATCTTGCATCCAAACGAGTGTTGGAGAAGAATGGTTTTACTGTTTTGGATGAAGGCGCAAAGCTCACCATTTTAAAGTTATCCTGAAACACCAGTGAGTTTTTCAAGCGTCGCACTCAAGACATCGACCGCTTTTTTATAATCATCCAAACTGATGTGTTCATTCGGCGTATGATCCAACGCCGAATCACCGGGACCATATACAACAGCCGGACATTGCCATACCGGAGCGACAATATTTAAATCGGCTGTGCCTGTTTTATAGACAAAGCGCGGCTCGCCGCCCTGTGACCTGATTCCGCTTAAGAAGCTTCGTACAAGCTGAGAGTTCTTCTCACACTTCCACGCCGGGACGGGGAAGCCTACTTTCTCAACCTCTTCCCCACCAACGATTTCTTCCAGTTTTAAATACCAATCTTCCGGTGAAACTTCTACCGGCAAGCGGACTCCAATCTTCAACCTCGCCCACTGTTCAAAATCATTCGAGTCTGAATCCATGCCGCGCAAGGTCAGTAAAAGTTTATCGAACACCTTTTGCTTATCCGCATTAAATGAATCTACATACGCTTTGATTCTTAACCAAACTTCCACAGCCGCTTCGGCTGCCGTCTCTTCACCACTTGCTGTATGAGCTTGTCCGCGTTTGACAGTTACATGCGCCCAAGCACTTCCTTTATATCCGAGCGAGACTCTATCCCACTGATTTGGCTCGCCGATGATGGCAAAGTCTGGCTTGTATTGGTTCACAATAAATCTTGCACCTTCCGAGTCACGTTCCTCTTCCACCGCACCAATGACCACAAACTGCCATCCTTCATTGACTCCGACCTTCGCTACAGCATCCACAAATGATGCCAGCGGACCTTTCGCATCCACCGAGCCGCGCCCGTAGAGCAAGTCTCCGACTTGTTCTACTTTAATTTCTCCGGGCACTGTGTCAATGTGACCAAGCAAAACGACCTGCCGCGCCCCATTCCCCATTAAACCAACAGCATTCCCAGCCGCATCAATAAATGCATCGTCATAGCCTAGTGACTTCATCCGCGTCACCAGCCACTCGACCGCGCCGCGCTCCTGCCCTGAGGGGCTGTATTGAGAAACAAGACCGATTAGTGTTTCGCTCATTGCATATTCTCGACGATAGGTGATGGATCGCAGACCATGGTCTATTGCCCGTCGTCCGTGGTCTGCGCCAGCACTTCGGTGAGAACTTCCACTAAATGATCGATCTGCTCATACGTAATAACCAAAGGCGGTAATAAACGAACCACGGTCAAGCCTGCATTCAATGCAATGATCTTTTTCTCTTGCAACGCCTTGATATACCCAGTCACTTTCTGCTTCATCTCAATGCCAACCATCAAGCCGAGTCCACGCACTTCGCGGATGTTGGGTGAATTGATCTCTTTCAACTTATCCATGAGATATGCACCCTTCGCTGCGGCTTGACCAGGCAGGTCTTCGTCCTTCATCACATCCAAGGCAGCATTCGCCGCTGCACACGAAAGCGGATTCCCGCCAAAGGTGGAGCCATGTACACCGGGCGTGAGATTCTTAACGTTGGATCCGATCAACACGGCACCCATCGGCACGCCTCCAGCGATGTACTTGGCACAGGTTAATAGATCAGGCGTCAC
>JAFLCE010000017.1 GCA_017303655.1 Anaerolineae bacterium
CAATCGGACGCTCCAGTGTGGGCGGACTCATCGTCACCAGATATTTGCGGATTGCAGGCTTGACCTCGATCTCACGGTTGCTGGCACTCTTGCGCACGATCTGCTTGTTGCCGCGGCTTTCTTCAGGCACGTTGATAAGCACATCGCCGCAAATTTTTGCCTGGCAGGAAAGGCGAACTTGTCCGATCTCCCAACCTTTGTCTTTCAGTAACTTGGGTCTACGTTCGAGATAGGCGCGTTCTTCCGTGCCAACAGGGGAGAGGTTCTCGCGCTTAGAGTCGATGTTATCTTTCTCGAAGCGACCCGCCTCCACCAGAACCATGCACTTGCCACAGGTGGCATTCTCGGCGCAAATGGACTCGATCTCCACACCCAATTCACGCGCCGCAGAACGAATCGACGTGCCTTCGTCTATTTGTCCGCGCCGACCGGAAGGTTGCAAAATAATGTTATGTTTTTTCGTCATTTGATTTACCACAGAGGGCACAGAGGACACGGAGAAAGAATTAAAAAAACTCTGTGCTCTCCGTGTGCTTCGTGGTGAACTGTTTTAGGATTTTTCTTTCTTTGGGATTTCAACCTTCGCCGCTTCTGCTTCCAACTCTGCCAGCAATGCCTCAGCCACTTCTTCTGCTGAACCGTCGCGCTCGACCCACTGTCCGCGTTTGTATTGCTTGGCGTAATCCGTTGTGGATGTCGCTTCAATAGCCATCGCATACGCGTCGATCTTATTTTGAACCTTTTGAGAAAGTTCTTTCTTTACTGTCTGCCCGTCCGCTTCAACCGTGAACGATTGCGGAATGTCTTTCCAGTACATTACCCGATACTTTGCCATTGCGTGTAACCTCTCGGAATTATATATAATTTGTGAAAGGTGATTTTACGAGAGGTTAGGCTGTGGGTCAATGGAAAAATCAAGAGGGAATTAAGAAGGAAAATGTGCTACCAAATCCCTTTCCTTTGCTCTCAGCATGCACGCTACCGCCATGAGCCTCCACGATCGCTTTCACAATCGAGAGTCCCAACCCTGCACCGCCAGTTTCGCGCGATCGAGATCTGTCTGCGCGGTAAAACCTGTCGAAGACCGAGGCAACTTCCTCCTGAGTCAGACCGCTGCCTGAATCCTGCACACTGATATGAATCCCCGCGTCATTCTTGCCTGCCTTGATGGTGATCCTTCCATTTTGAGGAGTGTGCCGAATGGCGTTCCCGAGCAGATTAAACAACACCTGCCGAATGCGGATCGAGTCCACGCTTCCTTCCAACGGGGGAGCGGATTCTATACTCATTTGAATTTGTTTTTCAGCCGAAAGCGGTTCCAAGGCTTGCATAGCATCAACGATCAAGGTGTAAAGATCGGTCGGCGTTTTCTCCAACGTCATCTGCCCAGATTCAGCCAATGAGATTTCACGCAGATCATTTACCAGCCGGATCAAGTGCCGGGTCTGTTCGTAAAGATTTGCCACCTCAGTTTCATCAAGCGTGTAGACATGGTCGAGTACAGCACGTAAGTTGCCTTCTAATACAGTGAGCGGTGTGCGCAGTTCATGCGAAACATCTGCCACCAGGTTGCGGCGTGCGGTTTGTGAGCGTTGCAGGTCTTCTGCCATTTTATTGAATGCCTGTGCCAACTCTACGATCTCTTGACTCCCTTTTTCATGCACACGAATATCCAACTCGCCTTTGCCAATATGCTGTGCGGCTCGAGATAAGTTGCTAATAGGGTTGCTAACAACACGTGCGATCACGACACCGCCTATCGTGCCGACGACCAATGAAAGCAGCATAAATTCAATAAGACGCCCTTGAATTTCCTTGGGAGGAGCATTTGTTGGAGATGAAAAGTCATCGTCTATTCTGTTGCCGTCTAATGAAATCGACAGGAACTGAAGGAAGAACATAAAGAACAACACTCCACTGATCATCAAGCTGAGGCGTACCCAGAGTCTGTTCATGAAATTTCTCCTGTCAGTTTGTAGCCGACACCGTACATGGTTTGAATATAAGTTGGGTGATCAGGGTCAGGTTCGATCTTGCGCCGTAAATTACGGATGTGTGTGTCAAGGGCGCGTCCCATGCCTTCATAGGCATAGCCCAATGCCTTCTCTAAAAGTTCATCACGAGTCAGGGTGTAACCAGGGTTGGACATGAACGTCTCCAACAGGCTGAACTCGGTACGTGTCAGGTCGATAGCCTGTGAATCAATAAATAGGATGCGCTGGTCAATGTCCAATTTTAATGAGCCATGCATACGGATGCGTGGCAAGGCTTGCGGTGATTGATCCAACTTCACGCGGCGCAGCAGCGACTTGACCCGTGCCACCACCTCCTGCGCATTAAATGGCTTGGTGATGTAATCATCTGCACCAAGTTCCAGCCCTACGATCTTATCTGTATCCTCCACACGCGCCGTGAGCATGATGATTGGGGTGGCAGCCAATGAGTGATCTGCACGGACGATTTTCGTCACTTCCCAGCCATCCCGGTTGGGCATCATAAGGTCTAAAATCACCAAGTCAGGTCGTTCGCGTCTTAATTGATGAAGTGCCATTTCGCCGTCATATGCAGATAACGCCTGATAACCAGATTTCTCAAGATACGAAGCCAACACTTTCACGATCGACCGGTCATCATCTACGACCAAAATACGTTGAGCCATATAAACCTCTACAAGATTTCATTTCTCACATCGTACCATGTCATTCTCAAGGAAATCTCAAGAATACAAACAGGTCTCCTTGAGATTTCCTTGACATCTTTTTGCGATACTCAGCCTATCAAAAAAATATGGAGATTAAGATGAATTACAAACTGTTTTCTTTTGTTGTCCTGTTGGTGGTCTCTGCCCTCAGCCTATCTGCTTGTGGGGGCGGCTTGTCTGTTATGCCTGGCGGTTCCGGCACGTTTGCTTCCGTTTCACCGACCCATGCAGACCTCGCCTACGCTTCGGTTTCAGATGCGCAAAAGCTGGACTTATATATCCCCGAGGGCACGGGACCTTTCCCAGTTGTGATTATGGTGCACGGCGGCGGATTCATGTTTGGTGACAAGGCGGATGGTGCGGGTCTCACCGGAGTTGACCAACTCCTCGCTGCTGGCTATGCTGTGGCGAGTATCAACTATCGGCTGAGCGGTGAAGCGCAATATCCCGCACAAATTCACGATGCCAAAGCGGCAGTCCGCTTTCTGCGCGCGAATGCAGCAACATACAATCTCAACGCTGATAAATTCGGTGCCTGGGGTGCTTCGGCGGGTGGAAACCTGGTGGCGTTGTTGGGAACAACATGCGGAGTGGAAGAACTTGAAGGCGACCTTGGGAATAACGATCAATCCAGTTGTGTGCAAGCCGTGGTGGATTGGTTCGGACCGATCGACTTCCTGAAGATGCAGGAACAATTGACCGAAGCAGGTTGTTCAGCCAGCACCGATGATGCCAGTTCACCTGAATCTAAACTGGTTGGTGCAGCGATCCAGACCGTGCCCGAAAAAGTTGCCCTGACCAACCCGATGAACTACATCACCCCTGACGATGCACCTTTCTTTATTCAGAACGGCACGGCAGATTGCAATATCCCTCCTGCCCAAAACAAAAACCTGGCTGATGCTCTCACGGCTGTCATCGGTGCGGATAATGTCACCTATAGTTCCCTTGATGGTGCTGGGCATGGCGGTTCACAGTTTGAAACCGAAGAGAACATTCAACTCGTGATTTCCTTCCTTGATAAATACTTGAAGTAATATAAAAAAATAAGAGGCGATTGCGAAGGCAATCGCCTCTTTGATTCACATCGCACTTCCCGCCAGCCAACCCGTTGTCCACGCGGCTTGGAAGTTGAACCCGCCGGTGATGCCGTCAATATCCAATACTTCGCCGCCGAAATACAAACCGTCCACGACGCGGCTTTGCATGGTCTTGAAATCGACTTCTTTTAAACTCACACCGCCCGAGGTGACGAATTCATCTTTGAATTGTCCCTTGCCTTGAATTTTATATTCGCCTGCGGTCAGTTCCTGCGCAAGTTTTTGGATCTCGGCTTTTGAAACATCCGCCCAATTTTTATCGCCAATGAAATAAACCAATTGCTTCCATAATCGAATCGGAATTTGTGAAAACGCAGAATGTGCCGCAACTTTTTTACGAGCATTCTCTTGCCATTCTTTGTTACGCTGCAACACTTCCAGCGTAGCATCCAGCTTATAGTCGCCGAGCCAGTTCACGGTTAAGGTCGATGCGTATTTTTTATCAAAGAGAATGCGCGCACCCCAGGCAGAGAGTCTCAGCACGGCAGGTCCGCTCATACCCCAATGCGTGATCAATAGCGGACCACGCGCGGTGAGCCCATCCATTTTTACGGTCACATCTTCCACTGCCAAGCCTGCAAGATCGTTGATGCGTTTGTCTTTGATGTTGAATGTGAACAGTGAAGGCACTTGCGGCACAATGTTATGCCCAAATTTTTGGATGAGACTTTGTGACTTGCGATCACCACCCGTGGCGAACATCAGCTTTTTGGTTTGAAGAAGAAAAACCTTCGCCTCCATTTGGACCTCGAGCCTGAAGCCGCCCTGCGGGTTTTTCTCCACGCTCAAAACGGATGCGCCTAACTCGACCCGTACGCCCGCTTCTTTAGCAGAGTCGCGCAGGCAGTTGGCGATGGTGTTCGAATCATCAGTGACGGGAAACATACGCCCGTCACTTTCTGTTTTCAATTTGACATGGCGCGACTCAAACCACTCGACCGTGTCTTTCGGTTGAAAGCGGGTGAACGCACCACGCAGTTCATTCCCTCCGCGCGGATAGTAAGTGATGAGTTTGGCAGGCTCGAAGCAGGCATGCGTAACGTTACAACGCCCGCCGCCAGAGATGAGTACTTTGCCGAGCGTTTGGCTGGCTTTTTCAAGAATGACGATGCGAAGGTTTGGGTTCTGCTCCGCCGCACGGATGGCAGAAAAAAATCCCGCTGCCCCGCCGCCGATGATGATCACGTCCCAGATGGGTGAAAGTTTAGATGACATAGATGGGCGTCATTATAGCCGTCATTTCTTCTTTACCGAACCTTTACAAAGACTTTGAAGACTCTGTAAGAATAAAAACTACACTACGAACAGTTCAATTTTTGGAGGCTCATGATGGTCACACTGTTCGGTAAACGCATTCGGTTGTTTCGCCCGCGCACGATCTGGATCCGGCGCGTGGTGCAATGGTTCTTCTTTCTTTTGATCGCACTCATCGTTTTCAATCATTCTCTGGTTGAAAGCGGTGGTGGGATACCCTTTCTTGCTTCAGCTTCGCTTCATGGGGGTTGTCCCTTTGGCGGCGTAGAAACGCTCTACACCTATCTTGCCAGCGGATTGTTCGTCTCGAAGATTCACGACTCGTCTCTGGTCTTAGCGGCTATCGTTCTTATTATGTCATTCCTTTTCGGACCGGTCTTCTGCGGTTGGATTTGCCCGCTGGGTACGGTGCAGGAATGGGTAAGCAAGATCGGCAAGAAGTTGTTCAAGCGCCGCTTCAATCATTTTGTTCCGTTCAAGTTGGATAATGTCTTGCGCTACTTGCGCTATGGTGTTTTGGTCTGGGTTTTGTATGTGACCGCTACTAGTGGAAAACTGCTCTTCGAAGCCTACGACCCATACTTTGCCCTCTTCAATTTTTGGAGCACCGAAGTGGCATGGACTTCTCTTGCTGTGCTTGGTGTGACGCTTGGGCTCTCAGTTTTTGTGGAACGCCCATGGTGTAAATATGCCTGCCCGTATGGAGCGGTGTTGGGAATTACAAACCTCTTCCGCGTATTTTCCATCAAACGTGCAGAGTCTACCTGTAAAGCTGACGGTGCTTGCTCGATTATGTGCCCGATGAATATTCAGGTAGATACGGTCAAGACCGTGCGTGACCATCAGTGCATCTCTTGCCTGGAATGCACATCCGAAGCGATCTGCCCGGTTGCCAAGACTGTGCTCTTCACCAGCGGAGGTGTGAAATGACGCTGACATCCAAACCCCTGACCGTGATGTTGTTCGTGATCCTGTTCGGTGGCATTGCCCTCTCTTCTGCGATGGGGTGGTGGGCGACCGAGTCCACGAAAAAACCTACGACTTTCACCGAAGGCGGATTTGCAGGCTTGGCGAATCCGGCGGATATCCGTGGCTCGTATACCTTTGGCGATATTGCCAATGCGTTCGACATAACGCCGGAAATTCTTGCACAAGCCTTTGACGTCTCCACCGCTGACCCCGCTGCTTTTGCTGTGAAAGACCTCGAAGCCATTTATCTTGATAGCGGATTTGAGATCGGCACCAATTCTGTGCGTATGTTTGTGGCGTTCTACACCGGTTTGCCTTTTGATTTGACTGTCGAAGAAACTGTCATGCCGCAAACGGCTACGGATATTCTGCTGGCAAAGGGAAACCTCACGCCTGCGCAGGTTTCCTATCTTGAAACGCATACCATCAATGTGAGCGTGTCTGCCCCCGTTGTGGAGCCTGTAACAAAGTCAACACCTGTAGCGGAAGAGACCCACGTTGAATCCACGGAGGAATACACCATCAAAGGTAAGACTACATTTGGTGATTTGATCCTGTGGGGTGTGCCTAAAGAAATCATCGAAACACTTATCGGTGCAGACATGCCCGACCCGGCAATGAAGGTCAAAGACTATGCCTCCGCCAACGGGCTAGACTTTGAAACGCTCAAGACCGCTTTGCAAGCCGAGGTGGATAAGGTCAAACCATAGGGAATTTCAACTTCATCATGGAAGCACGAAGAACACAGAGGGAAAATCAAAAGCCTCTGTGTTCTTCGTTTGCTCTGTAGCGAATTCGCTTATGGTGCGGAGATATCGCTATTCAATGTATACAAAAACGCGATAATGGATTTGATCTGTCTTTCGCTCAGATTCAAGACTTCCAATTCACTATGACCTGTCGGTGCGGTGGGGGCGGTGCTGTAATGCTGGAGGACCGCCTCCAGTGTCGTGAATTGACCGGCGTGCATGTACGGTGCGCGCGCCGTCACATTGCGCAAGCTGGGTGCTTTAAAGGCGCGGGTGAGCTCATGTCCTTCGGCAACCATGAAATTCAATTCGTCACATTCATCCGGCTCGGCGTCGCTGTATGCGCTCATGCAATTGAATTCATCGGCAAGCACATCTTGCGCACCCTGCGCCCGTCCCGTATCCTCGGGCAGACTTTCCACAGCGGGCACGCCTGTGTTGTGGAAAGAGCTATCAGTGAAGAGTGGTCCGTTATGACAGCGGGTACAGTTGGCGGGTCCGATAAAGAGGCGCAAGCCTTCCACTTCTTCATCCGTCAGTGTTGCATTCATCGTCTTGGTGTCATTTTCCAACGCGGCTTGCACATACATATCGAAGCGTGAAGCGGTTGGCATGATCTGACGTTCATACGCCGCGATGGCTTTGCCCATGTTGACAAAGATTTGATTGACGGTTTCACGGTCTGCGGGATTCATCGCCTCCCACGCCGCCCGAGCGGTTTCATCTGCCACGGGACCTGCGGCTTCGGGGAAGCGAGTTCGGTCTGAAAGATCGGGGAGTTCGCCGAAGATGGCTTCGTATTCGGTGCGATAGTTTTCATCAATGAGATGTGTGTAAAAGGTGCGACTGCCGCCATGTTCCACTGGGTTTTCCAGCGGACCCAACGCCTGCGACCACTGACTGTCTTTGCGCCCATCCCAAAACATCCACGGGCTGTAGGCGGTTCCGGCAATCGGCATGGCGCGACGGTTGGTGGTGCCCACTCCTTGCGCAAGCGGCAGACCATCTTGAAATCCC
Source organism: Anaerolineae bacterium (assembly GCA_017303655.1). GTDB lineage: Bacteria > Chloroflexota > Anaerolineae > Anaerolineales > Villigracilaceae > Villigracilis. The sequence goes on from JAFLCE010000017.1 coordinate 7,791, forward strand.
TTTTCGGGCAGGTGACAGGTGGCGCAGGCAACTTCTCCGTTGGAACTAAAACGCGTATCGAAGAAGAGTTTCTTGCCAAATTCAACGGCGGCAGGGTCATCACCATATTGGTTGGACGGGTCAGGCGCAAGCGGCGGCAGACTGCCGATCCACAAGGTTTTCAACGTGACGAGTTCTGTATCTGTCCATGTGGGGCGGGTGAAAATATAGCCCAGCCCGCCTGTCACGAGCACGATCAGCAACCCAAACCCAGCCAAAAGTTTGCTGCGCTCAGACATGGACTAGCCTTCCAATGTTAAGTTGAAGGTGATGGTGTCGGTCAGGTTACCGGCGGTGATGTTAAACTTCACTTCCCACCAGCCGCCCATTTGGAACTTCATGCCTTCGACCAAATAATCGCCATTCCCAAGGTACTCAGTTACTTGCGGAGCGGTGGGCAAGCCATGACCATGCTGCGGCATGCCGCCATCCACGGTGATGCTGGCATTTTCCACCGGCTGCCCGTCTGCGGTTTCGACGTGTAAAGTCCACGTGTGCATTTGGTTGATGGTAATAGAGTTTTCACTGGTGTATGAGACCTTGAAGTCGCCATTATCGGTCATGCGCTCGGTGGCGTAGTCCAATTCGCTGGGAGCAGAGGAGTTGCCGTGCATGCTCTCCATCCGCCCTGCCATGAGCGGGTGCATAAAGCGTGGACCGAGAACCGGCATAAGCAGGATAAAGACGATGATGGTAATGACTACCGTTAACGCAACGGTAAGAAGAGTTTTGAGAGTTTTGTTTTGCATGAGATACCTCTATATAGAATGGCAAGTGACAGTCACCTTTAATGTGACTGTCACTTTTTGATGGCGCGATATTATCTCTGGCAGGGAAGAGCGTCAATGCAAAAGCGGGTTTCTTTATCGAATCTTTACAAAAGGTTTAAATTGTTTTTTTATGCATTGGATACCATAACTCTAATAAAAAGTCCCGGACTCCAGAAGTTCTGCTTCTGGAAAACCCGCAAAACTTGCGGACTCCCAATATAAATTACAGGTAGAATCCCACCATGACCAAGATCCTCGTAATAGACGATGAACCCTCCATCACCAACCTCGTCAGCGCCTATCTCAAGCCTGAAGGCTACGAAGTCTTCACCGCAGCCGACGGCAACGCCGGGCTGAAAGCCGCGCGTGCCTTCAAACCCGATTTGATCATTCTCGACCTGATGTTGCCCGGAATTGACGGCATTGAATTGCTCTCACGCCTGCGCCGCGAATCGGAAGTGTACGTCATCATGCTGACAGCCCGCACCGAAGAGACCGATAAGATTGTCGGGCTTTCCGTCGGCGCAGATGACTATGTCACCAAGCCGTTCAGTCCGCGTGAGTTGGTGGCAAGGGTCAAGGCTGCATTGAGGCGTCTGCAAGCAGGAACAGGTTCGGGCGGAGAGAGAAGCGTGTTATCGTTCAAGCGCGTCAAAGTAGATACGGGCGCGCACACTGTCCATGTCAATGATGAACTTATTGAGTTGACATCCATCGAATTTGAATTGCTGCACGTCCTTGCCGAAAATCATGGGCGTGTGCTTTCACGCGAACAATTACTGGAGAAAGTTTGGGGCGGCGAATATTTTGGAGAAATGCGAGTGGTGGATGTTCACCTTGGGCATGTGCGCCAAAAGCTTGGCAGCGATGACCTCATCACCACAGTGCGCGGTGTGGGCTACCGCTTTGACGATGAACCTTTATAGAATGAGGCAGAGATGAACTACATTCGCGCCCACCTTGGGCTAAAACTTTTCCTTTCGTATCTGGCTTTGTTGCTGGTGGGCGTTTCAGTGATTTGGATCGCCACACAGATCACCACGCCGCGCGCATATGCGCGCCACCTTGCGTTTATGGAGCAGCAAATGGGTGCGGGTTTTATGAACGGACAGGGTCAAGGGCAGGGACCGGGGCGCGGCATGATGGCGGATTTTTACGAAAACTTTCAAGCCTCGTTCAATGAAGCCTTACTGATTGCCGTATTTTCTGCCGCAGTCATCGCAGTGTTAGTGAGTTGGCTGCTTTCGCGCAATATTGTTTCGCCGGTGCAAGCCATGATGTCTGCCAGTCAGCGCATTGCTGAAGGGCATTACGATGAACGGGTCAAATCGCAAGGCGTGGATGAAATTGCCCAACTTGCCACACGCTTCAATCAAATGGCTTCGCAGTTGGAGCAAGTCGAAACCATGCGTCGTCAACTCATCGGCGATGTCACCCATGAACTGCGCACGCCGCTCACTTCCATTAAAGGATACATGGAGGGATTGGTCGATGGTGTGGTGCCTGCTAACCCCGAAACCTTCAATCAAATTCATCGCGAAGCCGACCGCCTCTCGCACCTCGTGGATGACCTGCAAGAGTTGAGCCGTGTCGAAGCCAAAGCCTATTCATTGGATGTCCGCTCTGTAAGCGTTTCTTCACTGGTGCAGACTACACTCAAACGGCTTTTACCTCAAGCGACGATGAAACGCATCACCCTTCGCTCGAACCTGCCCGCTGACCTTGAACCTGTCCTAGTTGACGAAGATCGCATCATGCAGGTCTTGATGAACCTCACAGCCAATGCGGTGCAATATACGCCCGAAGGTGGCGAAGTAACTCTTGCTGCTGCACGGCAAGGAAATGAAATTCATATCTCTGTCAAAGATAACGGCGTTGGTATTCCGCGCGAACACCTCGCAGACATCTTCACCCGCTTCTATCGCGTGGACAAGTCCCGTTCACGAAATGCAGGCGGCGGCTCGGGCATTGGGCTAACTATTGCACGACACATTATCGAAGCGCACGGTGGGCGGATTTGGGCAGAGTCTTTGGGCGATGGGCGGGGGAGTACGTTTACGTTTAGTCTAAAAATCGCGGCGTAATAAAAGAAGGCTTCCGTTTTTGGGAAGCCTTCTTTTATTATCGAGGATCGTTGTTAGAAAGGACCAAAATTGATGGCGACTGCGATGCCCAAAAACGCAACGGTTGCGAGGATAACCCATAGCCAGAGTTTGGCTGTCCAGCGCAGCCATTTGGGGTAACTGACCACGGTCAGACCGAGGCTGATGAGTAGAACCGGGTTAGTGGGGTAAGCGAGGTTTGAAAAACCATCGCCAAAGATATATGCTAGCACGGCGGTCTGGCGCGTCACGCCAATCAAGTCTGCTAGCGGCAGCACAATCGGGATCATCAAGAAAGCTTTGGCAGAACCCGAGGCGATGAAGAATTCAATTCCAAGTGCCAATACATACACGACCAAAGCCGCAGGGAATGCTCCTAATTGTTGGAAAGGCTCCGCGGCTGCATGCAAAATGGTGTCGGTCACGCCGCCACTGTCAATGATGTAGCGGATGCTGGCTGCCATAAGAATCAGCGGAACAGAAGGAGCCAAGCCGCCCCAACCTTCGATGAGTCCCTGCCAGACGGTTTTCCCACCGGCACCAGAAATGAAGCCTGCCCCCAAGCCACCGATCAGAAAGAGAATACCAACGATGGGTAGGGCATAATCTGAAATAGCAGGGACGAATGGACCCGCGAGCATGGTAAGAAATATGAATACAAGGAAGATGCCAAAGAAATTCATGGCACGGTGTTGTTTCGGGTCTACCTCGGTCAGCGAAAGATCCATACTTTTATATTTTTCGCGTTCAGCATTATCCTCGCCATGTACGAGGGAGGCTTTGGGGTCTTTATCGATCTTACGTGCATACGAAGATAGAAACCACATGAAGATAAAGTAGATAACTACAAAGATGATGATACGGAACCATGCGCCGGAGAACAATGGCAGGCCCGCCAATTGTTGTGAAACCCCTAAAGTGTATGGATTTGAGATCGCGGCAGAGAAGCCCATATTTGTGGCAAGGATGGACATGCCCAAGCCGACCAAAGCGTCCCAGCCGAGGGAATAGGAGAGTGCGATCATCACAGGGACGAGTAACACGACTTCTTCGAACGTTCCCAACGTTGCGCCGAGGAACATGAACGCCAGAGAGACCATCCATAGCAGTCTATATTTTTGTCCGCTGTATTGGCGCACGATGCGCCCGATAAAAGCACGCAGTGTTCCGGTCTTGTCCATCACCGCAAAGGCTCCGCCCGCAAAGAACAAAACTACGATGATGACGATCACGGTCAGTCCGCTGTCACTGCCAAGGACTTCAAAAGGAGCAATGAACCAACGCCAAACCGGGTAATTCGGACGTTCGATCAACTGAAAGGAGGCTGGGTCAATCGTCTCACGTCCGTCCACATTAATGCGGGCATATTGCCCGGCAGGAATAGCGAGCGTGAGAATCCCGGCTACCATCATCAACACAAACAAGATCACCAACGATTGGATGAAAGCACGCTTGCCGATCTGGGCACCAGCTTTTTGTTCCATGGAAGACTCCTTAGGGTAGATTGAGTTCGAATTTACCACAAACTAACATTGAGATATTACCCTGCCCACATATCGAACATGTACATGGCGCACATGATGCCCATGAGCAAGGTGCTGAGAATTGTCCAGGTGCGGTCAAAGATGGGATTTTTGCCGAGGCGGCTGAGGAAGAGGAAGACGGGCGGTGCAGCGAGGACGTAGCGATACATGCCCTGGGCAGGTCCACTGGTGAGGGAGAGAAAGACGACGAGCGTGCCAAAGATGGCGAGTTCGGGGTGACGTTTGAACCCGGCAATACAGGCGGAAACGCCAACGATGATTCCCAGCCATTCAACCATGTAATACGCTGCGGCGTGTGGATTGCTGCCGAACATGGCTTTGAAGCCTTCAGACCAGGTGATGAAGCTTACTCCCAACGAAAGCAGACCTCTGCCAAAGAATTCTTCTTCCACGCGGCTGAATGCCATGCCGTAATAGGATACTCGCCAAAGGAAGAAGGCTAGGATCGGCGCAATGGCAACCAAGGCGTTAAAAATGATCTTCCATGGAATGCCGCGATAGTAAAGCTGTTTCCATTCCATATCGAGTTCCATCCATTCACTGGTGCGGACCCAGGCGATGAACAATGGAATGGAGAGGGCGACGCCGACCGCGCGCGTGAACGTTGCCAGCACGGCGAGTAAGATCGCCCAGCCAAATTGTTTACGTTGCAAGAACATCAGGCTGGAAAATGCCAAGCCGATGAAGAGTCCTTCCGTATAGATTTCAGCGAAGAAAAAGCTGCTGGGGAAAATGAGCAGGTAAAAGACCGAACGAAGCGCGCCGTCCTCTCCTAACTCAGGCAGAGCAAGTTCATAAAGTGCGAACATCGCGGCGAGAGTCCCCAGCATCGAGACCAGCACACCTGCCAGTGTTGCCGTTGCAATGGGATTCATTCCCAGCAGGGAAAGCGGGAAGGACATCAGCCGAATCACCATTGGATAAAAGGGAAAGAAAGCATAACTTTTTGAGATGCCTGGCATGCCAAGCGATTCTTGTGGGATAACGAAGGGCCAATAGCCGGAACCTGTTGCGGACCCAAACTCGCCGGGAATGCGACCGATGTTTGAGTCTTCATACCCGCCGATAGCGATGGCGAGATAGTATTCCGAGTCCCAGGAAACATGACGATTCATGAACGGCTCATTGAGATAGATTTTGCCATTCTGGCTGCCGGGCATGGTTTCGGTGGCTGTCCATTCGAGGGCACGATCTGGCGGTTGAATGGTGAAGCGGGCGGGTAGAAAATTGTGATACGCGAGCATGACCAGCGCCCAGCCGAGCCAAATTCCGAGGATGGTTTTGTGATGTGGTTTTATAGACATTTACTTCTCCATGCCGGTGACGACTACATCGCGCATAAAATAGCGCTGTGAGATGAGCAACACAATGACAGGGATGATCATAAGAATCAAGGCGCTTGCCTGCAATTGATTTTGAATGGGGGATAGGCTTTGAAAGTTCTGAATGCCGAACGAGATCGGAATCAAATCACGCCGGGTGCTGAGGTAAAGCGCCGCCTGACGGGTTTCATTCCACATGTAAAAGAAATGTAGCAGCGAAACCGTGATGACCGTGGGCCAGGACTGCGGCAAGATGACCTGGAACAAAATCCGCAGTGGACCCGCGCCGTCGAGCATGGCGGCTTCATCCAGGTCTTTGGGAATGCTCTTGAAGTTTTGCCGCAGGAGGAAAATATAAACGGCATTGCCAAAGAAGAATGGCATTAGGATCGGGAGCCAGGAACCTTCCCAACCCAAGACGCGCACAAAAAAGAAATAAGTTGGGATGAGCGTGATCTTTTCGGGAATCAGAATGGTGCCGATCAGGATATAGAAAAGCAGATTGCCGCCGGGCAACGGATAACGCGAAAACCCATAGGCAACAATGATGGAGGAAATCAATACGCCGACTTCGCTGATGAGTGCCATCACCAAGGTGTTGCGGATCAGATCTGTAACCCGCAACGATCTGAACATCAGTGTAAAATTTTCAATGGTGGCGTGGAATTCATACACGCCGATCAACCTGCGCCAGTTGCCCTGCCATTCGATCAAACCAGCTTCTGGGTTTTGCGGGTCGACAAGCTTACTGGAGGTGCGTCCCGGTGTGACCAGCGCCAATTCCCTGGTACTGCCATCTTCGAACGGTACGCTATAAACAAAATATTCCTTGCCTTCATATTCAAAGCGGATTTGCCGGGCAGGGTAGATCGGTGCGTTGCGATCTGCCAGTTGCGGACCTTCCATGAATGAGGTTGAGATCATGGAGAGCATGGGGAATAAGTAAATGAACAAGATTCCAAAGATAAAGAGATTTAGCAATCTTGAGCCGAGCGATTCCCAGGTTTGCAGGGAAATGAAGTTTCGAAACCCAAATTTTTTGCGCTGCATGGATTAAAACTCCCGATCTGGGTAATAGACCCATTTTCTGGCACTGGCAAACAGTGCAATTGTCACGATCATCACTAAAATAAAGAAGAACCATGCCAGGCTTGCCGCATAGCCCAGATCTAAATTCTCGAATAGAACATAAGAAATGTAGCCATCAAATGGCGAGAAGCTGCCACTGAAGGCGTTGCCGCGGTCGAGCAGGATCACCCCGCCAAAGATGGAGATGAGATTGATCACAATCGAGAAAAAGATCGCGGGAGTGATGAGCGGCAATGTGATGTAAAAGAAGCGCACCATCGGACCAGCCCCATCCACTCGCGCGGCTTCCTGCACTTCTGGAGAAAGTCCCTGCAAGGCGCCGAGCATGATCAACATCCCGGGACCAATTGACCAGAGTGAGCTAATACTATATAAGAAAGCCACGGCACCTTGTGAATATAAGTTATCAAAACCTGCCAAGCCGAGCGGCTGCAAGATCAATTTATTGAGCCAGCCAGTAGAGGGATTCATGAAACCGATCCACATGAAAAAGATCGCCACGCCGGGGATGATGCTCGGTAAAAAGAACAACGTCCGCGCGAGGTTGCCATATTTCAACTTGGCATTATTCAATAACGCCGCCAGCAAGATCGAAGTCACCAATTGTAGTGGGATGGTTGTGATTCCCAGTGCGATGGTCTCAAAAAGGACATAGCCTACCGCTTCATCGTGTAATAGTTGAGCGTAGTTATCAAAGCCTACGAAGGTGGTTTGATCTGGTGTGAGCAGGCGAAAATCTGTAAATGAGATGCCCAACGAAGCCAGAATGGGCAGCAATTTGAAGAATAAAAAACCGATCAGCCACGGCGAAATGAGCGCAAGGCCGAAAAGTTTGTCATACCGTAAACGTGTTTTTTTACCAGTCATAGTTTCCTCTGTAAAGTGTATACTCCAGCCGTTCTTATGAAAACTCAACTCACTCCAGCATTCAACGACCTGTTCTTCGCGCGCTTTTACTATTTTACCTTCATGGGCGGATGGGGCTTCATCCTGCCGTTTCTAAACCTTTTTTACATCAACCTCGGCTTCAGCGGAACACAGATCGGTCTGATCTCGTCGGTCAGTGCGGTGATCGGCATGGTCGTTTCACCGTTCTGGGTCAGCGAGGTCAAGAAGCGTCCCAATGCCAACCGGATCTTGCAGATCGCCATGTTTCTCGGCGGCTTGGGTTATCTCGCCATCGGTTTTCAATCCATCTATGCATACATCCTGCTTATCGTCATCGTCCACTCGTTGATCGCATCAGGCATCATGCCGCTTTCCGATTCGATGGTGGTGACAGTGGCATCCGAGTCGGGGCAGGGATATGGAAGCGTGCGCGCCTTCGCATCCCTGGGATGGATCGTCTCGCTTCTTTCTTCGGGTTGGCTGGTTGCCCGCTTCGGCTTTATCGCAGCCTTTATCGGAGTCTTCCTCATGTGGTGCGTAGGCGCAATTACGATCTTTTTCATCCAGCCGCGCTTTTTCAGTGCCACACCGCAATCCGACCAGCCTAAGCCGCGCCTGCGTGACACGCTCCATACCGTTTTTCAAGACCGTACCTTGCTTGGTTTTGCAATTGCCATCGTCTTTATTGGTTTTTTGAATAGCGGCGTTTTACAATTCGAGAATGTCTTCCTGTCTGAGTTGGGCGCTTCCAAGCAACTTATTTCTGTGGCGGGCATCCTCAGCGCCATTGTGGAATTGCCCTTCATGATCTATGCCGACCGGATCATAAAACGAGTTGGCGCGGACCGGCTGATGTTGATCGCATTGGTCCTGATCTTTGTACAACGCCTGGTCGTATTCTTTCTGCCAACCATCGCCACCATCATGGCGATCCGTTTTGTGGGCGGCGTAGCCTTCAGTTTTTACACGATCTCCTATATCGGGCTGATCAGCAGCCGCACTCAAGTCCATGAACGTGGAACGGTACTGGCATTATTCAGCGTGACCTTGGCGGGCATGGTCAATATCGTTGCATACCCTGCCTCAGGCGCATTCTTCGACGCGTTCGGCGCGCTCTGGCTCTATCCGCTTTCGGCGCTAGGGTATTTGATCGGCACGCTCAGCTTATGGTGGTCACGACCGAAACAGACGATAGACGATGGACGATAGACCATTGTCTACTTACGAACCCGTCCCTGTATATGAATTCACGCCTTGTTTCCAGATCCAATAGGTGAGTGCGAACATGCCAATGCCAATAAGCGGCGAGAGGTAGGTGATGCTCGAAACTTCCTCCGGGCGTAAAAAGATTTGCGACGGATAGAAGGCAATAAAGCCAATCGGCAGGATATACGTGAATGTAAACCGAAAGGCGCCGTCGAAAATACTCATGGGGTAGGGAGCGAACTCTCTCAGACGCCACGCCAGCCCGAGCACAGGATAAGAGTCAAGTACCCAGAAAGAGGCGCAGGCAGCCGTCACCACAATGGAGATTTGTACCAGCGCGGCACTGAACAAGGTGATGACGAGCAATCCAATCCGTGCGAAAGTCCAATCTACATGTAGTTGTGCCGCACTGTAGATCAGCAGGGCAATACCTACAACGAGTTGGGTCAAGCCTTTTATATCAAATATCTCGGATGTGTAATAGAACATCATGTTCAACGGGCGGAAGTAGTATTTGAGAAATGTTCCCTGTTGCAGGTTGAAACGCAACTGCCAGAAATGGTCGAAGATGATCTGCATGGGTGAGATGGCGAGCATGTAAAAAGCGTAGATGAACACCATCTCATTCAGCGACCAGCCCGCCAGGTCTGGCACAGTATCGAATATGACCCAGAACACGCCTAGTGTGATGAGACTCGAAAAGAGCATCCCAAACGAGCTGATGATGAAATCGGCGCGGTATTGCATGCGGGCTTTGATGTATTGCGCCTCGATGATGAAGTACAGGCGCAGGTATTCGGTGAGACTTCGCATATCAACCTCCCGCAATCCGCAGGACTTTTACAGCCTGCTCGAAGAACAAACGCGTCAACCCAAACAACACGACAGCCCAAACCACTTGAATTGCCAGCATCGGCAGGAAGATACTCAACGGCTGGTCTGGCTGAGTCAGCATCATCAACGGGGTGTGATAAATGGCTTGAAATGGCAGCATGAACAAAATGCCCTGCAATGTTTCAGGGAAGAACTGCAAGGGGATCAATGCGCCTGACAACCCAAGGATGATGATCTCCTTCACAGTGGAAAGACCCCAACCTGATTCTGTATAGAACGCCATCACGCCGACGAAATAGTCAAAGCAGAAACTGATGACAAATGCCATCAACAGGCTGATGGGGAAGAGCAAGGTGCCAACTCCAATTGGAATGGGAACTTTGAAGACCAGTGTAATGATCAATATGGTCGGCAGCGTGATGACCAGCAGACTCATGATGATCTGCCCAAGGCTGACGAATAAGATATAGGTTTGATAATCGAGTGGCTTGGTGAGATGCACCGAAATGATGCCCTCGCGGATCTCGTAGGCAACTTCCCAATCCACGTAGGTTTTGAGCAGAATGAATACCGCCGAACCGATGGCAACGTATAGAAACGTTTCGTTGAAGGTTAGGCTGCGCAGGGTGTCTGAATTTTTGTAAATGCTCTTCCATAGGTAATACGCTACACCGAGATAGACGAAATTCCCTACCAGCGAAAATAAAGGACCGAAGCGATAGACCAGCCCGATCATGAACGAGCCGCGCGTGAAGGCAAGATACTTTCTCATGATAGCGCTCCGTCGTAAATACGCTGAACGACATCCTCCATCGAGATCTCAACAATGCGCACATCGAAGACATTGAAGTTGCCCATTACGCAGTTCAACACATCTGAAAGCGGAGTGAGCGCCTGATCAAAGGTGATGTCCGTCCAGAATTCTTCGGTCTGTGCAATGAGCATATGGTTATCTGTGCCAAAGCGTTCGGTCAATTTGGATTTGAGCGCTGCCAGCGTGCCATCGTTGAAGTCGTTGATCTGCACTTTCAAGGTGCGGAATGCGCCGAATAACATATTGACCTTGTGCGTATCGCCATCGTAAAGTTTTTTACCTTTGTCGATGATGATAATGCGCTGGGTGAGTGCTTCCACATCGCCGAGGTCGTGCGTGGTGAGGATAATGGTGGTATTCCGAGTGCGGTTCAATTCCTTAATGATCGTGCGGATCTTCGCCTTGACGGAAATATCCAAGCCGATGGTGGGCTCATCTAGAAACACGATCTGTGGGTTATGCAGGAAGGACGCTGTAATATCACACAACATACGCTGCCCCAGAGAAAGCGCGCGCACTTGTTGCGAGTATAAGGCTTTGAGATCCACCAAGTCATTGAACATGCCCATGTGTTCGTCAAAGGTCTTCTGATCAACTTTGTATATTTCCTTCAATATTTTGAAGGATTCGATCACGGGCAGATCCCACCACAATTGTGTGCGTTGACCGAAGACCACGCCCATGATCTGCGCCTGACGGATACGATTCTCGAAGGGCACATGCCCATTGATGGTGATCTCGCCTGCACTGGGCTTGAGGATGCCGGTCATCATTTTGATGGTGGTGGATTTCCCTGCCCCGTTCGGACCGATATACCCAACGATCTCGCCCGCCTCAATATCGAAGGAGATGCCATCCACCGCTTTGACGGTTCGGTAATCGCCGGAGAAAAGATCGCGGAATGCACCGCTCAACCCCTCGCGACGATTTAGGACTTTGAAATGTTTGGTTAGGTTATTTACGTGAATGAGACTCATGGTTGTTTCCATTTTTTATGTCAATAAGACTGTCAAACACTGAATGACTCCATTGCGCTTGAAAATATGCTGGCTATTAACGGCATCCAAGTTATGACCTTCAAGTTGCTGTACCTTTCCATCCGAATATTGAACGGTGATCGCGTTTTTGTTCGACTTCTGCAATACCACTGGAACCTGACAAATGGTGTATGCCAGGCAATTCGCTCTCAGTTTGATGGTTTGCTTTACGCCGTTCACATCGAAATACATAAAAGCTGCGGGCGCGGACAAGAATTCTTTTTTATTCAGTAGCAGGAAGTCAAACTTCAAGTTGCCATTTTCAATGAAACAGCCAAGCTCCGCCAGCCGTGTCAATATTTCTTCCTTGACCATGCCGGTCATGCCAGGTTGTTTCGCGCCTTGACCCTTGGGCGTATGGGAGTATGGATCAGTGGGGAAGGCTCCGTATACGCCGGGTGTCTTATTAAAACTCAGTCCTTTGCGGATGTCCTCGTATTTTTCCAACAACGCGTGAGTGGTGGATTTATTTTCTGCGCGAAGGAGGGTTTCCTGTACTGCCAGAAGTAACTTCGAGATCATGTGCCAGTAAATGCTGCCCAGCCCTTCGTACGCGAAGAATGTGCCAGAACGTCCCGTGAATTCCGCGTGATGGAAGACATCTTCGAAAAGCGCTTCGATCTTCTTTGCTTCGGCATGGACCAGTTCTGCATAATGCGGCTGCTTCTTCAATGCATCCATCGCGCGGATTAAATCCTTGGCATTGTGGATAGATCCACTGAAATGGTAGTTTCCATCTTCATCTTGAAAGAGGAGTGTTTTATCCTGATGTTTTACCAGTTCGGGAATCAATTTTAATCCGTTAATTTGTTCCGGCGTGATGGTGTTCTTTTGCAGGATGCCCAGCAGTTCGCGGTCGGGATATAGGATGTAACTATGCTGGTCAGCGCGGTAGAGCGGGCTGTGTCTCATGCTTTCCAGCAGGGCTAGCGACTCTTTGCCCGTCAACATGCCGGAAGTGAGGATGGCGACTTGACCTTCCAACATTTCATACAAATGCCGGATGCATGCAGTGTTTCCCTCAAGTTGCAGAACATTATAGGCATGATAGAGATTATCACTTCGTTTGTTGGCGCGCAATGAATGTTCAATATATTTCTGTGCCAGATCAAAGAACGCGATCAATTCTGATACCGAAATTTCAGTACTTTTTCCTGAAAGCCCATGTGAATAATAATTCCAGCGATAGTCACTGCCTGCTTGACCTAGCGCATTCATCATCTCACGTCGCTGTTGATCGTTAAACGAATCTCCCAATATGTCTTTGAAGCGATGCAATGCCTCTGCAATTTGAGCGTAGAAATCAAGTACCTCACTGTTAAGCGGAATAGATGTGATAGAACTTTGTTTTAGCAAGTCTTTGCAAAAAACAATATAACGCAGCAAATACGAGAGTGTCACAACCGACAATCCCTTGCCAACCAAAGCGTTGTTTGCATCATTCCATTCGGGACGCTGGGTATTCATCCAGATGCCACCTTCGGGCACAAAGTTCGAGAGTTTGGCAAGCAGCAGCACGAGCAGTTTTTCCGTCAACGCAGCGTGGAGGACATGTCTGTTTTTGTCCAAGACCAGCCTGCCATCTGTGCCGTGTTCCCCGGTGCGCGTCTTGATTTCTTTTTCCAAATTCCAATCGAATTCGATCGAGTCATATGGATTCTTTTGCAGATCTGCATACGGCTTGAGGCGATACGGCACATTCGCGAAACTGAATATCGGCGTTGAAATGAACTCCTGTAATTTTCCCGGGTGCACTTTCGCGCTGATCTCTAATAATTTTTGCAAATAAATAATTTGATGGTCGCTCCAATACCCGATGTTCGCCCAGGGATTGCCTGGCTCCGGCGCTTCCCAGTCAATGCCGTGATCTGTAATTCGATACGGATTGTATCCATCGACTGTTGTGGCATTCAGAAAAGTGCAGATCATACTCTCGATATATTCGGGATACGAGAACGCCAGCGCTTCCCAGTTTTGAAAGATGTCGCGCCAATTGCCTTCGTACCCCAACTTCAGCGAACCATCCGGTTTCTTAACGTCAATCGCAAAACGATTCCATGGGCGGCTGGGGTCGCCATGCCTGCGGCTGAATGACAAGGGTAGATACGCGTAACTCAAGCGGATCAAATCCGCCGAGCCGTTTGCTTTTGCGCGTGCGTGAAGATCGAGAATATTTAATTCTGCTGGTAATTCAGCAAAGAAGTTTTTATTTTCAGCAAGAACTGTTTGGTTGCGAACAGAGATAAATTCAACGAAATCTTTTTTGTGAATCTCGTACTGTTCGGAAACAATCCCGCCGCGCATGACGTTGAACATGACATTGGCAAAATGATGTGCGGTGCAGAGCGCATCGCTAGAGATTTGCATTCCATCCGCGCTGGCGACGATTTTTTCGAGGTTAAGATTATTTAATGCGATATCTTCTTCCAATGATTTCGCCAGTTTGGATTTTTCGCCTCTAAGTTTGTTTTGCAGGCTGACAATTTCGCCTCCATCCTTGCTGACATCTGCCACAACATGCCAGGCTTTTTCCTGCGCTGAGGGGAGTTCAAGCACGGCGTGTACGAAGTAGGCACCGCGTTTTCCGCGCATTTTCCCTTCGGTCTGAAGCGTTTCTCCCGCTCGGAATGAATCCACCTGGGCGGAGGAGAGCAAGTAATTCGCAGGCTTCAACCCCAGTTGAAAGATGACTGTGCCCAAAAGCGATTCGCTTGGCTCGGCAAGATCTGTCAGCGTGGAGTTCAGTGCCAGAATCGCCAGACCCGTTTCAAGGTCCAGTTCGGAGCGTTTGTAGGCATCCAGCAGCGGGCTGAATGTGTTCTGAGTCTGCGACGTAACATTCGCGGGCAGGATGTTTTGAATCCCATCAAGTAATTCAATTTGACATTTTGATTTGCTGAAATTTTTCAACCATGACGTTTTGACAAAGCCAAAGAGATCGCTTGTGCGCCATGCGTAGCGATAGGCAAGCTGTAAACTGTGATTGAGTTCTTCGAAGAGAAGCGCCGTACCGCTTATGTTCTTATAAATGTTGCGCTCGATGCGGTAGACGCCACGATAGCGTTCGGAGAACGGCTCCCATATTTTTTTTTGTTTTTTACTAGTCACCAGAAAAATGGTTTTGGCGCCGGTGTTCTCACTGTTTTCAGTGACCTTGTCGTCAGTGTAGTACGGGAATAACGCTTGCTCAGCGCTTGTACGTCCAGCTGTCAGCCCGCCCGTGGAGGAAATGAATAGCCAGTGGTTCGAACTGCTGACAATGCTCATAAAGAACGGCGACATGCCGTCAAAATTATTGATCTTGTAGAAAGTGTCGCCAAGCATGTTGACGAACTCTCCTGTGACGTTCTGTTCGGATCGTTGTTGAGCCATATCCCCGATGAATATCGGATGGAATTTCTGGTTACTCATGAACGAGCCTCCTGTGCATGGGATCTGCTGCTTGACATGTTTATTTGAAACACAATGGAGCCACACCTCATTGGGCGTGGCTCCATTGCTATGAACTAAAAACCGTTTTTCTTGATCACGCCTTTATACCATTTGGCACTATCTTTTAGTGTGCGTTTCTGTGTTTCATAATCCACCCAGATGATGCCGAAGCGTTGACTGAAACCAAACGACCATTCAAAGTTATCCATAAAAGACCAGACGAAATATCCAGCCAGCGGCACACCGGCTTGAATGGCGCGATGTGCTGCAGCAAAGTGGGTACGGAGATAGTTTGTGCGATGCACATCGGGAACATTCCCTTTTTCATCAGGCGGCGTCGAGTAGCTGGCGCCGTTTTCGGTGACGTATAACTTCAACGGTTGATAATCGAAGTAATAACGCCCCAATACATTCAACAAGCCATCAGGATAGACTTCCCAATCCATCTCCGTCCAATTTTCGGGAGTTTTAGGCTGTGAAAAAACTTTTTGTGGTTCGTTATTTGGGTCGTCCACCCGTACAACTCCACGGTTGTAAAAGTTGACACCGAGAAAATCTGTAGGCACTGCAATGATTTTCATATCACCATCTTGCACAAAGTCCATGCCCTTGGGGAAGGCGCCCAGTTGTTTGAAATCTTCCACAATATCAACTGGATAGCCGCGCCCATAGACCGGGTCTGCGAACCAGCGCACCCATTTGCCTTCGCCGCGGCGCACGGCATCCAGATCCATAGCAGAGTTGGATGCGGCGACATTCCAATTGCTGTTCAACGTAATACCTACTTCTGCGTTTGCACTGTTGCGGCGAATGACCGGGACAGCCAAGCCATGAGAAAGCAAAAGATGATGCGCGACGCGCACGGCGACCGCAAGCGTTGGGTCTACGATTCCCGGCGCATGGGCGCCCATCTCATGGCCTACCCAGGCAACCACGGAAGGTTCGTTGTGTGTGATCCAGTTCTTGACGCGGTCACCGAGCGTGCGTGAGATGACATCGGTATACTCCACAAAGGCATCCGTAGTAGACCGCACCGTCCAGCCGCCTTCATCTTCCAGTTTTTGGGGCAAGTCCCAGTGGTAGAGTGTGGCGAAGGGTTTGATATCCGCTTCGAGCAAACCATCTACGAGTTTGCTGTAAAAATCCAATCCTTTTTGATTGATCTTGCCGCGTCCGGCAGGTAGGATGCGGGGCCAGGCGATAGAAAAGCGATAGGCTTGCAGACCCATCTTTTTCATCAGTCCGATATCTTTTTTCCAAAGCCGGTAGTGATCGTTGGCGATATCACCCGTGTCACTATTCTGAATTTTGCCGGGCGTATGCGAGAAACGATCCCAGATCGATTCGCCTTTGCCATGTTTATCCCACGCGCCTTCGATCTGATAGGATGCTGTTGCCGTGCCCCAAATGAAATTATCAGGGAAGATGATTTTATTAGCCATTGTTTTCTCCATTTGTTGATAGATTAGATAATTGCTTGCAGACCTGGTAGGCGGTTTCCAAAGTTGGAGGAAACTCCCCAACCAGCACTTCCCAAGTTTCCGTCAAGACTGCCGAGTCGCCTTTCTTTAGCGTCTTCAGCGAGCCAAGTAGCTCCAGTTCGATGCACACATCCTTGACGTACAATTCTACATTGCTATTCATATCGGGGAACGTCCCTTCTTCGACCGCGAACCTCTTTACAAACAGAGCCTTGCCCAGTGCGCAGGCAAGCCATCCGTGCGTATTGAGTCCGCCGACCTTCAAAGGAACATCTCCGGGTTTTCCATGCACGAGAACGAAGTCATCATGTAGTTCCAGCCGTTCATCTTTCAAGCTGGTGTAAGGCCAGATCACGATGCTGCGGTTGGGAGCCGAGTCTGTGCCAGCAACACCCTGTAATGGAAAAATGCCTAGGCTGTTCAAGCGCAGTTGTGTGATCGTCCATGGCGCGAGTTCGAGCGGAGATTCACCGTGCCAGGTTATGCGGTGCGAAAGATGCACGCGGTTGCCATCCAGTCTAAACTCGATCTCCTTCTCAAGTCCCGATACATCCACAGGGCTTCGCAAGATAACACTCTCGCCAGCGATCACCGTCACTCCCTCTTCAGGGCAGTTATAAAACGAATCCTCGGGCGCCTTCCACAAGCGATGCCCGCCGCGCAAATAAAATTCTCCGTGCGGCACGGGCCAATGCACATCGGGGGTTTCGGCGAACAGGTTGCCCTCCACGCCTTTGGCGTACAAGCCAATAACACGCGGACCCGTTGTCGTTAGATATTCAACGCGCAGGAATTCGTTTTCGATAGATGCGAACGGAAGCTGAGAATACGCCATATCATCCCATCACAACTGTGACGTTGACTTCACCTGAACCTGACTCTGCGCGGATCAGACTCCCTTCAATCTGTTTGCCATTGACAGTGACCTTTGCCGCGCCTTTGCTGACGTGCTTGGGATTCTCAACGGTAATGTTATATGTCACGCCACGATACTTGCGGACAGCCGTGAAACCATCCCATTCAGATGGGATCGACGGGTCAACTTCAAGCCCATCGAAAGTGGGTCGAATGCCGAGGATGGACTGCGTGATGGCAGTATAGTTCCATGCCGCAGTGCCGGTCAGCCAGGAGTTCTTTGCTTCGCCGTGAGTGGGTGCATCTTTGCCTGCGATCATTTGCGCGTACACATACGGCTCACATTTATGCAGTTCGCCCAAGCTTTCGCGCGCTGATGGGTTGATGCGCTTGTAATAATCAAATGCCTTGTCACCGCGACCGACCATGGCTTCCGAAATCATGATCCACGGATTGGTATGGCAGAAGATGCCTGCATTCTCTTTATAGCCGGGTGGGTACGAAGAGATCTCGCCGAGGTGCAGATAATACTGACTGAATGCCGGTTGTTGTAACACGATTCCATGTGGCGTGGCGAGGTGCTCAGCAACTGAATCTAATGCTCTTACAGCATTGCCATTCTCCAACCCCAACCCAGCCATAATACAAATGCCCTGCGGTTCGATGAAGATCTGTCCTTCTTTATTCTCCTTCGAACCGAGCACGTGACCAAAATCATCATACGCACGGCGGAACCAGTCCCCGTCCCAGCCTGCTGCCCAAACAGTCTTTTCCATTTCAGTAGAGGCTTTGGTGACCTTTTCCACTTCGGCTTTATCGCCGCGATGCTTGGCGATGCCCGCCATTTCACTACATGCCAGTACAAACAAGCCCGCAATGAATACGCTTTCCGCAGTTGCACCGTCTTTGTTGGTGGTGGTTTGGAAGGATTGCCCAGGCGTATCGGAGAAACAATTTAAGTTCAAGCAGTCGTTCCAATCCGCGCGACCGATGAGCGGAAGTTGGTTGGGTCCGAGCCGCTCCAGCGTGTATTGAATAGACTTCTGCAAATGCTCGTAGAGTGGAGCTTCTGAGCCTGCTTCGTTTTCATATTGCACTTGCTCGTCAAGGATCGACCAGTCGCCGCTTTCTTTGATATATGCGGCAACTCCCAGGATCAACCACGCGGGGTCATCGTTGAAACCAGAACCGACATCGTTATTGCCGCGTTTGGTGAGCGGTTGATATTGATGGAAAGCCCCGCCGTTCTTGAGTTGTGTAGCGCTGATATCCAAAATGCGCTCTCTGGCACGTTCAGGAATCATGTGTACGAAGCCAAGCAGGTCTTGATTCGAGTCACGGAAACCCATGCCGCGCCCAATGCCGCTCTCAAAGTACGAAGCCGAACGGCTCATGTTGAACGTCACCATACACTGGTAGGCATTCCAGATATTGACCATGCGGTTGGTGTCTTGATCGGGCGTGGTTACTTGTAGTTTTCCCAACAACACTGTCCAATGATCGCGTAGTTCGTTGAAGGCTTTGTCGGCGTTGTCTGGCTGCAAATATTTTTCAAGCGTCTTCTTGGCAGACTTTTTGTTGATGATCTGTGAACCGGGCGGGTCGAACTTGTCGTCTTTGGGATTCTCTTGATAGCCGAGAATGAAGATGACCTGCTTGGATTCGCCTGCCTTCAATTTGACGTTGACATGATGCGAGCCAATCGGCTGCCAACCATGCGCTTCGGTGTTAGACGATTTGCCTGATTCCACAACTTGGGGCTCGTCCCAGCCGCGATAGTTCCCAAGAAAGTCTTCGCGGATGGTGTCGTAGCCCGCCAGTTTTTCGGAGCAGGCAAAATACGCGAAGTGGTCGCGGCGTTCGCGATACTCGGTCTTGTGATAAATGACATCGTCCACGATCTCCATTTGCCCAATGGAGTAATTGCGCTGGAAGTTGGTAGCGTCGTCGTTGGCGTCCCAAAGACAAAACTCAATGGCGGAGAACAGGCTCAAATCCGAGTCGGAGCCGCTTTCGTTGGTGAGAGTCACCTGCCAGATTTCGAGCGACTCACCGAGCGGCACAAAGTAGCGGGTGGAGGATTTGATCCCATTGAGTTTGGATGTGATGGTGGTATAGCCCTGCCCATGGCGGCATTCGTATTCGTCCAGCTTGGTGCGGGTGGGCATCCATGATGGTGACCAATACTTGCCGCTTTTGTTTTCGCGCAGGTAGAGATAGCGACCGCCCATATCGAGCGGGGAGTTATTGTAGCGATAGCGGGTGAGGCGGCGTAGGCGGGCGTCTTTGTAAAAGGAGTAGCCGCCCGCGGTGTTGGAGATCAGCCCGAAGTAGGCTTCGCTGCCGAGATAGTTGATCCACGGCATGGGGGTGTCTGGCTGGGTGATTACATATTCTCTTGCGTTGTCGTCGAAATGTCCGTATTTCATAATGATTTCCTTTTCTTGTTTAGCAGGGGCGACCCTTTTTGATCTATCGATATAACTTTTTCCGCTGGGCGGGTCGCCCCTACATGTTTATTTACATTCCAAAATATCTGGCATGCTCTCGCCGTATTCCAACCCATACCCAAATGGGAAGAGCGGCGCATCACAGCCGGTTTTATCTTTTGCGTTGTTGATATTGATGGGCAACTGTTCGTTCGTGCGGGGCCATGAATAAGATGTTTTGCCGGTGAACGGATAATTGCCAAAAAGCACATCGGCAACTCCGTTGCCTTCGGTGCCCGGGAGCCAGGCTGCTACCCAAGCCTCTGCCAGTGGAAGTTCATCTGTGATCACGCGTGGACGACCTGAGAGCAAAATGACCACGACCGTTTTACTTTGTTGTCTCGCGTCGTTGAGCAGTTTCACTTCTGAATTGCTCAGCGAAATATTCGCTGCATCGCCTACGCCTTCGGCATAGGGTTTTTCGGCTAGCACAACGAAGGTCACATCTGCGATCAGCGGGATGCCCGCTTCGTCTGTGAATTCAGTGAAGTCGCCATCGCTGTTAAATTCCACGCGAGAGGTTTCGCTCACGGCGGCGCGGATGCCGCTCAGAATGGTGGTGCCTTCATTCTGGTTGCCAACTTTGCCTTGCCATTCGAGAGTCCAGCCGCCGGATTGCAAGCCGAGGTCATTCGCGCCTTGCCCTGCCACAAAGATGACAGGAGTCTCTTTGCTGAGAGGCAGCGCATCATTTTCGTTCTTCAACAATACAAGTGACTCACGCACAGCCTGACGTGCCAAATCCAAATGCTCTTGCGAGCGGACTGTCTTTTGCAGCGAGACATCCGGCATGGGGCGTTCGAACAAGCCCAGGCTGAATTTGACGCGTAAAATCCGGCGCACGGCGTCGTCGATGCGTTCTTCGGGGATGTCGCCATTGTCGACGGCGGTTTTCATCGTCTCAATGAAAGTGACGTAATCATATGGAACCATGTTCATGTCCACGCCCGCGTTGACGGAGGTGACGATGGAAGCGTAATAATCGTCGGGGTAAATTTGATCCATGGCTTGCCAGTCTGAGACGATAAAGCCATTGAAGCCGAGTTCGTTTTTGAGCACATCAGTCAAGAGATATTCTTGCGCGTGCATTTTTGTGCCCTTCCAACTGCTAAAGGATGCCATGATGTTCAACGCGCCCGCATCCACGGCGCTTTCGTAAGGTGGAAGATATAACTCGCGCAATGCCTCTTCAGGCACTTGCATATTGCCCTGGTCGAGTTTGTAATCTTCAGTATTTGATGAATCCCATAGAGTGGCACCATCTCCAAGAAAATGTTTGGGCGTGGCAAGCGTGAAGATGGTCTGACCGGGTGAGGTGACGTCGCCATCTTGAATCGTCTGCATGCCTTCGAGATACGCCGTGCCCAACGAGGTGACCAATGCGGTCTCTTCGCCGAAGCCTTCATATGTACGCCCCCAACGGACGTCTTGAACGACGGCGATCACTGGCGCAAAATTCCATGGGATGCCGCTGGCGAGGATCTCTTCAGCTGTAGCGCGCCCAATGGCTTTCACTAATTCCGGGTTGTTGGTTGCGCCAAGCGCAATGTTATGCGGGAAGATGGTCGCATTCTGCATGTTGCCATGCCCATGCACCGCATCCACGCCGTAAATGAGCGGAATGCCCAAGCGAGTTGCCAAGGCTTCTTCTTGATAGCCTTCCACCATGGTATACCATTCTTGCGGAGTATTCTTGGCAGGCGAGCCGCCGCCTCCGCTTAAGATGGAGCCGATGGCATAGGTCGTAATGTCACCGGGCTGGATGCTGCCCTTTTCCACCTGAGTCATCTGCCCGATCTTCTCTTCGAGAGTCATGCGTTTGAGCAGATCTTCCACTCGCACTTCAATGGGTTGACTCGAATCCGTGTAAAGGATGGGGGAGGTGTCTTCCGTGGCAACGGGAGTAATTTCTTCTGCAACTGGCGTGGATGTAGAAGCGCCGCAAGCGGAGAGAATTAATGAAACAAGAAAGAGGAAAGAAAATAATTTACGCATAAGTTTTATCAACCAAATTCATAGACGGCAGACCGTCGACCACCGACCGCGGTCCGCCGTCTATGGTCTGCGGTCAATTACTAATCACTAGTTACCAATCACCACACCATCCCGCAATTCCAACACTTCATGCACGTACTCATCCACCAGTGCATCGTGCGAGACCATCAACATCGTGATCTTGTGCTCTTCCACCAACTCGCGGAAGAATTTCAATAACTCATGCGTGGTCTTGCTGTCCAATTCGCCGGTGGGTTCATCAGCAAGGATCAACTTCGCTTCATTTGCCAGTGCTCGTGCAATCGCGACTCGTTGTTGTTGTCCGCCAGACATTTCATACGGGCGGTGATCTTTCCATTTGCCCAAGCCGACGATCTCCAAACATTCCAATGCGCGTTTGTCTCTGGCTTCATACTCATCGCCTTTGATGCGCAACAACAGCTCAATGTTTTCATATGCCGAAAGTGTCGGTAGTAACCCAAACGACTGAAACACCAATCCAATTTGGTCACGCCGCCAGGCTGTCAACTCATCGTCACTCATTTGCATCAGGTCGTGCCCAAGCACATGCACCGTGCCCGAAGTGGGTTTATCCAAACCAGCCAGACAATTCAACAGCGTCGTCTTGCCACTGCCCGAGCGACCCTTCAGAGTCACAAACGTACCGGTCTCCACCTGCAAATTAATTCCGCGCAAAGCAGGGATGCCCTCTGCGTGATTCTTCGACGGGTATACGCGCCACAGATCTTTGGTTTCAATGACCAAACTCATCGCCCCAACCTCTTTCTGATCTCAGCGCGGATGCGACTCCATGCCTGATTCAACTTCGATGGAACTTGCACCGCTTCACTCTCTGTCTCTGCCTGTTCGCTGACCATTGGGTTGTGATCTACGCTGTGAGCGTCGCCCTCCGGCTTGCGGATGAGGATGCCCTCCTCAGTTGACTCAATGATGACACGGCGTTTGATGCCAAACTCTTCAAGATACTCACGTGGAATCTGCAAGCGACCCGCCGAATCTAGTACCGCCATCTCCACGAGATGATGTTCATCGCTATCCGCTTTTTGCACGCGGACAGTTTCACTTGCCAGCTTTCCGTCCCGCACGGCGACGACACGGTCCACGTGTTTAGCAATGCCTGGGTCGTGCGAAACAATCACCATCGTGAGTCCGAGGCGTTTGTTCAAATCCCGTAATAAATCATAAATAGTTTGCGCAGTGGCTGTGTCGAGTTCGCCGGTGGGTTCATCCGCCAGCAGGAGCATCGGGTTGTTCGCCAGTGCAATCGCAATTGCCACACGCTGCTGTTCACCGCCGGAGAGTTCTTCAAGTTTGTGCCCCATGCGTTCCTGTAAGTTGACAAGTTTCAGCAGGTCGCGGGCGCGCTCGCGAGTAGATGCGCCAACCTGCCCAGAAAGGGTAAGCGGCAATTCAACATTCTCTACCGCCGTGAGATACGGGATGAGATTGCGTGCGCCATGCTGCCAAATAAAACCGACCTTGAGGCGACGGTATTCATCTAGTGCGCGGGTACTGAGTGTGCCAAGGTTATGACTGCCGACGATGGCACGCCCGCCAGTGGGACGGTCCAAACCACCGAGCACGTTGAGCAGTGTCGACTTGCCACTGCCGCTTGCGCCGACCACGCCGATCATTTCGCCGGTGCGCACGCTGATGTCGAGTCCTTGTAACGCCTGTACCTCAACCGTTTCACCTCCCTGTTGGTTGAGTTGATAGATCTTTACGAGGTTTTCACATTGAATGAGTATTTGTGTATTCATAAGTATTTTTCACGTCATTGCGACGAGGGCGTTCTTCCCGACGAAGCAATCTCAGACTTAATCATGAGATTGCTTCGGGCAAGAACAAGAGCGCCCTCGCAATGACGAATCATGTCGTCTCTCCCAGCTTGATGGCTTGGAAGATTTTCATGCGTGTAAGCAATGCGGACAGTGCATACAATGCCACAAAGAAAAGTGCAGCGAATAGGACATAGATCTGAATGATCGAAAGCCACGCGATCTCAATTTGGAAGGGCGGATACTGTGACTGGGCACTGGCACCAATTTGTAAGAACGGAACGAAGAGGCGGCTGGCGAACACACCGAGCAAGGTCCCTACGCCGATGCCAAGCAAAACAAGAAATGCCAACTCTGCCGCCAGTAGCGATTTCATCTGCTGAATGGATAAGCCGATGGCACGCAACATGCCCATCTCAATGAAGCGGCGGCGGAAAGAGAAGAGCGCATACAGCAGGAAGCCCAACACGGTCAATAATGCCGAAGCGACGAAGCCGACCGAGAGCAAGCCGAACAAGCCCTGTCGTTCGGGGCGGCGTTGTTCGGCGCGAATGTTCAACTCGGCAGATGACCACTCTTTGACGATGGTGTTCAAGCCGTTTTGATTTAGTTTGCTTTGGTCTGCCAAGGGGTCGAGGACAATGCTAAAGCCGCGCACAGCATACGCAATATCTTCGGGTTTGGCATTGGCAGTCGTCGCCAGCCAGACTTCGTGCGGATATTCATTGCCCGCCCGCAGGAACAGTTCTTCGAGACTGCCCACGACCATGGTGCCAGAGTCGGGATACCAGGTGGGGAAGAGGTCGAACGAGCCGACAATGGTTGCGTCCCATGTGATCGACTCACCGGCTATGCCAGTGGCGATGCCAAGTTTCATTTTGTCGCCGACTTTTAGTTTTTGTTTTTCAAGCAATTGCGTTGGCACGAGAATGCCAGTCGGGTTTGCAGCAAGTTGATTCATCAACACGCCCAGTTGTTCATTGGCAAAATCCCGTTGCCAATAAGCTGCCGAGGGAAAGGTCAGGCGGTCAATGCCGAGGAAGGTCCCTTCAATGGAACCGGCTGTACCGATGGCGGTGAAGTTATAACGTCCCACGCGAGTGGCTGCTTCCACGTCTGGGATGCTGAGGTGATCTTCCACCGGGTTGAAGGTGTAGATCGGGTTCGGGCTATCTTCATTGAAGGTCGTGCCGAACTCATAGATGTTCATGTCCGCGCCAGTTTGATAGCGCATTTGTTTATCGAGCTGGCTGTCAAGCGTTTTTGCGAGGGATGCAGTAAACGCAGATAAGCCTAGCGTTAGCACAAGTAAGACGAGCGGCGCGCTGTAAAAAGCGGGAGTCCGTTCGAGGTAGCGAGCTGCCATCAGCAAGCCGACGCTTTTGGTGGTGCGAAGCGTCCACGAGAGGAATGCCATGAAGCGTGGAACAAGCCGGAGCGTGAAAAGAGCGACGGAGAAAATGCCGAGGGCAGGTACAAGCAATAGCAGCGGATTTTGCAACGGGTCTGGCAGAGTCTCCGGTCCGCTTAAGGCTTGTTGACTTTGCAGCGAGAGTTGCCAGAATCCATAAGCGGCTGGGATAAGCAAAAGAACATCGATATAAAATTTTTGCCACCACGGAATGCGGAAGGAACGCGCGCGCTCTTGTTTGTATGTGACGATGGTGTTCTCTGCGGCGCTAAGAGTTGGCAGTAGAACTTGGATTAGCAAAATGATGCCGATGCCGAGCAGACCATAGCCAAGCACTTCAGGTGTGATGCTGACGCGCAACCCGCCTTCTGCGCTGAAGTCTAAAAAGCTGCGGGCTTTGCCGATGGAGTGTGTGATCCATACGCCGAGACCTACACCGCCTGTGAGCGCAACGATGCCAAGCAAGACGCCTTGCATGAGCGACATCCCGACCACTTGTGCGGCGCTTGCACCGCGGCTGCGCAGGATCGCCATCTCGCCGCGTTGCTGTCCAACGAAAAGACCCGCGACCAAGCCGATAAACGAAAGGATCAGGCTGAGGATCGGCACGCTGAACGCAAATAATAAATAGGTCAGTGTGGGTGAATTCTGTTGATATCGGTCAAGCGCTTCGAGCGGCGAGGCGATCAGCACGGTTTTTTCGAGCAAGCTCCCGGCGCGACTTTCAACGGAGAGTATGCGTTCCTTTAATCCCTGCACATCTTTGGCATGTAAAGAGGAACCATCGGCGATGATGCTCCAGGTGACGTTACGAAGTTCATCATCCACGCGTTCGCTGATGATGCCTTTGTAGGAATCTTCGTGAACGATCAACCAGTTGGTTTGGGTTACGCTCCAATATGGGGCGAGCGGATCAACGGCTCGCCACAAGCCGACGATGAGCACCGGCAGGTTGCCTTTTTCTGTGCGCAAAGTGTAGGTGTCACCGACTTGCACGCCAAATTCTTCGGCGAGGCTTTCATTTGCCATCACTTCGATGGCATCGCCATCCTTGAGCAGGGATACAAAGGGCTGCGGCGCAGCGCCGTTGATGATGGTGACGGTATCTTCCAATGGGGTGATGAACGCAAAACTGACAGAGGTCAGCGGATATTGAGTGCCGGAATTGCTCACGTCACGCGGCGGGTACATATTGTATCCATCGGTGCGGAAGCGACGGATCACTTCAAGGATCGGCAGGTTGATGCGCCGCAAAGCGGCATCAGAGAGATAGGTATCTACTTCCTCGATGTTTTTCCATTGCGGGCTGTCGTTGCCTGCAACCTTCACTTCGAACACGAAGGCAAGCGGAGCATAATCCACCGGCTTTTGGGTCAACTCCGCTTCACGTCCCGCCAGCAGTTCCTCACGCAAAAGGCGGAAGTAGGTCGCATCCGCGTACAGTGGCACGCTTAGGATGAATCCAGAAGCGATCATCAGGCCTGCGATCGAAGCGAGACTCAGGAAGCGTTGATTAAGCAATCGCTTGAAGGCGATGCCTGTGGTCGCCCAAATTTGCAGGGCAAAGGAACGGAGAGGGGAGAGGAATTGCATGTAGAAGTTGCGAGTTGTAAGTTATGAGGGACGAGTTGCCGAGGAACAAGATTTATCTTATTACTTGTTACTCACTACTCATCACGGACTTACAACCACCTGCCCTTCATCCAACCCGGAAACGATCTCAACCATGTCACGAGTTTGCAAGCCAAGCTCAACATCCACACGCTTTGGTCCCGCTTCACTATTGATGATCACGAAAGTGCGTCCGCCCGCGGTGCGAATGGCATCGGGTGGGAGCCATAGCACATCACTTTTGCTGGCAAGTTGAATCACTGCCGTGACCTTGTCGCCGTTCTGGTAAGTAGTTGCAGAAGGTGCTGCATCCAGCAAAATGTGAACGGTGCGATCTTCACTGTCACCGGTTCCATAAGGAGAGGGGAGTTGTCTTATCTTGCCAGAGAGTGGCTTATCTGGGGCTGCATCTAATGTGACGATGACGGGCATTCCCTCGAACATCTCGCGGACTTCGTCATCGCCCTTACTTTCATCGAGTTGGACCACGATCTCAAGTTTGTTCGGGTCGCCCAACACATAGGCGGTTGTAGACGAGTTTAGCTTGCGTCCTGCGCTGACAGCGGCAATGATGGTTCCATCAGCGGGCGCGAAGGCGCGAGCTTGTGCCACCTGTGAATCGATATCATCGGGTGTATACGTTTCAGGGTCGATTCCCAGGCTCAATAAAGACTCGTCTAGAGCCATTTGCGCGAGTTCCACTTGCAGTTCTTGAATGCGGATTTCGGCTTGAGACTTGCCTTGCGATCTGTATTGCTCGAGTGTCAACGTCGCGATCTCAAGGTCGATCTGTACGCGTCGGATGACGTTCTGCATCTCTTGCGCTTTGGCTTTGATCTCGCGGGCTTCCACCAACTCACCCAGCAGTTGACCTTCCGTCACGACATCATTCACATTGACGAAAGACTCGCTGACCTGTCCGTTCATTTCAAAATAAACGGTATACAACGCCAGCGGCGTAACACGTCCGCTCAATTTGGCTTCGATCACAATATCGCCACGCTGAACCGTAAAGGTCTCTTTGATCGGAGTCGGGTAGGGTGTCGGCGCAGTTTCAACGCCTGCCGCACCCGTCCCACATGCTGAGAGCAATAGCGAGAGTGCAAGGGTCAATGTCAAAAATTTATTCATTATTTTATTTTCACCAATTCAATATCGATCCGTTTCAAGCGGCTTTTCGGCAAGGCATCGGGGAATTTCGCCGCAACCTCATCCAGGGTCATCTCGCCGATCGTGTTAAGATCCGCCATCATCAACGGACCTGCTGTGTGCTTCATCAAAACACTATGAGCGTCTGCATCTGCCAATAAGGATTTGATGGTCAAGCCCGCATGCAGACGGGAGGTGCGCGCTTCCGGCTCAAGCAGGATGCTGCGCTTCTCTCTTACATCACGGCTTGATCCTCCGACCCAAACCTCATACTCGCCTGCTTCGGTGCTCCACGCGTTCTTGAGTGTGTCGAAATACCAGAAAGCTTCACGGTCAAGCG
Source organism: Anaerolineae bacterium (assembly GCA_017303655.1). Lineage (GTDB taxonomy): Bacteria > Chloroflexota > Anaerolineae > Anaerolineales > Villigracilaceae > Villigracilis. The sequence goes on from JAFLCE010000017.1 coordinate 35,998, forward strand.
TAAAGGTGATGGTCTTCTTCTGTTTCGGTTTTAGCTCCACCTTGGCAAAAGCTTTGAGTTCTTTCTCTGGTCTTGCCATGGTTGCTTTGACATCATGCACGTACAGCTGTACCACTTCCTTGCCAGTCACTTTGCCGGTGTTGGTCACGTCCACTTTGACGGTCAGAGTTTCATTCGGGTTGAGGGATTTTTTATCCAGCCGCAGGTTACTGTACTTGAAGGATGTATAAGAAAGCCCATGACCAAACGGGAAGAGCGGAGCAAGTTTCTTGGTGTCGTAATAACGATAACCAACGAAAATGCCCTCGCCGTAGCGGACCTGGCTATTCTCGCCGGGGTAGTTGATGTAAGCCGGGTTATCTTCCAAGCGTACCGGGAAGGTGGTGGGCAATTTACCAGAAGGAGTGACATCTCCGAAGAGAACGTCTGCGAGTGCGTTGCCCATTTCTTGCCCGTTGAGCCAGAGTTGCACAATGCCTGCCACTTGGTCTGCCCAGGGCATTTCCACGGCTGAGCCGGTATTGACCACGACAACAGTGTTCTTGTTTGCCTTTGCCACACGTTTGATCAATTCATTTTGTTGGCCGGGTAGTTTCATGTCTACGCGGTCGAAGCCTTCGGCTTCCCATTCTGCATTCAAACTGCCAACGACGATGACTACATCTGCTTTCTTGGCAAGTTTGATGGCATCATCCAGCAAGTCTTCTGACTGCGGAGGAAGATGTCCCAATTTGACGGAACGCCAAATCGAAGAGCCTTTCCAATAAAACTCAATGCGGATGGGATATGTCTTTCCGCCTTCGAGCTTGATCTCTTTGATGATCTCACGTCCCATATCGGTGTCGTTGGAATGGTCGATCAATAGTTTTCCATTGAAGTAAAGTTTGCTCCAGCCCACGCCGCTGAGCGAGAATTTGTGCGTGCCGCTTTCATTGGGCGTGAAGAGTCCCTCCTGGATCAAGGAGAAGGAGTCTTGATTTACATTCGGTACAGAGACGTAGAACCAGCCATGATCCACAAATGGGGTTACATCGGTAAAGGCTGCGGGTCCGGAAAACTCCGTGCCGTTGAACAGGCTCAGGTTAAGTCCGAGGCGACCTTCAGCGTTGGAGAAAAGTTCGGGAGCAGGAGTCGGCAGGGTCTTAAAGATATGGCATCCGGGGGCGTAATCCACTTTGATGTTTTTGCCCGCGCGGTTCTTGATGCCTTCAAGCGGCGAGACGACATAATGTGGGCGAAAGCCGGAAGAGCTACCGCCGCCGAAAATGCTGGCGCGTTCGGCATGCGGACCGATGACTGCGATGCGTTTGACCTTCTTAAGCGGAAGAAGGTCTTTCTTGTTCTTGAGCAAGACAATCGCTTCGCCCGCAGCTTCGCGCAAGACTTTGCGATGCTTGGGGTTATCGTTGGCGACTTCGTTTTTGTGTGGAGGCGTATCAAGCAGCCCGGCTTTTTCTAAAAAGCGTAACAGGCGGGTGGCTTTGTTGTTGATGCCTTCTTCTGTTAATGGACCTTCATCCAATGCACGTTTGACAACTTCTTCAGACATCCAGCGACCGGGTCCGGGCATTTCAATATCGAGCCCACCGTTGGGGACGTTCAGATCGTAGGTGCCGTACCAATCGGAGATGACGATACCATCGTAATTCCATTCGCCTTTGAGAATTTCGAGCAGGGTATGGTCGTATTCGCAGGCGTAGACTCCATTGACACGGTTATAGGAGGACATGACCGCCCAAGGATTGGATTTGCGAATGGCAATGCGGAACGGTTCAAGATAGATTTCACGCAGCGTGCGTTCATCCACTTCAGAGCTCATGGAGTTGCGTTCAAACTCCTGATCGTTGGCAATGAAATGCTTGATGCATGCCCCAATGCCTTTATCCTGTAAGCCTTTGATATAAGATGAAGCGATCATGCCGCTGAGATAAGGATCCTCGGCGAAACATTCGAAGTTGCGCCCGGCGATGGGGGTGCGATGGATGTTAACCGTGGGTGCCAGTAGAACATGCCCGGCTTTGTCTTTCACTTCATCGGCAAGGACATTGCTGACCTTCTCTACCAGATCAGGATTCCAAGTGGCGCCGAGCGCGATGCCAACGGGAGTTGCCGCAGAGGTGGGCGACATCTCGCTCCAGATGCCGCGCACACCATTTGGACCATCTGCCATGCGAAAGGCGGGGATGTTAAGGCGCGGCACGCCCGTGCTGAACCAGAGTTCAAACCCGGCGAGCATGGAGATTTTTTCTTCGAGGGTCATTTCGGCGAGCAGGGATTCGATTTTAGACATGAGAGACTCCGTTGGCAAAATAGAAATAAAACTTGTGATGTGTTTGGTCGTTATAGGTTTGAGAAATTGATCAACTCAATGCCAAGCTTTTCGATCAAGGTCCGCACGGCAGGGTCGAGCATGATGCCGAGTTCGCGCTGGCGTGGCTTGTTGTAGACAGATTCTTTCATGAAGGCATCGGGCACAAAACCGACATGGCACATCAGCTCAGAAGTTCCTTCGCCTACATTTAATAGCAGTTCGGTAAGCACATCGGCGGTGGCTTGCTTGTCGTAGAAATCCACGATGAAGACATCCGGGTGTTTCGGCGCAAACTCTTTTATCAACGCAGGAGTCTGTTTGAAGGTTTCGCTCAATTCGCCCGAGATGCCGCCCGAAAATGGATAGCGAATGGGACAATCATATTCCTTTGCCAGTTCGAGCATGGCACGGAAAAGTTCAGGTGCAAAATAAGAAGAATGATGATGCGAGTCGAGGTGGTCGGGCTTCTTCCCGGCGGCTGTGATGAAGGTTTCGATCTGTGCACGCCATTCTGCTTTGACCTCTTCGATCTTCAGATTGGGAATATTCTCGATGAATGGTGTGTACTTGAAGAAGTCGCCGTTGGCATCGGTGACGGACTTGACCGCTTCATGCTTTAAGATGGGCTTGCCCATCGTTAACACCAGGTGGACTCCCAGCCCAAGCGTGGGTGTTTCTTTCACAGCCAGGCGAACGTCATCTGCTGTGGTGGGGATGTTCATCATACAAGTGCTTGAAGTGACTACGCCATGCTTGTGGGCGAGGCGAATCCCTTCTGAAATTTCGTGGCTGCGTCCGTAGTCGTCTGAATTGATGATTAGTTTTTTCATGTTTAGCCTTCCATCTTTTTTAAGTATTCAGCATATAAATCGACCAGATTGCCAAGTGGTTCTTTGTAGAACTCGTCTGCAGAGATATTGATCTTGGCATACTCAGGGATGGGCTGCACCATCGGCTTGGTCTTGGCAAATTCTTGAATCACTTTCGCATGCGGCTTGAGCGAACCATCCGGGCGGACGAGCCCAAAGAAGCGTTCATGGACGGCATTCTGGCAGGGCGGCATGTTCCACAGTTCGGGGATGTAATCGGCATAGCACCAGAGCATGGCGCCGGTTGCGCCGCTGTGTTGAAGTTTTGGAATGGTCAGGCTGAGGAATTCTGCGAAATCCTCTTCACTTGCCATGAATTGCTCACGTTCGCGTCCGCTTGTTTCTGTCCATTTCATTATGTAGCTGGCTTCGCCCGGCAGAGCTGTACAACCGCCGAACTCTTCCATTAATACGGGCTTGCCTGCCAGAGCGGCTGTGATCGCACAGGTGAACGGGACATAATCCGGGTCGAGCGCTTTGCGCGCCCAGTCAGAGTACATGGGGTAGGAGTGCATCACGGCGACATCGGTGTTGGCATAGACCTTATCCACGCGCAGACCGTTATCGCGATGTATGCCATCCCCGTGCAAACCGATGGTGACCGGTCGCTTCGGGTCTATGGATTTGATCAGCGTGACCATTTCCTTGACCCATGCTGCACCTTGGTCAGAAGTATCCGGCCAAGCGAAGAGATCCGGTTCGTTGCCGAGATTCCACATCCACACGGCGGGGTGGTCTTTGAGCGCACCAACGACGGTTTGCAAAAGCAAACGCTCGGCTTTTAAGGCTTGCTCGTCGTGGAACATGTTGCGGTATCCTTTATTGGTGATCTTGCCTTCACTCACCACATCCCTCAGCCAATGTTTATGTGCAGCAGGGGGCAGGTCGCCGCCCAACAGCCAGCGCGGACTCCAGTTCGGTCCGCTCATGTGCCCGGTGAAGAAGGTCACGTCGAGTCCGAGTCCATTCTCAACGGCAATGTCTGCCACTTTAACAAGATTGTTCACGGCTTCAGTGTTAACTGAAGTTGGGTCGGGTTGAAAATCGTCCCACAGCAAAAAGAGGCGGACTACATTCATGCCGATCTCTTTGATCAGCGCAAATTCTTCGCGCACTTCACCAGCATCGAACTGACTCCACCAATACATGGCTTTGCGACGGGGCCAGTAGTTCACGCCGAGGGTAAACGGTTGAGACATGGTTTCTCCTGAATGTAGAATGCAGAAAGATGAATGATGAAAGAACTACGCTCGTTACTTATTACTCACTACTTCGAAAATTGCATTGACCAACGAAAGTTCACCTTGCGCATCGTGGCTTAGTTCCCAGAACATGATGCCGCCTGCATTTTGCATGGCGAGTTCTGTTTTTATTTTGATGGTCGGAATTCCGTTATAGTTTTGCAGCATGCCAAAATAATCAAAGCTATCAGTTTGTGCGGCGGCGGGGTCATTAGAGACTATCTTGGAATAGGTCACTTCACTGGGGCGCGAGTAGAACGGCACACCGATATTGATTTTCTCTTTCGGCACGCCGCGTGATGACCAATATTGCAAACCTTTTTCAAACTGCTCCATGGTGCCGTGGTCGCTTCCATCGTAGGTCATTACATTGACATAATCGACCAGATCGAAAGACTCAGTTGGGATTCCCAACCCGGTATCATCGCCATATGAGATCACGGCAGTGCTGATGAGTTTATCGGGCAGGGCGCCACGCAGTTCGGTCATGAGCGCCACATAATTCTGTGAGGATTGTCCGGGGTCGGGATATTCCCAATCCATATCCACGCCATCGAGTTGATATTCATCCACGAAGGCTTTCAGGTTTTTGACGAAAGCGGTTCGTGACTCAGCCGAAGCTGCCATCTGCTCGAATTGCTCATCCCAGCCCCAGCCTCCCACGGCGATACTAACTTTCACATTCTGGTTGTGTGCCAGTTCCACGATCTTTTTTAACTTCCAACTATTGGTGATCTTGACGAAAGTTCCATCGGCGTTGGGGATGAGGAAGGAGTAGTTGATGTGGGTCAATTTGTCGTACGGAATGACTTCAGGGACAATGGCTTCGGTGGCATAGGCAATGATGCGAAAGGATGATTCCGGTTCGGGGGTGAGAGAAGCTTGAGGGGTGGAGGTAGGTGGAGTCTGCATGGGTGTGCAACCAATTAAGGAAAGCAGGATCAAGCAAAGGGTTAAGGTAGAGGCGGAGCGGTTCTTCATAGTTTTTATTTCAAGTAGTCTTTAGCACAGTCCGTACTTCATCTGTGATCTGTACGTTGGCGGCTTCCATGCCGAGTAAGACAGCGCCCGCCACTGGTTTAATCTCTACCGGGATCAGTTTAGCTTTCGGCGCGAGTTCGTGGACTTTGGCACGCATAGGGGCGATCAGCATTTCTTCGCTTTTGAACATGGAGCCGATCAATGCGATCTCAAATTCGAGGTCTTGAAATTCAAGTTGACGGATGACGGCGTTTGCCATTTCACCCAGTTCGTTGCCTGCCCAGTGAATCAGTTGTTGGGCAAGTGCGTCGCCTTGGGCGGCAATTTTAAATACGATGGGGGCAGCTTCTGCGCTGATGGCATAGGTTCCATCGGTATAGCCTTGGATCAGATCTTGAAGATCTTTGGCACCGTATTTTTCAACGAATGCATCTGCGAGTGCAGTGGGCGGCAGGCGTTTTGTCCACGAGTAGCCAATGATCTGCATCGTGCGGTGGATGAGTTCGCTTCCACCTGCGCCTTCGCCCATCAATACGCCCAAGCCAGAGACGCGTCCTTCGTGTTTGTGCTCACGGTCCCAGCCGCGACAATTGCAGCCTGTACCCGATACCACCGCAAGCCCCCAGCCTGCGCTGGTGCCTGCCAGCAAACCAAGGACAACATCGTTAACGATCTTGGTCGGGCAGATGATGCCTGCTTTGCGAATGCTTTCATGCATCACAGCTTCTTGTGAGGGCCAGTCGTAGCCACCAATGCCGAAGCCCGCCCCAGACAGGTCATCCATTCGAATATGTGCTTGTTGCAGGGCGTTGTTGACTGCCTGCGCGATGGCTTTTTCCATTCCCTCCATGCCAACGTCTTCGTGGTTGCCGGGTCCGCCAATGCCGCTACCCAACGTGTGTCCGTTCGTATCACAGATGAGTGCGGCGGTTTTTGTGGCTCCGATATCTACTCCAAGAAAATATCTCATGACGAATAAGACAGTGACTGTCATTTTTCAGATGACAGTCACTCATTTATTTGAAAAACTGAGGGAGATGTTCCCGATGTGTTTCGAGCATGTCATCGAGAACGGCTTGCACTTTATCTGCTTTGGGTCCAATTGGGTGGACAAGCAACGCCTGATAGGCTGCATCGCGGTCGCCATGTACGGCGGCTTCCACGGTGAGCAATTCATATTGCTTGACGCTGGAGATCAGCCCAAAACATGAGGCAGGCAATGGGTCGGCAGGTAGCGGGGTGATGCCGCTCTTCTTAACAGTGGAGGGCATTTCGAGAACCCAGGCTGGGTCCCATTCTTTTACCGCGCCGTTATTGCGGATATTGACCACATGAGTCTCACCGAGGTCGTTGTAATGTGCGTTGAGCAATTGGGTGGCAACTGTAGAGTAGTATGCGCCGCCACGCTTCATTAGATCTGCCGGTGGTTCATTGAGGCTGAGGTCAGCATACTGACGCAAAAGATCTTTTTCTACTTCGATCACTTCCTCAGCGCGGGAAGGCGGCCAGGCCTCTTGTGCCTTAAGCTTCTTATCGGTGTGATAGAAGTATTGCAGGTAATAATTGGGCATCAATCGCAGAACTTCCACTGTGCGTGGGTCCCAGTCAGGATGTTCCTCTTTTTTGAGTTTGTCAATGTAAGCTTGAATGACCTGGGGCCAGACATCTTCACCATCTACGGTGAATCCACGATGCCAGGAAAGATGATTCAACCCGAGGGTTTTTAACTCAGCTCGCTCCGGCTCGATCTTCTTACCTGTGGCTTGTTCCAACCCTTCGAGGATGCTCATCTTCGCTGTGATCGGAACGTTGCAAACGCCAACTGAAGGAGTTTCCTTTGCGTACTGACTCAAGGCTTGAGTCACCAGCCCGGCTGGATTGGTGAAGTTGACCAGCATGGCACCGGGTTTGGAAAGTTCGCGCATGTCCTTCGCGATGCTAAGAATCACTGGAATGGTACGTAAGGCTTTTGCCATGCCGCCCACGCCGGTGGTTTCCTGTCCGATCAGTCCATGCCGCAGACCGAGGTATTCATCGCGTCTACGGGCTTCCATATGCCCGACACGTAGTTGGGTTGTCACATAATCTGCATCTTTGACGACGGCACGTTGGTCAGTAGTCAAGACCACTTTGAAAGGGGAGCCTTTGGCAGCGACCATGCGCTGGGCAAACCCTCCAACGATGTCGAGGCGTTCCTTGTCAATATCCATCAACCATAATTCGTCGACGGGGAATTGCTTGTGGCGCGCCAGAAAACCGTTGACCAATTCTGGGGTGTAGGTGGAACCGCCGCCAATGACAGCAACTTTAAGCATGTATACTTTTCCTTAATCTATTTATCGACGCCGGTGACGACGATACCTTGAATGAAGAAGCGTTGGGCAACGAAGAAGAGCAGCATCGGCAGGAGGATCGCGAGGAATGCGCCTGCCTGGATCAATTGGGGCTGCTGTCCGTAAATGCCGTTGAAGGAAGAGAGCGCCACCGAAATGGGCCAATTCTCACGTGACGTGGAGAGATAGATCAAAGGTCCAAAGTAATCGTTCCAAGCGAAGACGATGTGGAAGACTACGACCGCAATGATGACCGGATAGGATTGCGGAAGAAGAATGGACCACAAGATGCGTAGAGGTCCTGCTCCGTCGATCATGGCGGATTCGTCCAACTCGCGCGGAAGGGTCATGAAATATTGACGGAAGAGGAAGACGTTATAGGCATTTGCAAAGAAGTGTGGCACGATTAGCGGATACCATGAACCGACTAATCCTAAAGATTGCCAGAACGCATAGGTTGGGATGATGGTTACCGCGCCAGGTAAAAAGAGGGTCGAGATCAAGACGACGAACATCAAGTCACGCCCTGGGAAGCGGAAACGTGCAAATCCGTAAGCCACCAAAATGCACGAAATCACAGTACCGATCATGGTTGTAATGGCGTAGAAGAGCGTATTGCCAAGCAGACGCCAATAGCCGTTGGGAATGGTCTCCCATACTTCTCTATAGTTTTCCCAAGTGGGGGAGAGCACCCATGGGCGATCGAGGGCACGCCATGAAACCTGACAGGCAAATTCACCCTTGGCAATATCTGCAGGGTCTACAAAGGTGCTTTCCTGGCGTCCTTTCGTAACAAGTGCGAGGTTCTTTACATTAGTACTAGCTGCATCAAACCCTACGCATTTACCAACCGGAACCTTGAAAACATCTATATCTTTGCCGTTATATTCATATTTAGGCTGGGCGGCAGGCCAAATGGGTGCGCCTACTACTGAGATTTGCTCTCTTGTTTTCAAGGAAGTCAGGACCATAAAAGCGAAAGGAGAGAGGAATACCACCAGTATCGCCAACACAAGTGACGTAACAAAAACGCTGTTTATTCCAGATTTGATTTTTGTTTTCATCATATCCTCTTAAGATTTGGCTTCACCAGCGTAATAAACCCAATACTTTGCCGTGGAGAATAATACGACCGTAATAATTAAGATCACGATGAATAAGAACCACGCCAGGGTGGAACCATAAGACATGTTCTGGAAGGTGAAGAAGGTTTTGTAAAGGTATAGATTGTAGAAAAGGGTTGCTCCGCCAGGACGTCCTGTCCCATTGTTGACAACCAACGGAACCAGGAAGTATTGGAACAATCCCACAATATTCAGAACCAGATTATAGAAAATGACTGGGGAGATCATTGGGAAGGTGATATTCCAGAAGGTCGACCAGGTACTTGCGCCGTCCACTTTGGCAGCGTCGTAAAGCTCGGTGGGCACGCCTTGCAGACCAGCAAGCATGATCAACATGGCATTCCCGACCCCCCAAATACCCATGATGACGTAAGTGGGATATACCCAGTTAACGTCATTTGCCCATCCCGGCAGGCTTTCGTTCGGAACCCCGGCGAATTCGAGGAAGCGGTTGATCCAGCCGGTTTCGGTGTTGAGCATGCCGCCCCATAAAAAGACGCTGGCAATGAATGGAACGATGAAAGGCATGTAAAACAAAGTGCGGAAAATGAATTGTCCCTTGAGATATTTATTGTTCATCAGAAGGGCAAGTAAAAGTGGAGCAAAGATGCCTACAGGCAGGGCGATCAAAGCAAACTTAATAGTGATGATCAACGAGCTTGGTGTTTCACTACCAAACCAGAACTTGGGGTTCACTCCAGCTTGGGGGTCTTTCCATAATTGAGCATAGTTATCGAACCCGACGAATTTTGGAGCACTGAAAATACCGTCGGTAATATTGAGATCTATGAAACTAAAGAACAGAGTTGCCAGCATGGGTATGAAGGTGAAGGCGAGGAAGCCAACGATCCATAGCGAGGTGAAGCTCAGTCCACTCCGCATTTCTCTTTTTGCGATCGACTTCATGTTTCGAAACGCGGCAAATGAAAACTTTTCTTGTTTTTTACTAAGTTCTTCAAGCATGAGGCACTCCTTTAGTGAATTAATTGGATTGGGCAGGTCAATCATCTTGACCTGCCCAATCTTACTTCAAATTACTCTTACTCGTTATAGATCACGTTAAGATCTTCGACCAATTTTGCGAACTCTGCATCAAAGTCGAGACCTTCGGTGTTGTTCATCAAGTCGAGGAATGTCGCGAAGCGTGCATTCGCCTTGATGGAATTCGGCTGATACTGTTCGGAGCTTGGGGTATCGGGGTAAGCGAGACCCTGGATGAACACGTTCCAGCTTTCTTCGGTCACGAAGGGATAGTCAGCAGACTTGACAGCAAAGAAGGCATCGGTCTTGTCAGCGATCGCAGGCATGGCGCCGTAAGCGGGCAGAAGTTTATCGCCACCGGTGGTGATGAGGTAGGCGAGCACTTCAAAGGCTTCAGAGGGGTTCTTGGTGCTCTTCAAAATGCGGAAGGTGTCAGCATCTACGCGTCCGGCAACATCACCGTTTGCGCCAATCGGCTGAATGCCGAGTTGGAATTCGAGACCAGCGGTTTTGAAGTCACCCAAACAGCAGGTGTACCAGGTCTGGGTCAGACCCATGGCAGCTTTACCGGCATTGAAGAGGTTTCCATTGCCGAATTCAGGAGCGCCAGCGAGCGGACCGGTGGCAATGAAGGGCTGTTCGCCGTACATGCCATCGTAGTACCACTGCCAACCTTCTTTCCAGCTGTCGGGCAGAGTGGATTCATAGGAACCCTTTTCGGTGCCGGAGTAAATCTTGGCAGCGCCACCATAGAAGGTAGCAATGGATTGAACGGACTGCCACTGAGGAGCATAACCAACCTGAACGATCTGGGTGCGGTCAAAGCCTTCTTCGGTGGAGTTCAAGCCGTTTACATCAACGGTGAGGAGTTTGGCGACCTGGGTAACAGTTTCCCAGTTCCAGTCAGCTTCGGTGCCGTCAGGGAAGACGTACTTTTCGCCGTAGACCTGGGGAGGATATGCCAAACCAGCTTCATCGAACATGGCGGGCTGATAGTACATCGCGCCGGGGAACACGGCGAAAGGCAAACCAACCTGACCTTCTTCGGTCTGGTAGAACTTGACCAAAGCGGGGTCAAAGACACTCAGATCGAAACCGGATTCTTCGATGTAAGGAGCAACGTCGAGCCACTGACCATAGAAGTCATTGGAACCACCCCAGCCGACTGGACCGACAATGTCGGGACCAGCGCCGGAAGCGATCTGGGTCGAGAGGGTGTCGCGAGCGGCATCGAAAGGAACGATTTCGAGCACGAGTTCGATCTTATCCTGAGAAGCGTTGAAGTCAGCTACAACTTCTTCCTGGATTGCGACCTGTTCGGGGTTGGTTCCGGTGCCGAGACCAACGAACCAGCGGATCTGAACCTTTTCGCCAGAGGCAGGTTCTTCAGCGGCGGCTTCAGTGGCAGCAGGTTCTTCAGCAGCCGGTTCTTCAGCGGCGGGTTCTTCAGCAGCGGGGGTAGCGCAAGCTGCAAGCATCATAGAAGCGATTACGAGCAGGCTTAACAATACGAGCAAATTCTTTTTCATGGTGCAATATTCTCCTCATTTATTAGGTTTCAAGACGACGGATGGGGAAGGGTTGATATTTGATCCTGGACATCTCCTTTTATATAATCTGAATTTTGGTTGCACCCACATGAGTGCCGAAAAATCAGTTCCGTAGGCAATAGTGTTAGCTCTTCGGGGAACTGTTGTTCGAAAATGGAGAATAGTTTTTCCGCGGCTATGCGTCCTACATCTTCTGTAGGAGCTCCAACGGTCGTCAACGACGGTGTCAGGAAAGGGGAAAAGCCTAGGTTGTCGAAACCAACTACAGAGACTTCCTCCGGAACCCGGATCTTCTTTTCATGTAAGGCGCGTAAAACACCAATGGCAGCATCATCGTCGCCGCAGAAAACAGCATCAAAGTTTGGTGAGGACTCGTTATTCAAGAAATTCAAAAGAGCATGGTAAGAAACATCACGTTCAAAATCCCCGCATAGTATTAAGCTTTCATCAAATTCAATGCCATTCGCCATCAGAGCGGCTTTGTAACCCATTTCACGCCAATAAGAGTCTTCTTGTTGAGCGGGTCCCCGCATAAAGAGGATGCGAGTGCGTCCATGAGCCTTGATGAGATGTTCGATCAATTCAAAGGTCACTCGTTTATTCTCGACGGTCACACTGGGAATTTTTACCTCAGCAGGAGGGGTGCGATGTACGAGCACCATCGGGAATTTGCGTTCATTCAGGGCGATCAGATCATCATCCGAAAGACCATCCGAGAAAACCAACAAACCATCCGTATTATGAGGTCCAATTGGAGGGGGGAGATGGCGGCTCTTCGCATGATAGGTGGCGATCAACAGGTTGTAATTATTTTTTCGGATCACGGCTTCAATGCCGTTCAAAAGGGGCACGAAGAAGTCATTGTGAAGGGTGCTCAATAAGAGCCCAACCACATGAGTTTTTTGAGAAGCCAACTGTCTGGCAGCCGCGTGCGGTACATACCGCATTTTCCCCATTACTTTCTTAAGGCGCTGCGAAACCTCTTCAGAGATCGGTCCGTTCTGGTTCAGGTAGCGGCTAACTGTAGCAACAGAAACACCAGCCTCTTTGGCAACGTCACGAATGGTAACAGACTGGGATTTTTTAGGCATATAATGTAACCGGTTACAGTAACCGGTTACATTATTGCATAACTATCAAACAGAGTCAAGCGCAGTTTTCTTAAAAAATCGATAACATTGCCATACCCCAAATGGGTTATTTTAGGATGAATAAAGTCACCGATTGGGGCGGGAATATGACCCCTTCACCCAATTCGACCTCACCCATATTCTCTACCTTGTGCTCTGGATCAAAAAGCCACGCCTCTGCCTTAACTGTTGGCTGGTCGGCAATGACCAGGGCTTTTTCCTGCGCCTCAGTAGAGAGATTCACCACCATCACCGTTAATGTTCCATCTTCTCGTTTCGCTGCATAAACTGACAGCCCCGAAACATCCGAAGCAGAATAGACCAATTCCTCACCGAACATTCCATACAATTGATAGGTGTAATAAGCGGGATACACATCGCTCTGACCCACCAAGCCCAAGCCGCCATAACCGCCCTTGGCAGTCAGTGACCAGATATTTGCCATGAACACATCATTCTTGATCATGCGTCCCAAAACATCTGCCGCCCAGATCGCATTCAAATGTGAGTCTGGGGTTGCCTCACCGCCGACCGATTTATCATATGCAGAATTAAACTCAGTGACCGCAATCGGCAGGTCGCGCCCGGTATGTTCCAGAATCAATGCGCGTGCACGTGGAATGATCTTGTCCCATTCTTGTGAGTTTTGCACCAACTCTTCAGCGCTTGGCGGACCTGATACTGAAGACCGTGGGAATGGATAGCGATGAAACGAAACAATATCCACCATGTCACCATTCTCTTTGAGGAATTCCACGAACCAGGTTTCATCCCATTCACCAAAGTTTGTGGTGGCGCCTTCTTCGGTGCTAAAACTGAATTGATTGATCTCTGCGCCCACCAGTTTGATGGATGGGTCCACGGCTTTCATAGCAGTTGCAAACTCACGCCACTCTTTATTGAATCGCACCGTATCATAGGTCTCGCCATTTTTCTTCGCTTCACTTTCATAAAGAGTGGGTTCATTGCCAATGCCCCAATATTGCACATTATATTTTTTCTCAACGTTCGTGTAACGGACCATTTCTGCGGCTTGTTCGGGTGTGCCGCCCAGTAAGCGCACATTGAACATGGCTGTTGCGCCGACCTTGTTCGCAAAATCCATGAACTGGTCGATCTGCAGCTTGGTGACGTTGTTATGGTCGCCCCAGGAACCCGCAGGGAAGCGCAGGATCGTGACCCCTGACTCATAAGCGCGGGGCAACATATCGAAGGACACGACCAGCCAGGGTCCATAGTTGGAGCCGTACACAAGTGGGCTGATCTCTCCTAATGAATATCCGGGATCTACGAACAAAGCACCCGGGATCGGCGTAGGCTCAGTTGCAGGGGCACAGCCAGATAGAAGCACCATAACGAGCAGAATGGCAATTGAGAAGCGTTTCATTGTAAATTCTCCAGTAGGTTGTTATCGAGAAGCGATAAGTTTATATCACAGGTGTAAAAATCTCAAAATGAAAATTGCTCAATAGATGAGCGCATCTAAAAGCCAAACATAAACGTGAGATCGTTAACGTTAGTTCCGGTGGGTCCAGTTTTGATCAGATCGCCGAGAGTTTCAAAGAACGAATACGAGTCGTTGTTATCCAGAAATTGAGTGGGTGCAAGCCCTGAGTGAATGGCATGTTGAAAGGTTTCGCCTGTGACGATTGCCCCTGCCGCATCGGTAGAGCCATCTTCGCCGTCAGTGGCGAGGGTGATGAGCATGACATTATCCAACTCTTTCAATTCGATCGCAGCTGCAAGTGCAAGCTCCTGATTACGTCCGCCGCGCCCATTTCCGCGCACGGTGACGGTGGTCTCGCCACCTGCAATCAAACAAAATGGTCTTGGTAGATTTTCTTTCAGATGCAAACAAAGTTTCTTTGCCACATCACGTGCTTCACCCTGCCAGGCATCACCGAGGAATTTTGTGTGAAAGCTGAGTGCTTGCGCCTGTTCGAGACCAGCCTGTGCCGCAAGTTGATTGCTGCCGATCAATACATTTTGCACACGCGAGAAGATAGAATCATCAGGTTTTGGTGTTTCTGCGGCTTGCTCCAAAAAGCGGACGATGGTCTCTTTGAATTTTTTTGTAAGCCCATATTTCTCAAGAATGTTCAACGCATCTGTTTTCGTGGACGGGTCTGGGGCAGTTGGTCCGGATGCGATGGCTTCGAGTGGATTGCCAACCACATCGGAGAGGATCAACCCTGCCACTCGCGCAGGGACGGCTGATTCAGCGATCCTGCCGCCTTTGACTCTATCGAGATGACGCCGCAGGGTGTTGATCTCATCGATGCGCGCGCCGCAAGATAACAAAGCTTGTGTAAGGGTTTGTAAATTTTCAAGCCCCACTTCGGGAAAAGGAGATGTCATCAATGCCGAGCCGCCGCCTGAAATTAAACAAATCAACAAGTCTTTTTCATTTAGGTTCGATGCAATCTCACGGGCTTTATTCCCGGCGATGAAGCTGTTCTGATCTGGGACAGGATGCCCGCCCGCACAGACTTCGAATCCCGCTACGGGGGAGGGGAAGGTTTGTTTTGGAATGAGCAAGCCGCGGGTAGTGTGAGGCGGAAGAATATCCAGCAATGCATGCGACATGGACTGAGTCGCTTTGCCCAACCCCAACACGGTGATGTGATCCAATGAGTCGAGTTGATAGATTTGTTTAGCGATGTGTAGATGATCTTTTTCACGTTTCACAAATCGTTGAATCGCTTGCCCTGGTTCAACGGCTTGCAACGACGCGACAAGGATATTGGAAATTTGATTCCCGAATGGATGGTGTTGCAGTGTGTTGGTTGAAATAGTTTTCACGGAATTTTGATATGATAATATGATACTTATATCATCATTATGAAGGATATTTTACAATGACGAAGCCCAGGGTATTTGTCACACGCATCATTCGAGATGCAGGCTTGACGCTCGTCCGTGATTTTTGTGACGCTGAGATATGGCAGGACGATTTGCCGCCTTCGCGTGACGTGTTGCTCGAAAAAGTGCGCGGCATGGATGGCTTGCTTTGTTTGTTGACCGACCGCATTGATGCTGAAGTGCTGGACGCGGCAGGCTCGCAATTGAAAGTGGTTAGCAATCATGCCGTCGGTTTTGATAATATCGTAGTAGCTGATGCGACGGCGCGAAGAATCCCTGTGGGGAATACGCCGGGTATTCTGACGGATGCTACTGCTGATTTTGCTTTCGCCTTGCTGATGTCTGCTGCGCGGCGTGTGAATGAAGCAGAACGTTATTTGCGTGCGGGGAAATGGAAAACATGGGGACCATCCATTTTGTTAGGTATGGATTTCGTCGGTAAGACTCTCGGCTTGGTGGGCTTTGGTCGCATTGGGCAGGCGGTTGCAAAACGTGCCGCAGGCTTTGACTTGCGCATGATCTATTATGACCCTGGCGCTGAACCTGCCTTCAATGCCACGCCGGTGAACAGCCTTGATGCGCTTTTGCATGAAGCTGATTTTGTATCTTTGCATACCCCGTTGAATGATTCCACGCGCCACATGGTGAACGCGGATTTTCTTGGCAAGATGAAGCGCAATGCGATTCTGGTCAACACCTCGCGCGGACCGGTGGTGGATCAGGATGCGTTGTATCAGGCATTGAAGTCTAAGACAATTTTTGCCGCTGCGTTGGATGTGACTGACCCGGAACCACTACCTATGAATTCTCCGTTGCTCACACTTGAGAACTGTATCATCGCTCCGCACATTGCCAGTGCCAGCGAAAAGACTCGCGATGATATGGCAAGGCTTGCGGCAAATAACCTGATTGCTGGGCTAAAAGGGGAGCGGCTTCCACATTGCGTGAACCCAGAAGTGTATGAATAAAAAGGTAACATGCCATGATGAATGAAAAAGAACTGCTTGTATTTCTGGATGCAAATAATTTTGTGTATGAGCGCATGGAGCACCCAGCCGTATTCACCTGTGCCGAGTCGGAAATGCATCGCCCGACTGTACCAGCAGTAAGTACTAAGAATTTATTTCTGTGTGATAAAAAGGCGCGCCGATTTTTTCTGGCGGTGACAGCTTGCGAGAAGACAGTCAAGTTGGAAGCGTTGGCGCTACAAATTAATGTGCCGCATTTGCGGTTTGCATCAGAAGAGAACCTGATGCGTCTGCTAGGTGTGACCCGCGGTTCGGTGACGATGATGGGATTGGTAAACGATGTAGAGCAAGTGGTTGAGTTGTGGATAGATGCAGAGATCTGGCAAAGTGAACACTTTTTGAGCCATCCACTAGTGAATACAGCGACATTGATTCTGACGAAACCGGACTTGGAGCGCTTTTTCAAGTTGACAAGGCATACACTTCATTTGTTTGAAGGGGAATAATACGAGAATTGTATTTGCAGAAACAAGTTATCTCAAATGTAAATAGGAGAATAGATCATGAAAATTGGAATCGTTGGCGGTACTGGGAATATCAGTCAGCCCATTGTGAGACTTCTGCTTGAAAAAGGACATGAAGTTGTGCTCTTCAATCGTGGGCAGGGTGTGAAAGCGCCAGATGGCGTCCGTGTCATTGTGGGTGACCGGCATAACCGAGAAGACTTTGAAAGTAAGATGCAAGCCGAGAAATTCGATGCTGCCATAGACATGATCTGCTTCAGCGCTGAAGATGCCGCCTCCAGCGTGCGCGCGTTTCGTGGCGTGGGCTGGTTCGTGCAGACATCCACGGTTTGCACGTATGGTGTTCAATATGATTATCTACCCGTCGATGAGACGCATCCGCTGCGCCCGAACACGGAATATGGACGCAACAAAGTCGCGGCAGACCATGTCTATCTCGAAGCGTATCATCGCGAGAAGTTCCCTGTGGTCATCATCAAACCATCCACAACGTACGGACCCATGCAGGGCATGCTTCGTCAGATCTGCTGGGATTTTTCGTGGATCGACCGGACGAAGAAAGGCAAACCGGTCATTATCTGCGGAGATGGTT
>JAFLCE010000170.1 GCA_017303655.1 Anaerolineae bacterium
ATCGCCATCAACTACTTGGGGGACGGCCTGCGCGACGCCCTCGACCCACGCCATACTACAAACAATTAAATTGCCCGCCAACGAGAGCATGGAGAAAGCTGAATATCTCTGTGCTCTCGTTGGTAAATTTTTCTTATAGGAAGGACACCCAATGAAGAATCGCCTGGTCCCATTCATTCTCCTGCTCTGCATCATGTTCGCCTCCTCAGGCATTGCTGCGGCTCAAGCTACCCCTGGCCTGCTCCTTCCCATCGGCGCTGGCTACACTGACACATACTCCGCCATGGGAAAATACGCCGTAGATAATGCCCGCGGCGACGTGGTTCACATCCTGCTCCTCGCCACACCCTACTCCACCAACTCCGACCATATCTCCGAAGGCGAGCGCACGCAAAACCTCAAGGATGCCGAAGAGCGCCGTATTCAAACTGAAGGCGCATGCCAACGCAATATCCCTGAAGGTTCAACGTTAACTTGCAAAGTGGAACTTCTACCCATCTTCACGCAGGAAGATGCAAAAGACCCTGCCAACCTCGCCTACTTCACCGATGACGTTTCCATGATCTTCATCCTCGGCGGTGACCAGGAGACTGGCATTGGTGCGATCATCCACACACCTGTCGAAGACCGCATCAACGAACTGCATGAAATGGGGACGATCATTGCTGGCACGAGTGCAGGCGCAGCCATGCAATCCAAAGTGATGATCGCTGACCTGTCCAACGGTTTCGGCGTGGACGATGGTCTCTTTGCCGGTGCCGTTGAAATTTGGAACTCGGAAGACAAACGCGGCTTTTCCTTCGCCATTCAAAACGCCGTGGTCGATCAGCACTTCTTCCAACGCGCCCGCATCGGACGTTTACTCAACGTTATCGCCCAGCCAGATATTCCAAACGTCGGTGTAGGTGTGGATGCGTATACTGGTGTTGTTTCAAACAACGAAATCCTCAGCGATGTCTTCGGTTTGTATGCCGTTGCGATCTTTGATGCAGAAACTTATCACGCCGCAGACGGAGTCAAATACGTCACCATCGACCCAGATCGCACACCCATCATGAGCTTTCGCAACATCGTCTATCACCTGCTTGCCCCCGGTGATGTGACCTACGATCTCAACACCCGCACATCCTCGCTCGCCAACCCTGCGCCAACCCTCGAACGCAGCTTTGACTCTCTCACCCTTCCCGCTGGCGCAGGTCCGCTCATTCTCTCCGGTGACCTGATCGACAATCTCGAAGACAGCGCCGTATTGAACGAGTTCAAAGCCATTGCAGGCGAAAACATTTTCATCATCGCTACGGGCTATCCTTCGGGCCGCTCAGCTGAAACCGCCATCAAAAAATACACCGAAGCCCTCGGCATGGATGTCCAATCTGTCTTTGTCGAAGACCAGCCAATTGAAATACCAGAAGGCACCAGCGGCGTATTGGTCATTGGCAAGGATCAATCCAAAGTCAAGCCTGAGGCGCTCGCGGCTCTCAAAGATTTCTGGCTTGCGGGCAATCCCGTCATGGCAGATAACGCTGCCATGCCCATCTTCGGCGCGTTCTATGCTCCGCACGAACCCACCCCCGATGACGCTGAGCGCGAAGAACTTGCCACGCAAAAATCATTCTGGCAGGGACGCACAAAGATCGCCGAAGGTCTCGGTTGGTTGAACATCACCCTCGAGCCGCAGATCATCGCCGACAAACGCTTTGGCCGCCTGACCTCGCTTGCATACAATCACCCTGAGTTGCTCGCGTTCGGCATCAACAAAGACACTGCCATTCTCTTCAACGCAGAAGGCGCAAAGACGATTGGCGATAACGGCATCTTCGTTTTTGATTTCCGCAAAGCGACGTTGCAGCTTGGCACGAACGAAGGCTTCACGGTTGCGAATGCGATGCTGGATGTCTTTGTGCCGGGCGATTTGATCCAACCGGAACTTGCAGATGTGAACGCCCGCTTCGACCCCGCGCCGACACCTGTTCTGCCGACCCAGGCACCAACTACCACTGCCACAGTTGCCGCTACGCAAATCCCGCCTGCAACAGAAACAGCAATCCCCACAGCAGCAGCCGTTGAACCGGCCCCCGTCGCAACCTCCGGACCCCCTCTGTGGACTATTCTGATCGTGGTGCTGATGGCAGTCGCCTTCTTCGTTTTTTCGAGAAAGAAAGAAAATTAAGCTAAATAAAAAATCGCCCGCGCAATATCGTGCGGGCGATTTTTTATTTTTAATACAGAGAATTACGCGTACGCGCCAGACCACGTTTCAAAGCGCCGACCATCGTGTTCTTCCGGGGTGTAAAAGGTGAGATAAGTGAGTGCCTGATACGGAACGAATTTTTGTTCCTTCGGGTTTTGGATCGCAAGATCGTAATACGAATGCCATGTGCCCGCGTTGAAATAGATCTGGCTTTCTGGCTCCGGTAGAGAGACGTTCATTCCCAATGGGACAACTTCATATTGATGGGTATGCCCGTAGATAATGTGCTGGGCCTTTCCACTTAGAAAGGCGGGTTCTTTTAATGCATGGTTGGCAAAGGAATGTTTGCCGCTCCACATTTTCTTGCGGACCCACACGACCACATCATTGATGGTAGCAAAGGTGGCGCGGCCCGAAAGCTTGACGATCAACTCCATTGCATCCACCATGTCGAAGCGGAAGGATTTGTCTGCTTCACGGACAAAGTTTGTTTGCAGAAATTCGTCTGCGATCTCATCCCACACTTTTTTCAATTCATCTTCGATTGGATGTGAGTGTGCATAATTTTTGATCTGCCCGCTGATCCACAGCGGAGCCGCCAATATGGGGCGGATGTTCGCGATCTTGCGCAGGCTGTCGATGATGCCTGTTGGCAGTTTGTCGCCGTATCTTTTTTGCACTTCGATGGGGAAGCGGTTGCACACATCCATGGTGAATGCATCACCGACGGTGCCGAAGTTGCGGCCTTTTTCAC
>JAFLCE010000171.1 GCA_017303655.1 Anaerolineae bacterium
AGAGAATTTAAGTTTTATTTATTTTTATTTTTTTTAAATTTGTCGTACATAACCAATAAAGAACGCTGCTTGTCCATTTTCGTCCTTCACTTCCTTCACGCTAATTTCAGCTGGGAACGTCTCGCCTGTTTTCCTTTCCGCCGTCACATGCCGCGTCGCATCTACCACTCGCTTGACCCCTGTCTTGCGGTAGTTCGACAAGTACGAATCGTGGCGAATCGCAGTTTCTTCCGGCATGAGCACCTTGACATTTCGTCCAATGATTTGCTTGCGTTCAAATTGGAATAAGCGCTCTGCTTGGTGGTTGAACTTCTGAATGGTACCATTGGGTGTGATGGTGATAATCGCGTCTGGGTTGTGCTCGATGAGCGCCTCGCCGACTTCGGTTTCGACGGCAAGTTCGTAATCTCGGCTGCAGTCTCGCACATATCCGATGAAATAGCGCACTTTCGTTTTGGAGTTGAGCTCGCGGATACGCAGTTCGACTTCAATGCTCTGGCCGTTCTTTTTCTTACCAACCACCTTTCGCGTCGTGTCAATCACGTGCTTTACGCCAGTGGTCATGTAGCGGTGCAGGTACTCGTCGTGGTTGACGGCGATTTCCTCTGGGGTAAGCAGTTTGACATTCTTACCCAATACTTCCTCTTTAGTGTAGCCGAAGAGCTCTGCAGCGGGTGGTGTGAAACTCTGAATGATGCCCATCTGATTAATCACAATCAGTGGATCTGGCAGCAGTTGCTCTAAGGCATCACACAGAATGGCGTTGGAGCGCAGCACGAGATCGTCAGTGATGTCCCGAATGTAGCCGACGAAACTTGAGATTTGACCGACCTTCTTGATCTCCTTGATCTTCACCGCCTTCGTATCATCGATCCCCAACTCCGCGGCTTTGTAATCAAAAGACAAATCATCCACCAACTCCTCATCCACCGGCCAATTCAAATCCTTCCGCAGGTATTTGATCAGCGATTTGAAATTTGTGATATTGCGAATGTCATCATATTCAGGTGAAGGCATAAATATTCTCCATAATGTCATTCCCGAAAGAGCATCGGGACGATGTGCGAGACGGCGCTCTTCCGTCGAAGCAATTTCCCGTTAGGCATATTGTACTGTGCTAGCTGGTTTCTTCCTGGTTGCAGGTTTCTTACGCTTTGGATTGGGTGCAGAAGCTTTCAGCATTTGTTTGCTAACTTCCGAACGAATAGCAGGATTTAGATTGAAAGTAATTGGCAATAACGCCAAAATTTCTTGAACTGTAAAGCCATACTTTTTGATAAATGAAACAAAATTATCAGGATCAGCATCGATCGCTAATAGCGTCTCCATATCTTCTGAACGGATACTCTGCTTAACTAGTTTGTAAACATCAAAGATGGATTTGCCTTTCAACTTACTCTTTGCCTGCTGTTGATCATTTTCAATATGATCAAGTATCCATGCAACATGTAGAGGCCATTGCTCAACCATCAAATACCAGCGAATTGCCTTTGGTCGGTCTTGTTCAGCAGGCAAGATTAACCGCGCATAGCGATAAATATTAATGATTCGCTTGATCTTGCGCGGGTTATCTACTAAATCCTTCGCACAGTCATTTATTGCCATCCGCTCTATCTCTGTAAAGCTTACAGGGATTTCCTCCAACGGAGTTGGCGGAGAGACAACTTCTGGTTGCTTGGGCAGTTCATCCCTAGTCGGTAATGGTACGGAAGGCTCGGCTACTGCAGGCTGGGCAAGCGCTTTCTTTTTTGAAAATAAAGCCTTCTCTTCTTCAGACCACAGCATTGAATCCACATACCGTTCGATATCTTCAAGTGGAGCGCTTGGTATCACAAAGGGAATCTGAACGATCTTATCTAAATATTCATACCCATTAATCCCTGCCTTCACCAACACTTCCTCATAGTTTGCTTCAATTGCATGGACAATAACCCGTGCGTCAATCCCCATGAAAATCACAAAAGGGGCACCATCTTCGTCTGTAAGTAAAAGCATGATGGCTTGCATCACTTCGACAGCTTTTGTATGTTCACATCTATCCAGGTCATCGATAAACAAGATAAATCTTGTCGGATGACCATATTTACCCTTACGCAAAAGTTTCCCCATAAACCGAATTTCATCTTTAATATCTAGGTTTCGGATGGCAGACAGTCACTTAAGCCCGAAACCTTCGCTGCGATGGTCAAGCAAGTCGGGCAGATCGCGCAAGTGATGGGACGTAAACTCGCGACCGTGCAAGGCGAATATAGCAAGAACGGTTGGGCGTAGGGACAACCCTCGCGGTTGTCCTTGTTTGATTGAAAAATAAAAATCTGGATAGGGGCGAGCCCTATCCCTACAAGGAAAAAAACACCATGATGATCATCATGCGCCCCGGCGCACCCCGCGAACAGATCGACGCTGTTATCAAAGCAGTCGAAAGCCACAAACTCACCGCTCATCCCATCTTTGGCGTAGAGCAAACCATCATCGGCGCAGTCGGTGACGGGCACTACGTATTGAAAGAAACCTTCGAAGCCTTCCCCGGCGTGCTCGAAGTGCAGCGCATTTCAAAACCGTATAAACTGGCTTCACGTCAATTCCATGAACAAGATTCTGTTTTTGAATTCAACGGCTTCACCATTGGTGGAACCGAAGTGCCCATCATCGCAGGTCCATGTTCGGTGGAAGGTCGCGAACAGATTCTTGAAGTGGCGCAAGCCGTCAAAGAAGCAGGCGGGAATGCGTTGCGCGGCGGCGTGTTCAAACCGCGCACTTCGCCATATGCCTTTCAAGGTCTCGGTGAAGAAGGTCTCGAGTACATGGCAGAAGCTCGTGAAAAAACAGGCTTGCCTCTTGTCGTTGAAGTGATGGCGGTCTCGCAAATTGAGATGATGGAAAAATATGTCGACATCTTCCAACTCGGCGCGC
>JAFLCE010000172.1 GCA_017303655.1 Anaerolineae bacterium
TTCGGGAAGCCATCCATGCAGGAACAGCAGGGTCAACCCATACTGCCACCAGAGGATGCCATCCGGTGCCCAATAATTGGGACCTGTCCCGTTTTTGAGGGTGTAGGCGACAATGGCAAGATAATACAGAGGCACAATTCTAAAAATTCTTCGGATGAAGAAATTTAGGGTCGGTCTTTTTTCGATCTGACTGCGCTGATGAGTGGAAAGGAATAAGGTTAGTGAGCTGACAATATAAAAAAGCTGGACGCCAAACGCACCATTTTGTGCAATCAACCTGAGCGTGGGTACGCTTGGTCTTGCAATCGAAGCGACGTGTGTGGCGATGACAAGCAAGATCGCCAGCCCGCGCAGGGCGTCTATAAATTTGTATTGATTGATTTCCACTCTTTGTGCCATGTGAGATTCTCTGAAAGAAGTTTGAGATTATATCATCCACATCTGTGAATGTTTTATGCGGAAATTAAAAAGAGACGGTCACCTGTATGGTGACCGTCTCTTGATTGCTTAGCCTTCTGAGATCACGATCAATTTGTCCTCAGGTTTGAAGAGTACCTTTTCAGATTTCTTCGGGTTGGTGTGAACGCCGTAGGCTTTTTCGGCGTCGTGGCTTTCACTCATCAGGCGGTAGCCGATGGCGGTTTCACCGCGCAGTTTGGCAGCTTCGGTGATGGTGTAGAAATTAACTGGCTTCTCGATCTCTACATAATCGCCAATGGGTTTGAGATAGATCTCGGCGCCTTCGGGGTCGAACATATCGGTGAAGACTCCCAGCAGATCGGGATTTTCGGAGAGCTGGGCAAGCATGAGGCTGACGAGATGTTCGCTGACGATGAAGTCATCCACTTTGGCGGCTTCGGCGAGTTCGCGGTTGCGCAGGTCGAGCATTTCGCTGATGATGGAGAAGGGTGTTTCATCCTTCTCGGCGATGTCACGCAGGTGCAGGAGTGTGACCAGTGTGATGGCGTCCGCCTCTTGTGCTTCGAGATGGCTGTATGCCAGAACAATGACATGGTCATACTCTGTGACTTCGAGCTGATTAAGCAGGTTACGGTCGCGGATATCGCCTTCCATGACCTTGAGTTTTTGATTCTTAAGTTTGCCCACTTCGCGCTGGAGTTGTTTTTCGAGGTCATAGACTTGCGAAACAATGACGAGTTCTGAGCCTTTTGCAACGTAGTTATCCAACTCGCGGACGATGGTGGCTCCAGAGCGATTCCAACCGAGGATCAGTCCGCGCTCAGGCTTGGGCTTGGTAGTTTTTCCAGAACGCTGAATCAGGCTTTCTTCGAGAGGGAGGCGAGGCAGGTTCGCCAGTTGGATCTTGTCGTCATCTTCAGCGATCGCAAAGATGGAGTCGCCGGGTTGAATACGGGTGTCCATCTTTGGGTTCATCATGACTGCCCCGTCTACAGTGCGAATGCCCATGACTGTTGACGCTTCGTATGCTTGCAGGGCTTCACCATAAGTCTTGCCGGAAAGGGCAGGTTCCTGTTTGAAGTAGATCTCGTCGCCGCCGAAATTCATCAGCTCGGTGTAGACGATGGACAAACCGCTCTGGCGTGAAGTCTGTGCCACAACGCGGGCGATGAGGTCTGTGGTGAGGATGGGTTGAACGACATCTTGATTGGAGAGTAATTTCAAGACATCCAGGTTTTGCGGGTCGCGGATCTGGGTGACGATGTGGTACGGCTCACTGCGACGATTGGGGTTGTTGGTAATGGCGAGCACAGTTTTGATGACGTGAGTATCAGGGTCGCCGCCATCGGAGAGCACGACGATGGAACGTGCGGAATGCGGGCTGACGATCTCAAGATCGGTCATATCCATGGGGCTGCCAGAACGACAGATGATGCGCGTGTTCTTCGTGTCAGAGATGCGTTCACTGATCGCATCTTCCATCTCGACCTTGTCTTGGTCCGCGAGAATGACGATGACCGCGCCACTTTTGCGGCTTTCATTGGCGGCGACGAGTTCGGAGATGACGGTGAATATCTGTGGAGTCCAACCGAGGATGAGGGTGTGTTCATTTTCGAGCACAAGCGAGCGTCCCTTACGGAGGTTTTCGATGCGTTCTTCCAATCCATTGCTAAGGATACCAATAAGGGTAGAGACGATGAAGATACCACCGACGGTGACCAGCAACATGACGATACGGAAACCGGGACCGGTATCGCCGCCCATGGTACCGGCATCAAGTGTACGCATCAGACTCATCCATGCCGCTTCTCCAAAACTGGGAGCGGATTCGCCTTCCATGGCGATGGCACCAATGCGGATAATGGCTGCTGCAATAAAAATAATGACCAATGATAGAACACCCAATCCACCGATCAGGGCGATGGTGCCGCGTGACATGTAGTTATCGAACCAATATTGAAATTTCTGCTTAAACGTGGGCTGCTTCATGCAAACACTCTCCTTGCGACTTTGAAAATTTAGCTTATTATAAGAGCAATTACAATCCTACACATAGGATATTTGCATTACATTTGATTTACATGTTCTTAGGAAACATTCAGGTCTTCTAGGTAATATCGAAAGTCGCTTCTGTGTCTATTCCATGTTGATCTAATAGATTTTATTATAGTGAGGTGTAGCATGTTTCAATTTGAAGGTTTTGACC
>JAFLCE010000018.1 GCA_017303655.1 Anaerolineae bacterium
AATTGGTATATGGGCAAAGTTATTACAAATCAAGTTTACATTTGAACTATTTCCATTTATTTATAGGCACAATGAAGAATATCTAGCCGCTGAAGCTATCAACTATTTTTCCTGGGGAGCAGTCTATGCAATTTTCGCAAATCTAATAATCATCTTTCTTGTATGGCTACTTTTGCATCGAAAACTTACAAATAACACTCTCGAAATTCATCAGTAAGTTGTAGTTTTTAAGTTTTAGATTTATTTGCGAGACTGGTGGGATGGCTTCGCCAAGTCCACGTGATGGGGCGGTTGTCCCCTATCGGAGATGAGCCGCAAACCGTTAGCCTGCCCTTCAACATAGGAATCGTCATACATGAATGAAGAAAAATTCAAATTAGCGCTATTAGCACCTATAGATAACAACGGTGTAACTATCAAATTAATAGTAGATGTTGAAAATTCTCAAACCTTATCCATCAGGCATTATCCAGAATTTATTTGGTTTCTCCTTGGAACAATTGGCTCACTGGTAGGCTTTTTTATATCATTCGTAACAGGTTCACTTGCATGGGCTTTTTATTGTGTAGTAATTCTTGTAATTGTTTTTTATAATACTTTTTATGCTCGTGCCTTTACGTGCATCATTGATAAGAAAACAAGCATAATTAAACATCATAGAAGTGGCGTATTGATGACTTCTTTTGATGAACATAAAAGCAACCACAAAATTGCTGAAATTAAACGATTAGAAATACAACGATACGTTAAAGGTGGCAGATGGGCTTGGGCTGACAATTTCCAGATATTTTTGTTACTTGAAAAAGGACAGAGAATACCACTTTCGCCCAGCAGTCTAGACTTTGGTGAATGTCAAGAATTCGCAGAGCAAATCCATGATTTCATTGGAAAAGAAATCCCAAAGAAGGCACTCGGTTAAAATATAGTCCGTATATGGCAAGCATTGAGCTAACTAGCAAAGATACTTCTTGGCTTTTCTGGTTGGACGGCTACGCCGAGTCCACGTGGCGGGGCGGGTCACGCAATCCATTTGGTGCTGGCGTTGAAAACAAAAGAAGTTCATTCTGGTTTGTAGACAATCTTACCTGCGGGTTAATAATCATGGAAAAAGCGTCAATAATATTTTCAGTATTGATACACAGTGATGAGTTCATGTATCTGTTTTGGGGAATACTTGGATTTTTCAACATGATTTTAGGTTCATTTTTATTGAAGTCAAAAAGCCTAGGCGAAAAAGAGTTAGTGGAAATATCGCCTGATTTCAAAAATATCAATTCAGATTACATCGTGTTTAGCATTTTTGCTATCATGCTTATAATCACCCCAATATTGATAATGATGTCGGGTTTGGATAAATGGGCATTGGCAAATTACATGAGAAGGTTTTATCCTACATTTGTTTTCTTTTTTTCAGGCTATGGAATTTACCAGGCGCTATTCGCTATATCAAAAGGCGTTTATCCAATGGGAAAAATATTGTATTTTATTTACGATGATATAAAAGTAATTCGCCGTGCCGCAAAAATTCACATCATATCGTCAGTCGTTTTGTTTGCTCTCTCTATTTTGGTTTTTTTTATGACAGTATAGGTAAACCCAAAAGGCGTACAATTCCAAAAATGCGCCTAACAAAACGTGCAGCAAAGATACTACCTGATTTCTGGTGAGACGGCTTCGCCAAGTCCACGTGGGTGCCCCGTGAAGATTGCACGGGACGAACCATAAACTGTTATCCCATCCTTTGTAATAAACTAAGAACTTTCAATTATGGTTGTAATTCGACTATTTGCCTTTTTCTCAATCATTGCCATTCTTGTTGGAGTTATTGCCTACGGAGTAGCTCTGAGTCGAAAGGCAAAATCTGAGTCGGACAAAATCTTTATTTCTCGCTTCTTCATTATTTTAATAATTACTTTTGCGGCTGGCGGAATCACTCGCACAATACAGCAAAACACAGAAAATGAATGGTTAAATGGATTTGTCCCGATTTTTGGCGGCTTATTTATTTCGCTTTGGGGAATTCCTTTCTTTTGGCGAGTTGGTAAAGATAATATCAAAGGGGTAAAAAGTTTTCTCTTCTTGGTCCCAGGTCTACTTTTCGTACTTCTAGGCTTGGGCATCATCTATATTGGAATCACACAAGTTTGGAAGGTATTATTGTAGGGTAGACAAAATCAAGTCATATATTTTTTCCGCATATTAGTAAGTTTTTTTATTGGTGTTTGTCACATCCCAGACAAACACCGGGATAATACCGACGCTGGCAATTCCGCAAAACATTAGGTATCATCACCCCCACTGGTCACTTAGGCGAAATCCAATGAATGAAGTAGAACTTGAAACGACCATCAATATCCAAAAACTGGGTTATACCTTTCTCGATAAACCTGTCCTTATCGGCGGGATGGCAATGGAGTATTACGGGTTGCGCAAGCATGGCGATGATGTTGACTTCATCATCACAGAGCGTGATTACCAAAGGCTGAAAGTCCAATACCCAGATAATCGAAAAGATGTTTGGGGTGACTTCGGCATACTCGTACATGGATTTGAACTATTTCGGAGTATTTACAAGTTTGACCATGCTCATTATTCGGCAGGCGCAATCGAGTTAACGAACTATAAGGTCATCAGTATCGATATGCTTTTTCGGATGAAGGTATTTGCAATGGGCGTTGCTCAAAAGCATGATACTGACCTTCAGCTTCTCAAAGAATATTATCAACGGTTCCAGAATCAAGAATATCGGGAATATATGGAACGGCATATCAATCGTTATACATCTTCAGAAGATGGCATCTTCCTTGGGATTCGTTATGACGATAAATAGTAGTCAAGCAGATATCTGCTCCAAAATTCTAGATTCAATCCACCGCATCACACAAAGAACTCCTCAGCCGATCTTGGTTGCGCTAGACGGCGCGAGTGGCTCAGGAAAGTCTACTCTGGCGTCCATGCTCGAACAAAGATCAGATGCGGTGGTCGTGCCATCCGATGATTTTTTTGCCGCCAATATCCCTGATTGGGAATGGGATACACGCTCCGTGCCCGAAAGAGCAAGGGATGTTCTCGGTTGGCAGCGCCTACGTAAAGAAGCCCTCGAACCGTTGCTTGAAAATAAAACCGCAAAATGGCATCCGTTCGACTTTACAGCAGGCATACGCTCAGATGGGACGTATGGAATGAGTGAAAAATATGTTGAGAAACAGCCTGCCCCGGTGATCATCCTCGAAGGAGCCTATTCTTCGAATCCCATCCTTTCTGACCTGATCGATTTCAAAATATTAATAGACCTTCCCATTCTTGAACGTCACCAACGCCTTGATAAACGGGAAGAAGATAAGCAGTTTTTACAAAGGTGGCATATACTTTGGGATGCAGTCGAAGAATATTACTTTTCAGAAATCATGTCAACGTCATCGTTTGATTTGGTCATCACAAACACCGGCTTTATAGAAAATCCAAACGCCTGACACGGCATATACATCTTCTCTTGGCGGAAACATGCTCAAACCCACAAAACTTCTATCTATTGGACTATTCCTATTGCTTTTCGTTGCCTGTGCCCCATCTGTGCAAAACATCGAGGGTGAAATTTGGGTGGCTTTCTCTGCTGAAAAT
Organism: Anaerolineae bacterium; assembly: GCA_017303655.1. Taxonomy (GTDB): domain Bacteria; phylum Chloroflexota; class Anaerolineae; order Anaerolineales; family Villigracilaceae; genus Villigracilis. The sequence goes on from JAFLCE010000018.1 coordinate 3,622, forward strand.
GCCAGTCAGGCTGGTCTAAATGAATGGCATTTTCCGGATGATGTCACATATTGGTCGCCCAGTGCGGCAGACATCCTTGCTGTGGAAGAGGGAGTCGCCGCGTTTTTGCAGGAGAACGAGTCCGCTTTTTTTACAGACATCCCTGTTTGGGAACGTCTGGATGAATATAACCGCCAATATATTGGGATAGTATGGGATGGCAAAAAAATCCTCTATGCCAATTTCTTTTGCAGCGACGAGCCTGATTGGAAAGAAAATTTCGTTTTGGTCATGGATGGCGGAGCTTGTTACTTTCAATTCAAGTTCGACCCGAACACAGGTGAATTCTTCCAGTTACAGGTCAATGGAGAAGCATAAAAATTTTAGGAATCAAGAGAGCATCTGTTTAATAGCAAAAAAATTTCTTTCAAACAAGGTGATTTTATGAACTCTCTGCAACGCATAAAAAACGTCATCGCTGGCGAGCCAGTGGACCGTACTCCCAACCTCGATATTTTCATGATCCGAGCCGTACATCATCTCGGCATCCCACTATCCAAATATTATCTTGACTACCGTGTGTTATGTGAAGTGAACATGGCTGTCTTAAAAGATTTCGAGTTGGATGTTGTGCAAGCCATTTCCGATCCCTATCGAGAAGCCTGCGACATGGGGCTCGAAGTGGAATTTCCATTTGATAAGATGCCCATGCACAGAAATCTGGTCATCCATGAGCCGGAAGATCTTGCCAAGATTCAATTCCCGGTGCAAAATTTTGGTCCACGCATGACAGATCGCCTGGAAGGTGTCCGCGCCATGCGGGAACAGGTAGGCGACGAAGTTGCAGTGATGGGCTGGGTCGAAGGTGCCTTTGCAGAAGCCGCAGATTTGCGCGGCATGACCGAGATCATGAAGGATCTATATTTGCGCCCCAACTGGCTGAAAGAATTGCTTGAAAAATGTGCAGAAGTCGAGATCGCTTTCGCCTCTGCCCAAATCGACGCCGGTGCGCACATGATCGGGCTGGGTGACGCTGCTGCCTCTCTCATCTCACCACGCATGTATCGAGAATTCGCCCTCCCCTATCAACAACGCATCTTTGAAGCCGTCAAAGCCAAGGGCGCTATTCCACGCTTGCACATCTGCGGCAAGACCTCACACATCCATAAGGAAATGGCACAAAGCGGCGCACAGATCATTGATGTGGATTGGATGAATGACTTGCAAAAAGCGTCTGAAGTTATGGAAGGTGTGGTCATATGCGGTAACCTCGACCCAGTCACTGTCTTCTTGCAAGGAACGCCAGAGGATGTCTACCAAGGTGTGATCGCCAACGCCAAAGCAGGCGGCTCCTGCTGGATATCCGCGGGCGGGTGCGAGATCCCAGATGAAACGCCCATCGAAAATCTTAGAGCACAAAGTCAGGCATTGCGCGATCTGGGAGCCAGAGTATGACATCTCCTTACGACAAAATATCCACTAAGCCACAAGCATATGAATGGATACGCTTTGGAGAAATAAAACCCGCAGGCTGGATGCAAGCCCAAATGCAACGTGATCTGGTTCACGGCTTCGTTGGGCATCTCGATGAACTCGTCCCTGACTTGATCCAAAAAGACGATATCTACGGCAAAGACCGCCTCACCAAAACTGCGAAGACCAAAGACCTCGGGGTCGTTTCCAAAGAAACCGAATGGGAAGTTCAATTTCTTTGGTGGAACAGCGAAACACAATCCAACTGGCGAGATGGGTTTGTGCGCAACACACTGCTCCTCGAAAACTCTATTTACCTTGAAAAAGTCCGCGAATACATCAAGCGTATTCTTGCCACCCAAGATGCAGACGGCTATCTTGGCATCTATGCCCCTGACCTGCGCTTCAATTTCAACAGCGAAAATGGAGAGCTATGGGCACAGGCATCTTTATTCCGCGTTCTGCTTGGGTATTATGAAGCAACGGGCGAAACGTCAGTATTAAATGCCGTCATCCGCGCAGTAGATGTCACCATACAGGCATATCCAACTAATCAGTCTCATCCGTTTACCGTCACGAATGATTACGCCGGAGTCTGTCATGGATTGGTCTTTACCGATGTGCTAGACAGGCTCTATCAACTCACCCAACAAGAAAAGTATCTCGATTACGCTCTCTGGCTCTATGCGGAATACAGCGAAGCAACCCTTAGCGCGGATGATGTACGGTACATCCACCTGACCGACCCAGCTTATCGTTTTCGCGCCCATGGGGTTCATACCTACGAACATTTGCGTTCACTTGTAACAGCCGTATACGCATCTGGGAATCCCCTACTGGAAGGTGCATTGTCCGCTTATCTCGAGAAACTGGAGCTCTGCCTGACTCCCAGTGGAGCACCCATCGGCGATGAAAATATCAATGGCAGGCAGGCAGACGCGTCAGAAATCGGATACGAGTATTGTTCCATCCACGAATTGCTTGATGCATATTCCCATCTACTCCAAAAGACCGGCGACCCACAATGGGGAGATCGCATCGAATGGCTGTTATTCAACGCCGGGCAAGGAGCGCGACATCCACAAGAAAGCGCGATTGCCTATCTGAAAACCGACAATTCCTATTCGATGACAGGTCCGCTTCACCCCGACGACCCGATCGATTCCCGTAACCCTCAGACGCGCTATAAATATTCGCCCGCGCATCAAGACGTAGCCGTGTGTTGTGTCCCCAACGCCGGGCGGATCTACCCATACTATGTCAAATCCATGTGGATGCGTACACCCAAAGGCTTGTTCTGTGCGCTGTACGGAGCCAGTGAATTGAACACCGAAGTCAACGGTGTAAACGTCCATATCACTGAGCAAACAAATTATCCGTTTGACCTGACCATATCTTTCTTGATCGATGTCTCACAACCTGTTGAATTTGAACTCGCCTTTCGTAAACCTGCCTGGGCAATTGGGTTTGAAGTACAAAATGAAAGCGAATGGCAAGAAGAGAACGGCGTCATAAAGATTTATAAAATATGGAAAGCTGGCGACAAGTTTGTGCTTAATTTCCAAGCAAAAGTCATTACCAATCAATTTAACAAGGATGAACACTTCATAAGTTACGGTCCGCTGGTTTTTGCCCGTCCGTTAAATGGACAAGCTAAAGAAGGCAGAACCTATCCAGTAGAAGGGCTCCGAGATCTCTATTATTCTCTGGATGATTCTGCAAGCTCGTTTGATCTCCCTACCATGGGTGAAAAAGACTTGCATCTTGAACAACAACCCTTCCATGCAGAAAACCCATGGGAGACTCTATCTATTACTACAAGCTCCAAATCATCTCCCAAGTTACTTCCCATGGGATCAAGCATCTTGCGCCAAATCACATTTCGCCAACTGAATAAATAATGCTTAATAAATCTCACTCTACCTCAGGCAAATTTGTTACGCAAAGACCGCCTATTGAAAAACGTAACTTTGTAAGTACTGCCGTCGAAACAACAATTGAGAAGGTTTCCCAAACGATTGCTGACCTCGAACTTGCCTGGCTGTTTCAGAATTGCTTTCCAAACACATTAGATACCACGGTTAAACACTCCATCCTCAATGGAAAGCCAGATACATTCGTTATCACGGGCGACATTGAAGCCATGTGGTTACGCGACTCGACCGCTCAAGTCTGGCAGTATGTCTCCCTTATCAATGCAGACCCAAAACTAAAAGACCTAATCGCCGGAGTGATTCATCGCCAGACCCAATACATTTTGATCGACCCATACGCCAACGCCTTCAACGATGGTCCCATAGGCAGTGACTGGGAAACCGATCTCACCACCATGCGCAAGGAGCTGCATGAAAGGAAGTACGAGCTTGATTCGCTCTGCTATCCAGTTCGCCTCGCACATCACTATTGGAAAACCTGCGGTGACGCCTCGATCTTCGACGCTGACTGGCTGGCAGCGACCCACCTCCTCGTGCGGACGATGCGTGAGCAGCAACGCTGGAATAATCCCGGTCCATATCGGTTTCAACGTATCACATCCGTCTCACACGATACGGTGCCAATGAGCGGCTTCGGTAATCCCACCCGTCCAAATGGACTTATCCATTCAGCCTTCCGCCCATCAGATGATGCCTGCATATATCCATTTCTTATTCCGTCAAACTTCTTTGCTGTGCGCACACTGGAACAATTAGCTGAGATTTATTCCACGCAAATCAAAGAGCCAATCTTTGAAGCCGAATGCATCTCATTAGCAAATGAAGTCCGTTCTGCTTTGAGCAAACACGCCATTGTCCAACACTCAACCTATGGCGCGATATATGCATACGAAGTGGATGGTTTCGGGAATGCACTAATGATGGATGATGCCAACATCCCAAGCCTCTTGTCATTACCTTATCTCGATACAATTTCAGCAGCTGACCCGCTCTATCAGTCCACGCGTCGATTCGTCCTAAGCCGTGACAATCCCTATTTCTTCAAAGGTAGCTCAGCCGAAGGCATTGGCGGACCGCATATCGGTCTCGGCATGATCTGGCACCTAAGCATTATCATGCGCGCACTAACGAGCAATGATGATCATGAAATTATGGATTGCCTATCCACGCTCAAACACACACATGCTGGGACGGGTTTCATGCACGAGTCCTTTGATAAAGACAACCCAGATAATTTCACCCGCAAGTGGTTCGCTTGGGCAAATTCACTGTTTGGCGAATTGATCCTAAAGATATACAACGAACGCTCACATATACTCAAAAAGCAAGTCCATGTACCCTAACCAAATTCTTAACCCAAATTCCTTGACATTCCCTCTTATAAAGGCGTAAAATACGATTAATCGGATTAATCAACTTTTATGCTGCGTGAACGTGTTTCCCCTAATATTTCCGAATTCCTGCGTTATCTGGCTTCACATCCTGAAGCAGATGACAAACTCCCCTCTTTAAACGACCTCAGCCGAGAATTGAATATCAGCCTGGCATCGCTGCGTGAACAGCTCGAAGTGGCGCGCGCGCTTGGCTTTGTGGAAGTGCGCCAAAAGACCGGCACACGCCGCCTTAGTTATTCATTCACGCCTGCCATTCGTCAGAGCCTGGGGTATGCGTTGGCATTGAATGATGAACACTTCCGCAAATTTGCAGAGATGCGCAATCACTTGGAAGCCGCGTATTGGCATGAAGCGGTTCGACTCTTAACCGAAGCTGATAAAGCGGAGTTGAACGTCATCATCGCCCGTGCATGGGAAAAACTAGGCGGCACACCGGTGCAGGTTCCGCACGAGGAACATCGCAAACTGCACCTCACCATTTATAAAAATCTTGATAATCCCTTTGTGATCGGCGTCCTGGAAGCGTATTGGGAAGCCTACGAAGCAGTCGGCTTGAACGTGTTTGCTGGCGGCTATGAGTACTTGCAAGAAGTGTGGCAATACCATCAGCGTATGGTCGAGTCAATTTGTAGTGGCAAGTTCGAGGTTGGGTATGAGGCGCTTGTCCGTCATACTGACCTTTTGTATCATCGTCCGTAATAAAAATTTACGTCATCACAGGTGATTGCTTCGGCTCTCTCCTCGCAATGACGGTTAACTTATATGAGGAGCTCCATGAATAAGATAGTGAACGATTTTTCGATCACCGTTGGCACGAAGAACGGTTCCGGCAGTTCAACTGCCAACAACACCATTTTGCGATCCATCTTCAAGATGGGCATCCCTGTTTCTGGCAAAAACCTGTTCCCTTCGAACATTCAAGGCTTGCCCACCTGGTATACCATTCGCGTCAATAAAGATGGATTTATCGGGCGCAAGGAAACCAGCGACATCGTAATTGCGATGAATCCCGATTCGTTCGCAAAGGACCTCGCGTCTGTGACGCCCGGCGGTGCTTTTTTCTACTCTGACGACATCAAGCAGCCCATCACCCGTGTGGATATAGCGGTTTACCCGATGCCGATCAAGACCATTGTTAAGAATGACCCGAACGTGCCAACCGATTTCCGCGAACTGGTGGGAAACATGGTGTATGTGGGCGTGTTGGCTCAATTGATCAACATGGACTTTGAGAGCATCCGCGCCGCGTTGACCTTTCACTTCAAAGGCAAGCAAAAACCAATTGACATGAACTTCAACGCCTTGAAAGCCGGCGCTGACTGGGCAGCTGCCAACCTTGAAAAGAAAGATGCCTACTCTCTCGAAAAGATGGATAAGACCGATGGTTTGATCATGGCAGATGGCAATACTGCCGGTGCGCTCGGTTCCATTTTCGGCGGCGTTCAATTTGCAGGCTGGTATCCCATTACTCCTGCCACCTCATTGGCAGAAGCATTGAATGATTACCTACCCGTCCTGCGTAAACGCGAAGACGGCAAGCACACTTATGCCATCATTCAAGCGGAAGATGAACTTGCCGCTTTGGGCATGGCGATCGGCGCTGGTTGGTCTGGCTTGCGCGCCATGACTTCCACTTCGGGTCCGGGTCTTTCATTGATGACCGAATTCGCCGGGTTGGCATACTATGCTGAAGTGCCCGTGGTGATTTGGGATGTTCAGCGTATCGGTCCTTCCACTGGGTTACCCACCCGCACCTCACAAGGTGACCTGACTTTTACCTACAACATCGGTCACGGCGACTCACATTCTGTGATCCTTTTGCCGGGTGATGTGTTCGAATGTTTTGAGTTCGGCTGGAAATCGTTTGACATCGCCGAACAACTCCAGACTCCCATTTTCGTGCTCAGTGACTTGGATATGGGCATGAACCAATGGATGAGCAAGCCCTTTGAATATCCTGAAGTTTCAATGGACCGCGGTAAGGTTCTTTGGGAAAAAGACCTGGAAGAACTCAAAGGCAATTGGGGACGTTACCTCGACAAGGATGGCGACGCCCTCACCTATCGCACCATCCCGGGCAACAAGCACCCGCTTAGTTCCTACTTTACACGCGGCACGGGTCACGATGAGTACGCTAAGTACACCGAAGACTCTGCCATGTACATTAAGAACATGGACCGTCTTGCCCGCAAACAAGAGACGGCTAAAAAATACGTTCCTGCCCCTGTTTTGCATACCACCAAAGGCGCGACCATCGGCATCATCTCCTACGGCTCGACTGAGAATGCCATCTTCGAAGCTCAGCACCAGTTGGAAAAAGAACACGGCATCAAATCCGATTTCCTGCGCATACGGGCTGTTCCGTTCACAAAGGAAGTGGATGACTTCATTGCCAGCCACGATCAGGTTTTCATTGTTGAGATGAACCGCGATGCCCAGATGCGTCAGATCATGCTGATTGAATATCCGCAGTATGCCATGCGCCTGAAGGCAGTTGCCTACCACGACGGTCTCCCTGCCGCGGCACAATGGGTACGCGAAGGGATTTTGTCGCAGTACAGCGAGCAGAAGGCAGAAAAGCAAACAGTGAAGAAAACTGCTGCGAAGGCAAAAGCAGCCCCGGCTAAGAAAGCGGCGGTGAAGAAATCTACCGTCAAAAAGACTGCCACTAAATCCAAATCCGCTGTCAAGTCGAAGCGGAAGTAGTTATCGGTAAAAAGGAGTAAAACACTATGAGCGAAACACTTCCCATGGCTGGCGCGACTGCAAACGTGAATACCGTCGGCTTGAGCAAAAATGATTACCGTGGCGCGCCCAGCACTTTGTGCCAGGGCTGCGGACATAACTCGATCTCGAATCAGATCATTACGGCAATGTACGAAATGAACGTCATGCCCGAAGATGTGATCAAGTTTTCTGGCATCGGCTGTTCTTCCAAATCGCCGACTTATTTCATGAACCGCAGCTTCGGGTTCAACTCCCTGCACGGACGCATGCCGTCCATTGCAACAGGCGCGTTGTTCGGTGATGCACACATGAAAGGCATCGGCGTCTCCGGCGACGGCGACAGTGCCAGCATCGGTATGGGTCAATTCAAGCATGCCATGCGCCGTAACGTCAATATGGTCTATATCGTCGAAAATAACGGCGTGTACGGGCTTACCAAAGGTCAATTCTCTGCGACCGCTGAGAAAGGCTTGCAGTTGAAGAAGCAGGGCGAAAATCCCTACATGCCGGTGGATATCTGCTCCGAAGCATTGATCTCCAACGCCACCTTTGTTGGTCGCTCGTTTGCGGGCAACCCCAAGCAGGTGAAGGAACTTCTCAAAGCCGCCTTTGCCCACAATGGCATCGCCGTGCTCGATATCATCAGCCCATGCGTCACCTTCAACAATCAAGAGAACGCCTATCACTCCTATGCCTGGGGCAAGGATCACGAAGAACCCCTGCATGAAATTTCCTATATTGCGCCGCGCAATGAGATCATGCTCGAACAGGAAATGATGGACGGCGAAGTACGCGAAGTTTCCATGCATGACGGTTCGACGGTCATTCTCAAGAATCTCGAAAAAGGCTACGACTCCACCAGCCGCATGCAGGCTTTGCAAGTGCTTGAAGAAGCCCGCCAGAACAATTGGCTGCTGACCGGTTTGATCTACGTCAATACTGAGAAGCCATCCCTGACTGATATCTATAACCTCGTAGATACTCCACTCAACCGCCTGACCGAAACCGATCTGCGTCCCGACCGCGCCATGATCGACAAGATCAATGCGTTGATGTTCTAGTTTGACCTCACCCCTGCCCCTCTCCTAAAGGAGAGGGGTTTTTATTTTATAATGAACAATAATGAAAAGACTCGACAACGAAATTCAACTGGAATATATCCGCGCATCAGGACCGGGGGGACAGAATGTAAACAAAGTGGCGACGGCGGTACAACTGCGCTTTGACGTGGTCAACTCGCCCTCGCTCGGCTCAGACTTAAAAGGACGGCTGATTCTGCTTGCTGGGAAACGAGTCAACGCTGAGGGCGTGCTCGTGCTCGAAGCCAAACGCTTCCGCACCCAGGAATCGAATCGCGAAGATGCGCTGGCGAAGTTCTACGAATTGATCCGTAAAGCCAGCGAGAAGCCCAAGACCCGTCACAAAACCAAGCCAACAAAAGCCTCGAAAGAGAAAAGAATCGAGGGAAAGAAAAAGCGTAGTGCCGTAAAAAAGATACGTCAAAGCAAAAACCGATTTGACGATTAGGTTCGATATACCGCACTCGGTATTATATAATTGGGGGATTATGCACAAACATCACACATTTACAGGGTTGATATCTGGTCTCACTGCCGCAGCGATCTGGGGCGGTATGTATGTTGTCAGCAAGGTGGTTTTGGAAGTGATACCGCCTTTTTCATTGCTCACGATCCGTCTCATTATGGGCGCATTGGTCTTGGGTTTGGTGGTCTATTTCCGCAACCGCAGAGCAGGGACTGCACTCAACATCACCAAAGACTTCTTCTGGACGAGTTTCCTCGTCGGCTTTGTGGGCTATGGAATATCACTGGGCTTTCAATTCGTCGGCACAAAATTATCGACCGCTTCCAATGGGTCGCTGGTGACTTCGGCTACGCCCGCTTTCGTGCTGCTCTTTGCGCCGTTTCTGTTAGGTGAAAAGCCAACCACAAGGCGAGTGATTGCACTTGTCCTCTCCACGCTGGGTGTACTTGCCGTGATTGACCCGCGCACGGCAGAACTGTCACCTTCACTGTTTTGGGGAAATATGAGTCTGCTCGCAGCTGCATTAACTTGGGCTTTGTATTCGGTGCTGGTGCGCAAGGTCTCAAAATCGTCAGACCTGTTAACCTCCAGTACCATCATGTTGCTGGGCGGGTTGCCGACTAGTATTGCATTCTCAATTTGGGAAGTGAATACTCAGGGCATTGGAATCATCACCCCGGGCATTATTGGCGGATTGCTTTTCCTTGGCATCGTCTCCACAGCGATCGCCATGTTCCTGTGGAATTATGCCTTCGCCGAACTGCCCGCTGCTGTCGCTTCGCTGACCTTTTTTGCACAGCCCGTCGTTGGAACCTTATTGGGTTGGTTCTTTCTCTCCGAGCAGATCACGTCCTTGTTTATTCTTGGCGGGGTGTTGATCGGCATTGGCATTATTATCGCTTCGAGCGAGTAGAAAAATTGAAGCGCTGAAGCAAATATCAGTTAAGAAAGAAGCGGATGCCGTTGAGTAGAAACGGCATCCGCTTTGGTTAAGGCTTGAGGTGGGAATTTATTCCAGAGTTATTTTTCCGCCAGTTTACGAGCAAGGTTGATTGTTGGCTCACTTGCCACCGTGTGAAGCAATGCCATGTTGGGCGGGCGCTGTTCGCCAATGGGGAAGCCACACACCAGCACTACTTGCTGCCCCGGTTTGATGCCAGACTTCAACAAGACAGAGTCCACTTCAGAGAGCATATCGTCCATGGTCTTGGCATATTTCACAAGGTTGGGTTGAACCCCCCATAAAAATGCCAACTGGTTGAAGGTTTCGCGTTCGGGAGTGAAAGCAAGAATCTGCTTCGATGGACGCGCTTTGGACATGAGCCAGGCAGAACGACCGCGCATGGTGAAGACGGAGACGGCTTGCACTTCGGGATCGCTTGCCAGCACATTGGATGCGCGTGCCATCGACGCCGCATCACTCTCACCCAAGCCTGCTTTGCCATCCTGACGGCTGCCCCACTCTTTGAAGTGCGACTCGGCTTCTGTGACGATGCGAGCCATCATCTCAACCGCAAGGCTGGGATATTCACCCGAAGCCGTTTCCGCTGAGAGCATGACCGCATCCGTGCCATCGAAGACGGCATTGGCTACGTCAGAAGACTCGGCACGAGTGGGCAGCGGATTCTGGATCATGGATTCGAGCATCTGCGTGGCGGTGATGACGAGCTTAGCACGAGCATTGGCAGCGCGGATGATCATCTTTTGCAATGGGGGCACACGTTCGGGCGGGAGTTCTACACCAAGGTCGCCGCGCGCAACCATCACGCCATCCACCACGTCAAGGATGTCTTCCAACACATCCAGCGCTTCTGGTTTTTCCAATTTGGCAATCAGCATGGGTTCATGCTTGCCAGCGGAGTATTCCTTAATGGCGGCGCGAACTTCACGTACATCATCGGCACTGCGCACAAAAGAGATCGCCACGGCATCCACACCTTGTGAAATGCCAAAGGCAAGGTCGGCTTTATCCTTTTTGGTAAAACCTGCAATGCGAAGCTTGACGCCGGGTAAATTGATGCCTTTGTGAGAAGAGAGTGCGCCGCCAACTTTGACTGTTGCATGAACCTGCCGTCCTTCTGCCGAAGTGACAGCAAGCGCCAAGCGCCCATCATCAAGCAGGAGGTTATCCCCCTGCTGCACTGAGTCAAACAATTCTCGGAAATCCACAGGGATCAACTGACAGCCGTTTTGAGGCGGCTCATCGTTGGTAGCATACAAACAGACTTCTTCACCTACCGAGAGCTGCAGAGGTACCTCTAATTTACCAACCCGGATCTTGGGACCTTGAAGGTCTTGAAGGATCCCAACCGGCATATTGAGACGTTTAGAAACTTCTCGTATTTTGGCTACGCGCAACTGGTGCTGTTCATGGGTACCGTGAGAAAAATTAAGACGGGCAACATTCATCCCCGCTCTGATCAATGATTCCAACGCCTGTTCCGAGTCTGAGGCGGGACCAATCGTGGCAACGATTTTTACTTTACGCATGTTTCATCTACTTTCTGTCGCTAATGGATTTATGATGTCAATAAAATCGATTTCGAACCCGCCAACCTACAACAGGACGATATTCAATCAAACCGCTCGATGATAGGTAAAAAACCGTAGAATGTCAAGCGGGGTTTCGTGATTATCAGGTTAACAAAAAACTGGGCGTGGAGTTACGGTAACTCCACGCCCAGTTTGTATTTCGCTACAGGTAGTGAAGCTCTTTTGCCTGTTTTTGTAACTCATCGTGGAAGATCGGGTTCGCAATTTTGATCAATGCCTGCGCCCGCTGGCGGATGGTTTTGCCATACAGGTCAGCAACGCCGTACTCCGTCACCACAAAGCGGACATGATTACGGCTCGTCACTACGCCCGCGCCGAGTTTGAGCATTGCAGAGATTTTACTCACTGGAGTGCCGTCGCGCATGACCGCGGTACTTGGCAAAGCAATGATCGGCACGCCGCCTTTGGAGCGTGAAGCCCCATAAATGAAGTCCAACTGCCCGCCGACACCGCTGTACAGCTTGGGACCGATACTATCCGCACAGACCTGACCGGTTAAGTCTACCTCAATTGCTGAGTTGACAGCGACCATACGGTCATTTTGGGCAATCACAAATGGGTCGTTCACATATTCAGTTGGGTGCATTTCGACCATGGGATTGTCATTTACCCAACTATAAAGTTTGGCGGTCCCGAGGATAAAGCCAGCTACGATCTTGCCGGGGTGCAAAGATTTGCGGGCATTGGTTAATACGCCTGCATTCACGAGATCAATGACACCGTCTGAAAATAATTCAGTGTGAATGCCAAGATCTTTTTTATCCATAAGAAACTTCAAGACCGCATCGGGGATCGAGCCGATGCCCAACTGCATGGTTGCTCCATCCGGAATCAAAGCAGCCACATGCCCGGCAATATTTTTGATGATATCTTCGTTTCCTTCAGATGCCATATTATGCTCGGGGATCGGATAGTTGACCGGCACAATATGGGTCAGGCGGCTTATGTGAATAAAAGAGTCACCCAGGGTGCGCGGCATCTTTTCATTTACTTCAGCAACAATGATCTTCGCAGATTCAGCAGCAGATTTTGTCAAGCCAACTTCCACGCCTAAGCTGCAAAAGCCATGCTCATCCGGCGTGGATACATGAATAAGAGCAACATCCAAAGGCAGGACACCGCGTTTGAATAACAATGGGAATTCCGAAAGCAATACAGGTGTAAAGTCTGCCCGACCTTCCTGCACAGCCTTGCGGATATTGGCACTGATGAACATGGAATTCACCCGCAGGTGCCCTTCCATTTCCGGGCTGACGTAATCGGCAGCTCCGACTGTCAACGCCTGACAGATCTCTACATCCTTCAAGTTGGGAGCATGCCCCACCAGGGCAGCCAAAAGCTGTTTAGGGACAGAAACGTTCCCGGTAAGAAAGACTCGGTTGCCCGATTTAATTACTTTAACTGCCTCTTCGGCAGTGGTGACTCGTGATTGGTAAATACTGGTTGTCGCATTCATGTCTATACTCCTATGCGCCCAACCGAACAAGGTGCACTAATTTGCCTTGATGTGCGTTGATCGCAGCTTCAATGGCAGTATTCTGTTTGATTGCAGTCTCGATCCCGCGATTTGCTATTTCAGCAATAAATGGGATGGCGGAATTTACGAACACATGGCTCGCTGTTCTTGCCACCACACTGGGAATATTTGGGACGCAATAATGTACTATGTTTTCTTCAATAAAGATCGGGTTATCATGCGTAGTCGGGCGTGAAGTTTCCACGCACCCGCCTTGATCAATGCTAACATCGATGATGACCGAGCGCGGCTTCATCGCGCGTACCATCTCACGCGTTACAAGGACCGGTGCTCGCTGTCCACTGACCAAGACAGCTCCCACCAGCACATCTGCATAACGGATGGCGCGTTCAATATTTCGAGGTGTGGCAAACATCGTCACAACATGCTGAAGACGCTCGGAAATCTTCTCAAGCGCCGCCATGTTATTGTCTAATACAGTCACATGCGCCCCCGCTCCAAGCATCGCCCGTGCTGCCGATGTACCCACCTCGCCGGCACCAAGAATGACCACTTCAGCCGGAGGAACACCCGGCACGCCGCTTAGCAAAATGCCTTTGCCGCCTCGATTGGTCTGAAGGAAACGTGCCGCAAATTGTGACACCATCGAACCACAGATCATGCTAAACGGGCGCAAAACAGCCAACCCACCCACTGCATCTTTAATTTGCTCGTACGCCAGAGCTGTAATTTTCTTTTCCAACAACAGATCGATCTGGTCTTGTGAACTTGAAGCGAGATGCAAGAACCCGGCAAGAATGGCACCTTCATTTAGCCATTCCAATTCCTGAGGGACCGGGCGGGCGATCTTCAAAAGAAAATCGGCTCTACCAAAGACTTCCTCTGCAGAAAATGCGATCCGCGCTCCAATGCGTTCATATTCTTGATCGCTAAACCCTGCGCTTTTTCCCGCCTCATGCTCAATAAATACCTGATGCCCAGCCTGGGCAAGAATCTCAACGCCTGCTGGGGATAACCCGACCCGATACTCGAACGGGCGGCTTTCTTTTGGAATTCCTATGTACATGGTGTACCTCCATAAAAAGACCCTAGAGGCTTCCAAATCCTTTAGGGTCTGGTTTGATTTAGGTCATATTGAGCGTTTCGCGAATCGCTGGAAGCGCCCAATCAATTGTTTCTTTATCAATGACCAAAGGCGGCGCAAACCGGATGACGTTATCATGCGTCTCTTTGGCAAGGATTCCCTTCGCTTTTAGCGCCTCACAAAAACGGCGCGCCCCACCCGCTTCAGGTTTCAATTCCACACCGATCAATAATCCCTTACCGCGCACTTCTTTCACATGCGGGCTGGGAATTTCACTAAGCTGTTCAATAAAATATGTGCCCAACTCTTCAGAACGTTCGGCAAGTTTTTCTTCACGCAAGACCCGCAAAGATGCCCGTGCCACAGCCGCCGCCAGCGGATTACCGCCGAAGGTCGAGCCGTGCTCACCCGGTTGGAATAATCCCAGCACCGGTTTATCTGCAAGGATGGCAGAGACGGGATAAAAACCGCCTGAAAGCGCCTTGCCCAGAATCACAATATCCGGGCGGACGTTGTCATGATGGGCGGCGAACAGCTTACCCGTGCGTCCCAGCCCGGTTTGAATTTCATCCGAAATATACAAGACGTTATTCTTCTTGCAAATTTCAGCCACTTTCTTTAAATAACCTGCCGGAGGTATGATGACGCCCGCCTCACCTTGAATCGGTTCGAGCAAAACTGCCGCCGTATTAGGCGTGATCGCTTTTTCAACAGCATCGGCATCACCATATTCAACTACGACAAACCCCGGTGTGAACGGACCAAAATCGTCACGATATGATGGCTCGGTAGAAAACGAAATAATAGTAACAGTCCGCCCGTGGAAATTATTTCCCGCCACAATGATCTCTGCCTGATGGCGCGGCACTTTCTTTACTTGATACGCCCACTTGCGCGCCAGCTTCACCGCAGTTTCAACTGCTTCGGCACCGCTATTCATAGGCAGGGACATTTCATAACCAGTCATTTCAGAAAGCTCTTTGTACAGCATAGGCAGCTGGTCATTACGAAATGCACGTGAGGTTAAGGTAACTTTCTTTGCCTGCTCCAACAAAGCATTCAATATCTCAGGGTGAACATGACCCTGATTTACAGCAGAATATGCGGAGAGACAATCGAGATATCTTTTTCCTTCCACATCGTACACCCAGACCCCCTCTGCCTTTTCAATAACAACATCCAAAGGATGATAATTATGTGCACCATATTGCTCTTCAATGTTAATAAAATCTTGTGTATTCATTTTCACCTTTTAATAAAATATTGTAGAGGCGAGCTGATCTTTCACAAAGCGAGTAACAATTACGCCACATCAAACAATCTTGCCAAGATGGCTTTTTGGGCGTGCAAACGGTTATGCGCCTGCTGAAAGATGACGGATTGGGGACCATCTGCCACGTCATCGGTCAATTCCTGATTACGATGTGCAGGCAGGCAGTGCATCACAATTGCATCTGGGTCGGCTTCGGCGACTAGCCCGGCATTGACCTGATACGGAGGGAAAATCTTTTCACGCTTGGCAGATTCCTCTTCCTGCCCCATACTGGTCCAGGTGTCGGTATAAATGACATGCGCCTTCTTAACCGCTTCATGCGGGTCGCGCAGAAAGGTCAACTTGCTTTTTGTTTTCTTGGCAATATTTTCACCAATAGCGATAGCCTTCGGGTCAAGGTCATAGCCTTCAGGGCTGGCGAGTGTAAAATTCCAACCCAGCAAGGCAGAGACATGCAAAAGCGAGACCGCCACATTGTTCCCATCCCCCAGGTAAGTAATATTCAAACCTTTAGATTTCTTGCCGAACTTCTCAATAATAGTCAACGCATCCGCCATACCCTGACAAGGATGATTGTAGTCGCTTAAACCGTTAATAACGGGAATATCCGCCCACTTTGCAAGCTCCACCACATGCGCATGGTCGAAAGTGCGAGCCATCAAGCCTTGTACATAACCGGAAAGCACCCTTGCTACATCCGCAATCGACTCACGTTGACCCAACCCAATCTCATTCGGAGAAAGATACAAAGCATCACCACCGCAATGTCGCATGGCCATGTCAAATGACACACGCGTTCGCAGGCTCGGCTTCTGAAAGACCATTCCCAACACCTTGCCGCGGAAGATCGCCTTATTTCCTTTTTTGAAATACTGCTTCTTCAATTTAATGGCAAGATTAAGCAAATCTTTAACTTCGTCGGTTGTGTAATCGGAAATAGCTAAAAAGTCCTTCATTTCGTCTCCATGGGGATAAAGTATAACTTTTTATACCTATTTTGCCATGTCTCAAGCATCATGCAATTTACATGACAAATTACGCAGTCCGAACCTTCTTCCAATAGCGCATCAAACCGTCGGCACTCATCGCCACCGGGTTCGAGAGCGAATATGCCCGAACCACATCCTCACTCAGGCTCTTTACGCGGCTTTCTTCTTCCATCCAATGCGTAAATTCCTCGCGCAGCTCCTCAATAGATGGCTCACGCGCCATAACAACTTCCAACCATTTTTCCATCGACGCCAGCGTCTCATCCAACGTGTTCAAATGCCAGTCCACATCTTCATACATCCCAAAATGCGTCGGCGCAACACGAGCGATTTTCAATCCACGCAAATGTGCCAGACTTTCACGCCAGCGTCCAAAATGAAGTTCGGGTGGCGGCATAGGCGCCCGCAAATATTGGTAGCCGGGAATTCGCACCCCGCCCACATCACCGCAAAAACATACATCTTCAAAAATATAGGAGAAATGATGTTCAGCATGCCCCGGAGTATTCACAGGCAAAAAGCGTAAGTTGCCGATGACGATCTCTTCCGCATCATTCGGAACTGTGAGCTGATTCTGCGCTACAGGCAGAAACTCCCCCCAAAGTTGATCCATCCTATCTCCATAAATGCGAGTGGCGCTGGCAATCAATTTTTCAGGGTTCAGCAAATGCGGCGCACCCAGTGGATGCACGTAAATCTGCGCGCCTTGCTGCGATAACCAGCCCGCCGCCCCAGCATGGTCGAGATGAATGTGAGTTAGCAAGACGTGTGTCAGGTTTCGGGGAGATAAGCCTTCTTTCGCAAGACCAGCTTCCAGCGCGGGAAGAGTCGAGCCGGGTCCACTTTCCACCAATATTACAGCATCCCCATGTTGAATTAAATAAGAAGCGATTGCTTGAGTCTTTCCTTGAAAATTTAGATCGATGGTAATAATTCGGGTGTTTGCCATGCACGCATATCCTTGGAATTGAAATTAAAAGATAATCCTGAAAGAGTTTGAGGAAGATCAGCACCACAATCGACCGTGATGACCGGGATGCGGCGCTCGCGCAGAGAAGCCATTAATTCATCGGTTCCAGTTGGACCGTTGAAAGTAATGGCATTCAATAAAACAACAATTGGAGATACAGAACGAAAGAGTAGATCATCCACTGCCTGAAGCAGGTCTGGACGGATGGTGGGCGTAATAAGAATGACGCTTGAGCCTTGCGGCAAAAGAGCGGCTTGTGTAGAAACCAATCCGGCAATCGAAAGATCTCCGTCGGCTTCGACAAAGGCGAGTGTTTCCAATATCTTCGCCTCCTGTCTTTCGCTGCGTTCTGCTGGAAGGACATGCAGGGTTTGACCGGCACTAGCATATCCCACCGCGCGGCGCTGCCGAATAAAATAGTGCGCAAGCGAAGCCCCAATACTGACGGAGTATTCAAGTGTGGATGGCGGCAGAGAGATCTTTGGGCGTTTTGTAAATATCATCTCCTGGATCAACATCTCTTCCTGCCGATACGGTTTTTGAGAGTGGGCTTTTTTTTGCAGATCAAGATAGATCCAGATCTCTGCTTGCGGGTCCTGTTCAAATTCCTTAACCATTAATTTATTACGGCGAGCGCTTGTGTTCCAGTGAATCCGTTTCATGGCATCGCCGTGAACATATTCACGTACACCCGCAGCATGCGGTGTAATATCTGATGACTTCTGTCGAATTACCTGTCCCCCAGTCAACAAGCCTTGTGGCGCGGGAAAGGAACGGATCTCATGGATCATAGGGAATACGATCAGCAGATCCTTTGGCTGAAACGTCCGCACCTGTGTAAACAGTCCGAACGGATCCCCGGTAATAACACGTGTGGGACCTAGTTTAAAACTTCCCCGGCGAGTAAGCCAGGTTCGGGCAGTGTATCCACGAATTTGACGCCCCATGACCAATGTGAACAACCGTGACCCCGAAGCTGCCGGAAGCGTGGAGTTATTTAATATCTCGATCCACGGCGCGGGCAAACGCCCTATATTAGCAAGTTTGAAACTCTCCTCGAATACATCACCGACATTGGCTCGTAATTCGCGTGAGCTTCTTTCAAGGGTCAGGTTTCTAGAAACCAAGTCAGTCCAAATCCACGCCAATAAAGCCAAAGATATGCTGCTATATAGGAATCTTGAATAAATTGGCGCTCCATTGACGAGGATGCCAATTGCCCCACCAACGAACAATATGAGGAACAGGATACGCCCAGCCTTCATCTAACCTATTCCTTTGCCGCTTCGTATGCCCCACCGGGCGCAGGTGTGGATAATACGATTTCCTGCACGATCCGGTCTGAACTGACGTCCCGCAACCGGGCGGCAGCACTGACGATGATGCGGTGCGCCAACACGGCAACAGCCAGGGCTTTGACATCATCCGGCAGGACGTGGTCACGTCCATGTAAAGCGGCACGAGCCTGACTGGCACGTCCCAGGAAGAGGCTTCCACGCGGGCTCGCGCCTAGATATACATCCTGACTCTGACGAGTACGCGTACTTAGGTCTACAATATATCTCTTTACTGCCGGAGAAATATAGATCTTGCGCGCAGCTTCGCTCATTTGAATAACATCCGCGCCTGAGGCTACAGCCGTCAGCGCTTCAATCGGGTGCTGCAATTGTTGGTCATCCATGATGCGGACTTCATCTGCCAGACTGGGATATCCCAAACGCATGCGCAAAAGGAAACGGTCTAATTGCGCTTCGGGAAGAGGAAATGTGCCCTCATACTCAATTGGGTTCTGGGTGGCAAGCACCATATAGGGTTTGGGCATGGGATGTGTCGTTCCATCCACGGTCACCTGACGCTCTTCCATGGCTTCCAACAAGGCAGCTTGAGTCTTCGGAGTAGCACGATTGATCTCATCTGCCAAGACGATCTGCCCAATGATCGGTCCGGGACGGAATTCGAATTGGTTCTTTTGCTGGTTATAAATCGAAACCCCGGTCACATCACTTGGCAACATGTCTGGCGTAAACTGGATTCTGTTAAAGATACAATCCAGCGAACGCGCCAGGCTACGCGCCAGCATGGTCTTCCCAACGCCGGGAACGTCCTCAATTAACACATGCCCCTGACACAGCAAACCGATCACAACCAATTCAAGCGACTGCCGTTTACCGACAATAACCCGCTCCAAGCTCCCGATCAGCCGTTCACCAAACTCTTTTACATCCGCCATTGTAAATTTCCTTTCGCATGAGATAGGTCGATTCTATCATGCGCACCATAGCAAAGGGAAACACTACAGTAGGGTTTTTAGTCCCCTAGCGCAAAGCCATACCATTGTTTTTGTATCTTTAACAGTTGAGCAAATCGTGTATAATCGCGGTCACGCCCCAGTAGCTCAATGGATAGAGCGGCTGACTTCGGATCAGTAGGTTGTGGGTTCGACTCCTGCCTGGGGCGCCTTGTTTTTTAAGTCTATACAAAAGTTTTATCAGATGTTTTCTACCGGGGTGCTATAGTCTATCTTTGTGGTCAAGGTGATTTTTACCATTATGAAAAAGTTAGTTTCCTATATCAAAAAGCCGGATTTATTTCAGCGCTTATGGAAGAAATTTCTTTCACTTTTTTTCTTTGAGCAATGGTCACTACTGATCTCAAATACCAGCAATGGGGTACCTGTCTCTTGGAGTAACTTCAAACTATTAGCGCCTCCTAAAGACCGTTTTTGGGCAGATCCATTTTTGTGGAAAAAGAACGGCGAACAATATGTTTTTTTTGAAGAACTACCTTTTGAGACCATGAAAGGACATATCTCTTGTTTAAAGATTGATCAAGAGATGAATATTGTCTCAAATCAAGTTGTACTTGAGCGCCCATATCACCTTTCTTATCCATTCCTCTTCGAATATCGTGATCAACTCTATATGCTGCCTGAAACAAAGCAAAACAACGAGATCGAACTCTATCAATGTCAAAGGTTCCCTGATGAATGGCAAAAGGTATCAACCCTTATTCCAAACATCCAGGCAGTCGATTCAACTCTGCTAGAATGGAATAATAAGTGGTGGCTATTTACAAATGTTGCCAAAGCAGGTGGAAATGCGTATGACAGTTTGTATCTTTTCTTTGCAGATTCACCGCTTTCAACCACTTGGACTCCGCATCCTCTGAACCCAGTCGTGCAGGACGTAAAGCGTGCCCGCCCAGCAGGAAACATCGTTAAGTTGGATAATTCACTTATCCGCCCATCTCAAGATTGTTCTGTGCGCTATGGCTTTGCGATTAATTTCAATCGCATTGATATTCTTTCTGAGACAGAATATAAAGAAACCCTCCTTAATTCTTTTTTGCCTCCTAAAAATGACAAGTCCATTCTTGCGACCCATACATGGAATCAGCTTGGTAATTTACAAGTCATTGATGCTGAGTATTGGAGAAGAAGATAAATTAATTCTATTTGAAAAATCAAAAACTCCCGCTATTAGCATAGCGGGAGTTTTTTTATTACTTATTCACCAGAACAAAGGTTCCGGTGAAATTTACAGTTGCGACAAACCTCAGTTTGTCATCCAGATGCCCACCTTGTCCAACATTTCGTCCATCTCCGAGCTGAAGTCCATCGGTTAATTCGACCCATTCGACGCCATTCCAATATAAGATTGCCAAATCTTCTCTTAAAATTTCTTCCGGAACAACGAAAATCAAACTCATAAATGGGAATGTTTGATTAGTAACTTCAACCCAACTACTGCCGTTCCAGTATATATAGAGCGAGCCTGAGGTATCAGAGGCGCTAGAGAAATCAACCAGACCTGACTCATTTCCGAGCCCAACCAATCTGCCTTCATTGTAAATATCCAAGATGAAAGCTGAGACAAAAGTTGATTCATCAGGAAGCGGGTCCATTAATCCTGTTTCTGGAATTTCAGCCAATCGTGCAGAGTCAATAATCGGGCATGGAATGTACACGCTATCGCCATTTTCAAGTGTAAGAACAGTTCCACTGTAGGAAGTGCAATTCAAATCAACAATTTGTCGATCCAACTCATTCTTTTCATTAATAGGAAGTGGGGGCAATTGAATTTCTGGAATGTCTTCATCATCCCCGTCATCGTCATCATCGTCGTCACCATCGCTTGGGAAAACAGGGTAATTAAAACAACCATTTGAAATTAGATTTAAGCGGTCCCCATTGACAGCCAGATTATTATCAATGTCATTCCCAAAATCTGTGCCGATCAATATCAGATATCCATTCAAATCTGTATCGATTTGAGTACCACCATTATTTATTACGACACTACACAAAACAGTAGCATCTCCTGGCGCATCAAGATACAGCCCGCCTGTGCCATTATTTTGCACATTTGAGTTTTCAATGTAGATATTATTGCCTGCATATACCAACATCCCCTCATTCGTATTACCGCTAAAAATATTAGTACCAAGCAGATTAAAGTTCCCTGAAGTGGAAAACTCTGCACCTACCCCATTAGAGCTAGAGGAAATGCTTTCCGCATTAATATCACCCAATGACGATCCTACGATCCCATAATTGGTGTTCGTAGCAAAAAAGTTTACGCCCGCAATTGTAAGTGTACCGCTTGTTGACGTAAGGTTTGCGCCATCTGTAGCATTCCCAGTTGCCGTCAAATTCGCTACTGAAGCATTCCCCACTGATTCAAGGGAAATACCTATATCGCCATTGTTATTAAAAGCGTTTATCCCAGATAATGTTACAGTTCCAGTAAACGTTAACTCTGCTCCACTGCCACCATTCAGTTCGGCAGTGATGTTTTCAAGCAAGACACCATTAACAGCCTCAATCAATAAGCCAGAGTTTCTATTGTTGTTAAACTGGTTTGACCCTGCAAGAGTAAGGTCTCCAAGACTGTTCACTTCTAACCCATTACCAACCCCGCCAGCGCCATTTGAATCAGCAGAAATATTTTCCAAATTTACATTTCCAGCTGCATCAACGAACAAACCGTTCTCTTGATTTCCGTCAAAGCTATTCACTCCTGACACAGTGACTGTGCTAAGAGAATTCAGCTCTGCGCCACTGGTGCCGTTGGTAGAGGCAGTAATATTCTCAATGTCAATAGAACCTGTTGCGTCGATAAACAATCCGGCAATTTGATTATCCTCAAATATATTAGTGCCACTCATCACTACGCTTCCAGAGGAGGATAATTCTGCTCCACTGCCGTCATTATCATTTGCAGAGATATTTTCCACATCGATAACAGCATTTATGCCAGTTACAGAAATGTTCAAACCAGAATCGGTGTTGTTCTCAAAAATGTTATTTCCAGTAATGGTTACTCCCAAAACGGACTGCAGATCAGCCCCATAACCGCCATTTCCAGATGCTGTTAAATTTTCGGCATCAATACTACCAAGCGCCTCGGCGTATAAACCATCTGTAGAATTATTATTGAATTGATTGATACCCGTAATGGATATATCTCCGCCAGCTTGAAGGATGACGCTATTGGCTTCGGCATCAAGGTTTTCTGCATCAATATTACCTGTCGTTTCAATATACAAACCGTTGCCAGTATTTGTGTCGAAACTGTTTGTCCCTAATATTGAGGCATTTGCAGCATAGAGTTCAACACCGTCTTCGCCGTTGGTTTCTGCCGAAATATTTTCAGCATCAATATTTCCAATTGCTTCAATATATAAACCATCATTTGCATTATTGTCAAAAATATTACTTCCGACAATCGAAACATTTGCACCCGTGTTGATCTCGGCGCCACTACCAATCCCACCAGCGCCATTTTGGGTGGCAGAAATATTTTCCAAATCAACGTCGCCAGTAGCCTCCACGTATAAGCCGGTGGCATTATTACTATCAAATAGATTGGTACCAGAAATAATCACACTGCCACCAGCGTATATTTCGGCACCACCAGCGTCATTACTTGTAACATCCATATCAGAAAGGTCGATATCACCATCAGCGTTAACAACCAAACCTGTGCTGGTGTTGTCTGAGAAACTGCTAGCACCAGAAACAACTACATCACTAAGCGAGGTGATGTCTGCACCAGAAATTCCATTTTGGTCAGCCGTAACATTGGCAATATCAACAACGCCATCCGCATTAATATCCAAGCCTGACCCTGTGTTGCCAGAGAAGTTATTGGTTCCAGTTATGGTTACATTTCCGCCAGTAATTCCAGTTAGCAAGACAGTCAATTCAACGCCATTGCTGGAAACACCAGTATTATTCGTAGAGCTAATATCTTCGAGAAAAATATCAGCGTCTGTTGTTTCTATAGTTAACCCAGTGGAGTTGGTTGTAATCGACAGATCATTTACAATAACATCAGCTCCCCAATTTTGAATCGTGATCGGGACTGAAAAAGCTGTGGAGCCAGTAATAGTTCCAGCAGCCGTTCCATTCCAACCACCCTGGATTGTCAGCGAGAAATTACTCCATGTAGTGAAATTAGTATTTGTACCATCAATGTCCACAGCTGAAGCAGACAGGTCTGTACCAGCTGTAATCCAAATTACCCCATCTGCAGCAGGTTCAGCAATATTACCGCTATCTACGTCATCGATCAAATCAAACAACGTAGCATATGAAGCCGTGCATCCACCGGTGTTGGGAATTGGCGGGACTCCATCTGGGCACCAAATAGGATCTCCCACCAAAATGGCTTCAGCAGCGGTTTGTGTGGCTAGAGGTTCAACTTGATCACCTACTTGAATCACAATTTCTGTCTCTGATGGGAGACTTGCTAGAAGTTCAGGCACTGTGACATCTGGCGTTTCAGGCTCAGGGTCTGACTCTGGTGCTTCAGTTGAAATTGGCGACTCTATTGGGAGAACTTCATCAGCAGGGGCTGTTGGTTCCTCAGTTTGCTGAACTTCAGTAGGAACCGGCTCCTCTGTAGGAACTTCTACAGGAGGCAAAACCACTTCTTCGGTTGGGGCTGGAGGCGTTGAATCATCCGCTACAACGTTAGCAGGAATCGATAGAGCAAGAATCAATACTGCGCTAATTGCGAGGATAAAAGTAGGATATCGCCTGATTTTCATAGTTTATTCCGAATAATAATAAGATAAAGTAAGGTGAATTAACAGAACTGTAAATAGTATAATCCTATATTGCAATTATTTCAAACAGGACAATAGTACTGTAACTATACGAAATTATCAGCCCAGAAGGTTGACTGAAATCGAATTATAGAATACCCTTCAGGCGGTAAAAATCTCCCTAGTGGGAATGTTAAGAACATTTTCTAATTCATATAATAAAGAGATTGTAATATGCTGAAAGCCCATATAAAAAAAATACAGGACTTAAAATCTTTCAAAAAACTTGATACGCAGTGGAATAACCTTCTGGCGATCAGCCCTATAAAAAGCGCGTTTCTTTCTTGGGAGTGGTTATATAGTTGGTGGAATGTTTACGGAGATGATAGAAAGCTGTGGATCGTTAGTGTCTGGAAGGATGAGAAGCTTGTTGGTTTAGCTCCACTTATGTTAGAAACCAGGAAAAAATCAGGGGCAATGCTAAAGTTTCTGGTTAACATGGGAACCCCGCAAAGTGACGCGGGTGGTTTTTTGTTTGATCCATCCATTGAAGGTGTAGTAGACAAACTTGTCACCTACATTCTTCAACATAAATCAGAATGGGATATTGCCGAGTTGAATGTTCTCCATTATGACGGAAAGGAGCGAGAAGCCCTTACCCGCCTTGCCAGCCCGGAGAAGTTCTACATTAAAGAAGAAATCAATGACCACTATTATGTTGGGTTGGATACTGATTGGGAAATATACAATAAACGACTGAGTAAAAAATTCTTACATAATCTGCGACGCGCTTCTAGACTGGCAGACGAGATGGGTTTAGTTGAAATCCGTCACTATACTGGCAGTTCGGTTAAGTCAGAATTAATTCAGGAATTGATCAAGATCAATCGCCAATCTCATTATCCACGTTTATATCGCTCTAAAGAAGAACAAGGGTTGCTTTTTGAGCTAATTCGTAACGGCGGCGAGAATCACAACTGGCTGGATATTTACATCCTACATATCAATAATGAGGCAATCGCATACGAATATGGTTTTGTACATGAAGGTCGATTTGAATCGTGGCGTGCCGGATTCAACACTTCTATGCCTCAAAATATTTCAGTCGGTAAGTTACTTTCTATGAAAGTCATCCAAAAGTGCATCCAGGAAGGGTATCAAGAAATCGACTTCCTGCGCGGCGATGAAGCATACAAATTAGAATGGAAGCCAGATCAAAAAAAATATAGTAATTTACGTTTGTTTAATAAAGGCAAATTATCGGCAATATTATCCTATCGCTGGCTTCACAATGTAAAACCCATCATCAAAGAAATCAAAGGAAGCATTCGTCGTAGTAAACAATAAAAGTCATTTAATATTTCTTCACGCTCTCAATAAATTCAACACCATATCTCTTAGAGGTCACAGATGCAAGAAATCATTGTTCGACACATTCGCACCTTGGAAGAATTTGCAAGTTTGAAGGAAGAATGGGGAAAACTTATCGAAGCGAGAGAACAAAAGACCGCCTTCCTTACCTGGGAGTGGCTGCATGCATGGTGGAAAAATTACGGCGAAAAAAAAGAACTTTGGCTTCTTACAACCTGGCATGAAGGTAAGTTAGTAGGAGCCGCGCCATTAATGCTTGGAGTTGAAAAACGTTTGGGGTTATCGTTTCGTCATTTGCAATCACTCGGTAAACCGAATACAGATGAATGGGATGTTCTGGCTCTTTCAAACCCAGAAGCAGTTGTTCAAGCAATATTCAGCTATATCAACGACAACAAAAATCAGTGGGATTCGATCGAGTTGTGTGAGCTAAATTCGGAATCTTCGATGGTTCCGCTTATCAAAAGCCAGTTCGGCGCATTGAGCTTACATATACTTCATTCTACAAACGACCATTACTATATATCCACTGCAGAAGCCTGGGATGATTATTGGAAATCACTTTCCAAGAACACACGTGATAGCATTGAAAAAAGATACAAGCAAGGGAAAAAGAAACTCAATCTTGAATTCGAATACATTCGCGGAAGTGATGTCACCTGGCAACACTTTGATACTATTTTTGCAATCAATGAAAAAGGCAGATATCCAGAAAAATATGGGTCTGAACAGGAAAGATCCTTTCTCAAAGACCTTGTGGCAGGCATGCATGAAAAGCAGTGGCTAGAGATATTTTTCCTTCACATGGATAATCAACCTGTAGCTTTTGATTATGGGTTTAACATAGATGGAAAATTTGAAGACTGGCGTACTGGCTATGATATGAATTACTCCACCCAGGCAGCTGGAAAGATTTTGCTTTACCTTATGCTAAAACAACAATTTGAAGGCACCCAGCACCATTTTGACTTCCTGCGCGGTGCCTACGAATATAAAACCCAATGGAATCCCAAAGGACGGGAGTTTAGCACGATTATTGCAATCAAGCGATTCCATTTACCCGCCAGACTTATCTTAGATATCCTGCCACGTATATGGAGGTGGATTAAACTCAATATATTACGCAGGCGACCAAATTAGCTACGCGTCTTGTTGCCCACCTCCCCCATCGTCAATGATTGCATTCCATATAACGAACGCAAAGCAGCATATTCAGAAAGTATCTTTTCAAGAAACGCAAAGTTATCTTCAAGATTTTCAGCGAAGTCTTCTGGATGCCACCACAAATGGAATATTTGGCCCGACTGAGCCGCCTCACGCATGGAATGTTTGATACGATTTAGCCGCAATGGCTCGATCACTCTTAAACGCCTCGAAACCGGACGCAAATACCTGCTCGCTGGAACATTGACTGGGTACCCATCTGAAGGCTGGGGAAATGCATTTGCACCCGAGACATTCAGATAAGCATCCAATACACGCATGATACGACGTGACCACTGGCGGTGCTCACTCCGTTTTGAAGGTGTACGAAACCAGAGCGATTCATTTCCACGAAAGGTTTTAATCCCATTACGGGCACAGACGTCCAAATATTCTTTTGAATATTGGTTCCTTGGAAATACTATACTTTCAACCTTGCATTGATATTTCTCTGCAGCCTTCATGGCTGCTCGAAGGTCCGCTTCAAAATCTTTTACAGTTTGTCCATTTTCTAGACAATAATAATGTGAGAAAGTATGTGTCCCTAATTCTTGATGAGGCGTGTTTAATATCTGCCGAATTAATGAGGGAGCAAAATGCAGGGGGTCTGCTGTTTCATTCTCACCAACTTCTTTGGAAAGATTATCGTATGGCGAGAGAAAACCATTTTCATATTTTGGTTTTAGCTCGGGCAAACCTGCCTGCATTTCAGTACTTGAATCAAAGAAGAGAAATCCTACCGTTGCCCAAGTAGCATGAATATCATGCTTTTGAAACATGCCCAATAGCCTGGGAACGACCTGACGAGTCGGCATCAAATCTTTTCGATAACCGGTCGATTCGAGGTCACGTACCCCCCAAACAAGTTCAAAATCCAACGAGATGACTAAGGCGCCAGGAAGATTGGGCATGATTCCTCAAATTATTCGATCACTTCAAAATCTGTAGCAGTGGGGTCTATATTGCCACCAGCGTCAGAATTGACTTTTAGGGTACTCAATAAATTATAGCCCGTAGAGGCGTCCCAGACACCCTCATTGGCGAATGCAATGGCATAGCGTGGATTATCTTGAAGTGTCTCATATGGATCTGGTAACCACAGCGATACGTTGTATTCACCTGTAGGCAGTGTAGCAGGCAAGCGAACTTTGACTTCGAATGAGTTATTACCAGACAACCACAACCGGGGTTCAATAGGCAGTAAAATCTCAAAGCTTTCAACTCCGCTCAGGACGAGGTACACAGGTCTCGGGTTAATGGGAGGCGCAAATCCATCATTGTTTAAATTTACAGTTAGATGCAAAATACCGCCTGGACTGGCTTCGGTATTCATCGTCGATTCTGTTAGGGAGAGGCGGTACCCCATTCGGTCCTCGATTTCTGCATAACAACCTTGTTCTTCCCAAGATGCAAGCACATCAGGATGCCAACCGTCGCCCAGCTCTGTAAAATGCAGTAAGCTCATTTCGCTCAATGCAGTTGGGCAGTCACTGCGCGGCGGATTTGGCGCGCAACTTTCACCGCCAACCGGAACAAATTGAGTGGTTTGTCCAAGGTAAGATAACTCTTCACCAAATGTGAAGACACCATCACGAGCATAGGTTTTCTCATCATTTTCACTTGCGAGAAAACAGTCGTTATGAAACCCAACGCGGGACTGATAACTCCCCGAATACGCAAATTCCTCCGTTAGCGGAGTTGGGAAAACGCTCATAATATCCACGGGGTAACGAAAAAGTACAGAGCGATCAGAGGGCATCGCATCGAGCAAGGCAGTCATAATTTGAAGCTTCGCTTGCTGGTCTTTATCCAGTCCATTCGTTGAAGCATGCCACTCACCCCAGGCACCAACAAAACCAGCTTCTAACCAGACAATGACATCGGCGTTGGTTCTAAGAACTGGTGACACCTGTTCAATATGGCGAAGAATTTGTTCAAGTGACGCATCTGGCTCAGGGTTAGGATAGGGTCCATCATTGTATGCAAATCTTAAGATGGTTTTGACACCGCTTCCGCTTGACCGCATAGCATCAAAATAAGAATTCATTTGATCCAGTAGCTCTTGCGGAATGTCGCTTTCACGGTATTCATCCAACATGACGGTTGTATAAATCAGAGTAACACCATCTTCATAATATTCGTTGAAATCCAAATCATCAAGATCACCTTCAGAGGAAAAGCCTCTTTCAGGATTTTGGAGAAATTCATCCGACACAATATATGAAGTGTTGGCACGAGATGGTTCAACCGCGGGTGTAGCTGTAAAAGTAGGGGGTGGCAAAGTAGAGGTCGGGGGAGGCGGTGTCTCTATAGGTATTTGTGTTGGCGCAAGTCCACTTGTACACGAACTGGTAAAAAACAAGAGAAGCGCGCCCATTAAAGTCAATTTTTTCATGTTTATCTCCATGCTTAACGAAGACGATAGTCCTATATAACACCGGTTTAAGCTGAATAAATGCATCCAGCTTAAACCGGTGTTGGAATTTCAGCGAATCAAGTTTAGAGCCGAAAATTTAGTCTAGTGAGTTAATCTCTTTTCCTTTTATTCGAAATGAAAAGAATTACTACGACGGCAATGATCAAGCCAATGATGATCATTATCGCCATTGGAACCCAGGCGGTAATCGCCAAAGGAGGCACATTTACCGCAGCAGCGGGTCCATTTGACGCAATAGGGGTATTGACAGGCGATGGCGGACTCACTTCGCCTTGAGAGACTAGCAGCCGGGTGTCTACAGAAAGGATCTGGTCGTCGCGAATAACTGCAAAATTACCGATTAACGCCTGACGAGCTACCTCGTCCAATAGTGCATCTGCAGACCAGGTAAGCCCTTGAGAAGAATTACCAACAACGGCTACGATCAAGTTCTCAGGGTTGAACGGGGATGGAAGTAACTCAAGGTACCCTACTGGTTGATTAGGGTCAATTTGATAAACTACCTGCAATTCTTCCTCACTAGCCATATCACTTCCAGGCGCAAATGGAGCTGGCAGGTTTGGATTGATCTCATTAATAAAATCCATCTTGCTGGGTGTACCTACAACCATAATATCGTAGGTAGATAAATCTTTACCAGCTGTTTCATCTGCAAACATAACAATCGGAGTGAAAATTACACCATCAGCCACTGTTCCTAATTGTCCAGCAACCTTAATAGCCGATGACCAGGCATCCAGGTTGTTACGCTCAAGCACAAAGGCTACTTTCCCAAGATCGGGTGATTGAACAAATGGCAATGGATAGGTGGAAAGATCCGGAATATCAACTGTGCTTACAGGAGATGGAGCCAAAGGTAGATACAAACGAGAATCAGCCCATAATGTTACAAACAAGCCAGTTTGATTAGGATCGGCACATTCATCCAGGGGTTCCAAGGCAACCACAACATCAAGGAAGTTCACACCAGAACGAACCGCTGATGGCGGGATAGCGATCTGAATACGATTATTAGCTTTATTAGCTGTCTCATCACTCAAGCGGATGCTGCCAATTGGCTTTTCATTGAGAATAATAAACACACCAGAACGGGCATAATTCAAAAGGGTGCTATTGCTTAGAGACACTTCAAAGTATGCTTCGGCGGTCACAGTTTGACCTGTTGGGATAAAGAATTGGAAGGTCTCGTTAGATTCGCCACGCCCTTCAAATGTAGTGCTTTCATAGCCTAAATTCTCAAGAGTTTGATTAACCGCAGATTGCTCAGCGTAAACGCGATTATTCACACTGTCGATCAAAGCCAGGTTCGAGGCAGTGTTTGGGCGGATCACACCGGTGCTTAGGGCTTGAGCAGCCTTTACGGTCGCCTGATCATCATTACCGGAGATGATCAATACGACACGCTCAGGGCTCCAAGGCGAGGGGATCATCTGCAGAATGCCTGCATCACCAGCACCTTCATAAACACCATTCACTAATGCCAACGGTGTCGCCAATTGATAAAAGATGGGTAGCGAAGCCGCATTACCAACCAGGATCAAGTGGCTACCAGCTAATAGAGTGTCATTAAGACCATCATGATTCATCACTGAGATTGCCATAGCTCCGCCAGTGCGAGCTTGCAAACCAGCCGAGACGGTCAATGCTGCCTGCAACTCAGAAGAGGTCGGTTCGTCAGGTACCACGATCAAGGCAGAATCAGTAAATATAGTATCTTGATAAAGTGGGCGCGGGAAAAGTTTCAGATCAGTATTTGGTGCAGTCACTTCATGCGGAATAATAAAGCGTGAGCTGGAATGGATAATGACATCCATTTTTGCATCAATAACACAGGATTCACTACTACTAAGAATAATGGACAATTCCTGACGGCCATCACGGCGAAGAGCAGAAAGGGCGGTTAAAGGAATTTGGATAAACTGTGTGAATCTGCCAGATTGTTCCAGTGGTAAAACCGCAACAACTTGATCATTCATTAATACTGAAAGTGTGCCACCAGATAATTGGTTTTCAGCCGAACTAACTGCAGTCTGAATTGAAACGGAGTAATCCAGTTCCAATTGTGCCCCACCCGTCAACTTCCAGTTTGCAGGCAGACCAAAAAACAAGGTTTCGGTTGCAAAGGGACCAAATAATCTGTGGTCTTCCTCTTTCAATTCGGCAAAGGAAAACGTATCGCCCTCTGCACGCAGAACACCAGCATCATGAGTGTTCAGATCGTTTGAACGAGCCAAACCAACCGAGACGGGCATCAATAGTGCCACTACAAGAAAAATACTGAGAGATAGAAAAATCTTTTTCATAATAATCATCCTTTCAAATCACATGCCATTATAGGAAATAATAATAAATCCAGCGTTACAACGATATTGCTTTTTCGAGATAGACTTCCTCAATCTTACTAATCATCCGTTCAAGTGAAAAAACACGAGAAACCTCTTCCAATGCCAGGCGCTTCATAGCCGAAGCCCGGTCTGGGTTCTGTAGGACAGATCGTATTGCATTTGAGACAGCACTCACATCTGCAACCGGTACAAGGATACCATGTCCACCATCGCCAATTAATTCCCGTGCGCCTAAATTATCTGAAGCGATGACAGGCACTCCGGCAGAAAACGCCTCTAGCAAGACCAAAGGGTTGGCTTCCCAACGAGAGAGAAGTAAGAAACAATTAAAGATATTGTAGAGGCGGTATGCATCATCACGATGACCAAGCCAATGGACCGAATCTTTCAAACCAAGTTCATTGGTTAATGCCTGCGCTTCTTCTTGAAGCGGACCCGAACCAACCCAAACAAAATGCAAGTCAGAAAAATCATTTTTCAACTCGGCAGCAACTCGCACAAAATCTATTGGCAGTTTGGGAACCGCCAACCGTCCTACCGTACCAATCACCTGTGCAGTATCTGGAATACCAAGAGAACGCTTAATCTCAAGCACATCAGCAGGCTGTTGATATAGAACCGGATCAATACCTGTTGGAATTACAGAATAAAGCTCTGGTTTCCCCACCCCATATTTCAGGGCAAGATCACGTTCATGTTTTGCGACAGCAATAATCTGTGTAGTAAATAGGGCGGCGAACTTTTCAAATAACGCTACCACACGAGCCACCAACGGCTTTGAGCCTTCATGAAATGCAAAATTATGAGGAGAATATATAACCGGGATTCCAGTGCCGACCGCAGCTATTCGTATTAGGAAACCAGGTTTTGAAGCATGTGCATGAATAAGATCGTACCGCTCGCGTCGAATCCGCGCTGACAATTGTATCAACACCCGAGCATCGGTCAACGGGTTGATTTTGTAACGATTCATGGCAAGGCTGAACGCATCCACCTTGTAATTCTGCCGCAACTCCTCTGCAAATTCCTGCCCATTTTCTGATAAACACGCCACTGTGATATCGAATTTCTCACGATCCAAGCCTTTTACCAACATACGGATATAGGATGCAACGCCACCTGTCGATTTGGAAACTAAAAGAAGCTTTAAGCGGCGATTCATTTTGAGACAAGCCCCTTCTTCGTCAAGAGTTCCATATACAAACTGGAAACCAGATCAATCATATGATCAAGACTGTAATGATCGCTCACACGCTGCAACCCCGCCTGCCCCATTTTCTCTCGGAGGCCCGGGTCACGTGCAAGGCGCAAACAAGCATTTGCCAAAGCCTTATGATCAGAAGTAGGAACCAATAGCGTTGTCACATCTGATTGGACAACACCCACAACCCCGTCTACAGTGGTCGAAACCACTGGCAATGAGGCAGCCATTGCCTCCAGCAGGATAACGGGGAGTCCTTCCCAAAGAGATGAAAGCACTAAAACATCCAGCGCGTTAAGAATGGCAGGCACATCTTTGCGCATTCCAGCAAAGATCACAGAGGAGGAAATGCCCAGGTTTTTCGTCTGCAGTTCAAGGTCCGATTGAAGCGGACCGTCTCCCACGATCAAGAAGCGTGCCTCTGGCTGAAGCTTAATAATTTCAGCGGCAGCCAGCAAAAACATCGCTACATTTTTTTGCGGTTTCAACCTGCCTACGATCCCAAACAAGGGGGCTGACTCGGCAATACCAAATTCGACTCGGATCTGCTTCGCCTGTTCTTCGTAGCCAGAAAATGCACGTACATTTACGCCATTATTTATAACGAGTATTTTTTCTTCTGGAACACCCGTTTTGGAACGGTGAAATTCTTTCACCTCGGGCGATACGGCGATTAGCTGGTCTGCCCACATAGCAGTAGCCCCATACAAATGTCCCATAAGGCGGTTATTTGCCCAAGTATCGTTATTATGCAGTGTAGACACTACAACTGGAACACCAGCAAGGCGAGCGGCAAGACGCCCATGAAAATCGCTCTTAAACAAATGAGTATGTACTACTTGTGGAGGATCAGCACGCCAAAGCTTTATCATTTTCATCATGAAGAACGGGTCGACAAGACCAAACCGGGAAATTCGTATTAATTTCAAATTTTTATTTGCAAGTTCTTGTACAAAAGGTCCTGGCGTACTATAACCAACCGTAATACGATACCCGTGGTCTTCCAAGCCAGAGGCGAGATCTCTTAATAAGGTTTCAGCCCCGCCAAACGTGAGCCCGTCAATCATATGGAATATGTGTATCTTTTCCATATCTTTATCTTGAAACCTCGCTCATTAATTCAGAATACAATTTCTCGTACTGAGATCCCACTACATTAAAATCATACATGGACAAAACGCGTTCATGAGCTTTTGTGCCAAGTTCTTTACGCAGACTTTCTGTAGTTGCCATACGGACTAATGCATCTGCCCATTCAGAAACATTTGCAACTGGAACCATCAAACCATACTTGCCATGTTCCAAGACCTCATTGTTGCCGCCTACTGGAGTGGCAAGACAAGGTAAGCCTGATGCCATGGCTTCCAAAAGAGCATTGGATATACCCTCCGTTATTGAAGGCAGCAAGAACATATCAGCTGCCTGCAAATATGGGCGGACGTTTTTTTGATTGCCAGCAAAAGAAATATTCGCTTGAACATCCAGGTTCTGAACCTGGGCTTCAAGCTTCTCACGTTCTGGTCCATCACCCACAATAACAAAATGAATTGAAGGATGTTTATCTTTTGCAATGTGTATAGCATCTATAGTCGTAGACAGGGATTTTACAGGGTCCAATCGTCCTATAAAAAGAGCCACACTTTTATCAACGAGATTGAGAGAATGCTTTGCATCTTCTCTTTCTTTTTGACTTGATAAATATGATGCACCGTCAATACCATTATTCATGATACGGACACGTTCGGCAGGGACACCAGCCTGCAAAGCCTCATCGCGCATGACATCCGTTAAAGCAATTACCTTATGTGCCCAGCGACGGATTGCCCATAAACGAAGGCGTCCGCGCCAGGTACTCATGGAAACTTGAATATCACCAATTGCATTACTCCCCCCCAGCTTAACAATCACTTTCTTTCCTAGCAACCTGCCAATCAAGACGCCAATAAATGCAGGTCCAAATGCAAGATGGGCATGAAGAATCTGATATTGATTTCTCATTCGAAAAAGAGTCATCATAGCAAAAAACATAAAGGTGATGGTGCGTATTTTTCCTGACCCAGTGGTTAGAGGACGCACAATCTGAAAACCGTTACGTTCTTCATTTTCTGGCAATCCATCTCCACGGCGGGTTACCACCCAAACATTCCAACCATGATGGGCAAGATAAGTAGATAAGCGCTCAGCTTGCGTTTCTGCGCCGCCCACCGGTAAAGGCGGGAATTCGTTTACTAGCATAACCACTCCAGCCATTATGCCCTACCCAGCGCCGAGAGCAATTTTCCAGCAGCTGCTTCAATAACATCTCGCTGAAGGAACCAAAGCGCTGCCAAATAAGATGCACCACCTACAATGACTGATAAAAGCAAGGTCAACCACGGTGCAAGCCCGCTGACCGTATTCAAAAACAACAAGACTGCACCCGCCATTATCGCACTTGAGAAAATGGCAGGATTCAAGGCGCGCCAAATATCCGCCGGAGAGAGACCGATCAAACGAGATGCGACCGTAAAATTCAGGAGCACACTAAACAAAGCAATGGCAGCTTGTGCCCAGGCTACAGTTACGATAGAGGCTGCTGAAGTGGATGCCCAATAAAGCACCGGAAAGAGAACAGCAAGACGGGTCAATCCGATCCATGTTAAGATTTGAGGGCGTCCCTCCGCCCAATACACGCTACTGGTGTTATGTACAATCGAAAGCAACATAGCGTAGATGGAAATACCCTGTACCACAGGTACAGCATCGATCCATTTTTCTGTAAAAAAAGTGACGATAAAGGGTTCAGCGACTAAAGCCAACCCCAGACCCATCGGGATCGTAAGTAGAGAGATATAGCGCGTGGCAAGGAAAAAGGCACGCGACATACCCCCTTGACCTCGCACATGAGCATAGATTGGAAACAAGACATTGCTTAAAGTGCGCGCAAATTCAAGGATCAATAGATCTGGCATGCGAAAAGCAAGTGTGTAAACCCCAAGGGATTCAGATCCAAGGTAACGTCCAACCAAGACATAGTCTAAATTCAAGAGAACGGTGGCAAGCAATTCGCCAACAATGAAAACCAAGCCATATCGAAGTATCTCAACAGCCATCTTAATGTCAACTGCTAACTCAGGCCGCCACGGTGTCACAAGCCAATACGCAATCGAAGAAACTAATGTCCCGGCAAGCTGCCCCCAAATCAAACTCCATGGACCAAAACCAGCAAAAGCAAAACCGATGGAAGCCAACCCTTTAACCAGTGATTTAATAAAAGATGGGATAAAACTTTGTTTGAAAGAGAGACGCTTCAGAAGTACAGATTCGTGAATATACCCCAATGCCAAAAGCGGAAAGTTCAGCGCCAAAACACGCGTAACTTCGATCACTCGGTCATCACGAAAAAAGGTAGCAATGGTTGGAGCAGCCATCCAGATTACTATAAAGAACAAAGCACCGGTTATCTGGTTGATCCAGAAACCGGTTGAGATTCGTCTTTTGTCATCCGGAAAGTAAATAATCGCAGCAGTGACACCTAGGTCACTTATTCCCTCTAAAAAGGCTACTACGGTGACAGCATAACCCACCAGCCCAAAATCATCCTTGGTAAGCAACCGAGCAAGGATAACGGTACTGATAAACACCATGAATTTTCCCGTGAACAAGGCAACATAACGCCATGCTGTGCCACGAATTGCAGTCTTAGATATATCAAGTTGGCTCGAGTCACTCAATTCCGTTTCTCCAGTGCCGGGTAGGTATTATATTCAGCCTGCCTCATAGTTATAGCAACCTGGGTAACTGCAAGACAAATCGCGACCAAAGACCAAAACACATTGGTGTTTGCACTGTTCTTGTAGATTGACATAAACATATACCCAGCCAGTGCAGCAAACAATGCAGAGGTCATACTTGCTTCATCTATCCATCCAGACTTTCTCATTACTTTATACGAATTGAACATTTGAACAAATACATAAATGATGGTTCCAAAAAAAGCTAATGTGCCAAATAATCCCTGAGTGGCTAACAGCTGCAAATACAAACTAGCCGGATCTCGCTGTTCTCGACGGGAATCCAAACCGATCTGCCTTGAATAGTCTAGATAATATTGGGAATAATTATCCAACCCAACTCCAAAAACAGGGTTATCTAGGAACATTTGCCATGCCGCAATGTTTTCGCTTGTACGTCCACGAAACGACTCGTCATAAATCTCCGTGCTGTCACTATTCACCAATTCCGTTAGTGTAAACAGACGTTCTGTAAAGTTGGCTGGCAAAAACCTTAAAAGAATCATTCCAAGTGCAAACATTACAATCATGGTGTTGATACTTGGGCGATTAAACAATAAAAACACGAATATGGTGAAAATAAAATTAAGAAAGCCGCCACGAGAGTCGGTAAAAATCAATGCAAGAGCACAAACCCCGGCACTTACCATGCCAAGTAATTTAAATTTAGCATCTTTTTCTTGCAATCCACGTTCAAGAGCAAGGATAAAAATTACAGCCAATACCTGAGCATATGGATTTGGGGTTTCATATGGACCGGTCATACGCGGGCGCCCAACATAACCTGAATATTCCCAACCACCAAAACCAAAGTAACTATTATCATAAGTTTTTGTAAGGTTTTGAAAGACACTAACAGAAGACATGAACAAACCAGCCAAAACAATCGCCCAAATTACCGTCTTTAGTGAGGTTGGCTTCTGAACAATAAACAATATCATCGAGGCGATTAGCATGTTTTGAACAACGTCTAGGAATTCAGTGAATGCCAAATCAGTATTGTCTGCTGTAACAACAGAGATCAATAAAAAAATCGAGTAAATCACGAAGACGAAACTATTTTTTATCCAAGGCATCGGTCTTTCGTTGAACACGAAAAAACGAAGCAGTACAATACCGAGAACAAAAGCGAACAATGGTCTACCTGGGCCCGGCCAGCCATTGATCTCTGCAAACACTCTTTGAACTTGAGCAAAAATAACGATCAACAGCATGGAAAGTCCGAGGTCTGGTCTTGAAACCGCCAACGTCAAAACGATCAAGCCGGGAAACACTAACAACACCAGCCAGCCAAATTGTCCGGCGATTACTGAAACCCCAACCCCAAGCCCAATTCCAAGCAGGGCAAGAAGCCACATTCGTCCATCAAATGAGGAATATAAAAAGCGGTTCTTGTGCTGAGTACCAATTCCTTCAGCCATATATGAATATCACCTTGATACCCGTAAAAAGATTTGGCATCTAGCTTTCGCCATCTTTCTGAACCCAGAATGGGTTGCGTAATTCCCAAACATATACAGGATTCGAGGGGTCACGCTTAGACTGATCCAAAGCCTCGGTCGTTTTGTTTAGCAACTCATTTGCCGAAATGCCATTACTATATTCCCCGCCGCCAACATGGGGATCAAGATTAACAGTCAGGTCGTATTGATATAAGTCAATCGGAGTTTGCAGTGCCTGACAAATACGCTTAAAAATACGGCTCGCGGCTTCGCCAGTAGTCATTGGTAGCATGACAATGAAGCTATTTTTTTGCCAGCGCCCAATATTATCGTTGCCACGCAATTCTCTTCGCAAGATATCCGTTACATTGCCTAACAAACGTTGAACGCCTACAGACGGCAATGTCTCAAAGTAATCATCAACACCGCTCAATTCAATGATCCCAATAGACATGACACCAGAGGGATTATTTGAGATCTGATCCTCCAATAAACGGCTAAAGAAACGATTATTGTAAACACCAGTATCAGAATCCAACTGTAAACGACGCTGATATGTTTCAAGAGGAATGCGAATTTGTTCACTCAGAATCGCAAGGGCAGCACCCACAGCCAAACCTAACACAAGAGAGAGAGCAGCATCCTGAATGGGCTTAGGGCTGATCGGATCCGAAGGGACAATCGCCTGGTCCAAAAAGTTTAGTTCATAAACACGGTTCAAACTACGAGTAAAGAGAATGGTTTGATATCCCAAAGCATTAGCCAGATCCGCAGCAAGACGTGGATCTGGACCAGTAACACTTAACTCCAAAACGCTTGACTCAGGTAAAGCTACAGCAAGAATGATGTACTCTTTTTCCGGAAATCCCTCAACGCCCAAGTAGGTCAGAGACTCATTGAGTATTTTCTTACTGGACATGATCTCGGTATATGTTGCTACCACCGAACGAAGGTCGAGCGTTTCCAAGCCTGCGATCAGCACCTCAGGGTTTCCTTCGCTAGTAAGCAAAGATCCTGGTGTCAAAATCAGACGAGAGGTCGCCTTGTACTGTGGAACAGATACATAGGAGACGATCAAGGATGCCATCAATGCAACAAGAGCAACCAGGACAATTAACCACCATCCGCGCTGCAACATACGAAAATAAAGTTTTAATTCCATGCTCTCTCTTCCTTAGTTCATGAGGTTTTAAGAAAAAAAAAAATTAACTTAAAAAAGTCTACCTTGCATTTTCGCAAGGATAATAACAATACAATATCATTTTCACAAACGCATCAATGTGCCCCTTTTTGCTTAAAAACAGCAAAAATTGTACGGACCAAAATATTGATATCCAGCCAAATGCTGGCGCGTTCAATATAGGTAATGTCAAGTCGAAGACGATCATCAAACTCGAGTTGAGCTCTGCCAACGATCTGCCATAGCCCCGTCAAGCCAGGCAACACATCCAAACGCTCTGTGTGCCAAAGTTTATAGGTCTCTGACCCAAAGGATGTTGGACGTGGACCTACCAAACTCATCTCGCCTTTCAACACGTTAATCAATTGAGGAAGCTCATCCAGACTTGTCTTTCGCAAAAACTTACCGACCTTTGTAACACGAGGATCGTTCGTGATCTTGAAATCAGGCCATTGCAACTCATTCAAATGCATGTACGTCTTCTTCAACTCTTCCGCATTGGGTACCATTGACCGGAATTTATACATACGAAATCGTTTCCCACCCTTGCCAGTCCGCAATTGAGTAAACCAGGCAGGAGCACCGGGTGAAGTCACTGTGATCAGAACCCCAATCACCAAAAGTAATGGTGCCCACAACGGCATGGATAAAAGCACAAGGGTCAAATCCATGCTTCGTTTTAAAAAATAATAAGCACCATTCTTAAACACCCTCTTATTTGGGTCAAATGAATTAATCCAGGACATTTCTTTCGTTGTAAATAGTGTCATAGTCATGTACGATGCTCTTTAAATGTCTAAGGTAGGATAAAACTCAGCTCTTCTCTGAACGTTCCCTAGCAACCAATAACAGATCTTCAAAAGTCAGCGCCTCATCAGGAAAAGCAGATGCGCCATAAGTGACATGCAACCCGGTGCGTTCTTCAACAATTTTTAGAAGGCGAACCCCTAAGGAGTTTGCACTTTCAAGATTCGTTTCAGGGCAAAGAACAATATATCGACCCACTTGGTCACGCATCAATAAGTCAGTTTGCCGGATCGCACTACTAACAGCCTGCCCAATCCGCGCATTTGAGAGACGAGTAAGAATATCTCGTTGAAGACTTTTAAGCATTTCCTGGATGCTTTCTTCATCTTTTGGAATCGCGTTAATAATCAACAGCGATAACGGACGGTGGTAACGGCGGCTACGTCCAAATTCTGTCTTAATGACATCACCCGCTTTTTCCAGCTCCATACCGCGGTTTGGAAAAGTACCTTGGGCAAGGATATCCATAAGGGATTCGGACCGTTCAATAGCAACAGCCAATTGATATGAAATCCAGACCCCAGCCTCTAAAAGAACCATCTCAAGTAGTACAATTTCAACATCAAGTGCTGCTGTGGTTGCACGATCAATCAGACGTAACAACGCAAAATAGATCGCACCCCAAAAAACCATCGGTATTACCACAGGCACCTTATGTAAGTAAGGCACAAAAACCATGATCGTTACTGCTAACAGCGACGTTAAGTAAAAATATGACGCAAAATTAATGATGGGCGTGTCAGAACGATCCAACAAACCCAACACTAAGATAATAAATAAATAAAACGCAACCCAAAAAAAAGATCTACGAAGATCGCTCAAGTGACTACCTTCTCCAACTAGATGAAAAAATAATTAGGCGTACTCATTGAATTTTAACATGAATCAAGGTTTCTTACCTTTCGTAATCTTATCAAAGATATAAGTCGTTCCATATCCCCAAAAAGGGTCACAAGACCGGGAAATGGGTAGAAAACATACCAGGATGTATAATCAAATCATGAAAAAGATACCCTTCTTTTTAATACTCGCACTCCTTTTATCCTCATGTGACCTGTGGAAAATTGCCCCGCAACCGTTCCCGGTCCAATCTCCGGTACCAACATTTACTCCCGCCATCATTACTGCGACGCCCTTCATCATCCCGCCGCCTGGGTTGGATTTCTCCCCCACTCCCATTGGGATAATAACCCTGCCCCCCTCGCCTCTACCTTCGACGGTTACGGCTGAGCCGCCCACTCAAACCGCCACCCAGCCGATAGTTCAAGCGGTTGTCGTCGACATTCTCGGTTGCAATACCAGCATAGACATTTCACATGGCATGGGAGAAGTAACAAATGCCTATGTAACCATCAAAAATACCGGCAATGTTGACCTTCCCAATGCGTGTGCTTTACTTCGGGCAATTGACGAAGACCGCGAACACCCTGATAAAGAGGTTTGTGTCACAAATCTGCCTGCTCAATACCAAGTTACACAAAAATTGACAGTAGACTCACAATACCAAGCCGACACAATCATTCAGGTAGATGTGACCTCGAACGGCACAATCTTGCTGCGAGTAGACAAACAATCCTGCCGCGACATCAGCCTGATCGGCGGCGCGCCAACCGACACCGGCGTTGT
Organism: Anaerolineae bacterium; assembly: GCA_017303655.1. Lineage (GTDB taxonomy): Bacteria > Chloroflexota > Anaerolineae > Anaerolineales > Villigracilaceae > Villigracilis. Next base: position 45,455 of record JAFLCE010000018.1, read on the forward strand.
TAAACCACTTCAGTAGTGAATGTATGCTTGAAACTCAGGAGAAATCATGGCGATCAAACCCAAGCTCAACCCCGATGAAATGCTTCAACAAGAATTTGAGTACATCACCCAAAACGCCTTTCAAGCCAATGAAGATCGGTCTCGGGTCACTTCGTTTTATCTTGTTGCAGTAGGTTCGTTTGTTGCCGCCATTTTAGGGACTGGATTTGAAACAGGCAGGTCGATCATCTCCGTCGCCTTTTTCGTTCTGTTCGCCGCATTGACGGTGATGGGGGCATTGACCATTGCTCAATTGGCTCGTCTGCGGGCTTCCTGGCACGAAGCGGTAGAAGCGATGAACCAGATCAAAGAATTTTATATAAAAGCCCATCCTGAGGTGGAACCGGCTTTTAAGTGGCGTACAAAAGGAATTCCGCCAACGAATAAAGCCTTCAGCATTGCCAATCTCATCGCTGTGGAAGTCGCTATGCTAAGCGCATTAACCGCAGGCGCTGGTATCTTTTTTCTATTTTCATTTCTCGGTAGTGCAGGTTGGTTGATCTGGATCGCTGTTATCGTCAGCATTATTTTTGGATTTATCGCCCAATGGAATTGGTATATCTATCTACTTGTAGATAATCAATAGGAATTCATCATGCCCAGAGACTACATCGGACAAAACCCAACTGCCTTTCAGCGCAGGCCACACCTGACCAAGGATGATGCTTGGATCCGCGGATTTTTGAAAACCGCAAAGGTCGGTCACTTTGCCACGACGATAGACGGGCAAGCCTTCATCAACCCCACCACCTTTTGGTACGACGAGGAAAATCATCAGATCGTTTTTCATTCCAACCTTACAGGGAGAATCCGCTCAAATTTGGAGACCAACCCCAAAGTCAGTATGGAGGCGAGCGAGTTGGGGCAGATGCTGCCCTCCAATGTCGCATTGGAGTTCTCGCTCCAGTATCGCAGTGTCCTCGTCTTCGGTACTGCCAGAGTTGTAACCAATCCCGAGGAGGCGCGTAGATTGTTGTATGGCTTGATCGAAAAATATTTCTCGGAACTAAAAGCCGGGCAGGAATATCGCGAGATCAGCGAGAAGGAATTACGCGCCACCTCAGTATACGCGATCAAGATAGAGGAATGGAGCGGCAAGGAAAATTGGGAAGAGCGCGCCGACCAAAGCGATGAGTGGCAGCCGCTTGATGAAAAATGGTTTGAATATTACAGGAAGAATTCCTGAAAGGATAGAAATGAACGAAAAAACTCGTACTGAAGAATTCCGCGTGGATGGCGAGAAGATTGTCGCCAAGATCAAGGAATTGCTGCACGAAGGCAACATCCGCCGTGTGATCATCAAAGATAAGGATGGCAAAAGCCTGCTTGAGATTCCCGTCACCTTTGGCGTGGTGGGCGTTTTGCTCGCGCCGCAATTGGCTGCGCTTGCCGCCGTCGCCGCTGTGTTGACCGAAGCCACAGTAGTCGTAGAGAAATCGGAGTAACTATGAGCATCTTTGAAATCATATTCTGGTTTGCGATCATCGTGGAAATGACGATCCGCGCGCCGATCAACAAAAAACGCAAGCAGGAAAAGATGAGTGAGCAAAATGTCTCGACTCAGGAAAAGGTCATCCTCTTCCTTTTATTGATCGGGATGTTTATCCTGCCGCTTATTTATTCAGCATCCTCCTGGCTGGATTTTGCAAGTTACAGTCTCCCCGCATGGGCAGGCTGGCTGGGAGTAGCTCTTCTATTGGGTGCACTCTTTGTTTTCTGGCGCGCCCATGCTGACCTTGGCTTGAACTGGTCGCCGTCGTTGGAGATTCGTGAAAAGCATGAGTTGATTACCAAAGGCATTTACGGCATCATCCGACACCCCATGTATGCCTCACAATGGTTATGGGTCATTGCCCAGCCCTTGCTGCTGCAAAATTGGGTTGCGGGATTTGCGAATCTGCTTATCTTCATCCCTTTCTACATGCTGCGAGTACAGGCAGAGGAACAAATGATGATTAACAAGTTCGGCGATCAATATCGCGATTACATGAAACGCACCGGCGGAGTTCTGCCGAAGATGGGCTAAGTGGAATGAAATCGTATCGCAAAGAACTATGGTTCAACCTCCCCTCCCGCCGCGGATTTGTCAACATCACCTCCCAAGTGGAAGAAGCCCTTCGTGAAAGCGAAATAAAAGAAGGGCTTTGTTTGGTGAACGCCATGCACATCACCGCCTCGGTCTTCATCAACGACGACGAGAGCGGACTGCATCACGATTATGAAAAATGGCTGGAGCGCATTGCTCCGCACGAACCTATCAACGGCTACCGCCATAACGACACGGGCGAAGATAATGCAGACGCGCATATGAAACGTCAGGTGATGGGACGAGAAGTGGTCGTGGCAGTCACGAACGGTCAGCTTGATTTTGGAACGTGGGAACAGATCTTTTACGGTGAATTCGACGGCAAGAGAAAGAAGCGCGTTCTGGTTAAGATCATAGGAGAGTGACGATGGAAAAAAGACGTTTTGGGCGCACAGGACATGAAAGCACAGTAGCCATCTTCGGCGCGGCGGCATTCTGGCAGATCGAGCAGAAGGAAGCCGACCGCGTAATGGAAATGGTCATTGATGCGGGAATTAATCATATTGATGTCGCCCCATCCTATGGGCAGGCTGAATTGCGTGTCAGTCCGTGGATGAAGACCGAACGCAAACGTTTTTTCCTTGGTTGCAAAACCACGGAGCGCACAAAAGAAGGAGCATGGCGTGAAATGCACGAGTCGCTCGAACGATTGCATACCGCATCATTCGACCTCTATCAATGTCACGCTGTGACGACCTTCGATGAATTAGATGCCATCTTTGCCAAAGGCGGAGCCATCGAAGCGATGGTGGCAGCCCGCGAACAAGGGCTAACAAAATACATCGGCATTACTGGTCATGGGGTGGATGCGCCGAAGATCTATCTCGAAGCCCTGCGTCGCTTTGATTTTGACTCTGTTCTCTTCCCTATAAATTTCGTTCAAATGGCAATGCCCGAATACCGCAGCACCACTGAAGAATTGATCTCCACCTGCAAAGCAAAAGAGGTTGGCACCATGATCATCAAATCGATCACTAAAGGTCCATGGGGTGATAAACCCAAAACTGCCACCACCTGGTATGAACCCTTTGATAAGATGGATGAGATCCAACGCGGCATTGATTTTGTACTCTCGCATGATGTTACCGGGGTCTGCACGGCTGGGGATATCAACATCCTGCCGATGGTCATTCAGGCGTGCGAAAACTTTACGCCGCTCAACGAGCAAGAACAGGAAGATATGATCAAAAGCGGTTCACAATTCGAAGCTTTATTCAAATAAAAGAGGATCAAATGAATTTAAAAAATAAAACAATTGCAATGCTTGTCGCTGAAGGGGTTGAAGATTACGAATACTTCGTCCCGATGATGCGGTTGCAGGAGGAAGGCGCGAAGGTACTCACTGCCGCCTTGGAACTAAAACCGATCAAGGGGAAAAACGGATTAACGATCACGCCGGATACATTAATAGAATCGCTTAACGCAGATGATTTGTTTTCGATCGTCATCCCTGGCGGCTGGGCTCCGGATAAATTACGCAGGTACGACGCTGTAAAAAATCTTGTAAAGAAAATGGACGATGCCAATAAGATCGTTGGCATTATTTGCCACGGCGGCTCCACTGCGGTTTCGGCAGGTATCATCAAAAAAGGTCAGCGCGTCACCGGCTCGATCGGCATCAAGGATGATCTTGTTAACGTTGGCGGAGTCTGGACGGATGAAGCTGCCTTCCGCGAAGGCAACCAGGTTTGGGGGCGGGTGGTGGCGGATATTCCCGACTTCAACCGTGAATTAGTCAAGGCGTTAGTCGAGGGGTAAAGGTTCGCGCTTCATCGTGGATGGGATGGGGACATCCAGCAGATTCAACACCGTCGGTGCGATCTGCAAATGCGAGATGACCTGACCCGTATCGCCTCTTCCCTTAAAGGACGGCTGAATCACGTAAAAGGGAACTTCCCTTTGCTCGGGCGTGGTGCCGCCATGTCCACCATCGGCATTGATGCCGTGATCACCGGTCACGAAAATTGTGTATCCACGCTCGCGCCATTCCATCAGGAGTGGCGCGAGTTTTGAATCTTGGTAAATCGCATGATTGCGATATTCCTTCGTGTCGGAACCGAAGGTCTCGCCGTGATAGTCCATGCCCATTGGGTGAAGCAGAAGATAATCAGGTGAATACTTACGGACGAGATGAGCAGCCGTATTGAAAAGCTCAATGTCGGGGTATTCATCCTGCGTGTAAAAACGTCCGTGTTGGATGTTGAGTTTTTCATCGTCCACTTCCCTATCGTCGATAGCATCATAGGGAGCACGGTTGTACAACTCAGAATACCAGTAATACGCCGCGGCGGCGGTTACTTTACCTGCTTCGCGTATTGATCGAAAGATATTGGGCTGATTGGAAAGTCTCACGATCGAATTGGCAACGATGCCATTCTCGCTGGAGGGAATGCCGGTATGAATGGTCTCATACATCGGGCGGGACATACTCGGCAACTCGCCAATGATCTTATACAGGCTCGCTTTTTTGTACTCTACCAAATGCCCAAGATAGCCCATTTTGGCAACCGCTGTGTCGTAGCGCAAAGCATCAGATAAAACAAGAATGACTTTGTTCATGATTACCTCAATAAAAAAATCGGAAGTCTTCGAGACTTCCGATTTTTCAACTAAAGATTATTCATCCAAAACCAGAACCGCTTCTTTTGAGCAGGTCACCTGCTGTTTGGAGCCGAGCTTGGGCAGTTCCAGGAATGGATTGTTGAAGGTGTCCATGTTGAACTTTGAATTCCCAATTTTGACTTGAATACGCACCACCGAGCCAAGAAAAGTGATGTTCTCGATTGAGCAGTCGAGCACGTTATCCTTTTTGATCTCGGAGGCGAAACTGAAACGCTCTGGACGAATCGAGATGCGGATGGCGTCGCCCTTCTTGCGGGATTTAATATCGGTCGCGGTAATGAATTGCACTCCGTCCACGGTCACTAAACCTTTGGCAGGGTCGAGGACTTCTGCTTTGGCAGTGTTGAGTGAGCCGACAAAATTTGCCGCAAATTGTGTTTGTGGGAAGTTGTAAATTTCAAAGGGTGTCCCCACCTGTTCCATTCTTCCCTGGCTCATCACCACGATGCGGTCTGAGAGTGAGAGAGCTTCTTCCTGATCGTGGGTGACGTAAATTGTGGTGATGCCCAGCTTCTGTTGAATGGCGCGAATTTCAGTCCGCAAGGAAACGCGAATCTTTGCATCCAGTGCAGAGAGAGGTTCGTCGAGTAGCAGGACTTCAGGGCTGATCGCCAGTGCGCGGGCAAGCGCTACACGCTGCTGTTGACCGCCCGATAACTGATACGGATAGCGGCTGGCGAATTTGTCCATTTGAATAAGCGCCAACATTTCGCTCACCCGCTGGTCAATAAAAGTTTTTTCTTTTTGGGCAATCTTCAAACCGTAGCCAACATTTTGAGCAACAGTCATGTTTGGGAAGAGAGCATATGACTGGAACACCATACCAACATTGCGCTTATTGGGCGGCACATTGGTGAGATCTTTGCCGTTGATGGTGATCGAACCTGAAGTAGGGGTTTCAAACCCAGCCACCATGCGCAAAGTGGTTGTCTTGCCGCATCCGGAAGGACCGAGGAAGGAGACAAATTCGCCCTGCTTCACAGTAAGGTTGAAATCTTCCACGGCGACGAAGTTGGTGAAGGATTTATGAATATGAGTGAGTTCAAGATGGGTCATGGGAATTGTCCTTATTCTTCGGTCACTTGTTGTTTCTGGCGTTCGCTGCGGCTGCTGAAGTATTGCAGCAAACCCAGGCTAAACCAAGTCAGAGAATAGCTGATGATGGCAAGTGCGGCAGGTTCGTAGGCTTTGGTAAGACCAATACGTACCATGTACGGTCCGAGCGCGGGGCGGACGAGAAAGTCCGCGAGGATGAGCTCGCCCATTACGGTGGCGAATGCGATCAAGGAACCGCTCAGGATGGCAATGCGAAGGTTCGGGATGATGACATCTGTCAGAACCTGGAACCAGCTCGAACCGAGGCTTTGAGCCGCTTCTGTCAGAGTACGCACGTCGATGGCGCGCATCCCCACATCAATGGCGCGGAACATGTATGGCATTGAGATGATGATGTAGCCCGCCACCATAAGGATATCGGTAGACCAGCCACGCAAGGTCAATTGCAGAGGCGGGCGTGAGAAGGTGCGGATAAGACCAAAGACCAGTACGATGCCGGGGATGATGAATGGCAGAATGGTGATTACGTCCATGATCGGGCGGGCTTGCGGCACCTTCAGGTACATCCAATAGACGGTGGGAACGAAGATGGATACACTGAAAATAATTGTGATGACCGCCATAGTAAAGGAGTAACGGAAGCCCTGCCAGAAGCGCGGGTCTGCAAAGACTAGTTGGTAGGCTTTGAAGCCCAGCACGCCACGTTCCATACGCAAGGAAAAGTCAAACGTTCCATAGATGGGCAGGAAGAAATATAACAGGGCAGCAACACCCCAAAAGATGGCAAATATGTTAAGTCGTTTTCTGCTCATGATTTTGTCCACCGGCTTGCTTGCTTTTGCAAAAGGGTATAGGCGACAATGGCAATGCTCATCACAACTACCATACCAAATGCCAAAGCATAGCCTTCATTGGGGTTTCCCAACACATCACCGCGGATCTGTTGCCCGATGGCGATTGGGATAAGGTAGATACTGCCGCCAGTAAGCGCGCGCGCGGTGGCATAGGCTCCAAACGCATTCCCGAATAATAACAACATGGCGCCCAAAATGGAGGGCATCAAGACAGGAAGGGCAACATCACGCCAGTATTGGAATGGGGTTGCGCCCATGTTGGTGGCAGCTTCGCGCCATTCATTGCGCAGACCTTCAAGAGCAGGCGTAATGGTGAGAATCATTAAGGGAAATTGGAAGTAGGTATACGCAAGCACAATACCCCACATACTATACAGAGTAAACCCATAATCATATGGGTTGAACGGGCAGACTTCCGCGCCGTCGGCACCGGTAAAACAGATGCCTTTAAGAAAAACGGTGATAAAACCAAGCTGACCGAGTGTGGCAATAAACGAGAAAGCCAATGGCACGCCGCCAAAGTTGGCAGCCAACCCAGAGAAGGTGGAGATCAGGGTTCGCATCCAGCGAGGGGCACCGCCATGGGTAATGGAGTAGGCTACAAAAAACCCGAACAATCCGCCTACGATAGCGGTGATAGCGCTAACCTGCAAACTGACAATATAAGATTTCAGTGTGAAGGGGTTGCTAAGGATGTTCATATTCGCAAGCGTGAATTCACCTTCTTGGTTGGTAAACGCACCTGTGAATAGATTTAGGGACGGTAGAATGAGGAAGATAAAAATAAAAAGGAAGAAGGGCAGAAAGCCAACCCAGTTCCATAGTGGATGTTCGCGCCAAGCCTTGCGTGGAGGTGTAGCAGATTCTTGACTCATGGGCAGGGTACCTTAATATCTTAAATGTGACCCGGCTTTCGCCGGGTCACATTATTGATCTTACATGATGAATTACTTGATGTCGAGACCGACAACGTTATCCCATTCGTTCTTGATCAGTTCGCGGGCAGCGCTAAGCTGGTCGCCACTGGGCACCACAGAGCTGGCGAGAATCGCAGGATCGGGCATCTTGGCAGCAAGATCTTCCGGAACCACACCACGTTCGAGCATGTCGGCGAGGCGGGCGGGAGCGCAGTAGCCCTTCATCCAGATCAACTGACCTTCATCCGAGTACAGGAATTCCTGCCAGAGGCGGGCAGCCGCAGGGTTGGGCGCGTAGGCGCTTACAGCCTGGAGATAGAAACCACCCCAGT
>JAFLCE010000019.1 GCA_017303655.1 Anaerolineae bacterium
GGATGTGTTGGCGCGTTACAAAGGCGGCTTATTCAGCAACTGTGAAGACCCATCCATTCGCGTGGATGCGATCCAACACTGGGTCAACGGCTTGACGATGTATTTGGAATATGAAGGTCTGGCGAATAAATAATCAGCAACAAAAAAGGACTGGCATAACGAATGCTAGTCCTTTTTTATAAAAAAGATTTATTACGTTACTTTCTCTCGCAGTACCGAACTGATGTAATCCATCAGCGAGACTACCACGGCGATCGCGATCATCTGCGCGCTGGCGGCGCGGTAGTTCAAGAGGTTGATGTTCTGTTGCAACAGGAAACCGATACCACCGCCACCCACGAAACCAATAATGGTGGACATACGCACGTTGATATCCCAGCGGTACATGGTGTACGAGATATATGGCGGCACGATCTGTGGCACCACGGCGTAGATGATGGTCTGCAAGCGGTTCGCGCCTGTAGCAGTGATGGCTTCCAAAGGTCCGGCTTGAATGCTCTCCACCTGTTCAGAGTACAACTTTGCCAAACTCACAATGGTATGCAAGCCCAGCGCCATCACACCTGCGAAGGGACCGATGCCTACAGCGATCACGAACACAATCGCCATCACTAACGCTTCCACCGAACGCAATGAGTTCAAGATGGTGCGTGTGATGTAGTAGATCACCAAACCAGTTGGTAGTGTGTCTTTGGACTTGGTTAAGATCGCGAGAAGAAGTCCAAGTGCGGCGCCTACAAGGATGGGTCCGGTTTGGGTGTATTCGGGCCTGCCGATCTGATACAGCCATTCAACCAGCCAGCCGAGCAAGCCGAGAACGGTTGCACCTGCAGCAGCAGAGGAGATCAAGTTCAAGGTCTTGACCGTGACCGCGGGTAGTTTTTCAGAGGCACGTTGCCCGAGTTTCCCAAGGAAATTGCTTAATACTCCACCTGCTGCCAGTGCGCCAAGGGCGGGAGTTATCACTTTTAGAATGTCTCCAAGTTGGAAGAGGAATCCTCCAAGGAAGGCAAAGGAGCCCAGCGAAGCTTCGATGCCCTGCCCAGCGTTGATCATCAAACCTGCCAGCTGATACATCCAGAAGAAGCCGATCAAAGCCGACACGAAGAGTACTATAAGCCTGCCAATGCGGACTCCAATCGGCGGGACGGCAATATCATCCTGTGGCAACGCCCAACGAATTGTAAAGCTCAGAATGAGAGGTGCAATTACAACGCTGATGATGTTGCCGAAGATATTGGAGGTTAAAGGTGCGGTGAAACCAGAAACCATGTTGACCACAAGTAGACCAACAGCAATACCGATTGGCCAACCAAGTGTGGAGAGCGAAATGCTCGCCAGTGGACTGCGCACCGGCTTCATCAGGTTGCGCGCCGCAATGAAGCTGAGCGGAATAGCAAGGATGGTTCCCAATGTGGTTGCCAGCAATGCTAGGAACACGGTCTCAATGATTTTTTCCCAAGTGTCTTTTGCTGTTTGAGTAAACATGGGAGCCCCGATGCTGCGACGCATGGTGGCACGGATATACTGTACTTCATCGCTGGGGCGGTCTGGTAGTTGAAGTGTAGCAATGAAATACCCTTCTGCATCCACAAGGGCAGTTTCGTTACCAAGTTCCACAACATTGGTCGGGTCATTGCCCGGTACAAAGCGAATGGGTCCGTCGGAGCCGGGGTAGAAGTTGAAGCCTTCGATGGTGACCGTCTCACCAGGTTCGGCGCAAGTTGGGGTGACAACTGCGTATGGTCCGGTGGTGTCTGGCGCTTCAACCGTTGCGCCGCCCACCGGGCATGTTACATAGACTGGAGCGGTGAAGATGTCAATTTCTTTTTCGTATTCAAAAATATCAGGCTGCGCCAATGCTCGGGTAACGCGCACAAGGCTTTCCTGACGGCGTTCACTGCGCAATTCTTCAAGATCGATCTTGGTGATCTCGAATCCATATGCGTAGATGATCGCGCCAACCAGAAAAACAAGCCCTATGCTTAGTGATCTCAAAAGAGAGGCTTTTTTGTTGTTATCTTTCATGGCTAGCCCACCCTTTCTGCATCGCGCCCATAGATATCTTTGAATTTTTTATCATCGATCTCACTGGGCAATCCCTCAAAAACAAGCTGACCTTGATTGAGGGCGATAACGCGGTCGGCGTAGCGATGCACGAGGTCGAGGAAGTGCAGGCTGCACAACACTGTCACGCCGTCGTTCTTGTTGATCTCTTCAAGATGCTTCATGATGCTGTGCGCGAGAACAGGGTCGAGGCTGGCAACCGGCTCATCAGCGAGGATCATGTTCGGGTCCTGCATGAGCGCGCGTGCGATGCCAACGCGTTGCTGTTGTCCGCCGCTCAATTCATCGGCACGCTGATAGGCTTTATCGGCGATGCCCACACGTTCCATTTGTTTGAGCGCTTTGTCCATATCTGCCTTGGAAAAGCGGTTCAAGAGACTCCAGGCGGGGTTCACATACCCAAGCCGCCCGGCGAGGGCGTTGGTCAGCACTTTCGAGCGATGCACCAGGTTGAAGTGTTGAAAGACCATGCCGATCTTGCGGCGGATGCGGCGCATTTCTTCCGGGGAGGCGGCGGTGATATCTTCGCCATCCCATAAAATTTGCCCTTCCGTTGGGTCGATCAGGCGGTTGATACAGCGCAACAATGTGGATTTGCCCGAGCCGCTTAAGCCGATCACGGCAAGGAACTGTCCCTTCGGTACGTCAAAGGTGACATTTTCCAGTGCTTTGACGCCCCCGTCGTATATCTTTGTCAAGTTCTTTACTTGGAGCATGGTGGGTTCTCGCAATCTACAATTTTATGATGAAGAAACCAGCTTGACTTGCCCGCTCATTATAAAAGATAAAAACGCTTTATAAAGATAAATCGGGCAGGGAGAATTCCCTGCCCGATTTATTTACTGTTACTAAATTTTAGCGGAGAGACTCGATGGTCGTTCCGGACTCCACAACCAATTTACGGATGAAGTCATATTCCGCGTCGGTGGCGGCGTCTACGCCGGACCAGCCGTAGAAGTCTTCGCTTCCGAGCGAGGTGCCCCAGGCTTCGGTCTCAGCGAAGGCGGCGATGGCTGCTTCGATCTCAGCGCGCAATTCAGCGGGGAACTCAGGGCCAAAGGACATGGTGTCGTTCGGGATCTCGGGGGAGAGCATCAGGATGCGGACCTTTGAAACCACATCGGGGAACTCTTCGCGGATGTTGGCGCGGGCATCGAGGACACGGTAGCCTTCGCAGAGCAGGCGGCTCTTGTCTTCGTTGAGAGCGCAGGAGTTCACGTCGACGGGAACTTCTGGGTCATCACCGATTGCCCAGGCGGCGGAACCTTCGGGAGCAGCCCACGGGCTATAGAAGGCTGCGGCGAAATCAGCTTCACCGGTGTATACGGCACGAACAGCCTGCGGGTGACCACCGGCTTCGAGTTCTTCGCCAACGGTCACGCCAGCTTCCTTGAGCATGACGGAAGGAACGAGGTAACCAGAGGTGGAACCAGCATCGGGGAAGGCGAACTTCTTGCCTTCGAGATCTTCGATGGAGTCGATGTCGCTATCGCGAGCAACGATGAGCATGGTCCAATACACGCCCCAACCGCGGCGAACGGCTTTGAAGGAAACATCCACGCCGCAGAGGTCATTGGCGAGCACATAACCGAAGGCAGGGATGAATGCCATGGTGTCTTCGGGGGAGGCACACATCTCTTCGATGGTCGCAGCGTAGGAAGTCGGAACGACTACTTCGAAGGTCAAACCAGTGGCTTCGTTCAAAGCAGCAGCCATCACTTCACCGCCGGTAACGATCACGTTTGCATCAACGGAGGGGACGAACAGAACCTTGATGGGGCGCTCGGGTGAACCGATGGCAGGACCAGCTTCTTCAGTGGGCTCTGCGGTAGGTTCTTCGGTCATTGCTTCGGTGGGGGCGGGTTCTTCCACTGGAGCTTCTGTGGCGGGGGCGGCACAGGCGCTGAGGATCATCGCAGTAGCGACGATGAGCGACAGCAGGACGAACAAGTTGCGTTTATTCATGGCTTCTCCTTCTTTACAAACGTGGATATGATTTGGGACAAAATACCCTGACATACTGATGATACCCCTTGTTAACATTGTTAACAAGTACGCTTCTCTTAAAATATGAGTACGGAGTTCACTCAAGCTGAACTAAAAATTTGTCTTTACAAATTTTTAGGCATCTTCAAGATTATAAAGGATAATTGTGCAAAAAATAACAAAGCTAGGTTAAGGCCGTTTTAGCATTGAATTAACTGATTACTCAAAAATAAAAAGCGTATGTTGAATATCTCAACATACGCTTTGACCGATATTGATTCTGACCAAGCTTACTTCGCCCGCATACGGTTGTTGCGTGCGTTATGTTCCACTTCTGCCAGACCCAGCGCTTCCATCAAGGGTGGGATGTACATGCCAAAGCGGCCACGAAAGCCTTTCTTTAGCCCATACCAGCCACCGATCGGGTTTTGAGGCGAGCGTCCCCAAAATTCCACAGTGCCTTCCACGGCTTCCTGCTTTTCGTCTTTGCTGCCCAGTTCCATCCAATCACCGTGTTTTTTCAACATGGCATGCAAATCTTTCAGACAGCGATAGTCATAATGCAGCACGGTCGTTCCCACCACACAGACGATGATCTCCTTACCGTCTTTTTCATCGATGTACATTTCATAGTCTGAGGTCTGCGGCGGAGTCTTTAACTTCCACGGGTTGTCTTTCGTTCGCTTTTCCATGACTGCCTCCTTAATTCTTTGAACGTTGAATGGTTTCGGCTTCCTTCTTGAGGTCTGCCGTAAATTTATCGAAAGACTCATCGAAGGACGGGATCATACCGGCAAACAAAGGGAAGAGAGGACCGCCGATCTTTTCGGACATTTTGAACTGGGTGCCCTTCCCGGCTTTTTCCAAGCTGTAAACGCGACTCCCCATCGGGTCGCCCCAGACGAGACGCTGGTTCGGCACGAATTCCTTGATCTTCAGTTTGAAGGTACGCTTTTCATCCAACGTGGATTTCAACTCAATGGTTTCGCCGTTCTGGATCTTTCCAGAGATGGAGATCACGGTCGAATTCCAACGCGGGAAATCGGCTGCATTCGTGAGCAACGCCCAAATGATCGCGGCATCTGCCTCGATATTTACACTCACACTGGTTTCACGACTAAAGGTTGACTTGCTTGTGACTGCTTTTCCGTTCGATACTGTACTCATTATTAATCTCCTTTTCTTATTTAGACGAATACCCGATAAAAAACGATAGGCTTTTCACTCAGATTCCCCCAGATATTTTTCCATGACCTTGCGATTATGTTCCAAATGGTGCAATTGCAATACCGCCGCGCCAGACTCAAAGGGATCAAGTTCCTGAAGGATCTTCATACGCAGGTCGAACAAGGTTTCCTTGTCTTTGTTCTCTGCATCCCTTGCCATTTCGATCTTGACCAGTTCCTCCTGTGCTTTTTGTTTTGGGTTGAAAATGGCGTTCAATTCTGTACATTGATGGCAAACCCCCTGTTTATTGATCAGCGAGCAGCGTCCGTCGAAGACTTCGACCATTCGTCCGCGGCTGACGTGTAGATAATATTTCACCATCGCCTCGCTTTGTTCCATGATGGTGGCGATCTCCTGCACTTTAAAGCCGTAGACTTCTTTCAGGAGCAGGGCGATATGTTGTTCAATTGGCAGGGATTTGGAAACGCAGGTAAAGCAAAAGGCAACGTGTTCTTTGATCTCAAAATTCCCCTGTGGTGATGTCTGCCGGATGTGCATGGCTTCTTGAAAGAACTCGCGGTCGTTCAATACCGCTTCTTTACAGATATCGGTCACATTTTCGGGCCAGCGTTTTTTGGCGCGCAGCAAATCTCTGGCAAGGTTGGATGCAATAGTAAACACCCATGTCTTCAGCGTGGACTCGCCGCGAAAGGAGTCAATCTTGGCATGGGCTTTCAGATAGGTTTCTTGAACAATATCCTCTGCATCCTGCACACTGGCGGTCATACGCAGGAGAAAGGATTTTAGTTCACCCTGAAAAACTTCGAACTCGGCTGTTAATTGATCCGTTGACATTGAATACTCCACAGAGATTAAAGATATGCCGCACGAAGAGACATAATGGTTCGTCTAATTTTAATCAGGCTGTTCCAAAGCTTTCCCATACTGGAAGACGGTTTAAGTGTAGAACCTCTGCCGACGAAGTCAACGGGAGCTTACTTTTTACTTATCTCCTTGCCCAGTTTCACAACTTCCCTTGCCAATAGATCAAAATCTTCAAACGTACTGCGGTGATTGGAGATGGCAATTCTCAAACAGTACTGATCGTTCAAGGTGGTATATGACGGCACTGCAATGCCCTTTTCGTGCAATTGCATCAGAATTTCCTTATTCAGAGCATTCAACTCTTGCATACCAAGTTCACCCGGGTTGAATCGAAAGCAGACGATATCCAGACCGATCGGTGCCATTAATTCCAGGGTTGATTCTTTTTCGACTAACATTCCAAAATAATGGGCTTGTTCCACGTTTCGGGCGATCATTCTTCCGAAGCGATCCAACCCGTGCTCTTTAATCGACATCCATACCTTCAACGCGCGGAATTGACGCGAGAGCTGCAAGCCATAATCGCTGAACCATAAGTTCCCAGCGGCCAGCCCGCGAGTTTCATGGGCTAGATATTCAGGCGTGAGCGAAAATGTGAGTCGGTGTGCTTTCTCCGATTTAACGACAATGCAACCAGCTTCGAATGGAATATGCATCCATTTATGCAGATCCAAAGCAACCGAGTCAGCACGTTCAATGCCTTTTAATTTCGGCTTGATGTCTTCTGCCAAAACTGCCACCGCTCCGATCGCACCGTCAATATGGAACCATACGTCTTCTTTTTCGCAAATATCAGCGATAGCGTTCAAGTCATCGATTGCCCCGGTATTGATCGTCCCTGAACTGCCGATCACACAAATGGGCAGAAAGCCTGCCTTTCGGTCATCTGCAATGGCTTGTTTGAGCGTGTCAATATCCATACTGTAATCAGCATTTGCTTTGATCTTGCGCAGGTTGGCATTCCCCAACCCTAATAACTCCACTGATTTTTGGTGGCAGCTATGTCCTTCAATGGATGTGTAAACGATCAATGGCTTGGTTGCCGCTTGCATGCCCAACTCGCGCACATTAAAACCAGCCTTGGTATTACGGGCTACAGCGATCCCGACAAAATTAGCCATCGAGCCGCCGCTCACCAGCAAGCCGCTTGCATCTTTTGGAAAATCAAGCATGTCCTTGACCCAATCAATCACCTGCGCTTCAACCATATTTGCAACATGATTCCCACCGCCCAAATTGGAGTTCATTGTAGATGCCAGCATATCTGCCAAGGCACCGATCACCGTACCATTTCCCATATACCAACCCCAAAAGCGTGGATGGATATTCCCCATGGGATACGGCATGATCGTTTCCAGAAATTCCTGATATGTTCCTTCGGCTCCTTTCGGATCACGTGGGGCAGGTTCGCCAAACCGGGCAGTGACCTCCTCTGGAACCTCCTGCCAAACGGGGCGTTCACGCACATTTTGAAGATATGAGATCGAGTCATCTACCATGCGATGAGCAAGCGCGCGCATCTCATCCCAGTTTTCAGGGTCGAGGGTTTCATACGGTTCATGAGCAGACATTTTTAAACTCCTTTTTAGTAACGCCAGTAAATTGAAAGGATTATAGCCCTATCCTTAAAACAAAAAGCTCCCATCAATTCAATTGATGGGAGCTCCATTTGTACTATCTACTTGCTATTGACCACAGGCAGTTGATTTTCGTTCATCACCCCATTGCCGTACAACTTGCGATGCACCACACTCAAGGCTCTCACTTGTTCTGCCGCGTGATACGAAGAGCGCACCAGTGGATTCGACTCGACCCACTTGAAGCCGATCTCTTTGCCGAACTCGCGCAGTTCGGCAAATTCTTCCATGCTGTAGTAACGGTCCATAGGCATGTGCTTCTTGCTCGGTTGCAGGTACTGTCCAATGGTGAGGATGTCCACGCCCCAACTGCGTTGGTCACGCATCACCTGCTTGATCTCATCCATTTTCTCGCCAATGCCAACCATAAGGCCTGATTTGGTTAATACTTCTGGGTCAAGTTTCTTTGCATTGGAAAGAGTTGCGGCTGCCCATTCGTATTTATCCTGCGGTTGGATCTGTTTGAACAAACGCGGCACGGTCTCTACATTGTGATTCAAAATCTCAGGGCGGGCATCCATGACGATCTTCAAAGCTTCGATGCTGCCTTTGAAATCGGGGATGAGCACTTCGATGGAACAGCCTGGCAATACTTCACGAATGCGGCGAATGACCATCGCAAAAATCGGCGCACCGCCATCGCGTCGTTCATCGCGGTTCACAGAAGTAATGACGGCATGTTTCAATTCCATGGACTTCACGGCTTGTGCCACGCGTTCGGCTTCGCCCCAGTCTAATAAACCGGGCTTGCCGTGTTTGATATCGCAGAAAGCACAAGTGCGTGTGCAAACGTCGCCCAGCATTAAGAAAGTCGCTGTGCCGCTGCCCCAGCATTCGCCGAGGTTGGGGCACATGGCTTCTTCACAAACCGTATGTAATTCTTTTGAACGCATCAAGGCATGCACGCGTTCGTAATTTTCGCCGGAAGGCGCACGCACTTTGATCCATTCGGGGCGGCGCAGTGGGCGTGAATCCGTTTGCGGGGAGACTCGGTCTCGGGTGGGGGTAGCAGGCATAAGGTCCTTTTGAGCCGTAGGAGCGGGTCGCACCCTATCGGGTACAGGCAATCCGTCCCTACGAATAAATCCTATTTTTTCTTAACGATCAATCTTAATCCACGAACTTCGACGACTTCGATTTTATCACCCTTACGAATCTCATCGGTCCCGGGGGCTTTATCGGCGCTCCATAGCTCAGACTCCACCTGGACTTGACCCGCCTCGCCTTCGAACATTTTGGCTGTGCCTGTTTTCCCGATGAAGGAGCCACCGCCCATTTGGGCTGGTTTGTGTAAGGTGCGTAAGGCGATCATCATGATGCCGAAGAATAGCAAGCCAATGAAGATGCCGGTGCCGATCACCAGTGGCACGGAAACACGTTGAAACTCGGGCGTGCCGGGTGAGTTGAACAAGACTAGAGCGCCGACGATAAAGGATGCAACTCCGGCTGTGGTCAATGCGCCGTGGGTGGGCGCTTTGATATCCAGCACGAATAATACGAAGGCAATGATGAGAAAGATGACGCCGAACAAGTTGACCGGCAAAACTCCCAGCCCATAGACGGCAAGAGTCAAGCAGACCGCGCCAATAAAGCCAGCCACCCAACCGCCAGGGCTGGAGAGTTCAATCAGCACGGCTTGTACACCAATGGCAAGCAACAGGAAAGATATATTGGGGTCGGTGAGCATGAGCAATAACTGCTCAATGAAGCTGATATTAAGCGACTGAACTTCAATGTCGGCTGTATTGAGTGTGCGTGGTCCCTCTTCCATTTGCACGGTAAAGCCATCTAGCGATTGCAGCAGGTCTTCAAGATCGTCTGAAACGAAATCGATCAAGCCGGTTTCCAAAGCTTCTTCGGCAGTAACGGCTTTGGCATCGTTGATCATGGCTTCGGCGAGTTCCACTGCTTTTTCGCCGCGCGGTGTGACGAATGGACGGATGGACGCTTTGATGATCTCTTTGGCTTTGGTATCGGCTGTGCTATTCAGGTTCTCACCCGAACTACTGATGGGGCTGGCTGCACCGATGGATGTCTCTGGTGCCATGGCAGAGGCATGCCCTGACATGGTGATCATTGCGCCTGCACTTGCGGCAATTGCATTCCTTGGTGCCACATAGACCACCACAGGCACTTCACTGGCGCGAATGTCCGCCATAATCTCGAGCATAGTTGTGACACTGCCGCCAGGTGTGTTTAGTTGAATGACCAGCACCTCTGCGTTGCGCTGGTTGGCGGTTTCGATGCCACGGCGGAGGTAGTCCCGTAGAGGCGGCATGATGGGACCGTCTGCCGTGAGGACGACAGCAATGGGGTCACGCGTCTGTGCGACGACAGATTGAAACGCTGCGAAAGCGATAAAAAGCAAAAGGATAATACGCCTAATTCTCATGGTTGTCTCCAATTCCTAAAATCATTATACTTTTTATGGAGGACTCCATGTCTGACACTAAGCGAACGTTTACATTGAAGGTCATCATTCAATTGCTGATCGTTGTTGTTATCGTACCGCTCCTTCCTCTCCTAATTTCTGGTGCTTGGGATTGGTGGGAGGCGTGGGTGTATGGGGTGATTGGCATTCTGGGATTTGTGGTCAGCCGGGCATTGGCGGCGAA
Source organism: Anaerolineae bacterium (assembly GCA_017303655.1). Classification (GTDB taxonomy): domain Bacteria; phylum Chloroflexota; class Anaerolineae; order Anaerolineales; family Villigracilaceae; genus Villigracilis. The sequence goes on from JAFLCE010000019.1 coordinate 10,358, forward strand.
ACGTCACCCTGATATTCTGGCAGAGCGGGCGCGTTCGATGGAGATGAAGGATGCCAAGCCCTGGGATAAATTCCTCGCGCCTGTAATGGCTCTGGGATCAGTCATTATCCTTATTGTTGCTGGGTTAGACAAACTTTTTGGCTGGACATCCCCTTTTTCGCTACCTGTAAAACTTGTCGCCCTGATCTTGATTCTATTTGGATTTGTGCTTGGTTCATGGGCGTTGATGGAGAACCGCTTCTTTTCCGGTGTGGTGCGCATCCAGACGGACCGTGGTCATTATGTAGTGACCACGGGTCCATATCGCTTTGTCCGCCACCCCGGTTATGTCGGCGCTTTGTGGTCATATCTTGCCATGCCCATTTTTTTGAATTCACTTTGGGCATTCATTCCAACAGGGTTGTTGGTCATTGTCATATTTCTGCGAACGTATATGGAAGATAAAACCCTTCAAACAGAATTACCTGGATATAAAGAATTCTCACAAAAGACAAAATATCGCCTTCTGCCGGGGATATGGTAAATAAATATCCTGTTCCATTGAGGGCTATACCATCGATGGAACAGGATCTGAATTAATTCAACGCCAATACCAGTGTGCGGATGCTCAACCCGATGATCAGAATTCCAACAGAGATCATCAAATATTTCAGCGGAAGTTTTTGTGTGAGCTTTGCCGCGATCGGTGCTGCAATGGCTCCACCGATCAGAAGTCCGAGAATGATCTGCCAGTATTCCCCCATGCTTAGCGTGATCACGAACAAGATCGACTGCCCCAAAGTGACAAAGAACTCCGAAAAGTTAACCGAGCCGATCGTCATGCGTGGATTTTTTCCCCGAGCCACCAGTGTGGATGTGACCACCGGTCCCCACCCTCCGCCGCCGATGGCGTCACAGAAGCCGCCAAAGAGTCCGAGCAGACTGATCCGAGGACCATGATACTCGTCTGGTTTGTGGCGTGGGACGATGGTAAAAGCCTTGTAAATGATTACCCCACCTATGATCAACAGGTATGTCGCGATATACGGTTTGATCGCATCTCCATCAAACGAGGTGAGCACATATGCGCCCAATATACCGCCTATCGCCCCGGGGATTAACAGCCGTTTTACAAGTTTCCAATCCACATTGCCAAGTTTCCAATGCGACATGCCCGAAATCCCTGTTGTGACAACTTCAGACATGTGTACACTGGCAGATGCAGCGGCAGGTGGAATGCCAATGCTTAAAAGAAATGTATTCGAGCTCACTCCATATGCCATGCCCAACGCACCGTCAATCATCTGTGCGAGGAAGCCGACTAAAATGTATAAGAATATCGCCGTGCTGAATTCTAGTTCCATTTGTTTCTCCTTGTGGGATATAAGTTTTTTTATATAAATCCTATTGACTTAGTAGGATATTAGAGTAAATAAAAAGCCCGTTTCTGACCTAGCTTTCAGTACAAATTATCTTTTTGTAAACTCCTAGTAATCCAATAGGATTTGTTTTTTAAAATCATAATTCAGCGGTTGAGTTTTGTCAAGAAGATTTTTTGCTCTAGTTCTACATAAAAGTCTTTCGCTTGACACACTCCCCATTTCCACTATACTAACGCCGAGTTTTGAATAAGAAAGAAGATTATTGAAATGAAACTAACCGCCCGCAGCGAATATGCTCTGCTTGCCCTTGTGTACCTTGCCCGCCATGAGAAAGAGGGTTTTATTTCCATTGATACCATTGCCACGGCGCAAAGTATCCCGCCTAAGTTTTTGGAGCAACTCATGCTGGCATTGAAGCGCGCGCATTTCCTGCGCAGCGCCAAAGGACAAAAAGGCGGCTATCAATTCGCCAAGCGTCCGAACCAGATTTCGTTGGCAGAAGTCATTCGTCTGTTCGATGGAGCTCTCGCCCCTACTGAGTCGGTCAGTGAAAACTTTTATGAGTCCACACCGATCGAGAAAGAAAAGAAGTTAACCAAGGTATTTAGAGATATTCGAGATCACGTCTCAAATAAACTGGAAAAAACGACCATTGCAGATATTCAATAAAAAATCCGCCTGAGATTTCTCAGGCGGATTTTTTTTAACCTTTTATAAGGATTTTTCGGCACGAGAAATGTCCGCTGTGGAGAGGTGATGATTACAAGTTAATCAAGATGCATGCAAGGCATCAATGTTTTGTTACAATGTTAAATAAACATTCCACCAAATTAATGAGGCTTTATGCGATTTACATCTAAAACAATACTTCTCATGTTGGCGGTCTTGCTTGTAGCAGCCTGCGGCGGGAATGAACCCGCCACTGCCACGGTAGCTCCCACCTTACCTGCCACACTCACCCCCGACCCATGCGCCGACGCTAACCTGCCCGGCGAAGTGACCAAGGTCAATGCCTTGATGCGCGAATTCGATGACTATGCCTCCCTGGCGTCTAATACGCCCCAGGCACAATTAGTAGTGGTCGTCCCTGAATTGCAGCGTGTTCTCCGTGCAGCGGAAGATCAGACCGTGCCTGTCTGTTTGGATGACCTGAAAGAATTACAAATCAAGCACATGAGCATTGTCGTGCAGACCTTGCTGGCATTTATGGGAAGTTCCGATACTAACCTCGTCAACACGGGCATTGCACAAGCCCGCGACTTGCACGCTCAGTATGACATTGAAATGGCACGCCTGTTGGGCATTACTCTAACCGTCTCTACCCCCGCTCCCACCAGTGAGCCAGCCCAGCCGACTGCCACTCCCGTGCCTTTGGTGACCAACCCCGGACCCAATGAACTGAACCTGCGCAATGCGCCTGATTTCAACTCTGCTGCAACGACCGTGTTCGCTGTGGGCGAATCCACTAGGGCTATTGGTAGAACTGCAGATAATCAGTGGATCCAGGTACAAGTGCCGGGTCAGCCTGATAAAACTGCCTGGGTCTTTGCCTCTGTAGTCAACCTTTCAATGCCTATTGAAGTGCTGCCGGTTGTTACCCCGTAGACCTTTTGATGATAAGGAATCAAAAGACAGCATGAACAAACTCTTCGTTTTCGTGGCTTTGTTTTTGGGTGTAGTCGTGGTTATGTTCAGCTTCGGCGAACTGGAGACCATCGTACGCACCCTGCAAAGCGCACACTTGGGATTTTTCCTGCTGGCTTTACTGATTCAGATTGGCTGGTTCATTTCCAGCGGGCGGATGTATCAATCGATCTTTCGACTGCTGGGCGTTCAAGAAGATGTGTTCACACTCAGCCGCATTGCTACAGCGGCGAACTTTATCAACATCGTGGCACCCACTGCCGGGGCGGGTGGAGTCGCGCTCTTCGCATCCGAAGCGCACCGACGCGGACATCCCACCGGCAAGGTCACGGTAGCGGCAGCCTTGTTCCTACTGCTCGATCAAGTTGCTTTTCTTGTGATCCTCGCGCTGGGACTGATCATCCTCACCCGCCGCAATGACTTGAATGCCGGAGAAATATCCGCTTCACTTTTTCTACTGGCAATTGCCATAACCTACGCCACAGTTTTGTATGTCGGCTATCGCTCCGCAGAAAAATTAGGCAACCTGCTGGCAAAATTCGTGCGCGGCATCAACTGGGTCGTGCGACGTTTTCGAAAAGAAAACTACCTAAGCGAAGCACGCGCCCATGAGTTTGCGCATGAGATCGCAGATGGCTTTTCCGGCTTAACCGAGAAACCCACTAGTCTCATCCGCCCGGTTTTATGGGGTATCTTCGATAAAGGCTTGCTCATGTTGGTCCTGGCATGTTCGTTCCTGGCATTCGAAGTTCCATTTTCAGCAGGCACCATCATTGCCGGTTTTTCAATGGCATATCTTTTTCTGATCGTATCACCTACACCCTCAGGCATTGGTATTGTGGAAGGACTCATGCCGGTTGCATTGAGTTCGCTCAACGTCAACTGGAGTCAATCTGTGGTCATCACACTGCTCTATCGCGCGGTCACGTTTTGGTTCCCGTTGGGCGTGGGTGCCTGGGCGTTCCGCACCTTGCATGCCGAACGCGCCGACCCGTTGGATTAACTTTCATGCTTGAGACATTACTAGAGTTCTGGAAGCAGGATGAAGAAACCGCGCCGAATCTTTTTGCGTGGCGGACGACTCCCTCCCGCGCTGCACAAACGCATCCTTTTCCAACCGATCTGCCGGTTTCGCTTCGAGAAGCCTTATCGTCCCGAAACATTTCCCTGCTTTATTCCCACCAACTGACAGCATGGACTCACGCCCGCGCTCACCGTAATGTGATTCTCTCCACCGGCACAGCGAGTGGCAAGACCCTCGCCTATAACCTGCCCGTGCTCGCGAAAATGATCGAGGACTCACAAGCCCGAGCCTTGTATCTCTTTCCAACCAAAGCTCTTGCGCAAGATCAACTCTCCACACTCCACAACCTGAAACCTGAAGCTTGGGACCTGACAACCGCTATCTATGACGGTGACACCCCTCAACCTCATCGCTCTACCATTCGAAAGACTGCTCGTGTCGTGCTCTCCAACCCAGATATGTTGCACACCGGCATCTTGCCGCATCATGCCAACTGGGGAGATTTCTTTACCCACCTGAAATTCATCGTCATTGACGAAGCCCACACCTACCGCGGAGTCTTCGGCTCACATGTTGCCAACGTCATTCGCAGACTCAAACGGGTGGCGAAGTTCTACGGAGCCGAGCCGCAATTTATCCTCGCTTCCGCCACGATTGGCAACCCAAAGGAATTAGCCGAAACGCTGATCGAAGGACCTGTTGAATTAGTGGATAACGACGGTTCTTCCCGTGGCGAGCGTCATTTCATCATTTACAACCCGCCTATCACCAACGCCTCGCTCGGCTTACGCAAAAGCAGTTTTCTCGAAGCTGTGCGATTAACAAATAATCTATTGGCGCATGATGTTCAATCCGTGGTCTTTGCGAGAACCCGCCGCAGCGTGGAAATTCTTTTAACTCATCTTCATTCCAATAATTCGATAGCCGATACTCGAAAATCGACGAACGAATATTCGAATATCGGTTCCCCGATCCGCGGTTATCGCTCTGGTTATCTTCCGCTCCAACGCCGCGAGATCGAGCAGGGATTACGTGACGGCTCGGTCAAAACCGTGGTCGCTACCAACGCCCTCGAACTCGGCATCGACATCGGCGGACTGGGTGCGGCGGTCATGGTTGGCTATCCCGGTACCATTGCCAGCACCCGCCAGCAAGCAGGGCGTGCGGGACGTGGTGAATTGCCAGCCGTATCGGTCTTGGTCGCTTCGCCAAATCCGCTGGATCAGTTCCTGGCGCATCATCCTGAATACTTCTTCGAGCGTTCACCTGAGATGGCATTGGTCAACCCGAATCATCTGTTGATCTTGTTGGAGCATCTGCGTTGTGCCATGTTCGAACTGCCGTTTCAACGCGGCGAAGGTTTTGGCTCCATCTCTGATGAATTGGTGGACGAGTATCTTGAGTTCTTAGTTTCCAATCAGGAAGCGCATTTCTCGAACGAAAAATATTTTTGGATGAGAGATGCCTATCCCGCCGCGAATATCTCCCTGCGTTCGGCGTCGCCGCAAAGCGTGGTGCTTCACACCACCGCGGACAACGGACAACCGAGCATCGTCGGCACCGTGGATGGTGAATCTGCCAATTGGATGGTTCACCCCGGTGCGATCTACATGCATGAAGCGCAGCAGTATCTCGTGCAGCAACTCGATCTCGAAAACCATATCGCTCATCTTGCGCCTGTCGGGTTGGATTACTACACCGAAGCCCAACAGGAATCGGAAATTCAGATCCTGTCTGTCAATGATCAGATCGTGGTACGCGGCGGTGAAAAGGCATATGGTGAAATTCAAGTCACCACCCAAGTGGTGGGATTCCGCAAACTGCGTTGGTTCACGAACGAAAACCTCGGGCAGGAACCGTTGGACTTGCCGCCGTCTGAATTGCAGACCACGGGCTATTGGCTGACCCTCTCCGAGTCCGCGCTCAAGAGTCTGCGTGACGCGGGTCTGTGGACCAATGACCCGAACGACTACGGACCCGATTGGCAAAAGATAAGACTCGCCGTCAGAAAACGGGACCAGTTCAAATGTCAGGTGTGCGGCGCGCTGGAGACGAATCGTGAGCATCATGTACATCACAAGACTCCGTTCCGTGCCTTCATCCAGAATGGAGTCCTCGACCGCGAGCAGGCGAACCGGTTGGAAAATCTCACCACGCTTTGCCCAAGCTGCCATCGCAAGGTTGAACAGAATGTACGTATTCGAAGTGGCTTAACGGGTTTGGGGTTTGTGCTTGGTAATCTCGCGCCGCTTTTCCTGATGTGTGACGCGGGTGATCTGGGAGTCTTTGCCGAGCCCGCCTGGTCTGCGGTCAATGGTCAGCCGTCCATTGTTTTGTATGACCTTGTGCCTGCGGGCATTGGCTTCAGCGAAAAATTATTTGAACTGCATGATGAGTTGATCCGCCGCGCGTATGAATTGGTAAGCGAGTGCGCTTGTGAAGATGGCTGCCCATCCTGTGTAGGACCTGGCGGTGAAAATGGCTATGGCGGCAAAGCCGAAACGCTTGCGATCCTTAAGGAGTTGTTGTAATCCCATGCAAGTCACCCTCGATATTCCCCTGCTTTTTACCACTCGCATTATTCGTATGTTCTGTTACGGATTCTTGTCCGTCATCCTTGTGCTGTATCTTTCAGAGATCGGGCTTACCGAACAACAGGCGGGTTTGCTCTTCACCTTCACGCTTGCTGGGGATGCGGGCATTTCACTTTTACTCACCACCCGCGCGGATGTGTTTGGTCGCAAGCGTACACTTCTGCTCGGCGCGTTTTTGATGGTGGCAGCCGGAGTCGTTTTCTTGATGACGAATAATATTGTTATCTTGATCATCGCCGCCATTATCGGTGTTATCAGCCCAAGCGGCAATGAGATTGGTCCATTTCTTTCGGTAGAGCAAGCGGGCTTGAGTCAATTGGTGCCCGATAAACTGCGTACGAATGTCTTTGCATGGTACAACCTGACGGGTTCCTTCTCTACAGCTATTGGGGCGTTGGCAGGCGGCTGGTTGGCACAGTTATTACAATCAGCAGGCTGGACTGCTTTCGATGCATATCGTTATATTCTCACTGGTTATGCCGTGGGCGGTGTTCTGCTTGCGGTTATGTTCCTGCAGATCTCTCCTGCCATTGAAGTGCGAGAACGAGCAGCAGACACCAAAAAAGTTTTAGGGTTGCATAAATCCAAAAAAGTCGTTCTCAAACTAAGCGCTTTATTCGCCTTGGATGCTTTTGCAGGCGGGTTGATCGTACAAAGCATGATCGCATATTGGTTCCACGTCCGCTTCGGCGTGGACTCTGGCATTCTTGGGAGTATTTTCTTTGGCGCAAATATTTTGGCGGGTTTATCGTCTTTGTTGGCAGTAAAAGTGGCTGAGAAATTCGGCTTGATCAACACGATGGTCTTTACGCACATCCCCTCGAACATTCTTTTGATCCTCGTTCCGCTGATGCCCTCTCTACCACTTGCGATTGGGATTCTACTCCTGCGCTTTAGCATTTCTCAAATGGATGTGCCCACGCGTCAATCCTACACGATGGCTGTTGTGGCTCCAGACGAGAGATCTGCCGCCTCAGGTGTGACCGCCATTGCGCGTTCGGTGGGCGCGTCGCTTTCCCCCGCATTAACCGGACTCTTCTTCAGCATTCCAGCTTTGTTGAGTATGCCCTTCTTCCTCTGCGGCGGGCTGAAGATCGTTTATGATCTTTTACTCTGGCGCGAGTTTAGCGCGGTCAAGCCGCCGGAAGAATCGTAAGAGCGACTCTCGCAGTTGCACGAAATGAATAGGAGAAACAATGTCCACTGCCCCAAAATCTCAGGTCTTAAATATTGCCGAAATGGTCAATTATCAAGATGGTTCTGTGGTCAGCCGTCAGATCACCAAAACGGAAGCAGGCAATGTGACTCTGTTTGCCTTCGATATCGATCAAGGACTGAGCGAACATACCGCTCCATTTGATGCCCTTGTCCATATTCTTGAAGGCGAAGCCGATGTGAAAATTTCGGGTGAACTGTTTCATTTGAAAACAGGCGATGCCATTATCATGCCTGCACATGAACCACATGCTTTGAAAGCGGTTCAACGCTTCAAGATGCTATTGACCATGATCCACGCTTAATTTATTTTCGAAGGTGTTGCTCGAGTTGAGCGAAATCCACCTTTGCGGTCATGTCCAAATTCAAAGGCGTGACAGCGACCAGTTTCTTGGTACGCAGCGTGTGTACGTCGGTGCCTTCCTGTTCGTGCGGCAGATTCTCATCGTGAGTATATCCAATGGGACCGGGTTCATCCCATGAGGTGCGTTTTGAAGGAGTGGGGACATAGTATCGGAGGCGCGAAAGCTTTGAGATTTCCCACCCAGTTTCCGACGTGGCATGACGCGGTACTTCCACTTTCAAGAGATCCACACCTTCAAAATTTTTCTTTTCCAATAGCAGGCGGGCGAAATAACCGGTGAAATATCCAGCGGTGGAAAAATCAATATCTTCAGAATGGCTGAGGTGGTAATGCGCGTCGGTTTCGAGCGAGATGGCGAGGGCGGGGAAGCCAAGGTTGGCGGCTTCCATGGCGGCGCCGACTGTACCGGAGATGGTGATTCCCAAGCCGACATTTTCGCCGTAGTTGATGCCCGATACGACGAGATCCGGTTTGTGTGGAACGATCTCAAGCACACCATGCAAAACGGATTGTGCGGGTGAGCCTCCCACAGCATATACGGTCCATTCCTGGTCGTTGACTTGCACCTGCTCCTTGTGAATGATGCCGTCGGAGGTGCTGGGCAGGCTGCGTCCCATGCCACTAGATTGATGACGCGGCGCAGCGACAGTGACATAGCCGATCTTGGAGAGTTCACTAGCGGCAGCCCATAAACCAGGCGAGCGGATACCGTCGTCATTGGTGAGGAGGATGTGCGGTTTTTGTTTTGTCATGGTGAGGGGATTATAAACAAAAAGGGGAATAAATTTAGGTTGCTATTTCGTAGGTTCTTACAGCTTAAAACAAAAACCACCTCTCTTACGAAAGGTGGCTGTTTGTACTCCTGGGAGGACTCGAATATCATCCCTCGATGGGGCGTGCGACCTAAAAAAGAAAAGACCACCTTTTCAGGCGGTCTTTTGTGCTCCCGGCAGGACTCGAACCTGCGACCTATTGCTCCGCAAGCAAGCGCTCTAATCCACTGAGCTACGAGAGCGTTAATAACGCGGACGGTATTTTACTGTAAGGATGCGGGATGGTCAAGGTGCTTGACGGTCTGCCCGCCTGCATGTAAAATCGGCTTCGCCTTGCGGGAGTCGCCAAGTGGTAAGGCATCAGCCTTCCAAGCTGATATTCGTGGGTTCGAATCCCATCTCCCGCTCTTTACTAGTGTTCCCGTGTCATGTGATGAAGTGTCAAGTTGCGTGACACGTGACACCGGAACACTTGATACTTAAGTCACGGGCTCGTGGCGCAGCGGTTAGCGCAGGGAACTCATAATTCCTTGGTCGCAGGTTCGAATCCTGCCGGGCCCACCTTTTATGGGGAATTTCTTTTGCTGTTGTTCAGCATGCGAGGCTTTCATATTTTCTGAAAAAATGCATGAAGGTGAAGTTCATAGCGATGAAGCGCTGGTTAAAAGATTAATTTCAGCGCAGTTCCCGCAATGGGCTGACTTGCCGATTCTTCGTGTTCGTTCTGCGGGTACAGATAATGCTTTGTATCGGCTTGGGCAGGAGATGGTTGTCCGCCTTCCGCGAATCGATTGGGCAATTGGGCAGATTGAAAAGGAAATTCACTGGCTGCCAAAGCTTGCTCCATCCGTGCCGTTTGCGATTCCTGTTCCGCTTGTGAAGGGCAAGCCTGGTGAAGGCTATCCGTGGGAGTGGGCGGTCTATCAGTGGCTGGAGGGAGAGTCCGCTTCGTCTGAAAATATTAGCGATCTTTCTCAAATGGCTATGGATGTGGCACGCTTCATCACGATATTACAAAGCATCAATACTACAGACGCTCCACTGGCAGTCGAACATGGACTGCGCGGCGCGCCTTTGTCAACTCGCGATGAAGATACTCGTGAAGCTATCTCCGCTTTGAAAGACAAGATCGATTCGACGCTGGCGATAAAGATCTGGGAAGAGGCTATTCAAGCACCTGAATGGGACAAAGAGCCGGTTTGGTTTCATGGTGACCTGCTGCCCGGAAATCTTCTTGTCAAAAACGGTCGCCTTCATGCAGTGATCGACTTTAATGGGCTTGGGGCAGGTGACCCAGCTTGTGACTTAATGCTTGCATGGGCTTTATTTTCTGGCGAAAGTAGAGAGATGTTTCGTAACGCACTTGGGGTGGATGCGGCAACCTGGGCACGAGGTCGTGGTCATGCTTTATCTCAGGCGGTGATTTTTATTCCATATTATTGGAATACGAATCCGATTGGGGTTGCAAATGCAATGCGGACCGTGAATGAAATTCTTGTTGAGTATCAATAAAAAGCGGACGGCGATAAGCCGTCCGCTTTTTTACTTTAGTTGTGCTTTCGTCGCTTCGTAAATTCCCGGTGTAGTTGCTAGGATGGACAACGGCGAAGCGAGAAAATCTTCCCGCCCATCAATGGCGGTGACTTTTGCTCCTGCTTCTCTGGCGATCAAACCTCCGGCGGCGACGTCCCAAGCTTTGAGTCTGAATTCCCAGAAGCCGTCAAAGCGACCTGCGCCTACATAACACGCATCCAATGCGGCGGAACCGAGGCGGCGCACGCCTTGAGTCTTTTTGGCGAGACGTTCGAAGTATTTGAAGTTATCGAGTTCGGTGTTCCATGTGTCGTAGGGAAAGCCGGTAACGAGCAGACTCTTCTCCAACTCCACCACATCCGAAACACGAATTTGTTTTCCATTGAGGAAGGCACCTTTGCCTTTTTCAGCGAGGAACATTTCGTCACGCATGGGGTCGTAGACGGCGCCGAGAGTCAAGACTCCATTCGATGCGAATCCAATGGACACACAAAAGATGGGAATGTGATGTGCGTAATTAACCGTGCCATCGAGCGGGTCGATATACCAGAGGTCTTCATTGTTGCCTTGAATGCTTCCGCTTTCTTCGGCGAGGATGTGCCCGCCAGGAAAATGCGATTTGATTTCGCCAAGTAGAAAAGCTTCAGAGGCGTGGTCGCTTTCAGTAACCAGATCAATTGTCCCTTTGTAGTGAACCGTGTGTTCTTTATTGTAGCCTTCACGGAGGATGGCTCCCGATTCGCGGGCGAGTCGTTCTAAATCAGAAAGAGTTGGCTTCATTAGATTCCATTCCAAATGCGACGACCTAATGCCGAGAGAGCGAAGTCTACGGCGAGCAGGGCGGTGCGGTTTTGAATATCGAGGATCGGGTTGACTTCGACAATGTCCATGCCGAGGAGCTTGCCGGTTTCGCCGATCATTTCACAAGCGAGGTGTGCTTCGCGTTGAGTCAGCCCGGCGGGCACTGGCGTTCCAACACCGGGCGCGTGTTCGGGGTCGAGCGAGTCGAGGTCGAGCGAAAGGTAGATGCCATCCACATCACGGCTGACGCGTTCGATGGCTTTCTCAAGACAAGCCACCATGCCGTAGCGGTCAATCTGTTCCATACCCATCACCATCGCACCTGCATTTTGTAGGTTTTTCTTTTCCCCATCATCGAGGTCGCGCGCACCAATGATTGCAATATTTTTTGGGTCAATGACCGGCACGGGTTCATCCCATAACTGCACAAGGCTTTTGTCGCCAAGCCCGCACAGAATGGCAAGTGACATGCCGTGAATGTTGCCGGAGGGTGTGGTTTCAGCGGTGTTGAAGTCGGCATGTGCATCGACCCAGATGACTCCCAGTTTGCGATTACGTGCCGCGCCGCGCACCGAGCCAATGGATAAGGAGTGATCGCCTCCGATCACTAAGGGGAAGTTGCCAGCCTGGATCGAAGTGGATACTGCGCCGGAAACTCGCCGCGACATCGGGATGATGCAGTCAATATATTTGAGCTTCGGGTTGGTGATCTTGCACATTTCGGCGATGGGCACTTCCACGTTGCCTTCATCGTTGACGGTATAGCCGAGATCTTCGAGCTTGTTTTGTAAATGAGCGTAACGAATGGCGCTGGGTCCCATATCCACGCCGCGGCGGTCTGCGCCAAGGTCGATGGGTACGCCGATGATATCAATTTGCATTGGAGTTTCTCCTTGATTTAATTGGCGAACAGGTTGTTACCTATTCTCCGTTTTGTAGATCGTTACGCGGTTTCTTCCATTGGCTTTAGAGGCGTATAAGGCTTCGTCCGCAAGGCTGAGCAGCGTTTCACCGGAAGCAGCATGTTGTGGAAAACTGGCAATCCCCGCTGAGAAAGTACATTGTAGCTTCTGTCCTTCATAGTCCACGACCAGTTCTGAAAAATTTTTACGAAACAATTCAGCCCGTTCGTATGCCGCATCCACTTGGGCATCTGGCATGAGCACCACGAACTCTTCACCGCCAAACCGGCAGACAATGTCACTGCGGCGCGTGTTTTCAACAAGGAAATTTGCCAGGGTTTGCAATACAAGGTCGCCGCATTTGTGCCCGTAGGTATCGTTGAACTTCTTGAAGTAATCCACATCTAAAATGAAAACAGAGAAAGGCGAACCTTCGCGAATGGCGCGCGCCGTTTCTTTATCTAATGCTTCGGCGAAATAACGGCGGTTGAACACCCCAGTCAATGGGTCGCGAGTGGCTTGTTCCTGCAATTGAATACGCAGGCTTTCGTTCTCGGTCAATTGAGCCTGCAACGATTCATTGGCAGACTTTAATTCCTTTTCAAGATTTTTTCGCTCAGTCACATCATAGGCGAGGATGACTCTGCCTTCCAATTCTTTTTTGCTATTAAAGATGGGCGTCATAATGGTTTCAAGGATACGGGGCGGGTCGCCCGGAATCTCGACCTCTTCACGGGTGTATTCTAAAAAGAAAAAGCGTTGAAGCAGTTGGGGCCATTCTTTGAACACATCCAACGGATCGCCTCCGAGGATCTGATCCAACGGTTTTCCAAGCCATTTCTGTGCGATGGCATTGGCATCTACAATGAGCTCTTTTTCATCCAACACAAAGACCATCTCTGGCAGATGCTCCATGACCTTGCTGCGTGCAATGCGGATAATTCCAGTGGTTGAAATGCTCATATTAGCTAAGCCGTCCTGTAATAGCCCACATCCACTGAATAGACCTGTCCGCGTTTGATGACTTGTTTGACGAGGTTCGTCCCATAGCGATACCCAACCTGGCGATAATCGTTTACAGAAAGAATCAGCATATCCGCCTGTTTGCCTACTTCGATCGAACCAATAGAGTCCGCTTTGCGAATGGCATGAGCGGCATTGATAGTTGACGCAGCAATGGCTTGCGCAGGAGTCAACTTCATATAACGACACGCCAACGCAATTGCAAATTGCATCGACTCGTTCCAGGATGTGCCAGGGTTGCAGTCTGTGGCAATCGCGAGCAGGGCATCTGCGGCGATCAATTTTTTCGCAGGTGTGTAATTTGGTTCAGCCAGACCAAATGGAGTACAAGGAAGTGCGACGGCTACAGTATCAGACTTCCCCAACGCTTCTATATCCGCCTCTGACGTAACCACGAGGTGGTCCGCCGACGCAGCCTTTAACTCCGCTGCAAGCGACGCCCCGCCAAGGTTATCGAATTCATCAGCGTGGATCTTGAGCGGGAATCCCAGCGACCCAGCCTGCGTCAGGATCTGACGCGATTGTTCAAGGGTGAACGCTTTTGTTTCGCAGAACACGTCTACAAAGGGCAACCCATAGCGCGGTGCGTGAGTCTGCCACCATTCTTTTAACATGGGCAACATGGTGTTCGTGACTTCATCCGTGTAGCCTTGCGAGTTGTCTTTGTATTCGGGTGCAATTGCATGCGCACCGAGGAAGGTGAAGACAAGGTCCATGGGATTTTCGTCATTGAGTGCCAGCAGGGCCTTGAGCAGGCGCAACTCGGTGGAGGCTTGCAGCCCATAACCGGTCTTGGCTTCTGCGGTGGTAGTCCCGTTTCTGAACATTCTTAGTAAACGTGGGCGGGTCTCTGCCATAAGAGTTTCCATACTTGCTTTGCGTGTGGCTTTAACTGTCGAAAGAATCCCGCCGCCCGCTGCCAGAATATCCAGATAAGGCACACCAGACATTTTTTTCTCAAATTCGTCTGCGCGATCGCCCGCCCAAATGAGATGTGTATGTGGGTCTACAAAACCCGGCATGAGCACGCATCGCCCGGCATCAAGAGTTGGTTCGTCAGGATACGCATTGCGCAGTTCTTCAGTGCTTCCAACGGCGATGATTTTTTCATCGCGCATGACCACCGCGCCGTTGGGAATAACCCCTAACGAACCGAGCGTGCTGCCGCGCTGAGGTCCGCCTGAAAGTGTGAGAAGTTGAGAAGCTGAATGAATGAGCATAGATCACCAGATAGTGAGGGATAAGTAATTTAACCACAGAAATTGAGCTAAAATCCCTCACCTCGATTTTTAATAGGTTTATATGTAGAATTCATAAAGAAAACTGATTAACAAATATGAAAATAATTACTAATGATGTAGCCTCAGTTCTATCGTAAAATATAGATGTCGCAGAGGTTCCTCTGTATCTATTTATTCATAAATTCTAAAGAAAGGAGAAATTTGCCATGTTGTTCTCACCTAAAGAAAAAGGTCAAGGTTTGGTTGAATACGCGTTGATTCTCGTTTTGGTTGCTATCGTTGTTATTGCGGCGCTCATGATTCTCGGCCCGGTAATCGGTAACGTCTTCAGTAAAGTAAATTCTAGTCTTCGCAACGTATAGTACTATGTTAAACCACAACGTCCTGCGCTAGCAGGACGTTGTGGTTTAACTCTGCAGAAACCTTAAAATTCTCCTAACATTATTGTAAAATAAAAACTATTGACTCCCACCCAATTTCACGTAGAATAGAAACATCGAGCGGAAATAATTTTCCGGCAACAAATTTCATAAAAGGAGTAATTAATCATGTTGTTCTCACCTAAAGAAAAAGGCCAAGGTCTCGTCGAATACGCTCTCATTCTCGTTCTGGTCGCCATCGTCGTCATCGCGGCTCTCATGATCCTCGGACCGATCATTGGTAACGTCTTCAGTAAGATCAATTCTAGCCTCGGCACCGTGTAATTTACGGTTTTAGAAATAAAAAAGCTCCGTTGCAAAACGGGGCTTTTTTATATTTTAAGCAAAAAAGATATTAAACTTGTACTGCTTTTATTTTGAGAGTTGACCTTACGTAATTCTTAAGTAAAAATAAGAGGAACATTGTTATTATGTAGAGTATAAATCCCTATGGGGTAGGGAAATCCTGAAGAAAGGAGGTAGTGTCTAATGTTATTTTTACCCAAAGAAAAGGGCCAGGGGTTGGTTGAATATGCGTTGATCCTCGTTTTGGTTGCCATTGTTGTTATCGCGGCGCTCATGATCCTCGGTCCGATCATCGGTAATGTCTTTAGCAAACTCAATAGTAGCCTTGCCACCGTATAATTAAGATAAGTAAGCAAGAATAGGCTCATTCACACAGAAATTTTGTGTGAGTGAGCTTGTTTTTTATGGATTTTTTGTTCTAAAACGGAAATTTTTAATCTTCGCAGCTTTGTTAGGCTAACATTATTGTTAAGGAATACTAACTTGACCCGCTTGCAAAATCTGGCAATCGTTGTAAAATAAAATCAATCACAGGACAGTTCCTGTGAAATTCAAAAGAAAGGAGAAATTTGCCATGTTGTTCTCACCTAAAGAAAAAGGACAGGGTTTGGTTGAATATGCGTTGATTCTTGTTTTGGTTGCTATCGTTGTTATCGCGGCGCTCATGATCCTCGGCCCGATCATCGGTAACGTCTTCAGCAAGATCAATTCCAGCCTCGGCACCGTGTAATTTACGGTTTCAGAAATAAAAAAGCCCCGTTTTGCAAAACGGGGCTTTTTTATTTCTAGTACCTTGGGCTACTCTTGTAAATTTGTCTACACCTAATCATGGTGATGTGATACGTACCAAACTGCTGCCAACCCCAAAATATTAAATATGATTGCGACAACCATAATATAGGAAAAATTTACTGCGTATAACCCCGGTGCCAGTAGTGCCCCTACACCACGACCGATGGAATGCCCTGCCCCAGCAAAAGACAACATCGTTACCCTAGCATTTGGCATGACCTCGGTGATGAGCGGTATGATGCTGACGATGGTGAATTCAAATGTGATGTAGAACAAGAACAGGCCAATCAATGCGCCGGTCTGTGTGCGACCTATGATCGGAAGCAAGACCGCCGCAAGACAATTTGCGATCACACCTATCCCTGAAGCACGGACTTTTCCCAGCCTGTCTACAAAGCCGAAGACCAAGCCTTCACCCCCCAATTCTGAAAGCCCGATAATGGCAGAGGCGGCTCCGAGAGCGGCGATCTGTAATTGGAAAGAATCTTCCAGCCAGATTCCAAAGGTGACGTTGACCAGTTCATTCGCGGCGGAGACCAGCAAGCCGATGGAGATCGCCACCAAAGAGACGGGTGATGTGAAGACTGCCCGAATATTTGCAAAGACGCCGCCTTCAGGGTGATTGAGCATTACAGAGTTTTTTAGGGTGAAGGCAACATAAAGAAATGCCGCTGTTCCCAAGAGTGTAAAGGTTAAAAATGGAGATGCCCAGCCAGAGCGGGCGATCAACCAGCCTACGGCGGGCACGCCTAAAATGAATGCGAATGACCATGCAAATTCGAGAATGGCAATGACACTGCCGCGCTCAGAATATGGAGTTTGGTCCGAAATGTGTGCGGTAAGGGACGGGTCGAAAAATGCCTTGCCGAACATGCTGAGGACGAGTGCAATGCCTAGCGAAGTAACGGTGGGTAGAAAAGACACCAACCCCATGGCAGATACAAAACACCCGAGACCGAGCAACATGCCGAATTTACGTCCGCGTTGCTCGATGAAGGGGATGATGAATGGGGTGAATGTGCCGAAGATGGCGCGGTTGGCAATTAACCCAGAAATGACACTTACATCGACGCCTAGACCGCGCGCGAAGACGGAAAGAAAGGGATAGATCATCCTGTGTGCGGTGTTAAGTATGACACGGATGGAGGTATAGATCAGTAATTGGATGCGGGGCATGAAAGGTTTGGGGTCAGGAAGCAGGCTTGAGGTTGAGTAGGATGCGGGTAAGGAAATAAGCAGCGAGCCATGCCAGCAGATTCAACCCGACAAAAAATCCGATAATGACGAAGTTGCCGGAATTGAAAATGGGCGAAGGCGGCGGATGCATGATATTTTCGGCGGAAGCAAAGATGACGCGCAGGGCAATGATGTAGAAAATATTCGCAAGTGATGTAAGCCAGGAAATGTTAAACAGCCAAAGACCTAATTGAAGCAGAATGCCTGTGACGGCGAAGATCATTGCCAGACGAAAGCGCGGCTCAGCAAGGAACAGACCGTTCCAGTTGCTTTGCATGGCAAGAATGGACAAGGGCAGATAGGTGACCCAAAAGATGATGCCCGTGCGCCCAAGTGCGGCGCTCCAGGTGTGGAAAAGGTCACGTCGCAGGACCAGCCCTAAAAGTCCGGCGAGAGCCGCAGCGATGAAGACGATCTCTGCTGTGAGTACCCAGGCTCCATGCAAGTATACGAGTCGCACGTTTGCTCCGAGCGATTGTTCTTCGGGTCCCAGCAAGGTGATGAAGGCGATTACAATAAGTGTGATAAAAAGATATAAAAGATAGGGTTTAGTTTTGGGCATTTTCGAATTGTAACCGTATCCAAACACTTTTGTTGAATGGTTTCCTTGACAATGACTGCGCCAATGGATACACTCAGTGCGTTTGGGGAGTAGCCGCCTGCCTTCCCCGCAGGACGCGTTGTCGTCAATCCATTGGTTGCCCAGGCGAACCAGCGGCAGCACGGACGTTTCAGACGTTTGGCGAGACCATCCACGGAGGCATGTGGTGGTCTCGTTTTTGTTTGTAAAAGGCACATCTCCGAACACTCAATCTCAGGAGTCTTGCATGACACATAAAGAAACAACGCCCAAAGAATTTTACGCCCTCACTGCCGAAGAAACACTCAAACACCTTGAAGTCCATGAAGAAGGCTTGAGTAGTGCCGAAGTCGAAAAGCGGCTGGCACATTATGGGCAAAATCAATTGGAGGAAGCGCCTCGCCCAGGTTTCCTCGCCTTGTTATGGAGTCAACTTAATAACTTTGTGGTTATTCTGTTGATCGTGGCTTCGGTCATTTCTGCTTTGCTTGGTGATTATGTAGAAGCCATCGCCATCATGGCGATCGTTGTATTGAATGCGGTGCTTGGTATTGTTCAGGAACAGCGTGCGGAACAGGCATTGGCTGCATTAAAAAAACTCGCCGCGCCTGAAGCACAGGTGATCCGTGATGGTTCGCGCAAATCTGTGCCTGCCTATAATCTTGTGCCGGGTGATATCGTTTTTCTTGAAGCAGGGAACTTCATCCCTGCCGACTTGCGTTTGCTTGAAGCAGTTAATCTGCGCGTGGAAGAAGCCTCCCTTACGGGCGAGTCGCTTCCGGTTCAAAAGAATGCCGCCACTGTGCTGGATAAGAACGTTCCGTTGGGTGATCGCAAGAACACCACATTTATGGGAACTGTCGTTTCTTACGGACGTGGACGTGGCGTAGTAACCAGCACTGGGATGAGTACCCAGCTTGGTCTGATTGCCACGATGCTACAAGGTGTTGAATCTGAAGAAACTCCCTTGCAGCGCCGTCTCGACCAGTTGGGCAAATCACTGAGCATCGGTTCGCTCATTCTTGTCTTCGTTGTTTTTATTGTTGCACTCTTCAACTATACCGAGGTCAGCGGGCTTTTCTCTGACCCGCTCAATTACTTCCAAACCTTTGCCGAGCAGATCACCGAAGTCTTCATCATCGCCATCAGCCTTGCCATTGCCGCCGTGCCCGAAGGTCTGCCCGCCGTAGTGACCATCTCCCTTGCCCTCGGTATGCGCGAGATGATCCAACGCCACGCGCTCATCCGCAAGCTCTCTTCTGTGGAGACACTCGGTTCCGCCACCGTCATCTGTTCGGATAAGACCGGGACTCTCACTCAAAACGAGATGACAGTCACCCGCATCTGGGCTGACGGGCAGCTTGTCAGCGTTTCAGGGACCGGGTACACCCCGAAAGGGGATTTCCTCGTGGACGGCAAGCCAATGGACGTGAAACAATACCCAGCCATTCTCTCTACTCTTTGGTTGGGCGTGTTGAATAATGACGCATTGATCGAAACCACAGGTGAGAGCGAATCCAATAAAACCTATCGCATCGTGGGTGACCCGACCGAAGGCTCTTTGCTTGTGGCTGCTGCCAAAGCTGGCGCCATTCAACTCGATATCAAAGAAGCCTATCCGCGTGAGAACGAAGTGCCCTTCGACTCCGAACGCAAGCGTATGATCACCATCCATGATGTCACTGATCCGAGTCCCGAAGATCCTTCGCCATTCTATGATGAGAAGCATAAAGACTGGGATGTCATCGCCATGAAAGGCGCACCTGATATCGTATTGACGCTGTGCTCGAAGTATCAGGGCATGGACGATAAACCGCGCGAAATGACCGAGGAGATGCGCAAGAGCATCCTCGCCGCCAATGATGCTATGACCAAAGATGCCTTGCGCGTACTCGGTTTTGCCTATCGCGCTGATAAAAACATCCCCGATAACATTGAAGAAGTGAAGACCACAGACCTTGAGAAAGACCTGGTCTTTGTTGGTTTGATGGGCATGATCGACCCGCCACGCACCGAAGTGAAACCCGCGCTCGAAAAGGCACGCCACGCGGGCATCCGCACGGTGATGATCACAGGCGATTTCCCGAACACTGCCAAAGCGATTGCTGAGTCTATCGGGTTGCTGCGACCTGGCAAAGGCGTCATGACTGGAGCCGAGCTGGACGCCATCGACGACAACCAGCTCAAGCAAGTTATTGAAGATACCGACGTCTTCGCCCGCGTTTCCCCCGAACATAAGATGCGTATCGTAGATGCGCTTCAAGCCAACGATGAAGTTGTTGCCATGACGGGTGATGGTGTGAACGATGCGCCCGCCATCAAACGCGCTGACATTGGCGTGGCGATGGGCATCACCGGCACCGATGTTGCCAAAGGCACCGCCGACATGGTGTTGACCGATGATAACTACGCCAGCATCGTCTCTGCTGTGGAGCAAGGACGCATCATCTACTCTAACATTCGCAAGTTCGTATTCTTCCTGCTTTCTTCGAATGTCGCCGAGATCATGATCATCTTCCTTGCGACTCTTGCGGGTCTGCCCGCGCCGTTGACCGCCATCCAACTGCTGTGGCTTAACCTCATCACGGACGGTGCGCCTGCTCTGGCGCTCGCTATGGAAAAAGGTGACCCCGATACCATGGATCAAAAGCCGCGCGCCAAGAATGAGCCGATCGTCAACCGTTCGATGGGCATCGGCATCATCATCCAAACCATTATGCAGACGGGTGCCGTGCTAGGCGCTTTTGTGATGGGCTTGGTTTGGCATCTCGAATCGGGAGCGATCATCCCTGCGGGGTCTAACGTAATTTCGTTCGTGCTTAACCATGACTGGCGCGGCGTGGACGTACAAACTGCCGAAACGATGGCATTTGTCACGCTTTCGATGGCGGAGTTGTTCCGTGCTTACACCGTCCGCTCGGAACGCGCATCCATTTTCCAGATTGGTATTTTTTCCAACAAGTACATGCAGTATGCAGTGGGCATATCCATGACCTTGTTGATCTTAGTCTGTGCTGTGCCTTTCCTTCAGCCTATTTTCAACACTCACTTCTTGAGTGGACGTGAATGGGGACTGGTGATCGGCTTGGCGCTTCTGCCTGCCGTAGCGGAGGAGATCACCAAATTCTTCCTGCGACGATCGGGCAAATAAAGTTTATAAAAAAGTAGGTCGCGAGTTCTCGCGACCTACTTTTTCTTTTCTAAAAAGCTGTGCATATCTTTGAGTATTTGCTTCCACTCCGCTTCGGCGCTGATCTTCCTCTGCGTTTCGGAGGCACGCTTTTGCATGAGTTCCATCACACGTTCGTCTTCGCCGGCATCCAACCAGAAGCCGTGATCATTCGTGGTGCAGGCATCAAGTTTCAGGTCGTACAAGCGATATTGGAATTCATTCAGCATTGACCCGCAGTGCGGACAGGGAACCTCTGTGCGCGTTTGAAAATGGACAAGCGAACCTTTATGTATATCGTCGTCGAAGACCACATCTTCAAGTGCGTCGAGTTCATTGAAATCCAGCCACATACCGCGGCAATTCGGGCAGGCATCTACTTCGAACATGCCTTTGTAGTATTTTTTTGTAAGTTCAGAATTACATTTTGGACAATTCATCTTGGTTATCCAATTCATCTCTGGGGAATAAACCATTCACAAACTCTTCTACCACAGCCTCACTTGGATTCATATCCAGCCAGACTAAAAACTCGGCATTCCCTTTCGGTCCCAGCAGCGTGGATTTGACCAATCCTCGCAAACCGAAGCCTTCTGCTTTTGCAAATGTTAGCACATCCAGTAAGACCTGGCGATGCACTTCCGGGTCACGGACTACTCCATCGCCGCGCGAGACAATCTTTTTGCCTGCCTCGAATTGAGGTTTGATCAAAGCAACAATTCCACTTTGTACATTCCATTTTGCAATTACTGGCAACAGGGTTCTCAGCGAAATGAACGACGCATCTACTGTTACAAAGTCTATTTTCTCTGGCAGGGATTCAACAAAGCGTGCGTTTGTTTCTTCCATCACGACCACTCGCGGATCGTTTCTGAGTTTCCAATGCAGGATGCCTTTGCCTACGTCGATGGCATAGACTTTCACTGCGCCATGCTGAAGCATACAATCGGTGAACCCACCTGTTGATGAACCAACGTCCGCGCAAACAAAACCAGTTACGTCGATGTCGAATGTCTTCAGCGCGCCTTCGATCTTCTCGCCGCCGCGCGAAACGTAACGCGGACCCATATCCACTGTCAGCGTGGCATCTGGCTGAACCGCAACAGCAGGCTTGAGCGCGACCTGACCCGCGACGCGTACTTGTCCCGCCATGATGAGGGCTTGGGCTTTGGCGCGCGAATCCGCCAATCCCTTTTCAACGAGTAGAACATCCAAACGAACTTTAGGCATAGTCCTATTTTACTGCCAGTGATGATATAAACGAGAAAACGGAGGTTGAATGAAAAAACTTATTTTAGTGTTCGCCCTATGGACTTTAGCATGTGTCTCTCTACCTCTTTTCGAAACGACTCCCCTTACACCTACCGCACCTCCGCAGGAGGTATTTGAAACTCCGCGTGAACCAATCACACGCCCGTTCCCACAGCATGTGACGTATGCTCCGAATAGCATCTTGCCAGACCATCGCATACGCGAACAACTCGATGATGACCTGCGCGCATATTACGATTACTGGAAAGAGAATTATCTTGCAGAAGCAGGGATGAATGGCGACGGCATCACCATGTACCGCGTGGTGCTTGGCAAAGACGAACCGACGCGTTCCACCACGGTTTCAGAGGGACAGGGCTATGGCATGATGATCGTGCCGATCATGGCGGGATATGACCCCGATGCGCAGATCATCTTCGATGGATTATGGGCATTCGTGAAAGCGCATCCCAGCGAGATCGACCCGCGTCTGATGGATTGGAACGTTCCGCTGGAAGAAGGCAATGCCAGCGCCTTCGATGGGGATGCCGATATCGCTTTTGGTTTATTGCTTGCTGACGCCCAATGGGGTAGTGACGGGCGTGTGAATTACAAAGCCGAAGCTGATACTATGATCGCAGGTATCCTTGAATCTACGGTCGGACCGGAAAGTCATCTGCCAATGCTAGGGGATTGGGTCAATGTGGGCGAAGCACAATACAATCAATTCACGCCGCGCTCATCGGACTTTATGCTGGTCAACTTCCGCGCATTTGCCAGCGCCTCGAACGATCCCGTTTGGAATGACGTTGTTGTACAAAGCCAGAATGTGATGACCGGAATTCAAGCGCAATATAGTTCCGTATCGGGTTTGATGCCTGATTTTATTGTGAATGGCGTCCCCGCACCTGCCAACTTTTTAGAGAAAGAAACCGACGGCGCGTACAACTATAATGCCGGGCGAATTCCCTGGCGCGTTGGTGCGGATGCTCTGCTTCATGATGATGCCGCTTCCCGATCCATTGTGCAGAATATTTCGCACTGGATCGAAGCCAGTACAAACGGCGACCCGCTCAACATCCGCGCCGGGTATCAATTGAACGGTGAGCCATTGCCGAACAGCGACTACTTCACCACGTTCTTCGTTGCGCCGATGGGTGTTGCCGCCATGAACGACCCAGCCCAGCAGGCATGGTTGAATGCGATCTACGATTCTGTTTATAACAACCATATCGATTACTATGAAGACTCCATCAATTTGCTTTGTATGATGGTCATGAGCGGAAACTTCTGGTTGCCGTAAAATACAGGTAAAATAATCCTATGCTTACAGCCCTGTTTAAAACCATGCGTCCGCGCCAATGGACGAAGAATGTTTTCATCTTTGCGGCGCTGGTCTTCGATAAACAATTATTTGACGTCGATTCATTTCTGCGTACCCTGGCAGGGTTTGCGCTGTTCTGTCTCATTTCATCCAGTGTCTATATATTCAACGACCTCGCCGATGTAGAAGCCGACCGTCAGCATCCTGAAAAGAAGAATCGTCCCATTGCATCGGGTAAACTCTCGGTTAGCGCGGCTTGGGCAGCAGGCATTGTGCTCGTCATCATCACATTTGTGTTGGCGTGGTTGCTTTCCCCGGGTTTTGAACTGGTCATCATGGCGTATTTCGTGATCAACCTGGCATACTCGAAATGGTTAAAACACATTGCTATTTTGGATGTGCTTATCATTTCATTGGGCTTTGTTTTGCGCGTGGGTGCAGGTGTTACCCTGATCGATGTCGAACGTTTCTCTCCCTGGCTTTATATTGTGATGTTCCTGCTTTCGCTGTTCCTCGGTTTCGGCAAACGCCGCGCCGAACTTGCCCTGCTCGCTCATGGCGCGGGTTCGCATCGCAAAGTGTTAGATGGTTACACCCTACCGCTTCTTGATCAATACATCATGATCGTTTCCGGCACCACCATTGTGGCGTATTCGTTGTACACATTCTCCGCGCCCAATGTGCCCGAAAATCATTCCATGATGCTCACCATCCCTTTCATGGTGTATGCCATCTTTCGCTATCTGTATCTTATTGAAGTCAAACATGCGGGTGGCACGCCAGAAGAAGTCTTGCTTTCAGATCGTCCCTTCCAGGCATCCATGCTGCTTTGGGCAGTCACCGTCATCGTCATCTTCTATTTTTCATGAAATCTTCCGCACCTGGCAAGATCATCCTCTTTGGCGAACATGCCGTCGTTTATAACCGTCCCGCTCTGGCTGTGCCGGTCGATCAGGTGCAAGTGGATGTGGAAGTCTCAGACTCTGATAAGCTTGGCGTCTGGATTGACGCCCCCATGGTGGACTTGCATGGCGAACTTTCCACGCTTCCTTCCAACCATCCAATTGGTACGGTTATTCTGAAGCTATTTCAACACTTGGGCATTTCCCTGCATCCGAATATTTCTGTCACTATTCGATCTACTATCCCCGTCGCGGCTGGACTCGGCTCGGGTGCGGCGGTCTCAGTTGCATTGATCCGCGCTCTTACTTCTTTTCTCGACCATCCGCTGTCCAACGAAAGAGTCAACGACCTCGTCTTCGAGATCGAGAAACTTCATCATGGCACACCTTCCGGCATCGACAATACTGTCATCACCTATAACATGCCCGTCTATTACATGAAAGACAAGCCGATTGAAACCTTCAAACCCGGTAAGCCTTTCACCATTGTCATCGGCGATACGGGCATCCCTGCACCCACCAAAGAATCTGTTGGCGATGTGCGCCGTCTATGGTTGCGCGACCAAAATCGCTTCGAAAGCATCTTTAACGAAGTGGCGCAGATATCCACCATGGCTCGCCATCTGATCGAAACCGGTCGCCCTGAATTGCTCGGTGAATTGATGGATCACAATCACGAATTTCTTCAGCAAATAACAGTCTCTTCACCCGAGTTGGATGTGCTGGTTGTGGCAGCACGCAAAGCGGGTGCACTCGGCGCCAAACTCAGCGGGGGTGGACGCGGGGGCAATATGATCGCGTTGGTGAACCCAGCCTCGGCGGAGTCTGTGGCGGGGGCACTTCGATCCGCTGGTGCAAAACGGACGATTATCACCACGATCCAATAATCCAACTCAAATTGATCTCAGGAGTGGACATGCATAAAAAATGGATCGCGATCATCCCGCCTTACATTGCAGTTTGGGCGGGATTATTTCTTTTCCATAGCGCCTGGGGTGCCATGTTGGGATTTCATGCCGCCATCATATTTGCCTTATTTTGGTTGCGACCGAACTTGCCGCCTGCTGTTTTATTCAAGCCTGCGCCCTGGCGATCGATTGCAGGCAATTTGATCCTTGGTAGCACAGGCGGATTGGGGTTGTATGTCTTGTGGGATTTCTTAGGCATGCAGGCAGGGTTGAGTAACACTATCCACACCCTCGGCTTGGGCGGTGTATCGTGGTTTTGGTTTATGGCTTATTTCTCACTTGTTAACCCCATCATAGAAGAATACTTTTGGCGCGGCGAATTGGGTCATGAAACAAGTTCGTTTTATATTGGTGACCTTACCTATGCGGGCTATCATGTTTTTGTGTTCTTAGGAAAGACTCAACTCTATACTGTGATTCTGGCTGTAGCATCCCTGATCTTTATCGGCTGGTTTTGGCGACAGGTCTACCGGCGCGACGGCAGTTTGCTTGCGCCGATTCTCGGGCACATGGCTGCGGACCTTTCCATTATGCTGGCTGTTTATTTCAAAGTAACTTGATAGAGATAGGATGCTGATTTTATGAATGTCCTTGTACTTAAGTTAATACTCGCCCCGCTTATTATTGGTTCTGCCAGCCTTGCCGGTCGCCGTTGGGGACCAGCCGTTAGCGGCTGGATCGTTGGCATGCCACTTACTTCGGGTCCAGTGATATTTTTTCTGGCATTGAGTCATGGTGTTGCCTTTGCTGAGAGTTCAGCGTTGGGCGTGTTAAGCGGGGGCATTTCTCTGGTGTTGTATGCGCTAGCGTACGCATGGCTTGCCACGCGCTTCCGTTGACAGGTTGCCATTGTGGGAAGTATTCTTATCTTTTCGTTGACCACGCTTTATTTGCAGACAGTGGTCATACCTCTTTATCTCGTGACCCCTCTGGTAGTGGTTGCCATTCTTGTAGGGTTGAAATTTATGCCACGAGATGAATTGGAAATGAAGGCAAGCAATACAAGTCCCTGGGATATTCCCGTGCGCATTCTGATCGGCACCAGCTTCATTCTGCTGCTTACAGGCATTGCTCCCTATATTGGTCCACGTCTGACAGGGCTGCTGACGACCATTCCGTTATATGTAACCATCTTGAGTGTTTTTGCCCATCGCGACCATGGGTTTGCTGCGGCAGTGCATGTTTTGCGAGGCTTGCTCTATGGGTTATTCGCTTTCATGGGGTTCTTCCTGGTGTTAAGCCTGCTGATCGAAAATACTAGCCTCGGGGTTTCTTTCGGGCTGGCTATCTTAACCGCCCTTTCCGTCCAGGGAATGTCGCTTTTGGTCTTGCGAAAATTACATAGTAATTAGCATTGTAGGGGCGGTACGGATTGAGGAAATCACTGCAAGTGCTGTTTATTGTCTAAATCGATCTGATGAATTTGTATAGTTAGTGCGGACGGGCTTCTGCTTTTCGACAGGTGGTTGGACGCTGGCTTTCATCTGCTTCAGCAATTCGCTTGCTGGAGATGGGATGGGAATACTAAAGAAGCCCGTATCGACGCGCACATT
Organism: Anaerolineae bacterium; assembly: GCA_017303655.1. Lineage (GTDB taxonomy): Bacteria > Chloroflexota > Anaerolineae > Anaerolineales > Villigracilaceae > Villigracilis. Next base: position 37,333 of record JAFLCE010000019.1, read on the forward strand.
GCGCCGCACCGTGCGCTGGCGGTCAGAGCCGGGGATACTTTCATATTGAATCACAGTTTTCATCTTTGAGTCGAAGATGATGTCACCGATTTCTCTCCCTCTTATTTGAACGAACTTGATCTCGCTCGGGTTATAGGACGTTTGCTTATAGGAAGGAAATTGTTCGATAATGATTGCGCGTTGATCGGTGATGGCATAGACTTTACCTTTTGCGATCAGGTATTCCCAGAGTGGTGCAAAAATAAAGCGCAACGCAACGATGATAAAAACAATCAGTACCAACGAAGTAGCAACTTTGATACCCATACTTGGTTGCATGCTGAGTGGTGTGCGATTATTGATGGCGGATATATGGGAAAATATATAACTCACCACACCAGCAAAGCCCAAACCGAATGCACTAGCTATCCAAGTTTTGCGGATGGCATGGATCGGGTCTGGCGTCTCGACCCAGCGAAGGGTTTCCTGCCCAGAAATGGTTTGTTGCACAAGCGGATATGCAGGATGATTTTGAATGTCAGTTTGTGAATGCATAAGGATGTATCAAAAAACAGGGCGAGATTGCCTCGCCCTGAGAGTTAGGATGATTTTGCACGTTCCGCCATTTGCTGGCGCAGGTCGTGAGTGTCTTTATCAATGGTGAAGATGGCACCCAGATAGAGGAAGAAACACAAAACCCATGCCACTACGCAGATAAGCAAAATGGCAGTTTTAAGATCAATAGCATCGGCAATGACCCCGGTAATAATAGGAGCAAACGCCGCGCCTGCGTTCTCAATGAAGTATGAAGCCGCCTGCGCCGTCGAGCGGACTTCAGGTACGGTCACATCGTAGACTGTGGCGATCACATTTGCCGAAGAAAGCGGCATAAAGACGGCGGTCAGGCACATTAATATAAAGAATTGATTACGCGCTTCAGCAGGAGTGTTCAAAGCAAAGTACATGAAGATCGCGCCGAGCAACACACCAATGCTGGAGACGATGATGCGCCCTTTGTTAGTGCGTTTGAAAGCCGCATCACCGAGTGCCCCACCGATGAAATATCCGCTGGCGAGGATCAGGATCACAGGCGCCATTGTAAACAAGATGCTGTTTCCGTCGTAGCCGCGTTCTTTTTCAAGATAGGCAAAGAAAAAGTAAGTGATGACATTCCATGGGAACACACCTGCAAAGCCCTGCAAAAAGAGAAACCACATGGTCTTCTTTTTGAAGATCTCTTTTGCCTCTGCCCACGAGAACTTGAAAATTTGCATCTCTGCCATGTTCTCAAATTCAGGTTCGGCTTTTCCACGCGGCATTTCTTTTACAAAGAAGAAGATCAACACAGCAATCACCAGCCCCAATGAGCCGGTGATATAAAACACACTCCGCCATCCCCCGATCATTGGCGCGACGATCAAGGCGAGTATCATGCCTAATAGATAACCAATCGGTTGTGAAAGTTGCAGTACCCCAAATATCTTCCCACGCAGGTTGGGTCCAAAATAATCAGCAATGAGCGTGTACAAACCAGGGTAGGATGAATCATCGATGCCAGTGGAAGCGCGTGTGGTAAGGAACCCGCCAAAGCTGCGCACGATCGCATTCAGCCAGGTGGTTGCGCCCCAAACAAGAGCCGCCAACGAAAGCAGTTTGGCACGCGCATACCGGTCATATAAATAGCCCCAGATCGGGTAAAGAATGGTGGCAACGATCAGCGCACCTGAATTCACCAACCCCCATTGCGTATTGCTAATGCCAAAATCTTCACTGATCTGCACTTGTAACGAACCGATCATCAACTTATCGGTCTGGTGCAACAGCATGAAAAAGAAAAAGATGACGACCACAACCCAGCGATTACTTGTTTGTTCTTTGGACATAACAACCTCAGTTGAATGGGATGCCCAAGTATCACGGGTCAAGGATTAAGTGTCAAGTATCAGATGAGTCTTCCGAGATGATCTCCTGTGCCAGCTTTTTCAACTCATCGGCATTGGTAACCTTCGCCGAATTCATATACTGGTCTAACAGGTCGAGCGGGCTCAAGCTGCTCACCACCTGCTCCCCGTCGATGCGAGAGCGTGTTTCGATCTGCGGTCGCTTGATGAAGTGAAACTCAAAGGCATCGGCTGTATATTTCCGCAATGCTGATTCGTCAATGACCGAATCCCATTCTCTTGGATATTCCACCACCAGCCGGATGATCGCCTCAGACATTTCCTTCGGGCTGGGCAATGCCTGCTTAAGAAATTCGGTCACGTTCTCACTGGACTTTAGAGTGGTTCGGCGGTCTATAAACTTTCTCACCCCTGTGAGTTGAATCCACTCTACTTCGGTGTCTCGCCCTTTTTCCACGTCTACGATGACAAAGAACCGTTCTTCCTTCGCCTCGCCAAAGTCGACTCGTTCAATCGAGCCGGGGTAGATCACTGGCGGCTGATGTCCTTCATTCACATCCTGCGGCTTGTGGATGTGTCCCATCGCCACATAACTAAACTTCGGATTCTTAACCAGTGAGCCAGTCAACACCAGGTCATTGCCAAGCATCACAAGCCGTTCTCCGCCAAACTTCGCGCCTTCAATCGAGGCATGTGCTGTAAGAATGATTGGCAGCGATGAGTCGCACTCATCAATAAAACCCGAGATCAACTCGCTTATATTTTCTTCAATACGGCTGAACGCCTGCGTGGAATCCGATTCGCCTGTTGCAGCCATCAACCCTGAACGCGCCACCCACGGCATGGCAATGACTTGAAGCGGCACATCCCATATAGATTCCGGCTTCAATAACTCGGGTGCATCCAATACTTTTACATAAGGTACTTGCAGGGTCTTGAACTCCTGCAAAGCATGAGCGCGTCCAATAGACGGGGAAATATCATGATTGCCCACTAATAGCAGAGTCGGAATCTTCGCCTGAGATAAGCGCATAATGCGTTTGCCCCATTCCCGCTGAAAGGTCGGAGCCGGTGAACGGTCTTTGTAGGCATCCCCGGCAAAGATGACCAAGTCCACTTTGCGTTCAATGGCGGTATCAACGATGGTATCTAGTGATTTGAGGAAGTCTAATACACGCAGAGGCAGACCCGAAACCGGATCATGCCGTCCGTAGTTAGCCATATCAATGTGAGCGTCTGCAAAATGTAATAGTTTCATAGTTTAGTAGTTAGATAGTTCAGTAGTTAGGTGGTCGGTTTTGGCGGTTTGGATTTTCGGAGGTAGGAAATCATGCCATTGATTAATCTTTTCGATTCGGTAGCGAGGTTGTAGGCTTTGTTGAGTTCGTCTTGATTGATATATTTGCGGTCAAGTGCCAAATATAACTCCGATTGTACTTCGCTTGCGGACCGTCTTGACATCTTCAGAAAGCGGATGAACTCAGCATTCGTGCCTGAATCAAATCCTTCCGCAATATTGTGCATGACTGAACCCGCCGCGCCTTGAATCTGGTTACTTAGGCGGAAGTCTTTTGAAAACAGTGGATGTTCCGTCAAGTCATAGATCATATTCGTAAGTTGACGTGCCTTCTGCCAGCTTTGCAAATCCTCAAATCGTTCAATTTTTGTCATGTCTTCATCCACCTTTGTGTTGAACTCATCAACTATCAAAACTACCCAACTACCGAGCTATCAAACTATTAAGGTTGAATCCCCAACTCCTGCAAAGCCTGTACAGCAGGTGCCCAATTGGGGTGATATTTGAGAGCAGTGCGATAATCTTTTGTGGCAAGATCGGTCTGCCCAGCCATGTAATAGGCACGTCCGCGCCAGTAGAGGGACTCTTCCAGCACCGGTTCAGCGATGGTATCGTTCAGCGTGGTGTCTGCAAGGTTGATGACATCTGAAAAGCGGTTGGTATAGTAGTAGGCTTTATACGGACCAGTTTGATACCACATCATACGATAAGGACGAGCCGTATCGTCAACATTTAAATTTGCGTAGAGATTGAAGGCATAGTCATAGGCGTTGGCGGCATCAGCATATTCGAGCAAATTTACATGACTGCTACCGATATTGAACCAGGCAAAGTACTGGTCAATGCCATAGAGGGTTTGGGATTCGGTTTTGGCAATTTCGAGTGCATGGCGGTTCGCTTGAGTTTCATCTGCCAGTGGACCAAGCAGAGCCAACACTTCATTTTGCTTCTCTACGGGAAAGACCACCACAAAGACATAATTGAATGCACGCCAGCCTTCAACGAAGGCTTCATATCCCATTCTGCGGTTCTGCCCCGGATTTGTTTCGGGCTCAGGTTGGTAGCTATCTTGATAGATCAAAACTTGATTTGCATCTTCGTATCCGGTGATGAAGGCATAATGCCCCATCCAGCTAAACTTCCCGTTGAGATCGGTCTCGTAAATGCCTTTTTCTGTAATGACTGGGTATCCTGCTGAGATGAGGCGCTTTAGAGTCTCAAAATCACCGCCGCTGCGAATGATGGACGTCATACCGGGGACATTCTCTGTGATGTAATCCTGTAACTCGTAGGGCATCACATTCTTGTCTTTTTCATTTATCGGCATTACGACTTTGCCGATCACATCGCGATTGCCGTCCCAGCCCCAGTAGGTGAGTGCCATGGAAAAATTTGCAGGTCCACAGTAATTCGTTCGTCCGTGTTGATGTTCATAGTTCACACCGTCGAGCAGGACAGTGGCAGGTAAAGGCGTGGATGTAATTGTCGGCTCGGGGGTAGGACCCAGTTCTGGCGTTGGGGTGGAGGCGGGCGTTAGCGTTAATAACATCTCTGCACGTACAGTTGCCACCATCGTTTCTACGTTCAATGGGTTGGTTTGCTGGCTAGGTTGAAAAACAGCCTGATCGGGTGGGTTGATCCAATATTGAATTTGTGTGCGCGCGAGTTCGATGCGCCATGCGAGGCGGCTGTGGATCGGGGGAAGATAATAGATTCCGATGAGAAGGAGGATGAAGATCGGAACAAGCCAGATACGGTTAAACCGTTTTTGCATGAAAAGATTATACATGCAAAAGAAAAAGCCTTCCGCGGTCTCCACGACTGCGGAAGGCTGATAACTTACGGTTGAATCCCCAACTCTTGCAATGCTTGTACGGCAGGAAACCAATCGGTGTGGACTTGTAGGGCGGCGCGATAATCTGCGATGGCGGCGTTGGTGTTGCCGATCATGTAATAGGCACGCCCACGCCATAGCAGGGATTCTTCCAGTGTGGGTTTTGAAATGGTTTTGGTCAACGTGGTGTTGGCAAGGTCGATCACGTCTTGATAACGCGCTGAGTAGTAATAAGAAAAGTATGGTCCGGTCTGATACCACATCATGCGGAAGGGACGGTTGCCTTTGGTTGTGTCCCATTGAGAGTAGAGGTTGAATGCCTGGTCGTAGGCGATGGCGGCATCGGCGTATTGGTTGATTGCAACAAGACTGGTGCCTTTGTTGAAGTAAGCAAAGAATAAGTTATTGCCTTCCAAATCTTGAATTTCTTTTTCAGCCATGTCAAGCGCGTGATTGGATGCCCAGGTTTCATCTGCCCAGGGACCAAGTAAATTCAATACTTCAATTTCACGGTCGGCGGGGTAGATCACCATGAATAGGTAATTGAAGGAACGCCAGCCGTCTTGATATTCTTCATATTTGCTGAGCAGGTCTTTGCCGGGCTTGAGGTAGGCATCTTGCACGATGAAACCGCCGCGTGAGTCGTCGTAGCCGGTGGTGAAGAGATAATGACCGAGCCAGTCGATCTTGCCGGTGTAATCGCGTTCGTAATAGCCTTTTTCTACGATAACGGGGAAGCCTGCCGCGAGCAGACGTTTGATCAGGTCCATGTCGCCGCCGAGGCGTGAGAGGGCGCGGTATTCACTGGTTTGTGTGTTGACAAAGTCCACCAGTTCATAGGGCATCACGTTCTTATCGGGCAAGCCACGTTCGATGAAGTTGAGTTTTGTATCGGGCGAACCGGGCTTGATCACTTTGGCGACATCGTCGCGATTGCCGCTCCAACCCCAGAAGTTCAATGCCATGGTCAAGTTGGCGGGACCGCAATAATTCCAACGCCCGTGTTGATCTACATAGACGACACCCGGCAAAATGGCTTTGGCGGGAATCGCTGTCGGTGTAATGGTCGGTTTGGAGGTGGGACCCGGCTTCGGCGTGGAAGTGGAGGCGGGCGCTTTGGGGGTCAGAGTCAGATCCATTTCGGCGCGCGCTGTTCCGAGGGCGGTTTCAATGGTCAGGGGTTCATCTGTCTCGCCGCTGGGTTGAAAGACAGCCTCACTGGGCGGGTTGAAGAAGTACACCACGCGTGTGCGCAGAAGTTCATATTGTAATGAGATGCGGCTGTGAATGGGAGGAAGCAAAGCGAGGATGATCCCAAGGAGGACGACACCGAGGATTATCCAACGCTTGTCTATATTTTTCAGTTTGTTCATAAAAAGATTATACATGTTTACTTTCGGCTTACAGATAAAAGTTCTCACATCTTATCCACATTTAAGCCATGACCTTTGGGGGAAATTTAGCTGTACACATACTTTCCACACAATTAGCAGTAACTTTCATACCCTGAACGCGACAAGGCTTAATAACCGTTGATGCCGCTTTGTGCATCTGTGGAAACCGTGATTTGAAATAAGGAGAAATATCATGCGAAAAAGTACTTTGTTCATTTCAGCTCTGCTGACCGTGTTCCTGATGGCGACCATTTTTAGCGTTGCCTCCGCATACCAACAGGTAGTTAAGGCGAATATCGCACTAGCCGAACAGCCTTCTCAAAAGGCGTTGTCACAGCCTGTGAGCGCGGATTTTGCGCCTATGCCGACCGCGACCGAGATCGTTGCGCCGCTTGTATTCACCCCCGAGCAAGCTACAACCGTCGCCGTGGATTTTCTGGGCGACTCCAATGTCTATAGTGTGGAAGTAGTTGATTATGAAGGCGCTGCCACATATCTGGTCACATTCAGTTCGGGCGATCTGGTCTATGTCAGCTCGACGGGTATGGTTGTTGCGAATACCAAAATTCAGCCGGTGGTCGTGGCTGCATCCAGTGGCGGCAATGGTAGTGGTGGTCAAGCCACCAATAATAACGGTGGTTCTTCCGGTGGTGACGATCATGACGATGATGAACACGAAGACGGCGACGATGATTAAGGAGAGACTCAATGGCACCTAAACCAAACTCAAACAAATGGTCTGATGTACAACTTGCAATTGCAGCAATCTCTATGACGGCTGTGATCGCATTTTGGAACATGTTCGCCGGACCCGATAAAACAAATGCCGACGAAAAAGCTGCAGCGGAACAACAAGCTTTGCTGGTTCCTACCATTACTTCCATCATCGTTGAGACGCCCATGCCCGAAGTGACCATGCCGCCGGTTGGGTATACCATTCTATTTGGTGGTGCGGCTCCAAAGCCGCAAGTGATCGTGGTACGCCAGCCTAATGGCGGCGGAAATAATAACTCGGGTGGTGGCGGGAATGCGCCTGCCAGCCAACCTGCCGCATCCACTTCTTCATCCTAATGCTGCACCGTTTTCCTTTCCGCGCGATGGGTTGTGACATGCTCGCTATTCTCGAGCAGGATTCTGAATCCGCGCCGGAAATTTTAAAGGATGTGCCCATCTGGTTCGAAGAATGGGAGCAAACTCTCAGCCGGTTCAGGTTGGACAGTGAACTGTCTCGCCTGAACCGGACCTTTGACCAGCCGATACCGGTCAGCAAGGCATTTTGGGAAGTCTTCCAAACTGCCGTGTGGGCTGACGAATTCAGCCAGGGCTTGGTCACGCCGACGGTTCTGGATGCCATGCTCGAAGCCGGTTATGACCGTTCATTTGATGACATGTCGCAGGAGCAATTCAGCGGCATGATTCCGCATCACGTGGAAAACCATTCGCTTGCGATGGTGGTCGCTGACCCTGAGCATCAGACGATCAGCCTGCCAAAAGGAGTCCGCCTTGATTTTGGCGGTGTAGCAAAAGGTTGGGCTGCGCATCAAGTAATGGAACGTTTGCGCGAGTTCGGTCCCTGCTTGATGAATGCAGGCGGAGATATTGCTATCAGCAGTCCACGTTTGGATGGTAGTACCTGGCAGGTGGGTGTATCCGACCCTTTCAAAGCAGGAAGCGATTTCGACATCCTGCATGTGAAAGGCGGCGGTGTGGCATCCTCGGGCAAAGATCGCCGACATTGGAGATGCAACGGGTTGCTTCACCATCACATTATTAATCCCAATACAGGTCAGCCTGTAGATACCGATGTCATGCGCGTGACCGTGGTTGCGCCAAGCGTCATCGAAGCCGAAGCCGCCGCGAAAACTGCTTTTATCCTCGGCGTTGAAAATGGTCTCGCCTGGATCGAGTCGCATCCATCCCATGCCGGTCTTATGATCCTCGAATCCGGCGAAGTATTTATCAGCCAGTCCATGCCGGACTATTTGCAAGGAGCTATGCATGCAATCTCAAAATGACTTTAATGAATCATCTATCAACATCCAATCGTTTCTACTCTTCCTTTTCGCATCGGTAATGGGATTGTTGATCGCTGTGTTGTTGCTTCCCTTCGTTTTACCAAATTTAGCATTCTCATTGAGCGGAGAAGGTCCAAAAGCATATTGGTATTTGTCGCGCGCCACAGCATTTGTTTCTTTATCACTTCTGTGGCTTTCGATGGCGTTGGGCTTGGGTATCACTAATAAAATGGCACGCTTGTGGCCCGGCATGCCCGCCACCTTTGCGATCCATGAATATGTCAGTTTATTGGGTTTGGCGTTTGCCTTGTTCCATGCGCTGGTTTTGCTTGGCGACCGTTATATCAACTTCACTCTTTTGCAGGTGTTCGTTCCTTTCAGTACGGTCGATTATCGCCCGTTCTGGGTCGGGGTCGGACAGATCGGTTTCTATATCTGGCTGATTGTCGCGTTGAGTTTTTACATCCGCCCGGTCATCGGTCAAAAATTCTGGCGTTTGCTGCACTACCTAAGTTTTGCCATGTATTTCATTGGCATCTTCCACGCCATCTTTAGCGGAACCGATACCAGCATGGCGTGGGCACAGAATTATTACTGGTTCTCTGCGGGTAGTTTGATTTTTCTATTCTTCATTCGGATTGTTAGTGTTGTGATCGATAGCTTATTCCCCGCCAAGAAACCAATGCCTGCCCCGCGTCCAACTCAGGGATAGTTGTTCCTGTTTCTCGAAGCTGAATCAAAACGGACAGCCTCGCAAAGAGGCTGTCCGTTTTTAAGCATTACGTATTACGTGTTGTTACTCTTTGACTTCGCCTTCTACGACGTTATCATCCGGCGCGGGACCACCCTCAGGCTGGGGCTGTCCGCCTTGACCTTGAGCGTACATCTGCTGGCTGAGCGCATGGAAGGTGTTCTGCAATTCCTCGGTCAGCTTCTTGATGTGCTCAATGTCATCGCCTTGCGCGGCTTGCTTCAACTCGTTAACTTTGGCTTCGATGGAATCCTTCTCAGCCGATGGAACTTTGTCGCCCAGGTCACGCAATGCTTTCTCAATCTGATACGTCAGATTATCCGCATCATTCTTAACCTGGATCGCTTCACGGCGTTTCTTGTCCGCGGCTTCGTTTAATTTAGATTCTTGCACCATGCGTTCGATGTCATTCTTGTTAAGGTTGGTCGAAGCGGTAATGGTGACTTTCTGTTCCTTGCCGGTGGCTTTGTCTTTCGCCGTCACATGCAAGATGCCGTTTGCGTCGATATCGAAAGTCACTTCCACCTGTGGAACGCCGCGTGGTGCCGGTGGGATGCCATCGAGGCGGAAACGTCCGAGCGACATGTTATCGCCAGCCATGGGGCGCTCGCCTTGCAGCACATGAATATCTACAGCAGTTTGGCTGTCTGCGGCAGTGGAATACACTTCGGTCTTGCGGACAGGGATGGTCGTATTGCGTTCGATCATCACGGTCATCACGCTGCCCATCGTTTCCACGCCCAAAGAGAGTGGGGTCACGTCCAGCAGGAGGATGTCTTTGACTTCGCCGCCGAGCACGCCGCCCTGAATGGCTGCGCCAATGGCAACAACTTCATCGGGGTTCACGCCTTTGTTCGGTTCCTTGCCATTGGTCAGCTTGCGGACAAGATCTTGAACCATCGGCATACGCGAAGAACCACCGACCAAAACAACTTCATCGAGCTTATCGGCAGACAAGCCTGCGTCTTTCAATGCAGCTTCAAACGGGGTGCGACAGCGCTGCAGTAAGTCTTCGGTCATCTGCTCGAATTTTGCGCGGCTGAGTTTCAACTGTAAATGTTTCGGCCCTGAAGCATCTGCGGTAACGTACGGCAGGTTGATCTCGGTTTCCATTACAGTCGAAAGTTCGATCTTGGCTTTCTCTGCCGCCTCACGCAGACGTTGTAACGCCTGACGATCACTGCGCAGGTCAATGCCCTGATCTTTCTTGAATTCGTCGGCAGCCCAGTTGGTGATGCTCTGATCCCAGTCATCGCCGCCGAGGTGGGTATCGCCATGTGTAGACTTTACTTCGATCACGCCTTCGCCCACTTCGAGAACGGATACGTCAAACGTACCGCCGCCGAGATCGAAGACCAGGATGGTTTCATTTTTCTTTTTGTCGAGTCCGTATGCCAAAGCAGAAGCTGTCGGCTCGTTGATGATGCGTAACACTTCCAAGCCTGCGATCTTACCTGCATCCTTGGTGGCTTGACGTTGACTATCGTTGAAATACGCTGGGACGGTGATTACTGCCTGTGTGACAGACTCACCGAGATACGCTTCCGCATCTGCCTTGAGCTTGCCCAGCACCATTGCGCTGATTTCTTGCGGTGAGTATTCCTTGCCATTGACGGGGATCTTCACGCGCACATCGCCTGTCGGTCCCTGTGACACTTGGTAAGGAACCATCGCACGTTCCGCAGCCGTCTCGTCAAAATGACGACCGATGAAACGTTTAATGGAATAAATAGTGTTATCTGCGTTGACCACTGCCTGACGTTTTGCCGTCTGACCCACCATGCGTTCGCCGTTCTTATTGAATGCCACAACTGACGGACATAAGCGCCCGCCTTCTGCCGTGGTAATCACAGTGGCAGAGCCACCTTCCATCACGGAGACGACGCTGTTGGTCGTACCGAGGTCTATTCCTATGATTTTGCCCATGAGAAATCTCCTTATAGTTCTTTTCTGTATCCCCATGTTAAACGAGGTATGCAAGAATTCTGTTAACGATATGTAGGTTTTGAGTAAAAGAAAAACCGCCCAGCCTATTTCGGCTGGGCGGTTTGCTTTTGTTCGTGACTAAAACTGAATTACGGTTGAGAGATGTCGAAGGACTTGACATTAACTGTGATCGGAAGGACGTTCAACGATGAAACATTGAAGCCAACCTGTCCGTCACTGAAGTTGTAATTTCGATCGGTATAAGATTTCAACTCATCGCCGTTGATAGACATGGTGATGACATTTCCTTCACAGGTCATGCTGTATTCGTTGGTCTCTTTGCCTTGCTTCAAGGCGTTGGCACCACCGCTATCCAGCGTATTGTAGCCATTATCGTAGGCATACAAATACCACAAGCCGCCGCTTTCCACGCTGAATTCATACCATTGGGCATTGTCATAATCCAAACGGCAGACCAGGCTGACGTTGTTATTGTTGCGCCCTTGGTTTTCTGCCACCATGGTCAGGCTGACATCGCCATAGGTCTGGGGGTCATAAATGTAATAGAGATAGAAATCGAGAGCGCCGAGATCGAAGGTTACCCCATCACCATCCTGAAAGATCTGGAGGTTTTCATCGTTTTCAAAGCCGGGACCGAATACAAAGTAATACCACTGATCAAAGAAGGCTTCGCTCTCAAATTCTTCTGTAAAGAATTCTTGTGCGGCAGGGACGGGGGTATTGGCTGGTTTGGGAGTGTTTGTGGGCTCGAGAACCGGCGCAGAGGTATTGGTTGGAACAGGCAGATTCTCAACCGGGGCACTTGTGTTCTCTACAGGCGGCACTGCTGCTGGAGGAGCCTCACCACCAGATAATGATGCGCACGCCAGACTTGCAAGTAAAAGGATACTTAAGAAAAACAGGACGGGCTGATATTTTTTCATTCCATATTCTCCTCACTACATAAATTGAATAACAACGTTAGTAGTGTAGCAAAAAAAGAAATCAAATGCAAGGCGACTATTGACTGTCAACTCGCAACCATTCAATCAGTATGGAAACTGGAACGGTTTTTTGAGAAGCTGCGGTGAAACCCACATTGCCTTCGCTCAGCCCGTAATTGGTCACTTCTACACGGCGGATCAAAGTCTCGTTCACGTAAAGCAGCAAGAAGTTATCCTGACAAAATAAACCAAGGGTATAGCTAGTGTTATTGCTCAACAGCGAATTTGAGTCAGTGAGAACGGGAACGTATTTGGCAACTTCAGGCGCCAGCCACTGCCCAAGTAAAACGCTATAGGAACCATCACTTTCAGCGTTGAATTCAAACCACCCATCGCTTTCGGAATAGCGGCAGATCAACCCGACAGAGCCGCCTGCGCCGGGAGAAACTTGTGCGCGAACAAAAACATTCGGATAAATATGTACATTGTGAACGCCCATGAACCAAGTATCGGCAGTGTCCATATCGACGCGCAGAATGCCATTCCCTGCAACGGGCGTGGGACGGGTCAGCCCGCCGGTTTGGAAGAATTCCCAATACGGCTGAAGAGTATCGAACTCATCGGTGAAATAAAGTGCGGGCGGCTCAGGCGTGGGGACGGCTGTTTCAGTGGCTGCGAATGTTGCCGTCGCTGGAACCGTTGTCGGCGCGGGGGGAAGCGTTGCTTGAGATGTCGATTCAGGCGTGGGTGAGGGAACTCCTAAATTGCAGGCAGAGGTTAGGAGCAGGAGTCCGATCAGGAAATGTTTTTTCATGTTGCTTTTTATATCACAATGTTCTCTGAAAATTCATGAGGTAGTTTCTGGAACATAAAATTGAAGATTAAAATCAAAAGACTGGCTTGCAAGCCAGTCTTTTGATTTGTGGAGATGCCGGGAATTGAACCCGGGTCCGAAAGATTCAACCCTCGGAACTCTACGAGCGTAGCCTGCCGCTTATCGTCACCACAGGCACCCCGGCGGGCTGGTTAACCTGTGACCATCTGCTAGTCTTTCACGTGTTTAGCAGAATCACACGTGGCACTCTATCTTTGTTTCGCCCGGTCCGTCACCCGATAGAGGGCGGTGCCGGTGGACGTGACATCCTAAGATGTCATACTGTTATGTTCGCCTTAGGCGGCGAGGGGCATAGCAGCGTATGAAGTGCTGTTGTTGGCACTTGATTGTTGCACTGAGTTATCGAGGTCGGTGCGCGCTCGGCTCGCATTCCGGAATCAGCCTCTCCCGTCGAAGCCTGTCATCCCCTAAGGGACGGCTCTCTTTTGGAGGTGTGCCGATATGTGAATTATAGCATGGCGTTATTGTGAAATATGAGAACTTGTCCGGTATAATTGAACAAACAGGATTGGTTGCCCAGATAGGGGTTTTTCATTCCCGCATGAGCGCCTGTTTTGGATGAGGTAGAGACGATGGCTGAAAAAATTCTTATTATCGATGATGATGTAGATACCCTGCGGCTGGTTGGATTGATGTTGCAGCGGCAAGGCTACCAGATTGTTGCAGCTTCGAATGGCTCTCAGGGATTGGAGAAAGCATTTGAGGAACGTCCGGATTTGATCCTTCTTGATGTGATGATGCCGGATATGGATGGATTTGAAGTCACCCGGCGGTTGCGCAAAAACCCGGCAACGACTGCCATCCCCATTTTAATGTTTACTGCAAAGACCCAGTTGGATGATAAAGTGGCAGGTTTTGAAGTGGGCGCCGATGATTACCTGACCAAGCCGACGCACCCCAATGAACTTCAGGCGCATGTGAAGGCATTGCTGGCTCGTAAGACTCCTGCCAAGACCGGTGAGATTGCGGTTACAGAAAATGAAAAACGTGGTTACATAATTGGTGTAGTCTCTGCTCGTGGCGGCTTGGGTGTTTCTTCTGTCGCTTCGAATGTCGCGGCTGGCTTGCATACGCGTGCGCAGGCAGATGTGATCCTGGCAGAGATGACCCCCGGGCAGGGGACGCTCGGTATGGACTTGGGGATCGTCAATACCAAAAGTTTGTCTGAAATTCTGGCAGGTACGGTTGCAGAAATCACACCTGAAAAAGTACAAGCTTCGCTGGTCACTCACAGTACTGGTTTGAAGATCTTGCCCGCTTCAGACAATCCGCGCGATGTAGATCTAGCTTCGCGTGTGGAGAACTTTGAAGTCTTGGTTCATCGTCTGGCTTCTCAGGCGCGCTTTGTTATTCTGGATCTCGGTTCAGGGCTGCCGACCTTTGTACAAAAACTGTTATTGTCGTGCGATCATCGGGTAGTTGTGTTGGAAGGTATGCCCAACTCGATCAATCACACAAAAATTTTGCTGGGTGAAATGACTGAGCTGGAATTAGACCCCAAGACCATTTCAGTTATTCTGAATAACCGCCAGCGTTCTGATGTTCAGATCCCCTGGGCGCAGGTACAGGAAAAACTAGGGTACCCTATTTCTGTGGCGTTAACCCCTGCACCGGAATTTTTCCTGCAAGCTTCGCGTTTGCAAACCCCGGCAATCGTTGCGCAACCCGCTAGTATGACCTCTCAGCAGTTTATGAAATTTGTGGATGCCGTCCTTGAGCGTGAAAAGGCGCAATGAGTTCGGCGTCCATGCAGACCATGGAAAGCATTGTCTTTGCTGCGGATTTGAT
>JAFLCE010000002.1 GCA_017303655.1 Anaerolineae bacterium
ATGATGCCATCCTGCATCCGTTATTTCGGACGATTAACACAACGGGCGGTCACATGGATCGCGCTGCCTATTTAGTGGAATGGGCAACGGGCTTTGATCCTGACGTCATCACCTATTGGGACATGCGTGACGAGCGGATTACTGTCATCGGAGATGTAGCGCTGGTAGGTGCTACAAACAAGTGGACACACGTCCGCGATGGCGTGGAAGCTTATGGAATGACCTGCTACACAGACACATATGTCCGCACTGGAGAGGCTTGGCTGTGCATCCTCGCACAACTCACCTCGGTTGCTCCTCAAAACTATCCACCAGATGACACCATCGTTGTTCAATATTTACGAGGCGTACTTCAATAGCAGTGGATAATAAGTCTACTTAACTAAAAGCCCGATGGTGGATTCACCATCGGGCTTTGTTTTTCACTTAAGTTTTAAATTATTACGGCGTGGGTGTGGATTCAGGTATAGTGGTCGGTTCAGCGGTTGCAGTCGGCGTTCCCAATAGGTCTTGAACGCTAATGCCTGTTTCCAAACTTTTACAAATATTCCGCACCACTGCCATGTCCGTGGCGATGTTGGGGTCGGAGATGTATTCAGACGCTTCAACAGTATCTGCGATCTTGAGAGCTTGCGGACAGTAATTAACTTTGGACGTGCTCAAAGCTGCATACTCGGAGGCAAGGATGTCGTAGTAATACACTGTGCTGGCTGAGAGCGGCAGCCCAACTACATCTGCTGGGGTGTCGTTCGATCCACAGCCGCCACGTCCGTCGCAGGATTGTTCTGCGGTGCAGCCATTGACAGCACATTTCAACGCGAGGATGCCTGTCTCATAATTACGGTTCTTGTGATAAAGCACGCCTAACTCACCGTAAAAGACCGGGTTAGCAGGCTCGAACTCGATGGCTCTTTGCACATTACGAATGGCGATGAAGAACTCACCCATCTGTGAATAGGTCTTGGCAATAGAGATATAAGGCACGGGGTCTTGCACGCCCAACTGTTGGTTAATGCGGGCGGTCTCTGCAAAATATTCAAGTGATTTTTCGTAAAGCTGTCTTTGTACTTCTTCGTTGGGGCTTTCAAAAGCAAGACGGCGATAGCCTGCACCAGCGCGCAAATACAAGAAGGTCAAGTTCGGGGTGATGGCAATCGCGCGGTCGTACGCCTCGATTGCAAGGGAGTACTCGCCTAAAGACTCGAGTACATAAGCATTAACGCGATGCACATCCATCAGAGATGGGTCTGCTGCCAATGCCTGATCGATGACCTGCTGGGCTTGAGTCCATTTTTGCTGATCGACCAAGACTTCGGCATAAAAGGCTTGGGCGAGGACATTGGTGTTATCCAATTGAATCGCGCGTACAGCTTCCTGTTCCGATTTTTGCAACAAGGATTGTCGCTCGCGCGCATCAGAGAGATAAGATGCCTTCCAGTTCAAAGCGAAGGCATGCACGGCATGAGCATCGCTACTATCGGGATTCACCTCCACAGCTTTTTCAGCGGAGACAATCGCTTCATCCAAGCGAGCAAGGATGTCATCTTGTTTGACGATCAAGGCAGTGGAATAGGTCTGCACGCGTGAGAGTTGCGACCAGACGACGGCATTGTTCGGGTCGACATTGGTCGCTTCGCGATACGCCTCAATTGCAGCGTTCAATTGTCCGGCGGTAAAGTAAGCATCGCCTTCGAGTGAATAGGATGCTGCAAAGCGTGTGGGCGTGGCAGTAGGCAGGAACAAAGGCTTCACATCTCCCTGTTGAACGGAGCGAATGAGCCAGATACCCGCAAGGATCAGCACAACGAAAAAGAACATGCGATACACGCTGGTTTCGTCGCGCCGTCGGAAAAGACTGCGTCGGTTATAGATGTTCATGGTGTGGGGGTAGCTTCTGCCTCGGGTGTCGATTCAACCGTCGGCGTGGAAAGAGGCGCGTTCAGATTCTGCTGGCAGCGGTTGGTAACTTCGTTGGCATTATCCACCGCCAGTTCATCCGCTGGGATGCGGGAGATGATCAACTGCGCGATCTGCAAGGCTTCGCCGCATTGGTCGAGCCGAGCCAAGGCCAGTGCGTAGGTGAAATAATATTCTGCGATGCGTGGCGAATCAGGGGTAAGGTTGATGACTTCCATTTCATTACCGTCAGTGGAAAGCCCGCCTTTGACCACATAGGAAAGTTCCTGCACAGCTTCGGGCCAGTAGGCATTGCGATATAACATGACACCATAGTTGCCGCGCAGGTTGGTATCGGCAGGGTTGTTCGTTACAGCCGATTCTGCAAATTGCAAGGCTTTGCCGTATTCACCGACGGTAGCATAGGTACGTGAGAGCAACAGGTCTGGGTTGGGGTCTTGCGGATTGAGAGCATCGGCTCGGGTAAAGGCATCGACAGCCTCAACGTAACTGCCAAGGGTGCGATAGTTGCGTCCCTTGGCAAGGTAAAGGTCAGCGATGTTGGGGTTGATCGCAATCGCAGCTTGATATTCGCCAATGGCTTCTTCGTAATTGCCGGTGGCTTCCAGAATGTAGCCGCGCGCGCGATGGGTTTCGAGCAGGTCAGGTGCGAGCGCCTGAGCTACTTTCGATTCTTCGGCAGCTTTCTCCAAGCCATCGAAATCGCCCAGCCCGCTGTAATAGGAATCCACCAGGATCTCAACATAATAGGCGTGAGCGAGTGCGTTGTTAGGGTCAAGTTCCAGCGCGCGTTTGATGCTGGATTCGGCTTCGAGATATTCCTCTTGAAAATTCAATGCCCATGCCCGCACAGCATGCGCCATGGAATTACTGGGGTTTAGCAGCAGGGCATCTTCAGCAGAAGTCTGTGCTTCTTTATACTTCCCCGCAAAGGCTTGCGTGCGTGCCAGAGCAATATGGGCTGCGGGATTATCCGGCTGGGTGACCACCGCTTGTTGATAGACATCGATAGCCGGTAAGAGTTTGCCTTGCTTGAAGAGTTCCTCCGCTTCGGCGAGCAGAGTTTCGGGTGCGATGGTAGGGGTAGGCGACGGCACACCTAATGGCTGGATCTCTGCCACGACAAAGCGATTGACATACGCCGCCGCCAGCACCAACAAGCTAAGCAAAATAATGCGGAACCAGTTTGGGCGGGTCCGCCTTTTGTTCATACTCCATTTACTTCCTCTTAAATACATAAATTGATATTACCATCCCGCGGAAAGCAACGTCAAGCAGGGGGCTTGGCTTCTAATTTGCTTCTTAGACAAAATGACGTTTCTGCCATGTTTTCGCTGCAAAAACGCTCATTATCAAAATAAACAGACCCATGAAGCTGGCTTCATGGGTCTGTTATAGATACAAAGAAATCTTTCGCTTAAGGCTTAATCACTTGGGTCTGAGTTGGAACCGGCGTAGGGTTATTGTTATTGTTGTTATTGTTCGGAACCGCCGAAGGGACAACAGATGCCACCGGAGTAGGCGGCGAAGCCAGCACCGGAATATTCGCAACATCACCGATCAACTTGCCTGTAGAGCTGGCAACCCAACACTCGGCTTTGAACTTGCTCCAGAATATGAAGTACCATTGCGTATCTGCGCTCATGCCGCGTACTTCCACAACATCGCCTGAGGGGATGGCGGTTAGGTCGCTGAAATTAAGCCCGGGACCTTTGCGACAGAAGGCATTCTTGGTAAATTCAAATTGCGGGAATGGGGTGTTGAAACCACTATCATCTACAAAGTCAGGAATGTTCGTAACATTCACTCCGACAACTGGAGTAGGTGTTGGGTCATTAAAAGCTGGCAGCAATTGATAATCCCAACCAAAATCAATAATATCCACATGCACACCAGACTCTATTCCACCAAAGGACTGGTATGCCACACCCTCAGGCGTGACCGAGTCAGGGTAGGTCCATTGACCGGGGAGTAAGATCGAGTCGTTCGGTGAAGCAGTTGGGTTAACCGCAACACAAAACTCTCCAAATGAAGTGAGACCATCAAATAGATATCTTCCATCTGCATCCGTCAGAACGCTTGCATCAATGGTTCCACCAATATCACAACCGCCGTAATATAAATCAACCTGTACCCCTGCAATCCCAGGCTCGCCTTCTTCACGAATTCCATTTGCACGAGCAGAACCAGATCCATCTTCCACACACCCAGCAGAAAGTGGGTCAGGAAGCGGTCCATCAGGTATGGCACAAATATCATGCCAAACAATTCCACTGATAGAAGCTGAGTCAGGCGGAGTTCCACCACCACCTCCTCCACTACATGCGCCAGTCGTATCGGCAACGAAACTTCGCGTTGGTGAAAACGGACCAACGGTTGCACCATTTCTTGCTGCAACACGCCAGTAATAGGTTTCACATTCCACTAATGGAGGGTCACCAAGCAATACCCTTGTTAGTGGAATATCAACAATGCCAGACGGATAAAGTCCACTTGCAAAAGATGAATCAGTTCCAACATCTACCTGATACCCTGTAGGTGTACATCCTGCTGTGTAATCCCACCATAAAAGGTCCGTAGTTTCATTAAAACTTGCCCCATCTGCTGGCTCAAGCATAGTAGGGGGAACCAGAGACGCATCGGTACATACGGGTCCAGTAAAGAAAATAAAAGTATCTGATACCGGTCCTAACGTTGTGCCATTGATCGGCGCCACATTCCAGCGATATTGCTTTCCAGGTTCAAGCGGCGAACCGGGTCCCCATGCAGTAGATGGGTTGCCCGTTCCCCCGCCGAGATTATCGACCATCACGGGTCCTTCCCACATCGTAATAGCATAGCCCGCCGGGGTACACTCGGTGGATGGATATGTCCATTCAAGCGTTGGATTCAATGTATCCACAACGCTTACCTGTGCCGGGCTGATCAGCGTCACTTCTTGCAGGCTGTCTGTTGGGCAGGTAGGCAGCGGTATAGTACACCCAACCAAATTACCCATAACAAGAACCAAAACACACAAAACGAGAAACCTATTTTTCATCGAGACATTCTCCTTATAAAAATATAGTTGCTACGTTGGCATACTTTGTTAAGGGCAATACTACAAAGTATACGTTGCTACATCTTTATTTTAAAAAAAGACAAAATATTTCATCATCCCCCAATCGTCATGGAGCTTGCAAGATTCAAACCTTGTCCAGACAAACGATAACTCGCAGCTTCTATGCTAAAATTCCCTAATGCAATTCGAGGTCTTTACCCTCCTGCCCGAAGTCTTCCCCTCTTATCTTGAAACCAGTATTCTCAAACGCGCGCGTGAACGCAATCTGATCACCGTTAACGTTCACAACATCCGCGACTATACCCACGACAAACACCACACCACCGACGATACCCCTTATGGCGGCGGCGGCGGAATGGTGATGAAACCCGAACCGGTCTTCGAAGCTATTGAAACCGTTTTGGGAATCGCTGCGTCTCCGACTCCGCCCGAGCCTGCGTCAAATATCCCAATCATTTTGCTTACGCCGCAAGGACGAGTCTTCAACCAAAGCATCGCCAAAGAATTATCACAATACAAAAAAATCGCCCTGCTCTGCGGACGTTACGAAGGGATCGACGAGCGCATCCGCGAGAATTTGGTCACCGACCAGATCTCCATCGGCGATTACGTCTTGACTGGCGGCGAGATTCCCGCACTCATCGTCATTGATGCGGTCGCACGCCTCCTGCCTGATGTATTGGGCGACCCCACCGGCGCTGAAGATGACTCACATGCCATGGGCTTGCTCGAATATCCGCACTACACCCGTCCGCCCGAGTTTCGTGGCAACAAAGTACCCGACGTACTCCTCTCCGGCGACCATGCCAAGATCGACAAATGGCGCAGAGAACAAGCCCTCGAACGTACATTCAAGAAACGTCCCGACATGCTTGAGAAGGCGGAGTTGACAAAGGAAGATTTAAAATTTATTGAAAAGCTGCGTACAAAATAAAAAGTGAAACGCGAATCTTGAATCACGTTTCACTCATCACAATTTCTCTCATCAATGATCCAAGGAGATGCAATCATGTCATCAGCGCGCTTGAATTACGGCAAGACCTTCCTGCTCGGCTTTGGCTTTTTCGGTGTCAGTGTGATCTGGGGTGTCTATAACGCCTTTGTCCCTATCTTCCTCGCCGATAAATTCGATCTCTCCCCTGTTCTGATCGGTTTCTTCATGACTCTCGATAATATCGCGGCATTGTTCATTCAACCGCCTGTTGGCGCATGGTCTGATAAATTGCGCTCTCCAATGGGGCGTCGCATTCCTTTCATCCTGATTGGTGCACCCATTACAGCTGTGGCTTTTGGTTTGATCCCTATCGCGGCGATACTTCCTCTTTTCGTTGCCTGTACCAGCACATTGTTGCTCAGCGCGGCTTTATGGCGGACACCCGTCGTGGCGCTCATGCCCGACATTACCCCATCAGAATTCCGTTCACAAGCGAATGGCATCATCAACTTCATGGGCGGCATTGGCACGATCATTGCCTTGCAAACGGGCGGCATACTTTACAAGATGAACCCCAACTTTCCGTTCTGGCTGGGCTCGGGTCTGGTCCTGGTAGCAGCGCTCATTGTCTATCTCTTCATTGAGGAACCAAAGGAATATGAAACAAGCGAAGCTCAACCCGGTATGCTTGCCAGCCTGAAAGAAGTATTTACTGATCCAGACAAAAGCGGTCTACGCATTTTGCTCGCCATCTTTTTCTGGTTCCTCGGCTTCTCGGCTGTTGAAACCTTCTTCACACTCTATGCCAAGAATCACCTCGGCTTGGATGCAGGCGACGGCGCGACTCTGCTCTCGGTGCTGCCTCTGTTCTTCGTACTTTCTGCCATCCCCTCTGGATTCGTGGCTGGCAAACTCGGTCGGCGTACCACCATTGCGACTGGCTTGATCATCATCACCATTATGCTCGTTCTACTGTACATCACTCCTGCCGAAGCCTTGCTTACCGGCATCGCTCCGTTGCCGCTAGTCGGCATTCCGCTCGTGGAAGGTGGCGCGCGCATGTTGACTCTCGCAGGGGTTTTGCTTATCCTCGGCGGCATCGGCTGGGCATTCATCAACATCAACTCCCTGCCCATGATCGTGGACCTCACCAGCGCCGCGCGCATTGGTACCTTCACCGGTTTGTATTATCTCTTCTCCACCTTATCCGCCATTATTGGACCGAACATGAACGGATGGGCGGTGCAACTGACGAATGGCAATTACAACATCATCATGTTGATCGCTCCATTCTTTATGATGGTGGCATTCGCCTTGATGATGGGCGTGAAAAAAGGTGAGGCAGTGGTTAGTGAATAGTGACGAGTAACAAGTGACGAGCAATAAGCTACGCTTAAAAAATTACGTTTCACGTTTCACGTATTACTTCTTTCTGACGATGATGGTGTGGGTGCTTGCTGCCTGCCAATCATCGTCAGATTGTTTTCGTGAGGAAGTCTTCTGCGCGGCGCTGGTGACGGATACGCTGGGCGTCGAAGATCATGGCATCAACCAGGATGCCTGGGCAGGTTTGCAGGAAGCCAAATTGAATGGGCTGGCAGATCGAGTGGAATATATTGCTTCCGTCGATGCACGCGATTATTCAAAGAATATCGCTTACTTTGCCGACCAAGGCTATGACTTGATTTTCACCTCTGGTATTGCGTTGGATAATGCCACGCTTCAAAACGCGGACCTGTATCCTGATTCTGTTTTCGTGGGGTTGAATCAAACCTTTGAAGAGCCCCGCCCAAATTTGATCTCAGTCACCTTCCCTGAAGACCAGATGGGATTCGCCGCTGGGGTGGTTGCCACGCAATTAACCAAAACAGGAATCGTCGCGGCAGTGTGTGAAACTTCTGGCATCGACTCGATGTGGCGCTACTGCGAAGGCTTTCGTGCAGGCGTCGAGTATGCCAATAGCGAAATTAAAGTCTTGGTGGTGTATCGTGAAGATGGAGATCGCGAGAAATTATTTATTGATGAAGCATGGGGATATGAAACGGGCAGTGATTTAATCGCACGCGGCGCGGATGTGCTCTTTGCCGCAGGCGGAGTCACTGGGCAGGGGGCATTGCGAGCGGCTTCAGAGTTTGAGGTTTCTGCCATTGGGTCAGAGCGCGATCAGGCAAATGCTTTGGGAGAATCCGGCAAAGGTGTAGTGATCTCTCTTTATGGGGCTGCCCAGTTCGAGGTCCAAGAAGTGATGCGTGAGGTTCGCGCAGGCGAAGTTCGTGCGGACAGAGTGGGAAAAATCGAGTTTTCGGCGTTGAATCCGTCATTTCCACCTGAATTTAGCACTCAAATGGAGCTTTTGCTAGCGGCTTTGGCAAGCGGTGAGCTGGATGTAAATGTTACAGATGCGCGTTAACATTGCGCTCTCTTGCACAAAGGTTGGACTAGATTTATACTTACAAGGTCGTAAGGTTCGCAAAAACGCAAACCTTTCAAATTACTATCTTCTAGAGGAGAAGAAATAACATGAAGAAGCTCTACTTTTTTATGGCTGCTTTGATCATCGCTTCGATGGTCCTCGTTGCCTGCGGCGCCCCTGCCGCTACTGAAGCCCCCGCCGCAACCGAAGAAGCTGCTACGGAAGCCCCTGCAACTGAAGAAGCTGCTACGGAAGCCCCTGCTACCGAAGAAGCCGCTGCTGCTTTGAAGGTCGGCATGGTCACCGACTTGGGCGGTATCGATGACAAGTCCTTCAATGCCACCGCTTATAAGGGTGTTGAACAGGCTATCGCCGAGCTCGGTGTGGATGGTAAGTATCTCGAATCCACCCAGCAGTCTGACTACGAAAAGAACATCCAGCAGTATCTCGAAGAAGGCACCGACCTGATCGTGACCGTCGGCTTCCTCCTCGGTGATTCCACCAAAGCTGCTGCAGAAGCCAACCCAGATGCTAAGTTCACCATCGTGGACTATGCTTACGATCCGGCTCTCCCGAATGTGCTTGGATTGGTCTTCGCCACCGATCAGGCTTCCTTCCTGGCTGGTTATGCTGCCGCTGCCTCTACCAAGACCGGCAAAGTTGCCACTTGGGGTGGTATCAACATTCCTCCGGTTACTGACTTCATGGTCGGTTTTGAAGCCGGTGTGAATTATTACAATACTGAAAACGGCACGACCGTTGAAGTGCTCGGTTGGAATACCGCTGCTGCTGACGGCTCCTTCATTGGTAACTTTGATTCGCTTGATGATGGCCGCGCCATCACTGAATCCCTCGTCCAAGAAGGCGCTGACATCGTCATGCCGGTGGCTGGTCCTGCCGGTCTCGGTGGCGCTGCTTACTGCCAAGAATCTGGCGCATGCTGGGTCATTGGTGTGGACACTGACTGGACCGTCTCTGCTTCAGAGTATTCCGATGTCGTCCTCACCAGTGTGTTGAAGAACATGAACGTGGCTGTGTTCGAAGCCATCAAGTCTGTTCAAGACGGCACCTTCGCAGGTGGCTTGTATGTCGGCACTCTCGCCAATGATGGTGTGGGTCTCGCTGATGTAACTGGTGCTTCCGACGAACTCAAGGCTGGGCTTGAAGCTGTCAAGCAGGGTCTGATCGACGGCTCAATCACCGTTCGATAATTCACCCGTTATGAAATAAAAAGCCGGGGGAGGTTTCTCCTCCGGCTTTTTTCATCCCTAAAGCCCAAAGGTGTTTTCCTTGGAATCCCCAATCTGCATGCACCTCCTTTATAATGTGGCGGTGCAAAAAAGACCTTTCGGCTTTATCGAATTCATGATCATGGAGGGCATGGCATGACAAATGTTTTGGAATTGCGCGGCATTACCAAACGTTTTCCCGGTGTTCTTGCAAATAACAAGATCGACATTACCCTACGGGAGGGAAAGATATTGGCTCTATTGGGGGAAAATGGCGCAGGCAAAAGCACGTTGATGAACATTCTATATGGGTTGTATAACCCGGACGAGGGGAAGATCATTGTCCGCGGTAAAGAGGTGGAGTTTCACGGTCCGAACGATGCCATTGCCCAGGGTATCGGCATGGTACACCAACATTTTATGTTGGTACCGGTGATGACCGTCACCGAGAACGTGATGCTCGGCATTGAACCCACCAAGAACGGCATCTTCCTTGATAAAGAAAAAGTATCGAAACGGATCCGTGAGATCTCTGATGAGTACGGGCTTGATGTTGATCCGCATGCCTACATCAAAGACCTACCGGTGGGAATTCAGCAGCGCGTAGAGATCATCAAAGTCCTCTATCGCCACGCTGATATTCTCATCCTTGATGAGCCGACTGCGGTATTGACCCCGCAAGAAGTAGAAGGTTTGTTCAAGATCATCGCTACACTGATCAAAGCGGGTAAGTCCATCATCTTTATCACCCATAAATTAAAAGAAGTTTTGGCGGTTGCTGACGATATTACCGTTCTCCGACTTGGAACTGTAGTGGGTGCCATCGACCCGAAGGAAGCCACCTCTGAAATTCTCGCCACCATGATGGTAGGGCGTGATGTGAACCTAGTCGTGGAAAAACAAGCAGCCAAATCTGGCAAACCCGTTTTAGTCGTGGAAGACCTTTATGTCCGCGATGAACGCCAGCATATGACCGTACAAGGGATGACATTCGATGTGCGTAAAGGTGAAGTTCTCGGTGTAGCCGGGGTACAAGGAAATGGTCAGACCGAATTGGTGTACGCCCTTACGGGTCTTCTGCCAATCGATTCAGGCAGCATTCGTCTGCTGGATGAACCCATTCATAATAGCAGCCCTCGCAACATTCTCGAACGCGGTGTGGCACACATCCCTGAAGACCGGCAGCGTCATGGACTCATTCTTTCCTTCCCGATCCATGACAATATGATGTTGTGTACCTACTATAAGCCGCCCTTTGCAAAGGGTATCTCTCTGCAGCCAAAGCAGATCGTTAGTAATGCAGAAGAATTGGTCAAACAGTACGATGTGCGCACACCCAATATTTACGTCAATGCTGGAACGCTTTCAGGCGGGAATCAGCAAAAAGTGATCGTGGCACGCGAGTTCTCGCGCCCCATCGAATTACTGATCGCCTCTCAACCGACCCGCGGGTTGGATGTCGGCTCGATTGAGTACATCCACTCCCAGATCATCAAAAAACGTGACGAGGGAACGGGTGTCCTGTTGGTCTCTTCCGAATTGGATGAGATTCTAGCGTTGTCTGACCGCATTGCAGTGATGTACAAAGGTCAGATCATGGCGATCGTCGATGTTAATAAAGCCACCAAAGAACATCTTGGTTTGTTGATGGCGGGCGTTCATCCCTCCGACACGCAGAAAAAGAATTAGGAGTTGTATCTGTGAGTACTACAGCCGCTCCCTCCCCAGATGCTGGGAATAAAGAAAACAAACGTAACTCGCTAGCGCAGGAAATATTGGTTCCTGTACTTGCCGTTATCACAGGCTTGATCGTTGGCGCGCTCGTTATCTTTGCCAGTGGTGAAAATCCCTTGGTGGCGTATGGCGCGCTCTTTGCTGGTTCATTTGGCACACCGACTGCATATATTGAAGGCTTCTCAGCCTTGTTTGCCACCGGTGATACTGCAGCACTCATAAAAGCGATCTACCCCTTTACAGAAAGCCTTGTCACTGCCACACCTTATATCTTTGCTGGTCTCTCGGTGGCATTAGGCTTTCGTTGTGGTCTCTTCAATATCGGTGCAGAGGGACAGTTCTTCATTGGCGCACTCTGTTCTGCATTTGTTGGGTACAGCCTTAAAGGTCTGCCAATGATCGTCCACCTGCCGCTCGCCCTGATGGGCGGTGCCTTGGGTGGTGCCGTTTGGGGCATGATCCCCGGCTACCTCAAAGCCCGCTTTGGTGCGCATGAAGTGGTCAACACCATCATGATGAACTGGATCGCCTTCCGTTTAAGCGACTGGTTGCTGAACGGTCCCATGAAAGCTCCCGGTTTTCGCCCGATCACTCCAACCGTGGAAGCCAGTGCTGAACTGCCGCGTTTCTTCCCAGACCCGCTGCGTTTCAACCTCGGTTTCTTCATCGCCCTAGTAGTGGCATATTTGGTTTACTGGTTCCTGTTCAAAACTACGATGGGCTTTGAGATCCGCTCGGTGGGTGCCAACCCTGATGCCGCGAAATATGCGGGCATGAACATTGTTCGAAACTTCGTATTGGTCATGTTCCTTGCGGGCGGGCTTGCCGGTCTGGCGGGAGCCTCTCAAGTTCTCGGCGTGGACCACTGGGTGGGTCAGGGCTTTTCGGCTGGGTACGGGTTCGATGCGATCGCACTCGCCCTACTCGGAAAAAGTCACCCAGCGGGCGTTGTCCTAGCGGCGCTTTTATTCGGATTCCTCCGCAGCGGTGCAACGGACATGATGTCGATTGCAAGGATCCCCATTGACATTATCTCGATCATTCAAGGCATGGTGATCGTGTTCATCGCTGCACCGGATATCATCCGCTGGCTGTATCGCATCCGCACGATTAAAAAAGAAGAGACCGTCCTCACTCGCGGATGGGGTAGTTAAGAGGCTTGCATGAAAAACGCCAATCTCACAATTAGTTCTGCCGCCGAACGACGCAAACGCGCCTCTTATGGAATTGCGTTACTGGTTGTTGGGTTATTTATTTACCTTGTGTTCGGTTTGAACACGCAAGCCGGTTCATTGACCACCTTTGGTTTGAATCTTCCCGGTACAGAAGCTATCAGTATCCCAGACCTGGTCGTTCCGGCGTTGCCGATCGTATATGCCCTGTCGGCGATTGCTGCATTTACTGGAGCGTTTCAACTGGCTCGCGGTGTACGTTCCACCGGCTGGCTGGTCGGTATCCTCGCCCTAACTTTCCTGTTTTCCTTTCTGCTGTGGGCAACCCAGGATAAGTCATTCAACCTGACCGGTATGTTGAGCAGTTCCCTCGTGCGTTCCACACCGATCGCGTTAGCAGCCTTGTGCGGTGTGATCAGCGAACGTTCCGCTGTTATCAACATCGGTATTGAAGGCATCATGCTTATGGCAGCACAAGCGGCTGTAGTTTTTGCCACCCTGACCCAAAATTTATATGTTGGATTGTTCGCCGCTATTTTGATTGGCGGGCTGGTGGCGGCATTCCATGCCTATCTTGTCATTCGCTTCAAAGTGGATCAGACGGTAAGTAGTGTTGCCATCAACATCTTTGGAGCTGGAGCCACTTCCTTTATCAGTTCACGCTTCATGCAAGGTGCAACCGATACGCTGAATAACTCGGGCACTTTCCCGATCATTTCCATCCCCGTGCTTTCAAAGATCCCAGTGTTAGGTCCTGTGCTATTCGAGAACAATTTGATCGTTTACCTGACGATCATTCTAGTCTTCGCTTTACACATCCTGCTCTATTACACACCCTGGGGATTGCGTACCCGCGCAGTAGGTGAACACCCCAAAGCAGCAGATACATTAGGCATCAATGTCTACCTCATCCGCTATGTCAACGTGATCCTCGGCGGTATGATCGCTGGGTTGGGCGGCGCATACTTTACCATCGGTTCTGTTGGGCGTTTTGACGAAGTCATGACCTCAGGCAAAGGCTTCATCGGTCTTGCCGCCATGATCTTCGGGAACTGGAATCCCATTGGCGCGTTCACCTCGTCACTCATTTTCGGGTTTGCCGATTCACTTCAAGTGAAATTACAGATCTTGCGTGTGCCAATCCCTTCAGAGTTCCTGCTGATGGCTCCCTATATCGTGACCATGATCATTCTGACCGGCGTTGTGGGACGTGCCATTCCGCCCGCAGCAGACGGTCAGCCTTACGATAAGTAAACGCCTCTTTCCGACCTTTTTACGGATCTACAAAACAGGAGTTTTCCCAAACTCCTGTTTTTATTTGGGACATAAGTAGGGTTACCCATAAAATGTCTTGCGGTAAAATGTTTTTGTAAAAAGAGGAGAAGCAATGAAAAAACTCATACGCCTGTTCCATTTATTCGTCGTTTGCGCCTTGTTTCTGAGCGCATGCAACCTGCCTTCTGATGACCCGCAAGGGGCTGAAGCCAATGCCACCTTCGCCGCACAAACTGTAGAAGCCTTGCTGCAAATCAGCCCCACAGCAACTTCAACGATTGCTGCTGGTGTTACCCCCACCCTCACACCCATTGCATTTCCTACGAATACAAATACCCCTGCCGCCTCCGCAACGCCGGTCTGCCCACAAGCTCAATTTGTTACGGACGTGACCATCCCCGATGGGACTGTCATGACTCCGGGGCAAGGCTTCGCCAAAAAGTGGCGGATTCGCAATACCGGCACCTGCGCCTGGAATGGCTATAACCTCGTCTTCGATAGTGGTGACTCCATGAGCGGACCTGCCACTCAGCCCATTGGTGCGGTTAACCCCGGACAGGAAGTGGATATTGAAGTTAACCTGACTGCTCCTGCCGGCGCTGGAAACTATCGTGGTTACTGGCGCATCGTCTCCAATAGCAATGTGCTCGTGCCGATGTTGAACGGCTATCAGGGCAGAGCCTTCTACGTGGACATTAAAGTGCAGGCGCCTGCTGCCGCTACAGCCACGAACACAGTCCCCGCATTGCCACCCGCCATTGCTCAGGTAATTCTGACCACCCTGAGCGGCGAAGATGGGCATATTACATCCGCTGGAACCACTAACGGAAATCCGAATGTAGGTGATAACAGTTCAAATGAGGGCTTGCAGGCTTTCGTAAGTTTCGACATGTCTCTGATCCCATCGGGTGCGACGATTACCAAAGTGGTCGTAGATTTCAGCAGCTATGATATGCTCGGCAACCCATTCAGCCTTGCAGATGGCTGTTTGCGAGCCTATGCCCAAAACTTTGGTGCCTTGGATGCAGGTGACTACGTCGCTTCGGGTGACCCAACCGGTGCATACCTCCGCTGGTGTGGCGCCGGTGAACTAAGTTCTCAGTTTGAAAGTGCTGATATGAAAACCTTGGTTCAAACTGCGGTGGGCACGTCGAGATTGCAACTGCGCTTGCAATTCAAATCGCCCAACCCGAATGGTAATGCCACCGCAGATGCCGTCCGTTTTGGGACTGTGAAGCTAATCGTGACATATCAATAAAATAATAAAACACTAATCCAACAACGCCCGCAAATGCGGGCGTTGTCATTTAACAGTATAATTTTCTAGGAAACACGAAAGGAAGAAAATGTTCAAATTCAAAATATACAACCTGTTTGCCCTGACCGTTATTTCTGCCCTGCTGCTCACCGCCTGCGGTGAAAGCGTAGACGCAGAAGCGGTCATCCAAACCTCTGTGGCAGAAACCGTGGCAGCTCAAACGCCCATTATTATCACCGAAACCTCCGCGCCAGGATCTTTGATTCCCACCCAAACGCCTTTTGCCCAGCCTACCCTACTAACGCCCATCTCACTTGTCTCACCCACCACGGCACCCGTCACCGGCGGAAAAGCCGAATGTGCTAGCGCCAGCTTACAAGATGAAACCGTAGTAGATGGCAAAATTTTCAAGCCCGGCGAGCAATTCACTAAAACATGGTATATCACCAATACAAGTCCTTGTGTCTGGGATACCACCTACAAGATTGTTTTCTGGTCTGGTGATATTCTCGGCGGCGGCTACGTCTACCAAGTACCTCAGGTTACCGGACCCGGACAGACCTTGCCTATTTCACTTGTCCTCACAACACCTACCACGCCTGGAACCTATCGCTCCGAGTGGAAACTGCAAACCCCCGATAACATCAACTTTGGTGTTGGGGTCTATCAAGCCGCATTTTATACCGAGATCGAAGTTGCCAACCTCACCACTACTACCGCCATTGCGTATGACATCACAAGCGCTAGCCTGGTAATTACCCGCGAACCCAAAACGGGTTGTCAACCTGCAAACATGCTCTATACGGCAAACGTTACCATCACCACCAATGGTCCACTCAAGGTCAAATATAGGATCTACCAGCAAGATGGCAACAACGGCAACTCCTACAAATTCGAATTGAAAGAAGCCGGAGAATACACCAACTCCACCCATGTCTGGAAGCTCGGTCGCGCCGCCTCGCAAAACAGCAACCGCTGGATGCAACTTGTGATCACAGAGCCCTTCTATCGAGAATATCCACAAGTTCCGTTCGATTTCTACTGCCCATAAACATGCATATAAAAAGAAGCCGGTGTGAACCGGCTTCTTTTTATTGGGAACATAATCTGCATGCCAATCGTCTTTAACAATTGATATAGAAACGGAGGAAGCATGTCTAAAAAGTTTTCGCCCATCGGATTTTTGATCATTATTCTGCTCATAGTTCAACTTGCCTGCAACCTACCCGGGTCAGACGCAGCCACGCCAGACCCCTTCGCCACCCTTAATGGGATTTATACCGCCTCGGCTCTGACTCAGGCGGCAGCGGGTTCCCCCACCCCAGGCTTGCCCCAACCGACAGTGACTTTGGCAGGCTCGGCTACAGCAACGAATCACGCTGCAACGTTGCAACCAGCCCAAACGTCGAAGTGTGATGCGGCGCAATTCCTCGCCGATGTCACCTACGCAGATGGCAGCATCGTCCCGCGTAACACCACCTTCGTCAAAATCTGGCGCATTAAGAATGTTGGCACCTGTACTTGGTCTACATCGTATGCGTTGGTCTTCTCAGGCGGCGACGGCATGAGCGCGCCGAACACAGTGGGCATGCCTGGCAGTGTGGCACCGGGACAATATATTGAGGTTCCTGTCACATTGATCTCACCTGGCAGCGATGGAAAATATCGTGGCTACTGGAAGATCCGCAATGCAGCGGGGGCGTTGTTCGGCATTGGCGACGAGGCAGATACCGCCTTCTGGGTGGATATTCGCGTGATAAGTCCTTCTTTCGTTGCCTATAACTTTGCAGATAATTATTGCAAAGCGGATTGGTCGAATGGCAGCAATGCCCTGCCTTGCCCAGGCTCAAACGGAGACGCGAACGGATATATCATTCGCTTGAATACACCAACGCTGGAAAATGGTGCCGTGGAAGATGAGCCCGGTCTGCTCACCGTGCCTCAAGATAAAAATAACGGCTTCATCAGCGGACAGTTCCCGGCATTCACCGTGCAGACGGGAGATCGCTTCCGCACCCTCATTAATTGTCAGCGTGACGCCGTGAAGTGTAATGTGGTCTTTCGGCTCGATTATTTGAATAACGGTGTGGTAAAGACCTACGCCAGTTGGGCAGAAGTATACGAAGGAAAATACTATCCCGTAGACCTCGACCTCAACAGCCTCGCCGGGCAGACGTTGAAATTCATTTTGGTGGTCAGTGCCAATGGCGGCAACAACCAAGATTTTGCCATTTGGCTAAATCCGCACATTGTGCGTCAGGGAAATCCGCCTACGGCTACTGCCACGCAACCGCCCACTGTGACATTTACGCCAACCCTTACCTTCACTCCTACATTAACCTTCACGCCCACACTAACGTTTACGCCCACTTTCACATTAACACCCACTGCAACCGAAACACCCACCAGTACGCCCACCCCGTAGGTGCGATATAATCAAGTTAACCATTTACGGAGGTTTTACCATGAATTTTCGCAAGTCTACCTGGCTGGCCGGATTTGTCCTCGCTGCTATTTTGCTAAGCGCATGTAATCTCGGCGCTACGCCACCGCCCACACAGGATGCTGGCGCGATCCAAACCCAGGCATTTGCACTGGTGTTGACACAAGTGGCAGGTCAAGAAACCCAAACTGCGGCTGCCATTCCGCCCACGCCTTTCCCAACCAGCACCACAGTGCCCACCAATACGCTCCCGGCATTGCCCACCAATGATCCGTTCGCGATCGCCTCGAACACTCCTTTCGCATTGAATACACAGCAACCCGGGTTGACCCCGCAATTGCTTGCCTCGCCTACCCTGGGCGTGGTGAACACCGTCACCACCTTGAATGGCTGTAATGACGGTCAATATGTAGGGGAGACCAAACCCGCTGACGGTGCTGTGATCGAAGCCGGTAAGGAATTCTCCAAAGGCTGGACAATCAACAACGTCGGCGAATGCACCTGGGATGAAGGCTATATATTCGACTATCTTCAAGATTATGCTTTCGGCACTCCAGAGTTGGTTGGTTATGATATTGTATTAAAGAAAAACCAGCCCGAAACCTACACCCCTAAAGGCTATGGGCAGACTTTCATTGTCAAGCTAAGAGCGCCTAATAAACCCGGCGAATACAAAGCCTATTGGAAGCTTAAAGATGATCAAGGCAATTACTTCGGCCCACTGGTCTATGTTTGGATCGTCGTCAAGTAAGGACAATACAGAACAGGAGAACCCATGAAAAAAAAACCGATCCTCGTTTTGGTTGCAGCCTTAACATTTCTCGCAGCCTGCGCGCCTGCCACCCCCGTGGAACCGACGCCAGATGTTAATGTCATCCGCACTTCAGCAGCCAGCACCGTAGTGGCAGAGCTTACCCTCACCGCCGCCTTTTTCACACCCACCACTCAGCCGCTACCTACTGAAACTCCCACACTAGACCCGGCGTTGATTCCTGCCACTGAAACCCCGATCTCACTGGTGACACTCGACCCAACCACAGCGGCGCTCACCCCAGATGCCCTGTGTGATGACTACTCCTTTGACCTAACCACATTGGATGTCACCGTCCCAGATGGCACACCCATGACGCCCGGTCAGGACTTTACAAAGACCTGGAAAATCAAGAACACCGGCATCTGTACATGGGACACAAATTACAAAGCGATTTTTTCTTACAGTGCCCCGCCCAATGAGCGGATGAACGCCCAACCTTTGCCGCTCACCACCCTGGTTGCCCCCGGGCAGGAAGTGGATGTTTCTGTTCAGTTCAAAGCCCCCACCACACCGGGCGAATACAAGGGCTACTGGCAAATGGTCAATTCTAAGGGCATTCCCTTTGGAACAAAAGATTTCATCCTCGTTGTGATCATTGTCGTCCAATAACCTTCGCCTCACCCAAGCCATAAAAGAAAAAGCGCGCCAGCTAGGATGCATCCTGGCTGGCGTTACTTCTTGTAAGCCCGCTGCACACTTCAATATATTCCAAGAATGGCTGGATACAAATCATCACGCCTCCATGGACTATCTCGCCTCAGAACGCAGCCGCACTCGTCGTGCCGACCCACAGTGGATCCTGCCCGAGTGCAAATCGATTTTAGTCCTCGCATTTCCTTATTCCCCATTCTCAAAAAATAATTCTGAATTTCAAATCGCCTCTTACGCCCTTGGCGATGACTATCATGATGTCATCCCGCCGCGCTTGCAAGAGATCGTTCAATTCATCGAAGAACAAGTTGGGCATTCGATTCCTAATCGTTACTACACAGATACCGGTCCGATCCTTGAACGCGAACTGGCACAACGCGCCGGGCTGGGTTGGATCGGCAAGAACTCCATGCTCATCCATCCGCAAGCGGGTTCTACCTTCCTGCTCGCAGAAATCTTACTGGGCATCGAACTCGAATACGACGAACCATTCACCACCGATCACTGCGGCACCTGCACCCGCTGCGTCGACGCATGCCCCACGCAATGCATCCTCCCCAACCGCACCCTCGACGCACGCCGCTGCATCTCCTTCCTCACCATCGAAAACAAAGGCGACATTCCCGAAAACCTGCGAGGATCTATACAAAACTGGATCTTTGGATGTGACATCTGCCAGCAGGTCTGCCCATGGAATCGTTTCGCCATGCCCGCAGACCCAACTCTTGAGCCGTTCATTCCGCTTCCCGTTCTGACCTCAGACCTGACTCTGACATCCTCAGAGTTTAATCAACGCTTCAAACGCTCCCCGATCCAACGCGCCAAACGTCGTGGATATTTGCGCAACCTTGCCGTGGCAGTTGGGAACATTGGGAACGAAACCCACATTCCAATCCTTGAACAAGCTTCGAATGATGAAGAGCCATTGGTTCAGGAACACGCAAAATGGGCAAAAGAAAAAATCAACAACAGGAAACCATGAACAAACTTCTCATCGCCACCAATAACAAAGGCAAGGTATTAGAATTTCAAGAGCTATTAAAAAATACCGGCATTGAATTCATTACACCTGCACAGATCAGCTTAAATCTTGACGTGGAAGAAGATGGCTCCACTTATCAGGAAAATGCCGGGAAGAAAGCGATTGCCTTCGCCCAAGCCAGCGGATTGATTTCCCTTGCTGACGATTCAGGTCTTGAAGTGAATGCGCTCGGCGGCGCACCAGGTCTCTATTCAGCGAGATATTCCCCAAAACCAGGCGCCACAGATTCAGACCGGCGTGCATTCCTTTTGGAGAATCTTAAAGATAAGCCGCGGCCATGGACCGCACACTTTCATGCCACCATCGCTGTTGCCCAGCCTAACGGAATGATCGAATTTGTGGAAGGTAATTGCCACGGCGAGATCATCCCAGAAGAACGCGGTACTGGTGGCTTTGGTTACGATGCCATTTTCTTTATGCCCGAACTTGGCAAGACCATGGCAGAATTAGACATGGACGAAAAGAATCGTCTTAGCCATCGCGCGCGCGCAGTCCTTGCGGCAATGCCAATTTTGAAGCAAATATTTTCGATATAGAACACAAAAGAGACAGTCATCAGTGTGGTGACTGTCTCTTTTGTAGAATCAACTTTCGGCTAGGAAAGAGGCGGGACTTCGTCTAAAAATTGTTTCAATAATTTTGCAACCGCATCCGGTTGTTCGAGCATGAGCATGTGTCCGGTCTTCTCAAGCAGATGCAGTTGCGACTGAGGGATTTGCTCGGCTAATGATTTGGAAAACTTCGGCGGGGTCATTACATCCAAGGTACCACAGAGGATGAGCGTGGGAACTTGAATGATATTTAGTTTACCTGTAACGTCAAAGGAATCGCAGGCAAGAAAATCACCCAACAATGTTTTCGGATTTAATTTCAGCATGGCTTCCGTAGAAAGCCTTATCAGGTCTTTGGGAGCGTCGGGATTGAAACTGTATTCATTGACTAGTTGAACCGCATCGGCAAAGGTGGTGGTGTCTTTTGCTTTTTCAAGGATAACTGACGAGACGCGCAGCTTGGCACTGCTACCAAGCAATGCCAAACCAGTGATTTGATTAAGCTGCTGCAAGGCAAGTGTGAGAGCAATTGCCCCACCCATCGAATGCCCAACCAGAATCGGTTTTTGGATTTGATTTTCTGCAATGAATTGCAAAACATCATCTGCATAGTCTTGCATAGACTGTTTGCCCATACCGTCAGAATTTCCATGGCCGGGTAAATCGATGGTGTAAACCGTTTCACCTTCAAGTCGCCGCAAGTGCGGATGCCAGGATAAAAAACTACCGCCTGCACCGTGTATGAAGATCAACGGCGGGCGGTGGTTGGGGATCTTTGGAGCGTGAAAGGTGTGATGCAGCAAGGTTAATTTCTGCGGGCGTGATGGAGACGGTCGGCAGCTTCCTCGGTGAGCGGGATATAGACTTGTACACTCGTGCCCTTGCCTACCTGCGACTCGATGTTGAACAAGCCGTTTACCAGTTCGGCGCGTTCGCGCAAGTTGACCATGCCGAGGCTGCTACTGGTGCGTTTATCATAATTTTGAGTGACTGCCTTTACATCAAAGCCAACGCCATTATCTGATATTTCAAGCAAGACTACGCCAGTCTCTACCTGACGCAAACGCACCGTGATGGCTTCGGCTGCGGCGTGTTTGCGGGCATTGTTGATCGCTTCTTCGATAATATAGAAGATAACACCTTGCTTGCCCATTTCCAATTGTTGAGCCGCGCGTTCATCGATCTCTACTACCACACGCTGCGAAAAAGTCTCCATCATCTTATCTGACATGGATTGGATGGCTGCCGCCAGCCCTTGCGACTCGAGGATGAGTGGGCGCAAGGTGAAAAGCATATGACGAATCTCTTTGGTGGTGCGGTGTGCCAGTTCTTCGAGCTTGACAAGTTCTTCATTAGCTAACTTTGGGTCTTTTGCCAGCATGCGACGTGAGATGTTTAACCGCATCGCCATGGCTGCCACAGACTGGGTGGGACCATCATGCAGGTCACGCGCCAATTTTTTGCGCGCCTCTTCGTACACATCCGCGAGGCGTTCTTTTTCCTCCACCAGATCTTGATAGAGGCGGGCGTTCTGAATGGCAATCACTGCCTGACGTCCGATAATATCCAACAGGTTGGTGCGTTCGGTGGTGAAGTAATCGGGTTCGGGGTGAGCGAACATCATAACGCCATAGACGTTGAAACCACTGCGCAGAGGAAAGACATATCCGCTCGTGCAGGTTCGTAATGCCACCACCCGCCCGAGTTCATGGTCATACCCGATATCTTTGAATTTGATCGGCTCGCCTTCATCAAGCGCCTTTTTGAGGATACCTTCTGAGCCTTCAAAGGTGATGCGCATATCGGCATTGGTGAAGCGCCGCGCCGAGCCGATGCGTAACTTCCCGGCATTGAAGAGCATGACTGCGCCCACCAATGGGTCACTAGTAGTTTGTTCCGGTTCCACATTGGGATTCAGTGCAGCGGCGCTCATATCCAGCGCGGAGTCGAGCACGCGTTTGTAACTTAGTGTGGTCGAGAGCGTAGAGGTCAGTTCATAGATGGCGCGCATCCGTTCATTTTGGATGGCACGCTTCTTATCTTCTTCATCCACCCACAAAGTACGGTTCTTGCGCATATGATCCATTAGCCTGCGCCCAAGAATGCCAAAAATGATTCCTAATGCGCTAAGGATGCCTGCGATTAAGATACCAAGTGTAGTATTGCCCTCTGCCTGTACGGAGAGATAGATCACAAACGCAGAAAATAATAGCGAAGTGATTACCGCACCGACGATCTCAAAATAGATCGAGCCCGTGAGAATGGGGAGCAAACCAGCCCAGAAAGCCGGTCCGCGGATGCCGCCCTGCACCCAGAAAAAAGCCCCCGTCAAGAGCATATCAACGGCCATGTTCAGGCGGCGGTGGAAGGGTATACGGATGTTCAAGCCCGCCAGCGCGGTCATGCTTAGATTCCAAAGAATCATGAGCCCGAGGGGCCAGGTAGAACTTAATTCCAGATTTTGCCCCAAGCTAAGCGAAACGATAAGACCCACCAGCATGATCCAGCGGAGCGAAATGGCAAACCAGTCTGCCATGTAGGGGGTGTCAAAGCGTTTTACCATTGATTTCCTATGATAACGAAAAAGCCGAGGTTCGGCAACTTTCCAGACGTTACAGTCCAATTACACCTAGACGGTCTCGTATCCCATCCGCTTGAGGTATTCAACCAGTTTGGTTAACAAGATCCGTTTCTGTTCACTTGTATAAGACTCTTTGTAACGCCCGACCTTACCTTTGTAAAAATGTAATCCTTGCTGACCATCATTGGCACCGGGACGATATTGATCGATTACCGCACGAACCTCAGGCTTGGTCGGGTCTAAGTTGAGGTAATTCACCAATTTGGCAGATTCAACTTCATAGTTCATGAGCAAGTCTTCGTAACGAGCCACCAGCACATTCTTCTCGTTCATCCACTTTTCCCAAATGTGGACATACTCCATCATGAAATCTACACTCTTATCAAAATCAGAAAGATGTGAAAACGCATTAGGGCGTCCCTTTTCGAGCGCACGCTGACCATAGTCATATGCCGAGAGCATAGCATCGCGCGGATCGCGATAAATATAAGTGATGCGCAATATGCCCAAAGAAGCCAATAAACGCGAAGCGCTGGAAGGTCCGGCATGAGCTTTGATGACAAAGGTATTGCCCATCAAAGCTGGGAGAGTCACCATCGCTAAACGGCGCGGAGAAAGCACACCGATATTACAATTCACTTCGGTGAGAATTTTTTGTAACCCATATTTTTTGCGGATATCCTGCGCATCGGCACAACCCGTGGTCTTCATCAGGTCGTGAATGAGGTTATAGTGCCAGCCCGACCCGGCGCGCGGCATTCCAACAGAGAGAACGATCATGAAACTTCCTTGTGCGATTGATTTGCGGCAAGCCCTACCAAGATCCCCGGCACAACCCAGAGGTTGGGGGTGGTAAGTGAGTCCTGAGTGAAATTATACAGGGCGATAGCCAGCCATGCAAATACGCCCGCCACCATTGCGAACCGCAGCCAATCCTCTTTACGGGTATGCAGCGACAGCATCTCCCCCAGAATATTGAATTGAAATGCAATAAAAAGTACGAAGCCGATCAAGCCAGTTTCAGCCAAAAGACGCACGTACAGATTTTTCGGGTTCGGATATAAGCGACTGGCTGGATTCAACTGTTTTGCAATTTCAGGGACGGTGGTGAATGACCAATCTGGCAAATGACTATAGATGTAAAACCCGCTTCCGCCCAAGCCGACGCCTGTGAGCGGCGATTCTGAAAACGCTCCCATGGCCCCAACCGAGTACGCTCCGCGCGCCCCGGCGTTGATATCCACAAGATACTCACTCAAATTATCAGCGTTGGATTCCCACATGCGGCTGAAGAAATTTTTCTGTCCGAGAAAGATAGCTGCACCTGCAATAACACCAATGAATGCGAGAATGATCGAAAGACGAAACAGCAAAGAAGGGATGTGCCCATTACGGAAGCCGCCGATGAACCAGTTCCACATGCCGCGCAGAACATCCCGCCCGAAGAGCAAGGTCACCAAACCGGTTACACCGACGGTGATGAGCAGCCCGCCGCGCGAGTAGGTAGCCAAAAGCACTAGCGTGGACAATGTCAGAAGCGCAGGCTCCAGCCATCGGTGGCGAGTGAGGCGGAAATTCGTCAAGATGGCGGCAAATAAAAAAGGGAAGAATACTGTGGCGAGTTGTCCCGCCAGCCAGGCAGGTTCAAATGCCAAACCGGAGATGCGATTCGTTCGCACAAGTTCACGCATCGAAAAGGCAAGCTGCCATTTAGTCACCATTTCTTTGTCGAGCAATTTGGTGTAAAAGGTGAAGGCTTGCAACCCGCTCCATGCGAGGTCGAGACAAAGTCCAGCAAAGATCCATGTGACAGTGAAGCGCAGATCGGCTTCGTCTTTATTCATCCATACCGCGCTGATAAAGAAAGCAATGCCAATGATGATGGTAACCAGGGCACGCAAGGCGCGTCCGTCATAGACTTGTCCACGCAGGGGGATGGGGTTGATGAGCGAACCCATGGCTGCGGAAAAGATAACGAATAAAACAAAAACGCCGAGTGCAAGGAAAGCCCCAGGCATGGTAAGTGAAAACTTTTTACGCCATGCAAGGATGAGTAGTAACGGCAGTAAAACCGCCAGTGGATATAACGCCAACGGACGCACAAGCGTACTTTCACCCAAACCGGGGAACCAACGAAAACTGGTCACTGGCAGAGTGAGTAATGCCAATGCCCATAACAGGCGGGGAAGCTTCACCACAGAGAATTTCATTTTTGTTTAAAGAAAAGAACAAAGAGAACTGCCAAAACGAGAAACCCACTTGCACCAGCGAGAAGATAATTGCTGATTGGAATACTGCGTTCCTTGGGCAGGTTCGCGGATTGAGTCACTTCGAGTTTGATAAATTCATTTAAGTTACCCGCTTCAATTTCGGCTTGAGCTTTTTCGGCAAAAGCATTCGCCCAGGCAGAAGCAAGCGCTTCGGCTTTTTGCGGGTCATTATTATCCGCATAGAAATGCCAGCCAGATTCTGCCGGCTGTGAGAGATTCAACGTACCGCCGCGCAAGTCTTCGACGGGAGCATTCAATTGTCCTAAAACATCATCCGACCAGGCAAGTTCTACCATCTTACGGGCTTCACGCTCAAGGTAATAAAAGTCCTGCCGGTCATTGTTTTCTGGGAAGGCTTGCTCAAAGTTGAAGTCCACGTTGACGGTGGCCTTGGCGCGATACTCTGGCGGGAAGATGAAGTACACAGCCGCACCGAGAGCGAATCCAATCAATGCGCCTAATACCCAAAAGCGCCAGGCTTTGAGTAGTCGAATGAGGTCTTCGAGAGAAGGGGAGTTGAAGATGAGTTTCATAGTAATTGGTAATTGGTAATTGGATATCTTAATTTTCAATTACCAATCTCTATTTACTTCCTTATCCGCCACTTCCACAGCGGACCAATAATTTTACGAAGATAATATTTTGCCACAATGGGAGCAAAGAAACTGCCGCCATCGCGGTAGTGGACTCTCAGCATTTCCTGCCAGCCACGCTCGTCGTTGACATTGGTCTTACTGGACGTGTGGATGCGGAAGTTTGCCCAAGTTTTGCCGGACAGGTATTGAATCGGCGCTTGTTTGGCGATGCGCACCCACAGATCATAATCCATGGCGAAATAAAAAGATGGGTCAAGCGGACCAAGTTGCTTCCAATACGTTGAGCGGAAGAACATCGTCTGTTGCGGAATGTGGACATAGCCGCGGCGAAGTTTGGCATAGTCCGTTTGGCGTGAGGCAAACTTCCCGATGATCTCACCATGCTCATTGATAAAGTTGCAATCCGCATAGACCATGGCTATTTCAGGGTGTTCAATGAGGAATTTTACGGCTTCGCCAACCGCTTTGGGATTGTACGTATCGTCTGAGTTGATCCACGCCAGGATATCACCAGAGGCGCGGTTGAAGCCTTTGTTAATGGCGTCGGTCTGTCCTTTGTCTTTAGCCGATCCCCAATAGGCCAATCTGTCTGCATATTTTTGGATGACAGCCACACTACCATCCGTCGAGCCGCCATCCACGATGATGTATTCGATGCGCGGATAATCCTGTGTCAGCACAGATGTAATCGTCTCTTCAAGAAAGGAAGCCTGATTGAAAGACGGGGTGATGATAGAAACGAGAGGCAGGGCAGGTGGTTTCATGGCGGCTAAACGCTCTATACGTGGCTAAGTCCCGTCCAGAGCAAGAAGATTATTTCCACTCTTCTTCAGAGTAGAACGATTCTGAAACGCCTTCGGTGATCTTGCGAATACGAGTTATTTCCTCTGATGAAAGGATATTCTTCCAGTTATCGAGGTTGGCACGACTGTCGAGTTTTACCGAGTGAGTTTTGTTCTTCGCCAGTTTGGCAGGGTTCTCAGAACTGCTGGAGTTTTGAATAATGTCCTTCACACGCTCAGTGAAATCCAAACCCAGTGATGTGTATAGAGCTTGATAGCCGCCGATGGGGTCACGGGAAAGGTCTTCGTGGCGCACAATGTTAAATTGAGGGAACCCAGTTCGGGTCGAGTGGACGAAGCGGTAGATTATTTTCCAGAGTAATGCCGCCTGCCCAACAAGATCATCCTTGGGCATAGACTCCATCGCCGCGCGGTCGCCTTCCAAATGATCACGCATAAAGAGTGGCTGATTGAGGAAGTTACCGAAGTCAAAATTCCAGCCGAGGCGTTTAAGACTGCTGACAAATCCGCCCGGGTGCCGTGCCGTGATCACAACCTGACAATGCAACTGCTTTGCAAACCAGGGTGTAGAAAAAACAGCGAACGGATCTTTAATGAGCGCACGCTGCCCGTGCATACTGCCATTAAAGAAAATACGAAAATCACGTCCCATACGCAGAAAGTCTTTCACCGAACGCAGTGAAATGATCTCATGCAGGGTGTGATATTGGAAGTTCAACAACTCATTGAAAGCAGGTAGATAGTCTGCCCCATTTTCGTCTGTGATGTAGGTGTACCAATACTTCACCGGCGTACGATACACCCCAGGGCGATGCAGTACATTAAGCGGCTCACTAATGTACGCCGTAGTTACATCTGCGGCAAGCATTTTGCCGACCCAGGTAGTGCCGCTACGATGCGAACCAGTGACGAGAATGGGATTAAGATTATTCGCTGAAAAAATTGAGGACATCTTCTTCTTCCACAGAGATTGCTGTAATTGATTCAACGCCATAAACCTGCGCAGCACATTGGTTCACCCAAAAGAATGGGCGTACATCCAATTCTTTTGTACCTTCGTAACCGTCCAAGGCAGGGATGACCAGGTCCTGCTCACCATTGGCTTTCATATCATAGATCATTTGCTCACGCTCATCCCAGCGCGATGCAAAAAGACGGCGGAACTCATAGGTTGCCAATGGTTGCCGCGTCATCCACAGCGGATACAAGAGCGAAACAAAGGCTAACGCAACCACAACATATCGAACAAAAGACGGGAACTTGATATAGGATAGCACATAACCGGCACAAATACCGAGTGATGTAAGCATCAATGTAAGCATAAAATGAGCAGGGAAACGCACACGCTCCACCGGGTACGACTGTCCATACGCACTGGGGGCAAAGGATGCGAATACCAGCCCATAAAGCAGGATGGGAATCAGCAGGAACAGCCAATAGGTCCGCGCCTCAACCTTAACTGCAGGCTGATTCTGCAAAAGGAGCATGGTCATCAGCGACGAGATCGCCAGCACACCAACGATAGGCAAAGGTAACGTCGTTACAGCGATACGCAAAAACAGGAAGGAATATTCAAACGTACGGAACAACACTGTGATGAGCGCAGGCGAGCCATTCTCATCGTTGATACGTACAGCATTAGCAGGCGCAAGGAACATTGCCACCAACGCCATCAAAGCGCCAACGAGCAAGGCAATCAGCAAAGTCAACGCCGGTTTGCGGCGTGGAGATTTATCAAATAAGAAGA
Source organism: Anaerolineae bacterium (assembly GCA_017303655.1). GTDB lineage: Bacteria > Chloroflexota > Anaerolineae > Anaerolineales > Villigracilaceae > Villigracilis. Next base: position 28,492 of record JAFLCE010000002.1, read on the forward strand.
CACAAAGAATCGCCAAAGAGAGAATGGCAATGTGCAAAGCACCCAGCGTTTCAGATAACCCGCCAATGAAGAATGCCATGAAGCCAAAAAAGAATGCCAGAGACAGTGTCACTTTATCTCTGCGGACGAGATTCACCAGCCAGGCAGCAATGAGCGTAAAAAACACAATCGGCGTCAGATACGAGACTTGCCCCGGACGCCAATAAAGGATTTGAAAAACATTGGGTGTAGTAAAAAAAGAAAAGAGCGCGAGCATCTCTGCGGCAAGTAATACAACCGGAAGGTTCAATTTCAAGTTGAAGACTTTGTTCAACTCATTCAACAGCCAAAACAAACCAGCAACCCACAAGATGACATGTAAAGCAGGTACGAAAGCGACATTGTTCGGGAACAGCTCCCAAAAGCCAAGCACAAATAGATTCGAAAAACGGTTGGACTTAAAAAGATATTTATTCCAGCTATTGGCGAATACATCACCAGTATGCACATCTAACAGCAGACAATAGTCATCTGCCATGTAGCGAGAGAAAAAGCCGAGGTAGGCGTACACGGCAAGAGCGGCTGTCATGGCGGCAATGCCAAACCAGGCGAGATAGGTTGAGGTTTTATCGTTGGAGAAATTCATTTTTATTTGGAATTCGGCTTATTTCATCAAGTTGTAAATGATGTACCCATCGCCTTCAGCGAAGATGGGATATGTGCTGAGTTTTTCTTGCAGATAACTTTGACGCTCGAAATCGTCAAAGTCGGTGACGAGGAATAGGTCTTTCTTGGAAGCAAACTCGTTAAACTGTTCTTCCAGATCTTTCACGCCGCCGCGTTCTTCGGCATAGCGCAAGTCGCCAGAGGTGGGCCAGGAGGTGCTGTTCTGCCAGCCCCAGTAGGCGAGGCGCGCGCCGTAATCCTGTGTCAGCCCGGCTAAATTATACCCGTCTGTGATGGAGCCGATCTTTGCCCACATAATGGCTTGCGGACGATAGTCTACGGTGTTGAGCTGATTGCGGACGTTCCATGTGGAAGCGATGAGACCGAGGAGAAGAAAGAGGAAAGAGGAAACACTCAAAAATTTTGTTAACGTGAGTTGTGCGAGTTTTGCAAAAAGGAATTCAGCCAGCGGTGCGATGGACAATGCCACGATAGGAATCAAGGGCAGGGAGTAGTAGTCGTGGGTGTGAATGTGAAAGTTAAAGTAAAAGCCAAAAAGGGCGTACCCAGCCCAAAGTCCGAGAAGGAGGCGACGTTTTTTATCATCAAAGAAAAAGAGACCGAGCAAAGCTAGCATCAACGTGAATCCGCCGATGACGAGATTCAACATGTTGAGCCAGCCAACATAATAGGACGGACTGAGAAAGAGATTGGGGATGAAGCGCCCGCCAAATTGTTGACCGAGAAAATCTTGCACGAAGATGCCGTAGATGAGATAGCTCGCACCGGGGAGGATGCCCAGGAATGCCATGAGATAAAGCTGTGGATCTTTGAGCGCCTCTTTGATGGACCTGTGAGCGAGCACCGCGCCCAAGCCCCCGCCAACGACAAAGAAGGCAGCCGGGAATTTGATGAAGATGGCAAGCCCACCGAAGAGACCGGCGAGGATGACAAAAAGCCAGGAGCGTTTTGAATCGCGAAGCTCGCCAAGATCGCTAAGATTTTCTTGGTTTTTCTTCGCGTCCTTTGCGCTCTTAGCGGTTACTGCACTTGACCATTCCCAGACCGCCCACAGGAACATGATGATGAGCATCGTCATGAGCGGATCGGGCTGGAAGCTGCGGCTGGCGATAATGGCGTAGGGCAAAAGGAGATAAACGGCTGTCGCGGAGATGGCTCCATCTTCCGAAGTGAGACGACGGGCAAGGAGATAGAGGAAGACTCCGCCAATGATCCAAAACGTGGATGAGTATAGGCGCGCCACCCACACTTGCTCGCCCGTGAATTGATACGTCCATGCGACGATGCGCTCGAAGAATTCCGGCTCGACCGAGGCACGTAAATTCCATTGTTGAACGGCAAAGGTGCGTTCTTCGGGGGAGAAGTTGCTGTTGTTTTCATAGTACATGCCGCGCGCTTTAAGCAAAGATAGCAATTGGCGCGTGGAGTGAAATTCGAGCGGCAGGTCGGTCATGTCATACAGGCGAATCGCAATGCCAAGGGTGAAGATGACGATGAGGGCGAAAATCCGCGCGGGTTTGGTGGAGAAGAAGGAGGTTTGTTCGTTCATTGGGCAAAGTAATTGTAACGTAGATTTATGATGACAATTTTAGAAAGCGATTACAATTTCTGAAAAATGAAATCGCTTAATGCTGTTTCCGCTAAATTCGACTCGCTCACAAATGGACAATGCCGTCCGCAACTCGCTGCGTTGAATTTCGACTCAACGGGCGATCTGCACGCGCTTGATCATTACTTCCCCATCGTGCGCATACTCGATGAGGCTGATTCGTTCTATCAACTCGTTCAACACATTGCCCAGCATCCCAACTTTGATCTACAACTCATCGGCGCGAACAAAACGAATCTCACAACTCACATGCCTGAATCAGTGCGGCATCTTGTGGCGGGGCACCTTGCAGAGGTCTTTTACTTTCGGCGCGATATCCTCGCGCGTTTTCTTTCCAGCCCGCGTCACTTTCAACTTTACACCACGCCCGAAGCCTTTCATCAAGATGGCGGCGTATCTGGCGGATGTTACAACCCCGCCCGCGAATGCATCCAACTCGTCATGTCGCGTCTGTTCGAAGGCTTCAACGGCGCAACGCCGGGCGTATGTCCGTTCCTGCATGAACTAGGTCACATGCTCGATGCGTTCGGCTCAGGCTCCGGGTTCATGAAACGAGGCGAGGGACTATATCCCGGATTAAGCGTCAGCGACGGTGACATCTTCACTCCTAAAGCGCGGAGTCTCTTCCTCCAAGGCAAACGCCTCGAACTGAACCGTTACCTGGCTCGCCAAACTGGAGATTTATCCCAGCCGATACCGGTTGGGCATCCATACGTCTTTCAGAATGACGGGGAATTCGTGGCGGGCTATCTTGAGATGTTCTTCCGCAACCCGCATTACTTCGCCGCCCAAAACGCGGATTTGTTCATGGCATACGTTGAACTCTTTGGCTATGATACCCGCCGCACATGGATGGAAGATTTCCCACATTACGTCAATGCGAATCGCAGCTTCTATGCCAGCGGTCAAATCCCGCCGAAGACGAAGCTGACAATACAGGAATAAAAAAGTGACAATTACCTTTAAGTTGACTGTCACTTGGCTTTTTGTTGTTTCTTTCTTCGTTGCAAAACCAGTTCACGCAATTTTCCCAAACCCAGCAAATTCAAAATAGACGAGCCAAAAATGTTCATCCGTTTCAACGCAACCGGCGGATAAATGAACAACGCCCGAAACCATGCACTCAAGGCTTTTCCGGGCAACCCGCCATCGAGCAGATAACGCGCATCCACACGGAAAGCGGAGGCGTGAGCGCGGCGGTCGATCTTATGCAGGGTGGAAGCCAGGTCTTTATCCTGCGCGATGGTTTCCAAAATGCGAAAAGCTTCGCGGCCAAACTCGGCAGCTTTAGCGACATTCTTCGCCTCGGCATGATAACGCGCCGCAGACCAGGTCTGGTTTATGTGAAGAATGCGCCCCTGCTTGGCAATCTTTATCCAGAGCAAATGATCGAGTAAAAAGTGGAATGTGAGGTCTAGTCCGCTTGTTTTTTGCAAAGCAGAGCGACGCATAAACACAGCCGGTTGACCAATGATCTGAAAACACAATAAATCTTCGAGGGTGAGTTGTTTGTACGTAAGTGTATTGAAGGTCTGCCCAGACTCATCCACAGCAAGCATATTTGCATATACTAAAACCACATCCGGGTTTTCTTCAAACACCTTCACTGCCGCACTGATCGTTCCGGGCAAATAATAATCATCCGAATTTAACCATGCAACAATCTCACCTGTGGCGTGGGCAAAGCCCTTATTGATGGCATCTGCCTGCCCATCATCTTTGACCGATTCCCAATGTGCCAGTCTATCGGCATATTTTTTGATAATCTCAACACTTCCATCCGTAGAAGCACCATCCACAACAATGTATTCCATGCGCGGATAATCCTGCTCCAACACCGAGAGAATCGTCTGCTCAAGATATTTAGCTTGGTTGTACGAGGGAGTGATAATGGAAACGAGAGTCATGGCATTGAGGTAGGGGCACAGCAATGCTGTGCCCCTACAATGAAATTAACGGAGGTCGTACAAAATATATCCTTCGCCTTCTACAATAATTGGATACGTATCTAGAATCGTTTTCAAGCCGGGTTGTTTATCCAATTGTCCAAAAGCGGTGACGAGGAAATAATCCTTGCCTGCGGTCAGGTCGGCAAAATCTTCGGCGAAGTTTTTGCCGGGGTTGCGCGTCTCGCTCAAACCAGTCGCAAGGGGCCACAAGTCTACGATCCGCCAGCCATACAACATCAGCCGATAGCCATAATCCTGCGTCAACGCGATCACCTCACCATCAACAGGCACGGCTTCACCAACTTCACTCCAAAAAGCAGGCTCATGTCGGAAACTTTCCGCAACGAGAACGGATCGCGCCGCATAGGCTTGATATCCGATCACAACCACAACCAATGCGATGAAACCCACGCGTCCGACTCCGCCGAGGCTTGACACACTTTCAGTGAGCGGATTCAACACGACGGCGAGTCCCAGCACAATCAACGGAATGAGTTGAATGTGATAGTAGCTATGTGTGTACATCTGAAAAGGCAAGGTGAGACCATATAGCACATAGCCGATCCATAAACTAACCAGCAGCCAGCGCATCCGTGACGGAGCGATCAACGCGCCAGCAATCCCCAGGAAGACGATCGTCAAGCCAAATAGCACGCCCAGGAAAGCCAGCCATTTAGTATAAAAATCTGTACTGGTGATGAGCTTCATCAACGCCAGCGACCAGGCAAAGAAGTATTCAGTCGAACGCCCTTGATTGAGTAGGACATAATATAAAAGCGCAGGCACAACCATAATGACAGCCATCGCCCAAACTTGTTTTGATCTCCAAAAATCTTTACCAAGCGTGAACAACACCAATGCAATAGCAGCGGCTCCTACCATGAACGCGATCACGATCTTTACCAGTGTGGCAAAGCCAAGGAAAGCAGCAGCGAGAAGCGCCCACTTCCATGTTGACCTCACCCCCAGCCCCTCTCCTGCGAGGAGAGGGGAGTGATCTTCACTCCACCGATATAGGAAATAAATACCCAATACAAATGCCGAAGTCATCAATGGGTCGGGTTGGAAGGAACGGCTGACTTCCACCGAAAAGGGCAGGACAAAATAATATGCCATCGCGATCAACGCCGCCCATGGCGAAGTGACTCGGCGCATGAGGTCGAAGAGGGCGATCCCTGCAATAAGCCAAAACAAAGTACTCCACACACGCGCCACGGAAATGCTCTCACCACTAACAAGGAAATAGGAATAGCCCACAATGGTCTCGATAATAGGCGGCTCGTATTTGCCGACAGAGTCTGCAAATTCAAAAGCGAGTTGACGTTGTTCTTCAGTAGCAGTGGGGAGTGCCGAATAATAAATATCACGCGCCACGAGCGAATTACGTAACTGGCGTGAAGAGTGAAAATCCAAGGGCGGGTCGGTGAGGTCAATGAGTCGGAGTAGTCCGCCCAAGGTGAGGAGCAGGATGAAGAGGATGGACCAGGTTTGAGGTCGGGTTTGAGGCGTGATTGTCATTGAGTCAACGGTTGAAGGTTAAATTTAGAAGAGGGAATTGTAGTCCACTTTGGGGAAGACGGTGAGTTTGCCGCCGACAGTGGCATCAATGATTTGACGACCTACTTGTGTATAGGCTTGGCGCGCCATGAGGTAGCCAACTTCAGAGGTGTCGAGATCGGGGAGCTGCCAGCGCACGCCTTTGCCAAAATAATTCGGCATGAAGTGATTCGGGTCGTCGCCTTCGGAGGTGATAGTCTTGTTCGCGTCACCCTTGGAGGCGAAGTTGTGATCGACGCCGATGAGAATGACTTGATCAAAACCCATGTGAAATGCGACTTGTAGTGCCACAGTAGTGACCGTGGCACCTTCCCAGACCCGTCCACACACATCGTTGGAAAACTTTGGACCTGTGTAGGATGTATAAATAAAGTTGGTCGTGTTGTTGTATGTGCGTTCATTGAAGAAACGATGTGAACGCCACGAGAGAAACTTCGGCATTGTCAGCGCGGAGATGTCTTCGACGAATTGTTCGATGACAATGTTATTGATGGAGGCGAAGTATGTGGTTTGAAAGCCAAGCTCGGGAAAGGCGACGTAAAAGCGATTCATCCCAAAGGTGATCTCGTTCTTGAGTTTGGAAAGATCGGTCTGTTTGAGCGAGGGTCCATTGCCAATGATGAAGGCACGCTTGCCTTTGTGAATATCTTTGAAAGCGGCAAGACGTTGAATACTTTCGCGTCGCCACGGATGCCAATACGCGGCAGGCAATTCGGGCAAACGTCGGATAGCATCGTTGGTGTAACGTGCGGCATTCCAGAGCGAAGGCGGGATGATCCGTTTGAAAGTTTGTTTCATGATTCCTTAACGTAATGAGATTTGAGGGGAATGAGGTTGGCAAGCAGGAATAGGTCGAGCAATCCGACGATAATGTAAAGAACATCTGGAAAGCCAACAAACGTCAGCAGAACGTTAAGTACCGCAATGACGATGCAAGTGACATATACCCAGAGTTCGCGCTGGTCTATAATGCGCGCGGCGATCAGCATAGACAGTGCCATCACCAAAAAGAAAAAAGCGACCAAAGCGGAAGACCAGCCATTTCCATCTTCGATCATCTTATAAACAAACAAACCACCCATGACCAGCCACAAGAACGAGTTGATGGAGAAAAGAATCCGTGCGACCAGGATGCGAGAAAGGTAGGTTTCACGAGTACGTTTTTTTGTTTTCTTCATTGGAATAATCTTATGCAGGCAGTATTTCTTTGCGCGAGCTGTAGAGGACGAAGAGGGCAACTCCGTTCAGGAGTACGAAGAAGATGTCGATGAATCCGATTTGGTCGAAAAAGGTGAGGAGGATATTCAAGACCAGGATGGTGATGGTTAACCAGAAAATGGTTTTGCTGCGAGCCTTCAAGCGAAAATAACAGACCAACAGCAATGCGGCTTCGATGAACATCATCAACGCATAGAACGCATACCAACCCACAAACTCCGGGTTGCGCCCAAGGTTGATGAGTGTACCCAGCCCAAAGTAGGTCAGAAGCGCTGAGATTAGCAGAATCAAATACCGTGCCAATTGCGGGTTGTTCATAGTTACTCCGTGCTCAGTCTGGCAGTCGCGCCGCCATCTACGATCATGGCTTGACCGGTCATGAAAGAAGATTGCTCGTTATCGGCGAGGAAATAAATGGCACTGGCAATTTCGGCTGGCGTGCCGACACGTCCGTTGACGGTTTTGCGGGCAAGGTTATCGAGCCGTTCCTGCACACCGCCGGAGCCGACATGTCCGCGCCCAAGACCGGCACGCAGCATGGGCGTATCCACGGCGCCGGGCAGAATGGCATTGACACGAATGTTATCTGGCGCGAATTCGATGGCTAATGCACGCGTCAGGGCAAGCAACCCGCCTTTAGAGGCGGCATAGGCGGCGATGTTGGTGGAAGTTTGCACAGCATGGACGGAGGAGACATTCACGATAGCGCCGCCTGCTGCTTTCATTAAAGGATGAGCGAGTTTGACGAACAAAAATACAGAACGCAAGTTAGACGCCATGACCGCATCCCACTCATCGACAGTTGTTTCAACGAGTGGTTTTGCCACCTGCACTGCGGCATTGTTCACAAGCGCATCCAGAGTCGGGTGGAAATCTTTTGCCTGTTGAAAGATATTTTCGACAGAGTCAGGTCTGGAAATATCAGCTTTGATGAAACGCCCATTGGTCGGGAAGTCGTCACCAAAGTCATTGCGGTCCACGCCAATGACACGCCAGCCGTGCTCGGAAAAATGATGGATACAAGCGCGTCCGATTCCGCCGCCTGCGCCAGTGATGAGGATGGTTTTAGTCATAGTTTTTATGGGGTTCCTTTACAAATTACGCAATACGTATTGCATCATTCGTAAAATGATATTCGCTAATTTTCTGTGAACCTGAATATTATACATTCATCGATCGTATTCTCAATTTGATAATTCTGCTCGACGAATTCGAAAACTTCATCCATGCCAGGCGGGATGTACATTTTGCGCTTCACGCCGGGCGTGGCATATTGCGCTTCGCGAGTAGTTGCATCCAGTGAGGGAATCGCATCTACGGAGCGGGAACAGTCGAGAATAAGCTCAGGAGGATTCGTCGTCAGATCATCGTAATAACGATCTTCAATTTCTTTTGTCAGCGACCCATCAAGGAAAAGTGGATAGTACAAATATTTCACTGGTGAAACACGCCCTGCCATAAAGTTGACGCCCATTTCGGGATACCACGTCAATAAACGGTCTTCAGGCTTACTGTTATCCCGAATATAGGCAGAGACAGGGTCAATGAATTCACTGCCACCTGCACGGATCGTTCCCATGTATCGTGACCACGTTGTAGGTGAGAAAATCAACAACATTACGACTATCGCCGCAGAAACAAAAACGCTAACATTATCACTCCAGCTTTCCAATGCTGGAACCTTGAACAGCAGTTGCCAGACTTCCGCAAAGGCAAAAGCGGAATAAACTGCCACAGCCAGTGTCCAACTGATGTAGTAATGCGTGAAGTTCCTGCCAGAGAGATTGCTCAAGATGATCTCGACCGGAAACCAAAGGATCAGAAAGGTCTCAAATACAACGACCTTTCTCTGCATAAAATTGACCAAGGCACGAATAACCAGCCCGAACCACACCAACAAAGTGAACCAGCCAACCCAACCCATGCCATAACGCCCAAAGCCGCCGAAAATATCCAACCACTCCCTGTCCTTTGCGGCAGAATAAGAAAAGTTGAAGATGATGGATGCATAGATCATCTCCCACGCGTCGCCGAGAATGGCAAAGTAAAGGGTCCACAAAATCAACGGGAGGGCGAACCCAGCCAACGTCGCAAGAAGGATGCGCAGCACTTCCGCATAATGGCGTTTGAATCCGTAGTAAAAAAATATCGCACCAAAGATCGCAACCAATCCACCGATGTTGTTGGCGCGGAAAGTAAAGCTCAAACCGAACAGCGCGCCGACCCAGATGTACTTCCAATAATTTCGTTCCACATCCACCATCGACAGGAAGAGGGCAAGCCCAGCGGCGTTGAACAGCAAGGCATATTCTTCGGTGTAATTACCGTAGCCCAATACAGTCTTCAACCCCAAGCCTGCCAGGGTCGCGCCGAACAATGCTGCGCCCATGCCCCAGCGTTTCGAAAGTGTGTTGTACAAAAGCCACAATGTGCCAAAAAGACAAATGAACTCTACCAGCCACACGCCCCAACGTGAGCCGCCACCGAGTAACAATCCCAGTGCGTTGATATAAAAAATGCCGGGACCTTTCGAGTCCCAAAAATCTTCATAAGGAATTTTGCCATCCACGATTTGATTACCCGCATATAGGAAAAAGCCGCCATCTCTGGCGGGCTTATCGAAGAAGGGGTTGGCGAGATCAAGCGCAAGCGCCGTCAGCAGAAACAAAAAAATATAAGGAAGTGCAACACGGAGTTTTGTCATGATTTCCTCACTTGCATTCCAAGCCCTTCCACCAGATTCTTGATCGTGCTCCAATGGATGCGCTCCCACGCCGTAGGGCTGGAATTGGAATTATGCGGCGCAAGCATGACGTTGTCCATCTTCAACAGCGGAGAGTCCGTTGGTAATGGTTCATACTCAAACACATCGAGCGCCGCGCCTCCCACTTGACCGGAACTGAGTGCCGCGACCAATGCTTTTTCGTCCACCAGCGGACCGCGCGCCGTATTGATGAGAATCGCAGTGGGTTTCATCAGGGATAGTGTATCTGCATTGATCAGGTGAAGCGCTGTCGGGTTGAGATCACAATTTACAGAGACAAAATCGGAATTCGAGAGTAGAGATTGGAGATCGGTCATCTCAATTCCAGTTTCACTGACGAACACATGGTCAATGTCGATAATATCTGTGCCATAGACTTTCATTCCAAAGGCTTTCGCGCGACGGGTGACGGCTTTGCCGATATTGCCAATGCCAATCACACCCAATGTACATTCGCTAAGAGCCTTGCCGGGAATCTTTTCCCATTCGCCGCGTTTCATTGCCGCATCCATCCACGGACCGCGGCGGGCAAAGGCAAGCATATAGCCCAATACCGTATCCGCCACCGGAGTGGTAAACGCATTCGGCGTTCGCCCAAGCTTCACCCCAAAACGAGAACAAGCCTCGGCGTCGATGGAGTCGACCCCCGTTCCCCATTTCGAAATGATCTTCAAGCGTGGCGCGCAAGCTTCGATCACACGCGCGGTGTAGCGGTCATCACCACAGATCGTTCCATCGAACTGACCGGCATATTTAAGAATGTCTGCCTCTTCCATGCGCTCTTGAACATCCGGCACGATCAGGTCAATACCGTAGTCCGCAAGCACGGGACGGAAGCGGTCAAGAAATGGAATCATGTATGGGGCGGTCATCAAAACAGTGGGCATATATCACTCGCAAATTTTCTTCGTAATGAATTCGTTCACTTCACTTGAAAGCGTTTCGCTTTCGGCGAGGTATTTCATATTATTACAAACCTGCAAACGCAAGTATTTATCCAGAACAATCAACTTGGTCATCTCGCGTATCTCTTCCACGTTGCCTTGCACAGCATACGCTTGCATAAAGGGAATCCACTCGAGCGGGTCGTTGGGATAGTAACCTTTGTTCAAGGCTTCATCAAGTAAGTTTGTCACAGCATCCCAATCGCCGCGCTGACGGACAAGGTCTGCCTGTTGATAATAAAAACACCAGCCGCGCTCCGGCTCACTGCCAAAGACATGCTCCGGCACAGTGGGTATTTCGCCATCGGTCACGACCTCATCTAATTTCGAATAGGGTGCAACCATCGTCACGCGTCCATCATCGAAGGCATTTAATTCAGGTGACGCGCCATTGATAAAACGCACACAACTATTCGGGCTGGACTGCACCATCACCAAGACATTTCCAAAATCACGTTCGAGATAATTGCCACGCCGCAGCGGAGTTTCCACGCCGCCGTTGGTCGTAACCTGAGTCACCGTGTTGCCATCCAACACCGCCGCAGGTAACTTCACCACCACCGGGTTGTTGCTTTGCTTTTCAGGATAATAAATTAAATTCGCCGGACCCCAAATAAAATAATCTTCACTCAACGGGCTATTCGGATACATCGCCAGCAACGTCACGCCTTCTTCGATGTGCGGCGCACGCCACGCCACCTGCCACCAAAAATTCCGCGTCGCCTGAGTCTCATCCACATAGCGGATGGTGTTGCCATAATGCGTCAACACCGCTACGGCAATCAATATTCCAATCACCGTCACTTGCACATTGCGTTTGGAAATATTTTCAACCAGCAACGCCAGCAACATGACCGCACCAATCGAAGCGATCAAGGTATAACGCGAATAATCCGGCAAGATGACATGGCGATTGACGAGGATGACGGGAATGAGTCCGCCCGCAATGCTAAGGATGCTGATGAACAAAGTCTCACGCATCGTTCCCGTACTTGAGCTTGATTCAGTTTCTCGAGCCTTTTCCTCCGCCCAGCGAAGTCCGTAAAGCAGAGCCGCCACCGCAAGCGACGCCCACATGATCGCCGTTGCCATGTCTTTCAAACGCATCGTGAATGCCAGTTGATAGACAGGCAAGTTCCATGCCGCCAGCGTGACGGTGAAGAAATCCTGTATTAGAAAGTTCAGCCACCACAAGACGATCAGCGGGTCTGTAAAAATTTGCATGACCTGCAAGCTAACATCCGTCGCCTTGCGTTCAGACTCAAAGAAGAACAGCCGCCAGACGAGAAATCCCGCCGCGATGAGCAAGAACGGCAAACTGGCGATAATGATCTTCGTAATTTTTTGTCGGAACGTCTCTCCCTGTGCGCGCCACATCAAAACCATGATGGCCGCAAAGCGGAAAGCCTCAATGCCAATGAAATATTCCATCTGGCTCAAGTAGCCCCAGCCCGTAAAGATTGAGCCTACAATGAGCAAAATCTTTTGGGTTCGGTCAGTCGTCAGAATCGCTTTAACTGTCAACGCTACAGAAAGAGTCGCAAGGAACAAGCCAAGGATATGCGATTGATAGTCGATGGCGTTCGGCATGGAGAGGAATCCGGGATAAATAGCGAACAGTAAACCAGTGACCAGTGCAAAAAAGTTTCGACGTTCTCCCCACAGCATGCGCATCGTCCAATAGACAAAGACGCCACCAAAGGCACGGAATAGGAACGCGCTCAAATGAAACCACAGCGGGTTGAACCCAAACAGCGAGAACAAGGGAATCATCGCCAGCGCCCGCCCGGGGCGGTCAATGCCGAAGATCTCGTTAAAAAAGCTGACGTCTTTCACCTGCATGTCGTACATTAGGTACCAGTCGTCATTGAGATAGCCGAGTTGGCTTACGAGTGGCAAGTAAGCAATGCCTGCAATGACAATAATCAGCAGGGCACCGAACCAGAAAGGGGAGATTCTATCTTTTAGGGTTTTCATAGGAATTTCTCGTCATTGCGAGCCGCGCTCTTGTTCTTTGCAGCGAAGCAATCTCCCATCACAGTCATGGGATTGCTTCGGGCGGAAGAGCACTGCTCTCGCAATGACGGGTTAGTTTCGTTTCCTCATCAAAAAATCGGCGATCTCAAAATCCAACTCTTCGTCAATGTCCCAAGCTTCATCCGCGTCGATCTCGAACATCAAGGGTTTGTCACCGATGCGGTGCTTCTTGCGTTCCAGATTTTCGCGGGTAAAGAGATACACACAGGAGTTCTCTTCATACACAGGCGGTAAGTCTTGAGTTTGGAGTAATTCCAGCGGATTATGATTGATGGCACGTCCATCCTGCCAGTAAAGGCGAGTCTGTAAACGAGTCACAGAGAATAATGAATCATACGTTGGTATATTGGTAATAAAAGATTGTATCCCGCGTGAGATGGTTTCGGCTTTGAGTAATGGATTGGTGCTATGGGTTTGCAGATAAAAGTCCGCTTGCACCTGCGCGGTGTCGTGCAGGAGAATGTCGTTCATGGGAACATCGTCAGCACGGAGATACTCAGGGCGGGCAATCAACTTCACGGTAGGAAAGAGGCGCTGCACTCCATCCATCACTGGCGCGGAATCTGTATCCACCATCACCGTGTCGATCTCGGGCACGGCTTGAAGCGTTTCCAAAATATGTTGAAAGAGGGGCTTGCCCGCGAGGGGGCGATAATTTTTGCCAGGCACGCGCTGGCTGTGATGTCGCATGGGGACAAGGGCGGCAATTTTCATGCCTTTATTTTACTTTGTCTTACAACGCGCGGGACATTTGCCACTGCGAAAGCGACTCGCGCTCCATGCCAACGTGCTCGAAGATGAAACCCATCTCTTCAGGATAAATGGCTGAGACGTGCCAAATTTTGCCGGGGAATTTCGCGAAGAGCGCACGCATCAGAACCGCGCTCAAGCCTGCTCCGCGTGAGCGAGCCTTGACCAACACTGACTGGATCGCCACGTCGGTGACTTCGGGATTGCTGATGAGGCAGTAGGCGTCGTTGATTTTGAAGGCACGCGAGGGCGGGGTGTGTTGCATGATGGTCGTGCCGGAAAGCTGCCAGGGGAGGTCTTTCAAGCCGTGATACGTGACCTGACGCGCCACTTCACGAATATCGATCTCTTCGATCTCCACATCGGATTCAACTTGTGGATTCTCGAGTTTAAATCCGATCAGTCTGCGAATCTTTTTGAAACCGACCTTCTCGTATAACTTTACCCCGGCTGTATTTTGTTCGATGACCTCAAGCAGCATTTCTTTATCGCCGCGTGCTTTGGCTTCTGCAATGAGTTGCTCCATTGCCCATGTGCCTACGCCGCCACTGCGGGCATTAGACGTGATGCCCATCGCCGCGAGTCGACTCGTCCAGCCGCGCCGAGCGATCATTGCCAAGCCGACGGGTTCGTCGTCTTTCATCAAAACGCGGCTGGCAGTCAGGTCGATGCCGTCGCGGCGCATCATAGTAAACAGGACTGTGTCTGTGATGTTGATGGGGACAAGATAACCTTCAAAGCCGCGGGTCATTAAGTCCGCGAGGAAGGGGATGGGGTATTCGTGAGCAGGTTTTAGTGTGAGATTCATGTTTTAAGTATTATACCGAATCAGAAAGGTGACAGTCATCTTGAAAATGTTATTTCTCTTTGCTCCTTTTTTTGAGAGCTATCCTACTAGGGCGTTCTACTGACCTAACGATTGAATTCCACATTTGTGTTCCAATTTTATCTCGCAGAAAAAGTCTACCGTAAATAATTGGAAAGATAAATGGAAGACATATCAAGGAGCTAATAATTCCATTCAAAAAACCCTGAGTCCAGATTAGCGCAGCCACTAATGCGAGTAAACTTAAAATTAAAATAAACCAATTCAGAACATTAATGTATTTACGCTTATAAATAGAAACATATAGGTACGAAAACAAGAATAATAAGAAAATTACAATTCCAAACCATTGGTTGGTAGTCATAATCTATCTTCCTTATACTCTATCGGCTCCACATCCCGTTTTCTTTCATCTTTCTTCTTTCGTTCCCTTGCATAATAAAATGTCTCCCGCAATTGCGGTGTGACCAGACTCGTCTCACGGTGACCAATGCGCGTTCCATGGAATTGCATAAAGCGGAACCAGAAAATGGAAGTAAAACTTTTCAAGAGAACACCTTCACGAGCTGCATGCCAGAGATCGCTCAGAATATTCGTGATGGTCAAACGAAAGAAATCGTACAAGTTGAAATTCGTTTCGGGGTAAATTCTTCGCAATGCCATGGCTTCGCGGCGGTAGCGGTTATAGACTCCATGCGGCGTTTCGTTGTGGATGTGGACGATCTCTGCTTCAGCAACGTAGGCGATTCTATGTCCCTGTCCCTTCGCCCATTTGCCCCATTCTAAATCTTCCAAGCCGGTCAATGTTTCGTCGTAGGGATGCAAGTCCCATAAACTTTTGCGAATAGCGGAATTAGCGTTATTACAAAACGCCGTCACTTGATCGGGATTGCTTGCATCAGGATACCATTGATGAAAGATCTGATGCTCGGAATATTTCGAGCCTTCGTATCCGCGTTGTTTGCCATAGGTGAGGGCGACTTGCTCATCTTGAAATGGACGCAGCAATGTCTCCAGCCAATCAGGATAGACTGGATAAACATGTGCGCTGGCGATGACGATGAGTTCACGGCTCGCAGCTTTAATACCCAAGTTGAGCGAACGACCAAATGTAAACTCCGCTGAGGGGATGTAGACGACTTTTGCACCGAAGGATTCCGCGATGGAAACCGTTACATCCGTAGAACCTGAGTCCACGAGGATGATCTCGACATCTTTGACGGTTTGCTGGCGAATGCCTTCAAGTAATCGTCCGAGATGCTGGGCTTCGTTATAGGCACGAATAACAATGGAACAATTCATTTTTATTAATAGGGCGAGGAGACCTCGCCTCTACCAGTTGTTATCTTTTTCATACCCTAGCTTTACCAATAAATCTCCCGCGACCTCTTTGAAGATCTTTTTATGCTCATCAGTGAAGTGCTTCTTCCATTCGCCAGTCTTGCCGGAGCGGAAGGTCGGGGACTTTGTCGGGTTGATGGAGGCTTCGAGGGAATTGAGGATCAACTGTCGGGAAGTAGGAAGCGTGACCCGGCTGAGGAGGTAATCCATGATCGAGGTGAGAGTCGCGGCGCGGGCGTGGATCAGGTCTTCGAAGTGAATGGTCAAAACTTCGGGACGGTTGAGCCATCCAAGGTACGGCTCAAAACGGTCTGCGATATTCGAGAATTCGATGTTTGCATCAGGTCGTCCAAGAATGCTGACTTTCAGGCGAGAATCAAAATCGGGCAGGGATTGATAATAGTCATGGTGGACGTGGCGCGCTTCCATGTCGGTGACGTAGAAGACGTGCGAGACGACCACATCGCGCGGGTCGCGGAAGATGAAGTAAGGTGCAAATTTTGGCGTGCATACGCGGGCGATGGCTTCAGGTCTTGCAAAAAGATGTGCGGATGCAATGTCACGCGGGCGAAGCGAGTCAAGCCAGGCAAGGGCTTTTTCGGGTTCGCGTTTTTTTCCACTTTCACCTTCGTACTCGGCATAAAAGGAATGCAATCGTTTGGCATACGGTGCGACGTTCGAGAAGCCGAGCAAAATCTGGTCGAGCAGGTGCGTGCCGCTTTTCGGGAAGGAAATGCCGAGCAAAATGGGCAGGTCTGCGGGTTGGGAGGCAAAGCGTAAGCGCTGAGTCAGTTTTTCGGTTTGGTAGATCGTTGAGCGAAGCGATGATCGAAAAGGCATATTATCTCGTTAATTGGTTTCTACTATGGGTTGAAATCGTAAAGATATGCAACCGCATTTGGAGCAAGGATGCGATCACGCATCGAACCATTTTCATTCAAAGAGTTTTCGAAGAACAATTGCTTATCGCCCTCACAATCATAGCAATATGGAATCTCAGAGAGAATAACCCAAACACGGTCTTTTCCTTGTAGTTCTTTTATGTCACTAAAAAAAAGGTCGAGGGCTTTTTGGGGGTTCTGCCGGTCTTTACCTATAATTACATTTTCCGTATCCAAACGAAAAAAAGGAGCGTAATAATTAAAAGCTGGGACAGAACGATAATGGACATAAATGATATCTCCTGGTTGTTTATTCTCTTCAACGAACGCCAACACAGGTTTCATTTCCGCTATCGTTGGAGGGATTTTAAAATTCCCCATTGCGGTTTGTGTCAAAGGAACAAGCATTAACAAGACGGGAATACTACAGAGAGCCAGGGCAACATACCGATTGATCTTTGCAAATATCTGGTATATCTTCCCGATCCCTTCTGCCATTAACAACAGCGCCAAAGGAAGCAAAAAAAGCATAAACCGATAGGAAAGAGGGTATTTCTGCAATGCAGACGCGATTAAGGTGACAATAAAAGGCGAGATAATGATCAATGCTAGACTTCTCTGTCTATACAAAAGCGACAATCCGCCAATGACTGCAAAGACGAGGACCATGTACCCAGCACTCAGATCCGTTCGATCTAGAATTATCAGCACAAACTTATAGTAAACATTTTCAAGCCATGGGAAGATATCCCCCGCCTGTAGTGGCAAAAAAGATTTCAGCCAATACGTATAAAAATATTTATCTGCAGCGGTATGCCGTAAAATAAAAAGATAATCGATGCCGAATGAAATAAGCCATGCAGCGCCCAGGCTTAAGAGCCATACAAATGAGATTTGTTTTTTGTGGATAAATTTCTCAAAAGCCAATGCCAGCCCGATCCCTGGCAGAATAAAAATAGATACATGAGATACCCAGATCGCGACAAAGCCTACCGCTCCAAGCCATAGAAAGTCTGTGGCGTTGGGCTTTTCTTTGAGACAGCGAATGGATAAGTAAATTAACAATAAAGTGACCATTACATCACTGCCATATTGTTTGAACTCAACCGAAAAATTGACCAGCCATGTGTTCAAGGCAAACATCAAAAGCGCGAATACCCCGATAAAATCAAAACGCTCCAATGTAATGCGATATATAAGATAAAGAGCCAGGATGCCAGAAAAAAGTGGGAACAAGCGTAGAATATAATCATGATTTCCAAAAACGGTAATCAGAAATTTTTCAATGAAAAGAAAACCAACGGGGGCAGCTTGATGAAAGCCCAGAGGTTTTGTCAGCTCAATAAATGATCGCGAAACGATATTAATAGCCAGGCTGGCTTCATCACCCCAAAAAGAACGGTTTGCAAAATATTGCCGTATCCGTACTATAAATCCTAAGAATACAATACCCCAACCGATTACCTCTGGCTTTATAATTGACTTTATTCGATTCCTGAGCAAAACCATGGCTTTGTGTGTCTCCAAAACAGCGATCGAATTTTTCCTCCTTAATACATCAACGCACTGTAATTTTTATTGTAAATAATTTTACCATGCCCTGCCTGTAATCTGTTTCAAGCTAATTTCATGCATTTTCTCTTGCCCAAATACTATTTCAAAGTTTGTGACCGAGGATAATTTGAGAAGGACAATATTCAACACTCCCATTCTTAGCCCCATTTTTCGTTTCATAAGCAATACTCTGATGCGCCTTGCCGGTTGGCGTGTGGAAGGGACGTTGCCCAACCTATCAAAGTATGTGATCATTGGTGCGCCTCATACCTCGAATTGGGACTTTCTCCTATTTCTGGGAGTCATCTTCCGCCTGAAAGCAGATGTGCGCTACATGGGCAAAGCCGAGTTGTTCCGCAGCCCATTCGGCTGGTTCTTCTATTGGTGTGGCGGCGTGCCCGTAGATCGTAAAAAGTCTTCCGGGCTCGTAGAGCAAATGGTGGATGCATACAATCAGTCTGAGAAATTCGTTCTGACGATCGCGCCCGAAGGCACACGTCATGGTGTGAAAGAATGGAAGCGCGGTTTTTATCATATCGCCAAAGGGGCGGGGATTCCCATCGTCACAGCAAAAGTGGACGGTAAACACAAAGCCATGCGCGTGGGCGAAATCTTTCACCTGACCGATGACATGGATGCAGACATGAAATCCATTCAAGAGATGTTCAAGGGCATGGTCGGGGTGAATCCGCGAAAGAAATATATTACGTTGGAAAGCTAAATGATCATTGATCGAATTGAAAACGCAACTCTCTACTATCCGCTCCATCCTAAATTCAAACAGGCGTTCGATTATGTCAACAGCATCGATGTGTATTCAATTCCGGTTGGAAGGCACGAGATCGACAACAAGATGTATGTACTGGTTCAGGAATACACCACCAAACTGAAAGAACAAGGCAAGTGGGAGGCACATCGCCGCTACATTGACCTGCAATACGTAGTGCAAGGCGCTGAAGGCATAGGCTATGTCAACATCCATGACTTGCGGCAAGACGAGTACGTTGCGGAAAAAGATTTCCTGCCTCTTTTTGGCGAAGGTCAACAGATTGAGTTGAGAAGCGGCTATTTCGTTCTTCTATTCCCAGAAGACGCTCACATGCCCAGCATGGCTCTCGACCAGTCGCAGCCAGCGCGGAAGATCGTTGTGAAAATAGCAGTGGAATAAAAAAGAGGAGCCCATGAGCTCCTCTTTTTTGATATTAAATATCTAGCGTTTGTCTTTCACAACCTTGCCATCTTTCATCACCAGCGGAATATTATCCACATTTTCCAATGAACGGATATCTCTCAATGGGTCAGTTTTCAGCAGAATAATATCGGCAAGTTTACCCGCTTCAATCGTCCCGACCTGGTCGCCCCAGCCCAAACATTCTGCCGCGGTCTTCGTTGTGGAAACGATGGTCTCCATGGGGCTCATGCCGATCTTGTTCATTAGCCCCAGTTCGCGCAGATTCGTCCCATGCGGCATGACGCCTGCATCTGTGCCCATGGCGATTCGCACACCCGCCTTGTGCGCGCGCCCAATACTGTCACTGTGGATCTCGATCACCTCACGAGATTTACGGATACCATATTCTGGCATCCCACCCTTCTCCCCTGCTTCAAGGACTGCCAGTGGAGCCAGCAAAGTCGGCACAAGATACGTGCCATATTTGAGCATCAGTTCAATGGCTTCATCGTCCAGGAAAATTCCATGCTCAATGGAATGCACTCCGGCACGGATCGCGTTCTTAACGCCCTCGGCACCCTGCGCATGCGACATGACCTTCACGCCACGCCGATACGAAGCTTCACGCACGATCACTTCCAACTCTTCAGGAGAGAATTGCGTAAACTCCGGATGATCCGTAGGGCTGAGCACACCGCCCGTCGAACAAATCTTGATCACATCCGCACCAGCACGCAGCACCTCACGCACTTTGCGGCGGCACTCTTCGACACCATCCACGCGGCATTCGGGGAAACCGGGGTATGCCATGAACAGATCATATTCCATGCCTGAAAGCATCCAGCCATCGCCGTGACCGCCTGTGGTGGTCAACACGCTGATGCTGATCTGCAAACGCGGACCGAGGATCACGCCGCTCTCCACCGCCTGCTTGGTGCCAGCATCCGCACCACCCGCATCGCGCACACTGGTAATGCCCGCATCGATGGTGTTCTTCAAATACTTTACTGAATTATAGAAACGCATCGAGAATGGTGTCATCATATCGCGCACGATGTTCACACCTTCCAACATGATATGCACGTGAGTGTCGATCATGCCCGGCAGGATGAAACCGCCGTTGGCATCGATCTCCGTCGTCTGCGCATCTGGCAGGCGAATGCTATTCGCTTTGCCCACCGCCTGAATGCGGTTATCCTTCACAAGCACGGCGGCATCCATCAGCGGAGCAGCGCCCGTCCCGTCGATCAACGTACCATTGCGGATCAATTGATAGGTCATACATTCCTCTATTCTTTTAACAAGAAATCTCCGCCATCTAAAACGCCATTCAAGATCGTCTTTATAGAAGCGGAATTCAGCAACTCATCGAATTCAAACGACTTCAACTTCGTTTGTGTCACGCGCACAGATGGCTCTAAAAACTCACCAAATAGCAACGATGTTTTGTACAATTGGTAATACAAGAACTGACGTGCATTGCGTTTAAACTCCGCAGGCACGTCAATGCGTTCCGCTGCCAAAAACTCTTTCATCTTGCTCCGAACTTCATCCACCGTCTGCGGGAAGAACACCGTGGGGTACTGCGTAAAACGCGCCTTGCCCGCGCACAACACCGCCGCCCCCATGATGGATGCTTCCAGCCCAATGGTGGAGTTATAGATCATCACAAATTTTGATCGTTGGATCAACTCGTAGGAACTCAACGCCTCAAGCGGACTCACGAAAACGATATTCGCCTCTTTCCCTACCTCGCGGCTGGTTGCCCAACCCTCAACCGTTTCTCGGCTGGATTTTCTTACCCGTGTCTCGTCGGGATGCGCGCGGATAACAAACAACGTATCGCGGCTCTCCCGTGCTACCTCCAACACCATATCGAGCCAGTCAAACATATCTTCAAAAACCGTGTTAGCGTGTGGTTGGCTTGTATCAAAGATGACATTCGTAAAGACGGGCACGATCTGTTTGAACCCCGCCGCCTTGCTTAAGAAAGCTTCGTCGAGTCCCTTCATATCCGCCCAGAATTTGACGCCTGCCATCGTAAAGTCACCTTGAAAGCGTTTGGCAAGATAGGCATCGAGCTTGGCATTTTGGGCGTCGCTCAATTCAAAATCAGCAGGAATGTGGATGGGATACGCTGTCGCTTCGCCTTCGGTGAAATATGCGGTGGCGGGTTGAAGTCCCACCTCATGTGTAATGACGCGCAGTCCGCGTTTTTGGGCCACGTAACGCGCCGTCGCTTCGGGGAAGAACTGCCCATTAAAGACCACCACAGCCCGAGGCTGAGTCTGATCGAGAAAAGCAGAAAACTTCTGCGCCACATTCCACGCGGACAAAATGTATTCCCGCAAAAGATAGCGCGTGTTCTCATCGTCGTTCAAATGATGGATACGCAGCACCCAACGCAAACCGGCAAGGCATAGCGCGCCGAGTGGAAGGTCATGATGAGTGAAACGTGATAATTGATCGATATCCAGATCACGGACGGCTTTCTCGATATCAGTATCTCTTTGAAAGTCAAACCAATTTACTTGTGTGCTTTTTTCCTTGTCTACTTGCACTCCCGTATACAACGCCTGCGACTGCATCACACAAGACTTGCATGGCATTTCCTTTTGCGGATTGTCGCGATTCGTTCCCAGCACACATTTGCTCAAGCCCGAATTACAAGCAAAATACGCCACAGGGATTCCCTGCAAACGGAACGCCCACGAGGTTAAAAGGTGAAAGCCGCTATTCCAGGAAAGATCGTCGATACCGGTGGATGCCTTGAAAAAGACAACGGGCGCGCCGTTCGGCTGAGGCTCTTTGCGAGCCACCTTCCGCGCGATAGAAGCAACCTTAAGCAAGGTAAGTCTGCGGACAAGCCCGCGTTTGATGCGTTGGGTGAAAAATTCTTTCATTACATGTTCCAACTAGGATTTTTGTCACTTGTACTAAATTTATTCTTTTAGTATTATATGGTTAATTCCATAAAAAGGAGAGGAAATATGAAAAGGAAAAATACCAATCTGTTAATCTTATTTGTTACAACATTGTTTGTGGTGTCCTGTTCGTTTAGCCCCATCCCAGAACCAACAGCAACCCCAGCTCCCACCGACACACCCACTGCCACAGCCACAATAACGTCAACTCCCACAAAAACCCCACTCCCAACGAAGACACCCAATCTGGCAGCAACTCAACAATTTGGTGAATGGTACGCTGAAATTGAAGAGTTTTACAATAAAGGCTATATCGGTACTAATAAGGGTACCCTGAAGCAATTGAAGAATTTCTCAGAGGAATGGGCACAGCTCAATTGGTATATAACCTGGCCTCTTAATATCGAAGCAAGCGATTTTGTCTACAGCGCTCACTATTCATGGAGTAGCGCAAGCAAAACTCCAAATCCTTCAGGTTGCGGCATAGTGTTCGGTATTCAAAATGACGGCAGCGACTATTCCGTATTTCTAGATCAATCATCAATCATGTTCTTACACACCGAAAACAATCGTGGTTTTCGAGTAGGGAAATCCCGCGGAACGGGCAAGGTGGACCTAGTGGGAAACACCGAAGCTGATTTCACCCTGATCGTAAATGGCTATTATTCCTATGTCATCGTGAATGGAGAAGTCATCGGAGAATATGCCTTCCCACAAAACGAGTCAATGGAGGGTGATTTGGGAGTATCCATCCTTTCGGGTACGAATAAAGATTTCGGAACCCGTTGTTCGATTACGAACATTCGCATCTGGGAGCCAGCAAAGTAATATTAATTCAAACAGACCCTGCAAATGCAGGGTCTGTTTGAATATCTACTAGTTATCACCTTCATACTTCAAGCATTGGAACACATCAATGAATAAAAAAGACCAGAATATTCCGGTCTTTTTTTGAATTACCAGTAATTGTCCTTCTCATACCCCAATTTCACCAACAGATCCCCCGCAACATCTTTGAATAATTTTTTATGTTCTTCGGTGAAGTGCTGTTTCCAGCCGCCGGTCTTACCCGAGCGGAAGGTATGACTCTTCTTCGGCTGAATGGCATCCACCAAAATGAGCAATGCCTTCTCACGCGGAGTGGGGATTTTATACCCGGTACTTTCCACTTCATCGAGCATGGCGAGCAGCGTTGCGTCGCGATTATTGATGAGGTCTTCGAAGCGCAGGCACATTGTGTTCTTCTGTTCAAGCCATGCAAATACGGCTTCATATCTCTGCTTCACGCTGACCATCTTCAAGCCGTCTTTATCAATGCCTGTGATGGCTACATTGAGTCTCGCCGCAAAATCAGGTAGGGAGTTGTAGTGTGCGTGCATGCCATGCTCTTCGTGCATATCGGTCGCGAAGAAGACTTGTGAGACGAGCATATCTCTCGGGTCACGATAAATGAAAAAGTTGACGCGCCCAGCTGAGGTTAAGAAAGAGGCGTTCTCTTTCGTCGCATCCACATAGCCCCAGCCGATCACACCCGCAGGCACAGATCTTAGATCCGTAAGAATTTCTTCTTTCGTCTTTCTTCTTCCATCTCGTGTTATCGTCCGCACCGGGTCGGCATCCACATAACGATACGGCATGATTTGCGTGAATCCGTTGAGAATTTGCAGCAACAAATGCGAGCCGCTCTTCGGTTTGGAATTGCCAAAGATGGGCGGTACGTCGTTAAATGAAAACCGCTTCCAGCGCAGAATTGCCTGGGCGGTTTTGCCATATGGGCGGAGCGTGCGGCGGATGTTCTGTTTAATACCCATAGATATTTTGAACCACGAAGCACGCGAAGGGCGCTAAAAAATCTTTCTTTGCGCTCTTGGCGGTCTTCGCGGTTAATGGTTTTTTATTCGTTCACAACGCGGCGGAGTTTCTTCATCGAACCCTTTTCGGATTCATAGACACGCTTCACGCCGTCGCCCATGCCTGCTTCGGTCACGCGGATGTATTTTACGAGACGCTCAAAACCGCCCGGCTCCACAGACGCCGCCTGGTCACTACCCCACATGGCACGATCAAGCGTCATGTGACGTTCCACCGAACAAGCACCCAACGCAACTGCCACTGCCGAAGGAACGAGCCCCACTTCATGACCAGAATACCCGATGGGATTCTTCGGAAATTCATTGCGCAGAGTTTCGATCATGCGCAAGTTCAATTCTTCGGGTTCACATGGATACGTGCTAGTGCAGTGCATGATGACGAGATTATCTTCACCAACAGCATTCACACCTTTATGAATTTGCTCCATGGTGGACATGCCCGTGGAAATAATGATAGGCTTGCCTGTCTGGCGGACATATTTCAACAGGTTATGATCTGTCAAAGAAGCAGACGGCACTTTATATGCAGGTGTGTCGAACTTCTCCATAAAATCCACGGCGGGTTCATCCCACACCGAGACCATCCAATCAATGCCTTTTTCTTTGCAATAGCGGTCAATCTCGCGGTACTGATCTTCGTTGAATTCAACCTTGTAGCGATAATCCAAGTAGGTGATGTAACCCCAGGGAGTTTCACGCATCACCTTTTGTTGTTCGAGCGGCGTACTTACTTCCGGAGTGCGCTTCTGGAATTTGACCGCATCCGCGCCCGCATGTACCGCACCGTCAATGATCTTCTTTGCAACATCTAGGTCGCCATTATGGTTGATGCCGATCTCCGCGATCACATAAGCAGGGTGACCATCACCCATCATTCGATTTCCAAATTTAATTTCACGCGCCATTCTTAATTCTCCTTTTGAGGTAATTGCTTCAATACTAATTCGCAAAGCTCACGGATCGCCCCGTGCCCACCATTCTTCGTCAACACATGGTCTGCCGCGCGTAAGACTTCAGGATAGGCATCCGCGACTGCCACAGACCAGCCTGCCACTTCAAAACAAGGCAGGTCGTTGAGATCATTCCCAACATAGATGACATCTTCTGCTCGAACCTTTTTCTGCTCGAGGACTTCACGCATCACACGCCCTTTGTCCTGCATCCCGATCCCATGAATTGCCTCCACTCCCATCTTTTTCGCACGTGCCTTTACGACCGGGTTCGGTTCCGAAGAGAGGATCATCACTTCCACGCCTTTTTCACGCAAAGCTTTAATATGCATGCTGTCACTACGTGAAGCAGAGACGGTCTCTTTGCCGTTCTCATCCGTTAAGACCAGGTTATTCGTCACTACACCGTCAAAGTCACAAATGATCATCTTTACATTTTCAGGTATTAAGCGACGAGCCTTGCCAGGCGAAACCATATCCAGTCCGCTGTATACCACGGCTTCATACTTTGCCCAATCTGCCGGAGTGTCAATATCAACTGTGTACTTCGGGTCGATCACCAGGGGATAAATAATATTGCCAGTTAACGATTTCTTTTCGGAAATGGTCGTTGTGCGAATGACATCAATATGACCCGTCTGCCAATACACCGACGGCAGGATCTGGCGCGGCGCATTATAAGGTTCGGCGATGCCGGGAACTTCAAGCAGTTGAGCCAACGGCTTGTCCTCTCCATAAAAGCGCCACATCTTGAAAGGGTTTTGTCCCGCAGGCACTACACCGCGGACACATTCAGCATCTTTATGGTCAAGCAAAATTCGAATAGCATCATCCACCATGCTCTTTGAGCGGATCGGCGAGGTAGGACGCAATTGAACGACTGCATCCGGGCGGTAGCCTTCCACATCTTCGAGCCATTTGAGCGCATGCACAAAAACAGGTAGATCTGTGGTCTTGTCTTGAGCCAGTTCGGTAGGACGCAGAAAAGGTGTCTCTGCACCCCATTCATGGGCAACTGCTGCGATCTCTTCATCATCCGTCGAAACGATAATGCGAGTCACCAACTCTGATTGTTTTGCCGCGGCAATGCTCCAGGCAATCAGTGGATAGCCCGCAAAGAGGCGTATGTTCTTGCGCGGAATGCCTTTCGAGCCGCCGCGCGCAGGGATGATAGCGAGGATGTTTGTCATAATCAGACCGTTGACCTCGAACGACGGACCATTTTCAATGATCTACCGTCCATCGTCTAGTTTACCTTACCAGGCTGTCCAACCGCCATCGACGATGACATTGTTGCCAGTCATGTACGAAGAGGCTTCTGAGGCAAGGAACAATAACGCGCCGTTCATTTCATCCTTCTTCGCCATGCGACCAAGAATAGTTTTGGCGGAGTAATTCTTGACGAAATACTCTTCATGGTTATTGTATACACCACCGGGGGTCAGTGCATTGACGCGGATTTCGGTCTCGGCATAGTAGGCGGCAAGATATTTGGTAAAACCCATCACACCAGCTTTGGTGGTGGTGTAGTAAGCAGGCTTGAATGCCACACGCTTGCCATCTTTGATATAGATACGCTGATCCGGCCCATTTAAACCATACGTTGAACAGATGTTAATAATGCTGCCTTTTTTGCCTTGTGCGATCATCTGTTTAACGCAGGCTTGGGTGGTGAGGAACATACCGGTCAAGTTGACGTTTAGGGCTGCCTGCCAATCGGCAAGTGGATAATCTTCGAAGGCGCCGGGGGCGATTCCTTTTTCGGCAGCAGTCGGGTCAAATTTAGGGTCTAGTGCGGCACTGTTGACGAGAATGTCGAGGCGACCGAATTGTTTGACGGTTTCAGCGACCAGCTCCCGGGTCGATTCGAGGCGGGTTACGTCGAGGGGAAATGCCATCGCAGAGTATCCGGCTTCGGTGAGTCGAGTCGCGGTCTTGCCAGCAAAATCCATGTTGAGGTCTGCGGCAACGACGGCTGCGCCTGCTTCGGCCAGGGTCTTGCAAAATTCATAGCCCAACTGTCCGCCGCCGCCAGTAACGACAGCTACGCGGTCTTTCAAATTGAATTTATCGAAAATGGTCATATGGGTTCCTTTTGAAGTAGGGCAACATAGTATGTCGCCTTACGGAAATGCAGTATAGATTTTATCGCCTTGTTCGTTGAATGCGAGATACAGCCCATCGGCAAGAGTTTGATAAACCGATTGTACATCTTCATCCTGCGAATCAACATCAAAGAGTGCCAGCACGGCTTCGCCAGAAAGAACGTCGGCTTGAAGCTTGCTAACACTTTCATCGAAAAGCCCGCGCGGCAGACCAGTGACCGGATCAATCAAATCAGGTAGAACATAACCGGGGTGATCTGTGTAGAGATAGATGGCTGCGGTTTCATTGGAATAAATGCGCACGTCTTCGGGCAGTGTTTGCAGAAATTTCATCCCGTCTGAGTCGAACCATTGGAAGGAGGCGTATCCCTGTCCGCCTTTGCGGAGTTGGGTGAGGGTGTCAGTAAAGCCAGAAAGAGAAAGGGAGAAGATGACTAAAGATAAGAGGATAGTAACGGCTTTTTGTTTTTGCCAAAGCCAATAACCAAGATAGACAAGCATGATCAGCAGGCTGACGTACACCGGCGAAACGATGCGGAGTTGGAATTTGGTGCTGGCATCGAACCAAGTCATGGAAGAAATAATGGATGCCAGATAGCCAAAGATATAAAGTGTACTGATAAAAGATAGAACTTCGAGGGGTTCGGTTGCTGGTTGGAAGAATTTTTTTACACCCTTAAATAAAACCCAAAGAAGTAAAGCCAGAACAAGTAGGGCGAGAAGCGTTACAAAGAAATTTGGTACTTTGATCAGCGCACGCCGCCATTCTTCAATGGGCATAACGAAAGTAGCAAAGTTGGAAATGCCAAGTTGAATATTTTCTGCTGTGATTGGGTGATAGACGATGGTGCGATTGGTAGCATTATCTGCTAATAGACGGTTGCGGATGCCCCACGCCAGTGCGAAGGGAATAAACCCGGCAAGGAAGATGGCAATACTAGTGAGTCGTTTTTCCCAGGTGGGGTGAAGAATGAAGAGTGAAACTAGGAAGGTGGCGAGTAGAGCCAGACCGGCGTAGCGAGTGAGGTAGGCGAAAGCGGTGAGAACCGCTGTGAGGAGGAGAAAACCATTTGAACCGCGAAGCACGCGAAGAGCGCCAAGATTTTTAGGTTCCTTTGCGTCCTTCGCGCTCTTGGCGGTTAATTTATTTTGTTCTTCAGAAAAATAATGCCAAAAGAATAAGAACGCAGCAAGAGTAAAAAAGATATATAGCGGTTCGCTCATCGCCAGGGTATGGACACGGAACAACTGTCCATTCACCAGAAGTAGAAGAGCGAGTACGCCTCCCGCCACTTTTGATCTGGTCATGCGCCAGCCGATGATTCCAAGCATGAAAATATTCGCGCCAAACACAAGCGCATTGACAAAGCGTGTGCCGCGTAATGGATCGAGCCCGCTTAAGCCGACGAGGGCGAGGATGGTTGAAAAACCAGGAGGGAAGTGAGTCACCGGCTGGTTCGATGCCAGCCACGCTTCGCGATAGCCTTGTCCGCTTAGGATGCTTCTTGCTCCAGCAATATAGCCGATGGAATCATCCAAGAGTCCCATGCCTTGTGGAGTCGCATAAAGGATAAGAAAAGTCCCTGAAAGGGCAAGCAGGCTGAGGATTAAGGATGAAGCGTAAGGGGGTTTGGTCATACAAAGAACAAGTGACAGTCACCTTAAAGGTGACTGTCACTTGCATCAGATTACTTCACCGGAAGCAGGAAACCCTGTTCTTCCAAATACTTGACGATAATACGAGCATTGTCTTCAGGGGTGGATTCATAACCCTTGAGCGTGATTTCCGGCTTGACGGGCGGTTCATACGGATCATCCACACCGGTGAAGCCCATCGGCTTGCCATCGACCATGGCTTGACGAGCCTTGGCATACAGACCTTTCACATCACGCTGTTCGCAGACTTCAACAGGCGTATCCATGAAGACTTCGATGAAGTTCTCACCGACCATCTTGCGAGCTTCTTCACGGGTGGCGCGGTAGGGACTGATAGCGGCACAAATGACGATGCCACCAGCATGCACGATCTCGCCAGCGACAAAACCGATGCGGATGATGTTGGTATCGCGGTCTTCCTTGCTGAAGCCGAGACCCTTGGAAAGATGGGTGCGAACCACATCGCCATCGAGGATGGCAGTTTCACGTCCGCGTTCGAGCAGCAGAGTAGTGAGCACGGAAGTGGTAGCAGATTTTCCGGAACCGCTTAAGCCGGTGAACCAGATACCAAAGCCCTGCTCATGGCGCGGCGGATACATCTCACGCAGAATTTCAGCAGTCTCGGGGCGGGTGAACCATTCGGGGAGCAGCTTGCCTTTGGCAAGATAATCATCGCGGACTTGTGTGCCGGAGATATTGGCAACCTTCGCACCCTTGGGAACATCTTTCTCTTCCACGTAGCGCTCTTCGTCGGGGAGGTAAACCAGCATTTCGAACGGAACCATCTTGACGCCGATTTCCGCTTCATATTGCTTCATCAATTCCTGCGCATCGTACGGACCATAGAACGGCTTGCCGGTCGAGTCATTGCCCGGACCAGCATGATCGCGCCCGACGATGAAATGATTTGCGCCGTGGTTGCGGCGGATGATCGCGTGAAGGATGGCTTCCTTCGGTCCAGCCATGCGCATGGCAAGCGGGAGCAAGCTAAGCATGGTACTCTTCTGATCGTAGTGATTATCAACCAATGCCTTATACGTGCGGACGCGGGTGTAGTGATCCACATCACCGGGCTTGGTCATACCGACCACAGGGTGAACTATCAACGAGCCATTCACCTGAGCAGCGGCGCGTTTGGTCAGTTCTTCATGAATGCGGTGTAAAGGATTGCGGGTCTGGAAAGCGACGACATTATCTTGCCCCATCGCTTCGAGCATTTCGCGCACCTGAGCCGGTGTGTGGCGCAGGTTTACAAAGTCATAATATTTAGGAAGGTTTACAACTTTCATCGGACCGCTGATGCAGACCTTGCCCCAACGTCCCATTTCCGAAACCATCGGGTGCTTGGTATCGGTCGAGCCGTATGCCAGCGCGGCTTCGGTGTTCGCGTCCCAATGAAAAACTTCTTCCAATGTCATCACTGCGATCAGGTCAAAGTTCGCAGAACGCAGCGCGAGTTCTTCACCCACGGTCGGCAGTTCTTTCGGGTCAGCCGTCAGCGTGATGGGAAGCGGGAAGAGCGTGCCATCGGCAAGACGCAGTTCCTTGAGCACGCGGTCGTAATCGGCTTTGCCCATGAAGGTCGTCAGCGGAGAAAAACCGCCAGTGGCGATCAACTCCAGGTCACACAAATTCCGCATGCTGATCTTGATCGAAGGAAGATGTCCGGCACGCGCGATCAATTCATCACGCTCGGCTCCCTTCACGACCAAGTCAACAAGTTTTCCACCATAGGGGGAGATAAGATTAGCTTTTGCCATTATTGTCACTCCATTGAATTCATAAACCCTGAAAACAGAGTTTGGATTGTCATACAAGCGCCCATTATACTCCAAAATTCAGTGAGTGAATTTTGGAATTCCCCGCCTCATTCTGGAAGTTGAACCTGTCTCCCACCATCGGTATTTCACCACCCTGAAAATGGATTCAATCTAAAAGACCTGACAGGTTTCTGAAACCTATCAGGTCTTGAAATTACAACGAGATCAACTTGCCTGTCTTTTGCGACTCATGCACTGAAGAAATGATCTTCTGCACTTGAACACCATCCTCCAACGTGCAAGACGGCTCAGCTTCTCCGTTGACCACATCTACAAAATGCTTCGTCTGCTGCTGGAACATGACGTTGCGTTCCCAACCTTCAGGCAGTGGAAAAACATCCCAATCTTTTTTCTCAGTTCGGTAAACCCGTGCCGCACCATCAACTAAATTCCACTTGATCGTTCCATTCGTACCAATAATGCGGAACTCGTGCTCTGGCGGTTGTTGGTTGTAGTCGAGATGCAAACTTCCCAGCGCGCCACCTTCAAAACGCAGAGCGATCTTGGCTGTATCGTCCGCTGTCACTTCAAGGTCGCTCAATTTCGCGGCAAAGCCCCAAACGGATTCAACTTTTTTCCCAACCAGCCACGGCAAATAATCCAGCGAGTGACATTGAGTCGCCACCACGCCGCCGCCCATATCTAATCGAGCCGCATACCCCTGACGATAATCTTCCCATGGGTGCCAAGCAGGCAAATACTCTCCAAAATGGACATGCGCCGAAACCACGCGTCCGATCTCACCGTTCTCGATCAACTGACGCACCTTGACCATACCCGGATGAAACCGAAATTGAAATGCGACCAATACTTTCGAATCGCTTTTCTGCACGGCTTTTTGCAGAACATCCACCCGCTCCATGGAAGCGGCAATGGGTTTCTCCAATAAAATGGCACATCCCGCTTCGGCAGCAGGAATGGCAACATCCAAATGTAACGAAGTGGGATTTGAAACAATGACAGCATCCGGCTTATGTTTCTTCAACGCTTCGGCAAAATCCGTTTCAACTGGGTAGCCCGCCAACTCTTCATCAGGTAGGGTCGCTTTGTGTGTGCGATAGAGGACAATGTCCGTTTCACCCAACGCGACCAGATTACGCATATGACGTCGTCCCACAGAGCCAAGACCAGCGATCAAATATTTCATAAAAACCTCTTCGAAAAGAAAATCATCCGTTCATGAACCAATCTGCCCCATAAAGATTAACAGCAATACTGAGCAACACAGCAAGGATAAAATGCCAGGGGATCTTGCGATTGCTAAACCCAAGTGCAAACATGGTGATCAATGGTAACAACATATCCAAAATATAACGATACCCAAACTGGTGCGCCCCCGTGTTATGGTACATGCTGAGCAAGCCAATATTGAATAAGACCGCTGTCCACGCCCCAATCACCCACCAGTCTTTCGGATAACGTCGGAAGAGATAAAACAGCGCAGGCGTGGTCAAAAAGATGCTCATCCCTGTGGTAGAGGGTTCAATGGGCCAGCGGTTCTGCGGGTTCCACCAGGGCATTTCAAAAAGCATGACCTGAAGATTTCTGGAAATAAAATGCGGATGGAACATTCCCCACGTTTGTACATTTGCAACGATATCTGAACCGGCATTGACGGTGGTATAACCGAAATCCAGAAAATCATCGAACCGCAGATAGTTATAGGTCAGTAGCGCGCCGACAGCCACAACCACAGGGACTGCCGTTTTCAAACTCCACAAAAAAGCGTCTCGCCAACTGACTTGCCCATGTTTTTCTTTTAGCAACTGCATGGCAATCGCAAAAAGAAAAGGCCAGGTCATCAGCCCATTGGGGCGGGCTGTCATGGCGAGCCCGATACAAATCCCAACCCACCACGGAGACCAAGCCCGCAGAGCAACGTACACAGCCAACGCTAGGAAGAGAACCGTGAGTATCTGGCTGACGTACCAGCCCCTGCCGCTGATCCCCACCCAAAGATGAGGTGTACCGAAAAGAAACAAGACAATCAGAACAAATATCCCGGTAGTAGAAAGTTGGATCCACTTGCGGGTATTGAGTTCCTTCAAGATCGCATAAACGATGACCCCATTCAAGGCGCTAAAAAAAATGGAGAAATAACTGGCATTGATGTTTTCCGCCCCAATCCAATATGCCAATGGAACCATCAAAACACCAGCCAGGGGCGGCATGGGGACATACCAATTGCCCTGATACAAGGTGAGGTCATGTGTGTAAGGCGGGTTGGGAATGTAGAGACGCCCTTGAATGATTTGCCCGGCTAGTAAATCCCAAAAGGCATATTTACCTTTATTCACCCAGCCGATCAGGGCTGCAAAATGAGCATACAGAAAAAATACCGCTACAAAAATAACAGCCGCAACCATGAGTCGCTCTACAAGAGTGACGGTTTTCTTTTCACGGAGCAAATCGGCATAGCGGCTTCGAAGATATACGATCAAAACCAGGCACAACAAAAACAACCAGAGGAATAAGCTGTCTAGTTGTTCTCGCATAGACCGCAAGAATTTGAACAAGCCCAGCATGGGAGGGAGCATGGCAACCCATGTTGTTATCGCTACAAGAGCGGTGAGATAAAGCAGGGACAATCCCCAGGGAACCCAGGTCTGCGCTTTGCCTTCCACCCAGGTTTGTAAAGAGGCGAGCTTTAACGTTCGCAGGATCAATGCGGTTAGATTAACCGTCCAAAAGAAAACGAACACCCCACCAAGGATAAACCGTCGCAAGGACAATCCAAACAAGAACTGATTCTCCGCCTCGGAGCGCGGTGCAAGGAACTCGAACAATAGAAAAGCACCCACAACAACCAAAACACTAAGTGCCAAATTGAAAAACCGATAGGGAGGATCGAACATTGTTTTTTTCATAAATGCATTAAAACGTTCATACTACCAATTTAAGTCTTTCTCGTATCCCCATGTGACCAGCATATCACCGGCAACTTCTTTGAACAAGGCTTTATCTTTTTCAGTGAAGAGTCTGCGCCAATTCCCGGCTTGACCCTTCGGGAGGAAGGATGCGATGCCTTCATTACGTTTTGCCTGCCATTCTTCATCCGGGTTGGAAGACATTTCAGCCAGCAATTGTTTCTCCAGTGATTTGTTCACTTTCTTCACGCCGAGGAATTTCCACAAGCGTGATAGTTCAGTGAAAGGTTGAGCAAGCATATCTTCATAACGCAATGAGATGTAGTTCCCAGCATACAAACGCTTGCTTTCAGAGTCGATCTCGTGCAGGTCATCTACCCAGCGTTTGGCAATATTACGAATGGATGCCTCATTAAAGATCGAGCGGCGACCGTCACTGAATGGAGCCGAATCAGCTTTGAGGTCCGCCATGATGCGCTTATCTTCTGTGGTGAGGAACTTCGACTCTTCCACAAAATTACGGAAGCGTTCCGAGGTCAATACATCACGTCCATCACGGACGATGTAAATAAGTTTGGCATCAGGATATAGAAGATGCGTATCGCGCACGATCTGTCCATGGATCGTGGATGACGGGCTTTTATCACCGACGATGTGTTTGCCTTCGCGGGCGGCATCGCGCTCCATGATGAAGTCGGCAGCGGCACGCAAAACGAGCGGAGAAAGGTCTCGCCCATGATTCCATCTATTCGATTTGCGCGTCAGCCACTCTTCGGCTTCGGGCGTATCCACCAATGACTTGAGCATGGGCTTGCGCGTAAAGAAATGTGCCTGATAATTGCAATGGACTTCGTCATGCAAGCGCAGAAGGCGCATCAATAAGGTCGTGCCCGAGCGAGCATGACCCATGATAAAAAATTTTTCGCGGGGAAAGAATTGTTTGATCTCTGCCAGTTCTTCGGTGGTGATGGCAGGAATGGGGGTTCGAGCTTTCTTTTTGGGTTCGCCCTTAAGTAGAATGCGGGCAGCAGATTTAATCCGAGAAAACATATTTATCTTTTCCAATTCAGCATCACAAGCCCAGCCAGGCAAACGACCACCCCGGCGATATTGATCCACGAAATTTTATCTTTGAAAACAAAGACTGCCACTGGCACAAGGATAAGCGCCGCCAACACAGTCACCAGCACTGCAGCAATGCCAAGATTCCAACCGGCGCGATACATCAACAGATATCCAAATTCGATTCCCATCACCGCTACCGCCAGCCCAACACTCGCCCAATTCAGTTGTTTTAGTTCTGCTACAACATTTGAGGTAGGAAAGAAAAAGAAGGTAAAAAGGGTTGCCACAAAAGCAACCCCATACGTTACCAAAAGCGAAACGGTAAAGTTCACATTGGCAGGTGTGCTCTTTGCTACAAAATGATAAAGTGCACTGGAACAGATCGCCAGCGTGATCGAGAAATAAAAAAGGAACATGGAACCAGCTTTGCTCATTGATCCGTTATCTAAAATCTACAGATTCTTTTGTGACCTTAACCTTGTAAATAATGGATGCATCTGTGATGCACATGACCTTGTCGCCCGATCGGGCAACAGATTCTTCCTCGCCAGTGATCCAGGCATAGCCCCAATAACAGCCCGCCACAACATTAGCGCTTAACACATCGCCTCTGCCGACCGAGAACGAATAGGTATAACATTCGCCTTTATCGTTGGGGTTCAGCATGCCAAACGCCAGGTTGGCACTACCCAAGGCTTCATTGTAAAACTCAACCTTCACCAAAGTCCCTTTCGGCTCAGCGACAGGGATCTGGTTACATTCAGGAGTAGCAGTCGCCGCAACCACCGCCACAGGAGCCGGTTGCGTGGGCAGCAATTCGAGTACAGGCGCAAGGGTTGCAGTGGGCTGCGGAGTAAAAGTCGGCGGAACAGGTGTGGCAGATGGCATAGCAGCCGCGGTCTGCGTAATGATCACCCATGCCTCGGCAACAGCAGTCGCAGCCAGATCTTCCGAGCTGACCTCAGGGGTAGCTTCCGCGCCGCCACAAGCAGATAAGGCGAGAATCGCCAGAATTGAAATGGTAATAAGGAATTTCTGTTTCATATAGTTCTCCAGCCCTTATTTTTACCATGAAATAGCAACCCGTCACTTGGACGGGTTGCCCGCTTCTTACTTAACCGACACTTGATTCAACACCCAAAGAATGAACTCCGCTGTTCGTTTTCCCGCTGCCGCGTCGGTGAAGGTGATCTCGTCTTCGACAAACTTGCGACGTTCGGCAGAGTCGATGGTTTTATCTTTCAAGTACATATTCAAGGCATCACGTAACTCAACCTCGTTACTCGCAACTCGTCCCGCCTTTGCCCAATGGAAACGTTGGTGTGTGGGCCAATCCCCGATCTCTTTCAGCGAGAGTGAGAATTTCTTTGGCTTATTCCATCCCCCAGGGACGTCAATCGTTGCCGCGATCATCGGCGTATCATGGACAGCCGTTTCAACCAACATCGTCGAGTAGACTGTCACCACCACATCCGAATACGCCATCATGGACGACTTCTCGTCCATATCTTCGCCACCGTAGTAACCGAGCGATCCGCCCAATGCCACAGGTTGTACGACATGCACATTGGGATATTTTTTCTCCAACTCAAAAACTTGTGCGCGTTCGTCGGCGAAAATCTTCGGCTTGTCTTGAAAATGACTGGGATGCAAGCGAATCAGTAATTGAGAAGGTTCTGCCAGTGAATCAGACGAAACTAATTTTGCCAGTGCTTCGATGTTCGGGAAGTTCGGCGCAAAGTGGACGAAACTGCTGGCGTACGAGATCAACTTACGTTTGGGATCAAGCCCGTGTAGTTTGAAATACTCATCGCGCGGCATGAGCCATTGCTTGCGGAAGTAGCCATCATACGAAGGGATGCCGCCAATGTTCACATGCTCGGGATCCCAATCCGAACCTTTGACAAGTTCCTCTTTTTGCAACTCAGACCAGCACGTTGCCCACTGCACATCCGCACCGGAGACGTTGTACGAGGATGAATTATCCCAGCCCACGATGACAGTCATGTTCGGGATTCCGCGTCGGGCGGACTCACGCAGGAGGTAGCGGTCCATGCGCCAGCCAGGAGTAGAGGCGATAACCATGTCGGGTTGATATTTGTCAAAGAGGTCAGTGTACAGCCCCAGGGTAGGCGTGAAGCGGTTTTGCATCTTCACCAAAAGTTTACGTGCCCACGAAAAATTCCGCAGAAAGAAAAGCATCACGGCGGCGGGAATCCAAACCCCGAGGCGGAACTTCCAGCCGTTCTCGCCCCACACTTCCCAGACGTGGCTATCCATCGCCTCGGTGTTGATGCGGCGCGAGCCGCCCACGCGGCGCAAATAGGCCAAAAGCCATTGCATACGCGGACTGACTTTTTTGGCGTAGTCGTTGGCTTGCTTTAAACGTAAGCCTTCAAAGGTGATGCCATGATGAGTGAAACGTGAAGCGATCTTGTCTTTGGTGTCATCGTCGGTAAGGACGACGACTTCCACGCCCGCATCAAGCAGCGTCGAAACGACATCGCTTTGTAGAAAATAGATAATTGCCATGCCGTGGTCGGCAGAAATGAAGATGCGTTTGGTCATTGGGCTTGTATTTTAGCATGAGAAATCGGGATTGAATTTTGGTCACAAAGGGTATAAACTGCATCCATGTTCATAATTACCCCAATTGTCGTCTCGTCTTTTATTTCGATGATTGTGTTTGCAATGATTACCATTGTCGCCTGGCAGCGTAGACATGAATTATCTGGTTATTATTTTGCTATGTGGGCAAGCTGTAATATCTTTTGGATGGCGATGGTCACGCTTGGCTTTGCAGCGACAACAATTCCGTTAAAAGTCTTCTTTGCCACTCTGGATGCATGGGGCTATTTACCCGGATTTTCGTTTTTACTTTTATTTGCCTTGTCCTTCACGGGATACGAACACATTACCCAGAAGAGTTGGATGAAAGCCATTGCAGTATTTTTTTCCATTTCGAATCTCTCAATAATCTCTACCAACTCGTGGCACAGATTATATTGGAGCGATTTTATTCCTCAGGCAAATAATGTCATTTTATTCGAACATGGTCCTGCGTTTTCATATACAGTGATCTCAGGTTATGCACTGATATTATCGGTTTTGATCGTTTTTACCATTGGTGCATTTCGTGGATCAAGCATTATGAAGCGTCAGACACGCTGGTTGGTAGCCGCACTTCTTACATTCATTTTCTTGAATGTCGTTTATCAAACTAATATAGCCCAAATGCCAGGGGTAGATTGGACAGCCGCCACTTCTTCACTCTTTGGTCTGATGGTTTTATTAGCTCTATATGGCGATAAATTACTGGACATTTCACCCATTGCCCGCAACAAATTAATAAACAGTCTGAGTGACGGCATGATCGCGCTCGACTTAAATAACCGTATTATTGATATCAACCGTTCGGCAGCGGCGGTACTTGAAAATACAGAAGATGCTTTGCTTGGGAAAAATTTGGAGGGTGTTTTTCCACGCTTTGGTTCAGAGTTGAAAAATGACCCAGAGAAAGAGGTCAAGTTTGAACTCAGCACCAATGATCAGCACTTTTATGATGTGCTGATCTCTCCTTTGCGCGAAGAGTGGCCCAAAGGGTTAGTCGGCAGGTTGATCATCCTGCGCGATGTGACCGAGCGCAAGCAGACCGAGTTGAGATTGCTGCAATTACATAAAGCGGTGGAACAAAGCCCTGTTTCCGTGGTGATCACTGACATTAAGGGGAACATCGAATATGTCAATCCATTTTTTTCACAACTAACCGGGTATCAACTCAATGAGGTCATCGGGAAGAATCCGCGCATCATTCAATCGGGCAACACTTCGCCAGAAACGTATGAAAAAATGTGGCAGACGATCCAATCTGGCAAGGTCTGGCGCGGCGAACTCTTAAATAAAAAGAAGAACGGCGAACCTTATTGGGAAGTGGAGATGATCGCCCCTGTCATTGACAGCGAAGGTGCCATTGTCAATTACATCGCCATCAAGGAGGATGTGACCGCCCAGAAAGAATCGGACGCCAAATTACGTGATGCTTACACAAAACTTGAAGATCAAATGAGGGAGATCCAAGAATTGCAGGATGAATTGCGTGAGCAAGCCATTCGCGACCCGCTTACAAAACTCCACAATCGGCATTATCTAAAAGAAACGTTGAGCCGCGAATTATCCCGTGCCTTGCGTGAAAAATATCCGGTTTCATTTCTAATGTTGGACATCGATCTCTTTAAACGTGTCAATGATACGTACGGGCACGCTACGGGCGACTTTGTATTAAGAGACCTTGCCGATCATCTTATAAAATTTACCCGCACAGGCGATATTGTGTGCCGTTATGGGGGCGAGGAATTTCTTGTGGCTTTTCCAAACACAAAAGAAAAGGATGCTTTTCTCATCGCAGATCGTCTGCGCGAATCCATTCAAGGAACCCCAATCTATGTGGATCACCACATGATCTCGATCACAATTTCAGCGGGCATTTCAGAGTTCCCCACTCATGGTCACTATGAAGCATTGATACTCGATACTGCCGACAAGGCTCTATATCACGCAAAACACAATGGGCGTAATCAAGTGGTGTTGTGGTCGAAGATAAAAACGCCGTTTTAGTGATTTGAGTAATTACGAATAATACCAACTAAAAATCTTGTTATACACCGCCAGCAACATCTTCTTAATGGGCGGCAATTCCAATATCCTTTTCCCTACACCCACCTTCTTCCTTCTTTCTTCTTTCTTTAGTTCCCCACGCAAATACCCCAACGTATTAGACATATTCATCGCCAATGGGTCGGAGACCATCAGCCGTAGCAAGCCCGCATCATTCATGCGTTTATCGAGCTGGCGGACTTGTCCCATAGGCTTGTCCATGTCGAAGGGCAGGAATTGCTGCAAGGTGGATTTGTACGCGGTGAACTGCCAGTGACTTGCCCCCGCAAGTGCGGTGAGACCTTTGTATTGAATGCGCCAGTCGCTCGTCTCGGCATAGACTTTTACATTCTCTTCTTCAGTTTGCCCGAGCGAGAGGTTGAATTCTAAAAAGGTTTCCCATGGAATGAATTGATCTTCATCCAAGGTCGCATTTTTCCGTGCCCACTCTTGAGTAGACGTATATAACTCCGGCGAGGTACGAAATGGTCGTGCCGTCACCATGCCAACGTTCGGGAAAGTCTCAAGAATTTCAACAGAACGCGAAAGCCAGCTCGGGGAGAACAAAACGTCCGCATCGGTGTAGGCTATGATCTCGCCCGGCGCGCCCGCCAGCATCACATTCCACGCGCCGCCCTTGCCCATGTTCTTCTCAGAGAGGATCAAATATTGAATCCGTCCCTCTTCTTTTTCTTTCACAAGAAAGTCACGCACTTCAGGGCATGAGCCGTTATCGAAAATCATCAGGTCGAATGGCAGACCTGCATCCTTGCGCATGGACTCAAGCGAGACTTTCAACACGTCGAGAGTTTCGGCGTAGAATCCGCTCAGGAAGGGGATGTAATTCAACAGCGCAACCGTAATCCGCTCGGGCTTTGCTACGTCTTTGACGAACTTGGCAGGGTTTTGACCTTTACGCATACATTCCTATCAGATTATTTCAAGTATGGTTTATTCATTTCTTCTAGCTTGGTTTTCAATGCAACAAGCAATGTTTTACTAAGTTCATCATTTTCAGAGTACAAGTTATTCAATTCTTCAGGGTCTTCGGCAAGATTATAAAGTTCAATTCTATCCTTACCATTCAGTTCTTTATAGCCTGTGAAATACATCAACTTGTAATCACCTTTTATTTGCGACAATGTCACAATGGTAAGTGGGTCATTCGGAGCCGTGTCTCTCGTTTGAACTGTATAGATATATCGATCAGAAGTTAATATATCATTTGAAAATGGTGGAAGAACACTTCCTTCTAACCCATCTGGGTTGCTTCCGCCAGTTACATGAAGTAGCGTAGGGAATATATCCACAGCACTAGTAGGAGCATAAATATCTGTCCGCGTAGAACGACCCGGTTCAAAAATCATAAGAGGGATATGAATAACCGGTTCATATAAAACAGGAGTTAAGTGCCCAGCTATCCCTCGCTCATGAAGTTCGCCATGGTCAGACGTTAAGATAATCCATGTGTCGTCAAGAATACCGGCGGACTCAAGTTTATTAAACAATCTTCCAAACTCACTATCAACATATAAAATAAACTCATCGTAAGGTCGGCGCCACTCTGGCATTTTATCAGCAGAGGGACCAGAATAAAAAAACGGGTCGTCAGCCTTTTCTATTGCGTGAAAACCATCATCCTTAAATGCATCGAAAAAATCCTGACGTGTACCATAAGGGTCGTGAGGAGGAATAAAGTGAAAATATCCAAAAAATGGTTTCGGAAAATCAGAAGCACTGGAACCCAGCCAATCGATAACCATTTCAAGGGTAAAGTAATTATCATCGTAAACTGCTGGTAGCCCACGCGGAAATTGAGGCAGTAACGGTGCAATTTTTTTCTTTTGATATTCCTCGAAAATTGAGGGCAGAAATAAAGAATAATTCCCTGCCTCATTTTTTTTAATTGTACGGGCCCATGCAACCATAGCCGTTTCTTGATCTTTTGAAAAGAGTTTTTTTATTATCTCATCACTATTCAAAAAAAATCTTTCCAAAGGGATATTCTGCTCTAGTCCTGATGAAAATTGGTTCAACAAGCTAACAACCGCTGGATTATGTGAGTATGCCACCCGATAGTAATCCTGAAAAGAATGAAAGATGCTTTTGTTTGCCAAAGATGCCGCAACAGTATCGTACAAACTAAATGCACGATGTTGCCAAGGCAGCACGCCGGTCAATAAAGAACCGGTCCCAGGTGTCGTAAAATTTCCACCTGAATGATGATTGTGATAAACAATAGCTCGCTCAGCAAGACGGGAAAGATTAGGGGTGGTATCACGTCCATATCCGTAAGCAGAAATACTATTTGCAGTAAATGCATCGAATACGATAATCAACACGTTCTTCTTTTCTGAAGCCGGCTGACTGGAAGGAATGAATTTGAAATATGGCAGTCCTATTAATCCTACTGAAGCCACCCCAGACATCTTTAGAAAATCTCGTCTACTAAACTTTTTATTCATCCGAAAAACACCTTATTGGTAAATTCCATTATTTTCCAAACAATTTCTTGATTCTCTTCTGCCATCGCTTCGGTCTGGCAAGATTCTCAACCACACCCTCAGGCAGGAAAAAAAATACAGCACGCAGGAACAATTCAAGGCGGCGTGTGAAGCGCTGTGATGTCAACTTTGGGCGAGTAAGTTTACCATCTGCGGCAAGTTGATGAGTTGAATCCAAAATCGTGTAACGCACATTCGCCTGCCCGCCTGCCAAACGGATATTCTCATTCGTGTCGGGGTGGTCATAATGCGGCTTTGCGCCAAGTAGGTGACTGTAATCATGATTCTGATGCACGATCATCACCGACGGCGTGCAATCGATCACCGCCCAATTTTCTTTTCGCGCTTTATAGATCATCCAGTTATCCCAACCCGCACGTCCGATGATGAAATTCGGGATGTCCGTATAAGAAGAAAAAGGAAAGAGGAAGAAATCGCTTCCGGCGGGACGATGGAGTTGGCCCTGACCATTGACCATGGATCTCAGTCCACGACTCCAGTCTCCCGAAAAATCAAGCGGCGCAGTCACATCTAAATCCCAGCGTTGACTCAATAAGACAAATTCCGACTTTAGATCTTTGACCTGTCTCGCTGCTTCGACAAAATCAGGCATGAGGATCATATCTGCATTGATGATGCAAAGCAATTCGCTATTCGAATTCTCACGCGCTAACTTGAACATGGACGAGATCAATGGCGTGCCATTAGCATTTCGCTCCACAGTGGCGATATGTTTTACCCCCAACTCGTGCGCAGCTTCAGCGAGACCATCTTCCTCGCCAAGCAAAATGACTTCGACATCCGGCAGTAACGTCCACGACTTGATGGCGTTGCGCTGGATCATCGCGATGTGTGGATTGATAAAGGGCTTGGGGGCGGAGAATAGAGTAATCAGTGACATCAGCAATTAGTTACCAGTGGCGCGTTCGTCAATATCTTTGAGGGTTTTATGTTGAACACCTGCGTTTATTTTCGCGAGTTCGGGATTGTCGTGAACTAAGTCCA
This sequence comes from Anaerolineae bacterium, assembly GCA_017303655.1. GTDB lineage: Bacteria > Chloroflexota > Anaerolineae > Anaerolineales > Villigracilaceae > Villigracilis. The sequence goes on from JAFLCE010000002.1 coordinate 71,179, forward strand.
AGACTTCTTTCCAAGTGAAATCATCACGCCCATCGAAGCGGGAATACACCTCTCGCATGAATTCGAGATCTTCAGGTGTGTCCACCGTCCAGCGGTAATCGCCAAAATCTGTGGTGTGATGCAGGAGCGCAATTCTAAACCCTCGTGGCGAAGTTCCTTCTGAAAGCTGACGGCTCATCATTGACAACTGCACTCCTTCATAAAAATACGGCATGGCATGTTCACGGTGTTGTGGTTCTTTGGCTTCTTTCCACGCTTTGACAAGGACTTTGAATGTACAGGCTTCGACGTCCAAGCCAATGGGATAGGTACGATTCCACGGCGGGGGGAGGCGGTTGCAAACGAAGTCATATTCATCTTCAAGCAGGGTGTTGACAACGTTATCGATCAACTCCGGGTCAATAACGGGGCAATCCGCTGTGATGCGGACGACTACATCCGCTTTAGATTCTTTGGCAGCTTGATAATACCTGTCCAGCACATCGAACAGACTGCCGCGGGTGAGGGGAATGCCAGAGAAATCGCAGTATTCAGCCACAGGGTCGTCTGAGGCGTCTGTCGTCGTGGCAAAGATGACTTCGTTGAGCGTCTTCGCTCGCGCCGTGCGGACGTAGACGCGGCTCAACATAGGCTGTCCACCAATATCGGCGAGAATCTTCCCCGGCAGGCGAGTGGAGGACATGCGTCCTTGAATAATGGCTACTACTTTCATACCGTAGCTTTCCTTATTTGCCTCTCACGCAATGTCAGGATAATAACGGCAAGGGAAGTAAGCAATGTTAAAACAAGTCCCACTGTCAAAATGAATATATATTGCGGGTCTGAATAGTTGGCGATCGCCACCTCTGTAGATTTGACCTCAACCCGAAGGAGGTCATGAACTTCATTTGCTCTCCATAATTCGGTGTGCATAAAAATATCATTGAACAAAAGAAAAAATGAAAAAACTGCCGTCCAGCGAACAACATCATTCTTGCGGGCGTTGAGAAATTGCTGAAAATAAACCGCAGCCATGATCATGATCAGCGTCACAGGCAGACTGACCATACGAGCAGAGACTCGCTCGCTGGCAAAAAGTGGGAAGCGATACAGAGTATATCCATATAGTTCTCCCAGTGACAGCAGGAAGATCAAGGCGGTGGGCAGCAACAAAGGAGTAAATCGTTTTGCATCTTTTTGGTCTCGCAGCCACCAATAAACGCCGAAGAATATAATAAAGCTTGCCCCAACGATGCCGATAAAGTAATCGAACTCCCAATACCCTAATTTTTCGGATGTGATCTTGAGCACATAATTCACTGGACGCAATTCAATGAGTGCGGATAAAAAATCACCCAGAGATGGATATCCAGATCGAAAGCTAAACTCACCTGAAGATGAAGTGAAGGTATTAATCTCAAGCAACGGCGGGAGCAGCCGGACAGCACTGGAGAAGCCGGAGAAGACGATCGCGGCGAATATCCATTTTACATCTCGCCAACAAGCCAATGCCAGAAAAGCCAGGAATAGCATCATCCAGGTGAAATGATGCTGTGAACCGGCAAGGATCATGTACAAAGACATGAAAGCCATTCCAGCCACCCATCGATACGATCCGCCATGTTCAATAAAATGAAACACCAGAATAAAGAACCAGGGGAATAAAAAGTACCCCGTCCACGTAACATGCCCAACTATATAGTGTGCCTGGATGTATCCATTAAAATTGAACAGGGTAAACAAAAAAAAGTATACAATCAAAGAAAGGTTGAATTTCTTTCGCAAGTAAAGCAATCCTGCAGTGGCGATGGTGTAATGGAAGATCAGATCGAAAAAAATAAACTTCTCTGCACTAAGTACCGATAACATCAGCATTTGTGGAGTAGTGACGACATCTGGCAGGACAAAAAAACGATCTGTGATGGAGTGTAAACATTTTTCACAGTCAATATGCAATGGAAGTGTCTGACTTAAGATAGCTTCTTGAATGACCGCGTAACGAGGTAAATTAATCTCCCCCCAGTCATGAAAGTCTAGTGGTGTTCTAAACCAATTGAAAAGTTGACCCCAAATAAAAATCCCTACTAGATAGACAGTGACAATAGAGATCCAACCTACAGCGGGGAAATTTTTCTCTTCTGTATAATCAAAAAACATATTAAATATTCTAGGGAAATATTTCTTAGGGGCAAGTTGTTCCATAGTAGTAGTCATTCGTCACCTTCGAACGGAATCGGCAAAGGATTCACAAATCCTTTTGCTCGGAATTTCTCAACATAATCGCGGACTGTCCAATAATCCAAACCAACTTGTTCGGCGATGTCAAAAACTGTGTGCTGACCCTCGAAGCGCATCATGATCTTCTCGATGGCGCGGTTGAGCGCCCAATTGTCGCGCCAATCCACCCAGAGACCGTAACCACTGAGGAAGACCGGTCCGCGGAAGGTACGCTTCGGCGTGTAATTGCTGGCGTAGATGCGGATGATGTCCTCGGCAGTCTGTGCTGCACCAAGGAGCATATCTTCGTGCATGATGTCGAGATTGTCGTCGGTGGTGTGATACTCATCGTAAGGGAAGCGGTTGATAGAGATACACGGTACGTTGACGCCTGGTCCATTGATGACGCGTTCGTCGTTGGCAGGCGCGGCGGCGAAGTCACGCTCGTCGTGATTTATATCGCGTAAAACATGATGCGTGATGCGGTCGAGCAGGTGATTATGTTGACGGGTGTGATGCCATGCAATCTTGTTCTGATTTCCCGTCATCTCCATAAAAATGCCGCCGCGCAGATTTGGAATCAGACTCTCATTGTGAGCCAGCCATGCAATCGTGCCAATGGTCTCGGGTCCAAACCAAAAGCGGACACTCATCGAGCCGGGCGGAAGCGGATTCTCCGCGAGGCGTCGCGCCAACTCAATAGTGCTAACCACGCCCGCGCCATCGTCATTGGCTTGCATAGGATGACAGGTATGCGCCTGCACAAGGAACTCGCCCGCTTCGGGGTTGGGTCCACCATCAGGGTGGACGACCGCCGTCGCAACTTTGAATCCCTGTGCCGGGTCGGTGATGAATTCGGATTTAATAACCGCGCGATATTTCTTGTCACGTGGGAGTTTATCAAAAGTGTTTTTCGGCAAACAGAATCCCCAATCGCGTTCGTAATACTTGAAGACCCACGGAATCGTGTGCGGACGTTTCTCGTTGAAATACAAATGCGGCTGGATTTCTTCAAAGGTCAGAAGTTTATCAACAGGCAAAGAGTACGAAACAATGTGAAGTGGATTGTCTTTGAAGTCCACGATCCGTTCACCACTTTCGATCTCCAAATAAGCTTCGTGGACAACATAGCGTTCTGGAACTTTCCACGTCCAAACTTGTGTCAGAGGTGCGTAGGTTTCGATGGTGTAATTTGAGGAATCAGGCATATACGAACCGACGATCTCCAATGTCTTGTCGTGGTCATCGGAGACGAGGGTACGGTGTAGAGGGAAGAATTCCGCGAGGATGGATTTTAGGGAGGTGTAGGGTTTCATAAAAGAACTCAAGAACTCTTTTTTACCGCCAAGCACGCGAAGATCGCAAAGAAAAAAGATCTTCTTAGCGTCCTTGGCGCTCTTCGCGGTTAATACTCTTAATACTTCGGCTCTTCAATATAATGCAACTTCTCAGGGTGCTCGCGCACAATCACCGACATATTATCGTAAAACTCATTCGCCGTGGAGTGATGCACCTTCGCCGCGCCAACCTGCACTTCGCGGATCACGCCTGCTTCAAGCAATTCGTTCATACCTGGCACAATGTAGGTCTTCACACGCTCATTGTTGCGCACGAACATCGAATGCATCTTGATCTTCGGCACACGGTCATAGCCGAGATAAATTCCAGCAAATTCCTTCACGCGACGATAATCGCAACCAACATTGTATTCAATATAATGATGCATCGAGAAGGTGCTGTTAAAATCCAAACCGATACTTACGATAGTTCCATTAATTTTATGAAACAATGCAAATGCCGAATTCGGTCCATAAGCTTCCACATCGTCGGCTTTCGAGAATTCTTCGGCACGTGCGCCGGTCACAGAAAAACTATAAATCGGGTGTGGTGTACGTAACGCATTCGGGCGCAAACGCGCGATCTCGGTGATCGCACCCATCTTCGACGGCGTTTCCTTCACATCGAAATAGTGCGTCTCCGTCCACGACTGAAAATTGAAAGCGGGGAACATCACCGTGCCGTCTTTGCCCGCCAACTCAATAAACGCATCAATAACAGCATCCGCGCCGCCTTCCACGCCACCCAAAGATTTATACGACGTATGCACGATGACCGTGTCGCCGTTCTTGATTCCGATTTGACCAAAGCCATCAATGAGTTGTTTTTTAGTCAGCATTTTTTTCTCCAAGACCTCGATAGACTTCCATCAACGCCGCGGCATTCTTTTTCCAATCCACACGCTTCTCTGCCTCGCTTCGGCTTGTTCTGCCGATCTCAGGCAGATTCTCACGCTGATTCATCGCCGCGAGAATCTTCTCCGCCAGGTGATCCGCATCCCCATCTCGGAACAGCCAGCCGTTCTTATTTTCAAATACCCATTCTTTATTAGCAGGGATATCCGACACGAGACAAGGCAACCCACACGCTAACGCTTCCATCAACGACACAGACGAACCGTCCACATGCGAAGGCGAAATGTACAAGTCCGCCATATGATACCAGCGCGGAAGCTCAGTCTGTGAGATCTGCCCGCCAAAGGTGACATATTCTTCCACGCCACCGCTCTGTAAAATCTTGCGGATATTCGCCCCCTGTGACCCGCCATTCAAAAGAATCAAGCGGACATCATCTCGCTGACGTGCCACTTTCACAAATGCGCGTGCCAACACATCTACACCGTAGCGAGTCTCCCATGAACGATTGCATAATAAAACAAAGCCGTCGTTCTCTCTTCTTTCTTCTTTCTTCGAAAAATGCTCCAAGTCCACACCCCAGGGAAAGACAATAGTCTTTTCAGAGTTCATTCCGTAGGCAACAGCTTTATCTTTTGTCACATTCGCATCGCTGGTGAAAAAGGTCGAGCGTTTGAGCGTGTACTTCGTGGCGAATTCCCACATCCAACCTTTGTGGACGTCATCCATCAAGTCGAAGCCCCAAGACATGGTGAGGACTGGTCTCGCGCCAGCGAGGACGGCGATAAAGGCACAGGTTTGGATCGGACCCGCATGGACGAGATCAGGCTTGAGGTCCCGTAAGAGGCGTTTGAAGTCCATCACCAAAGATGGAAGTTTGCTCCATGTAAATGGTTCACGTCCGCCCTTCCAGATCACTTGATTTACATTTTCAGGCACCGAGCGGCTTTCTACCTGTCTGCGATTGCCTTCGAGTTGAACAAAGTGAACATCGTGCCCGCCATCGGAGATGGCTTTGAGAAAACGATAATCGTGGGTGGAGTAGCCGAGGGAAAAATAAATAAGTTTCATAATCACAATTCGTCATTGCGAGGGCGATGGTTTTCGCCCGAAGCAATCTCAAGGTCATGTCATGAGATTGCTTCGTCGCAAAGAGCAAGAACGCTCCTCGCAATGACGGAAAATATTACGCGCCCAAATCCGTCCAACGCAGATCTTTGCCTTTCGGCATATCTGCCAGCGCCTTCGTGCCGATGACATTATCCAACTCATGCGGCTTGACAGCACCTATGGTGGCGGGACGTAGGACATCTATCATGTCGCGGGTGAAGGTTTCGCCAGCTTTAATATCACGCGCCGCACGCAGGCAACGGCGTTGAACGACTTTTGTATCCTGTTCATTGTCAGCAATAAATTTATCAGAACTGCCAAACGAGCGCTCAAGCAGACGAGTCTCTTCGACCATCTTTGCCCAGTTGGCAGGATTCATAGCGAACTTGTGGTCGGGACCTTCACGGTCGTTGCTATCGGTGAAGTGACGCTCGATCATGCGTGCGCCCATTGTGATTGCACCAAGAACGGGAGCGACCGAATGCGTATGGTCAGATAAGCCAAGGATGACATCCGGGAACATGGCAGCGAAAGTTTTGAGAACGTTCAGATGCAAGTGGTCGTAGTTATTAGGGCTGGCGGTGTAATTAGTATTGCACTGCATAATGCACAACTGCTTATTGACTGTGAGAATCGCATGGACAGCCCGCTGCACATCGGCGATGTCTGCTGCGCCGCAAGCGATAATCATGGGCTTACCTTTGGATGCCATGTGGACGAGGGCTTCGATCCAATCAATTTCGCCGGAGCCCGCTTTGAAGGCAGGGATGTACGGATTGACATGTTCGATAGAGTCGTAATCATATGGTGAGGTAAAGAAGTCGATACCGACCTTGTCACATTCCTCTTTGAGGATGGGTGTCCAACTCTGAGAAACGGAAGCAGCGGCATAGACTTCGGTGACAGTCTTTTTCCAGGTTGCCTGGTGGCTGACCTTGGAATTCATGTGAGTAAAGCCATATTCCGAGACAATCTTGGGCGCTTGAAAATGCTGGAACTTCGCTGCATCTGCGCCTGCTTCTTTAGCGAGACGAATGAGGAGTTTGGCGCGTTCCAAGTCGCCGTCATGATTCGCGGCAATATCAGCGATGAAGTAGGTCGGGTGGTTCAAGCCGATGGTGTGATTGTTAATTTTGAATTCCATGGGTTCCTCTGGTGAAAAGTTATAAAAAAACGATTTAATATTAATGTGGTGTTATCCTGAAGGCACATCACATCGTTCCACATAGCACTTTGGCTCTTCGTCAAGAGTATAAATTAATATATCATCTTCAACGTTTTGATTTAAAACATTTTCATCGTTGAATTGCAATTTATATAATTTCAACTGTTTCAATTCTTCGTCAAACAAGAGGCTAAAGTTCCCACCTGTATCTGTGTAATAAAAAGGCAATTGTCTACAACCCACAAAGGACAGGTCACATTTATACAGAATATATTTATACTCCAGTTCAGAGGAAGAACCATAAGGAGGGTATACACCCAAGTAATATATAAAATCTCCAAACTGCTTATTTGTTAGTATTTCGTGTGGTTGCCCACCATCTACAAACAATAGGTTGTCATTACGAAAAAAATAAATTTCTTTTTCTTCTTCGTTTTTTCTTAAGGATACCGGCTCGATAGAGTTATATACGTCATAAAATATTTTTTGGCAACTCAGGTTATCAATATCACATTTATAAAGAGTATAAATAGTGCGGGTTGAAATATCATCAAGAGCCCCTTTTATTGAAATATGATAGTAATAACTTTCTAGTTTAGTTGTGTTTAGAATTTTTTCGGGCATATTTATAGAAATGAATGAAAAGAAACAACAAAATGGGATTAAAAGTAAAGAAAATAGTATTCGGAATATTCTTGAAAAACTAGAAACGGCTAATACAGGGAAAGACACAATAATTATGATCGTTAATACCGTTGTGTAAATACGTCTTACCTCTATATATACTGGTAAAGGAATAATATCCTTGCAACTTATAAATAGAGTATAGCCAACTAAAAATGTAGTAACGAAAACAAGTATAAAACTGCTTATATTTTTGATTAGCCTAATTACTTTGCTCATATTTTTACTTTACCTTCCAATCCTACTCAAATGCGTACTCTGGAAAGAATCTTCGAGCTTAAACCGTAGTGGGGCAAAACTACGAAGGAGTGGGATGATTATAGAAATCGGTTTGGAAGTTCATTAACCCCAAAAGGGGGGCATTGGTTTAGCGCAACCATGCCATCCCTTCGGGATTTCATCTCCCGATCCTACCCAAATGCGTATTTTGGAATGCATCTTCGTGCTTTAAGCCGTACCCCATGATACGGTCGAAGCTGGAGTGGGAGAAGAAGAGGATGCCTGCGAAGGTCAGCCAGGGGATGGTCAGTAGGGAACCTAAAACATACAGCGTAATCCCAAGCCCTTTGTGGTGAATCAGGTTATAGGTCCAGGCGCCGAGGCGGGGATTTATCAAATAGCCGAGCATGCTCAGATCGGGGGTAAAGAATAGCAGGGCGAAGAGTCCCCAGGAGGCGTCTAATCCCGAAAAAAGATAAAGGGAAAAGACAAACATCAGCAATTCTTCGAGGCGAAGAAGGGATTTCATGTGGGCTCCTTGTGAATAACTGCTAAAAAAGCTGTGGATAAGTGGTTGGATTCTGTGGATAACTTTGGGTAAAAAGGGGTGTTTTTAGAGGAAAATGCCTGATTCTTGTGGAAAAACGCCTGTTTACCAGTGGAAAGCTGTGGATAAATTTCTAACAGTGGATGTAAATCAGGCTATGCTTGTTGATAACTGCGGATTTTCTGTGGGTATCCCTGCTCATGCTGTGTATAAAACTCGTTCAAGCCTGTGGAAAAGCTGGGGAGATCTTCGCCCAACGCTGTGGATAACTTGTTGGCAGAAAGCCAAAGGTTGTTGGAACGTTTGGCGATCAGCCCGGCAAAGTTGACGGATTTGGGAGTGATCTCGCTCTCGCGCAGGTGGAAGCGACGGGCAATTTCCACGCCGAACTGATACTTGCTCATAGCTTGCGGACCGACGAGATGATACAAGCCGCTCAAGCCGCGCGTCAACATTTTGACAAGGGTGCGGGCGGTGTCGTTGACCAACATGGGGCAAAAGATAACATCGGTAAAGCCGCTCATGCTTTTGCTGTTAGTGAGGTTGTTGTAAAAGAATTCAGCCAGGCTGCGCCTGCCGCCCAGACTCCAGCCATAGAAGTTGACACGTGCCACGATGGCTTTTTGGTTTTCGGTGAGCACAGCCCACTCACCAGCGAGTTTGGTCTTGGCATACACGCCTGTGGGGTTGGGCTGGTCTTCTTCGGTGTAGTAGCCGTCTTTTTGTCCGTCGAAGACGGCATCGGTGGAAATATGAGCAAAGGAAATGTTGCGTGCCTTGCAGGCACGTGCGAGTCGGCGGGGCAGGTCAGTATTAAGAAGTTTGGCGAGGGCGGGGTCTTCTTCACAGAGATCAAGGTCAGCAAGCGCCGCGCAGTTCACCACCCAATCGGGTTTGGTATTGTCGAGGATGGAATCTGCGGCGCTAGGGTCTAGCAAATCTTGTTTCAAAACCCAAACGGGTGGGGCGGAAAGTTTGCCGCGATCCACGCCAATGATCTCATGTGTCAACATCATCTCTTGCATGAAGTTGACACCGAGCAATCCGCTAACGCCGGTTACAAGAATTCTCATGAGTTGTTGGGTTCCATGTTAAAAGATACAGGCACGTGCGACCTTGACCCTGCGACCTTCAATCTACAAACTATCCTTCAAGTTTACCCTGAGCAAACAATTCTTCAAATGGGGCAATATATTTTTTAATGCCTTCTACATCGAGCCATTCGGTATTGTTATCGCTTGAGTACGAGAAACCTTCCTTGAGCTCTTTGCCTTTATCCTTCCAAGAGTAACCGAACCAGGTCGCTTCGGCAGGTTGTACAACGAACATTTTATCGAGTTCAATCGTATGTCGGGCTTCATCTTCAGAGATAAGCATCTCGTGCAGTTTTTCACCCGGGCGAATGCCAATGACCTTGATCTCAGCATTGGGCGCAACGGCGCGCGCGAGGTCGGTCACTTTGGTGCTGGGGATCTTGGGTACAAACACTTCGCCACCTTCCATCTGTTCGATGCTGTCAATGACGAAACGCACGCCCTGTTCAAGCGAAAGCCAGAAACGCGTCATGCGATCATCGGTGATGGTGACTTTGCCGGTGGAACGCAGTTTGAGGAAGAGAGGCACCACCGAGCCGCGGCTGCCGACGACGTTCCCGTATCGGACGCAGGAGAAGCGGGTTGCTGAGCCCCCAGCATAGGCATTACTCTGAATCGTTAACTTCTCGGCGGCGAGCTTGGTAGCCCCATATAAATTCGCCGGGCTAACGGCTTTATCCGTACTGACGGTGAGAACTTTCTTCACGCCCGCATCTAGGGCAGCTTCAACGACATTTGCCGTACCCATAATATTGGTCTTGATGGCTTCCATCGGATTGTATTCACAGGCGGGCACCTGCTTCAACGCCGCCGCATGCACGACAATATCCACGCCCAACATGGCACGCACGAGACGTTCACGGTCACGCACATCTCCAATGAAATAACGCAGGCGCGGATCGTTATATCCGCCCACCTGCATTTCATGCTGCTTCAACTCATCGCGGCTGAAGATGATGACCTTCTTCGGCTGTTTCTCTTCAAGCAAAATTTTGGTGAACTTCTTGCCGAACGAACCGGTTCCACCGGTAATGAGCACTACTTGATTTTTCCAGTCCATAAAATCTCCTATTTCAAGGCTTTGAACAAGCCAAGATTATTTATACCTTATTGGCAACTATACTCTTCGATTAATGTTCTCATTTGCATACTGGGCGAGAACTTCGAATCTGTTTCTCGAATTCTTTCACAAAGTTGTTCATTAAAAGGGTTATTTAATTCTACCTGCTTCAAGATAAATTCCACTTTATACATATTTTCAGTCATGGCATATACCTGTATGAATGGAAACCATTCTGTTTGATCAACTGGAGTTAATCCACGAGCAATTGCCTCATCACCCAATTGTGCTGCAAGTCCCCAATCTGCCCCCTGAACAGCCAAATCTGTTTTTTCAAAGAAGTAACACCATTCCTGTGCAGGCTCATTACCAAATGCATACGTAGGAGGAGAAAACAATCCCTCAACTAGGCGAACATTATCGATCTTCGAATATTCGAAGATCGATTTAATAGATTCTGTATCCTTTTCGGAGAAAATAAAATTCTCTCCATCAATTACACGCACACAAGAATAAGGACTCGGCTGCGTAAGAATGACAATATTTTTGTATTGAACGATCATTTCATGGGTTCTATATCCCTGGGTCTTTTTATTTTTTCCAGCCAAAATATCATCAATATTTCCCTTAGTGGGCATTATAGTAGATACTAGATAACGAATTGGGTTTTCATCTCTTGGCTCAGGAAAGTATATTAAATTCACGGCTTCAGGAAGCCCAAGATCATTATCGACCACCCGTTCATAGGGGTATAAAGTCACTAAAGTGGTATCTGGACGAATTTCTGGGATTCGCCAGGCTGCCTGCCACCAGAAGTTCTCAAACGATTTTTTCAAGATCAAAGTCTTTTCGGCAATCAATGAATGTGTTAAAGCGGAAATCACAATAAAGACACCAAAAACAATATACTGCAATCTTTTTGCAGGCAGAGAACATATTAATCCAGCCAGAAAAATTACAGAGACAAAGGAGACTGGCAAGCCATAGTGAGAATAAATACTTAAATTAATAAATCGCTCAAAAAATATTACTGGGAGAACTCCAATAGATAAAGAGAGAAAGCCAATCAATATTGCTTCACGCGGCATTGTTTGAGGATGACTTTGTGTGTTAAAAAAGCCTTGTTTTTTCCATATAAAACCAATCAAGACCACAAAAATCAAAACCGATATGGTCAAGAACCAGCTCGTAACAGGTACGTTAAAACCCAAGTCAAACAGCCGCAAATAAATCTGCCTACCCCATGCGTTCACTACAGAATTAAGTAAGCTGTAATAAAAATCGACACCCATCTGAAAGACATAGTCAACCGGTGAATTCTTAAATTTCAGCATGTGAAGGTCAATGTCAGTAGCATGACGTTCGCTCTCAAAAACAAAAACGCGCCACAGTATATAGCCAATCGCAACAGATAAATATAAAGCTGAGGATTTGATGGCAAGCTGAATTCGTCCAAGAAACTTCTCTGTTGTATTGTGCGAAACAAGTAGGTAAACACAAAGAAAACGAAAGACTTCCGCGCCAACAGCATAATCCACTAAGGCAATGTATGCCCAGCCTGTTAAAACCGCCATAATTGCAAAAATTACTTTTTCTACGATTTTTACAGATTGAATTGACAGCAAAGTAAGAAGGATAGAAAATATTTGTAAGAAAAGGCTAACAGCCATTGGCTGATACTCAATTGCACTCACCCACCACGCATATCCAGGATAAAGTACAAACAAAAGTGCAATCAAAAAATTAGTCCTTTTATTTCCAGCCCACATAATATTTAAGAGCCAAAAAGCACTAAACCCCGCAAGTAACCTCCATAAATAGGCACCTAAATGATATGGAAGCGGATAAGGACCAAACAAAGAAAAGAAAACATCAAAGAAATAGCCCCGTATAGGTCTATCGACACTAAACATTGAATGAAAAATATTTGGTCCTGCTACAACCCCATCGTAAACATAATACCAATCATCCAAATAATAAGATAGTTGAATTGAATATGGCAAAAATACGATTGCAGACATCAACAATAGATAGAACATATCGTATGACAATATTCTTTTTAAGGAAGACATATTTATCCTTGCTCATCTTTATCTATATTATTCTTTTTCATGGTATGAAATATACTGTTATTAATTAAACTAAATGATGAACTTCTTGCCGAAGGAACCAGTTCCACCGGTGACTAACACAACTTGATTTTTCCAGTCCATAAAATCTCCTATTTCAAGGCTTTGAATAAGCCAGACTCTTTCGAGATGAAGATTTTACCGTTTTGCTTTATTTCTTCTTCCAGATTAATTCTAACTTTGGCAAGTTCATTCATCGAAACTTCTGACGCGCGAATTGCAGAACGAAGATAAGCAAGTAAAAGATCAATATCGGTTACTTGAAGGCTGTCCTCATAACGCGAAATGGCAACCTCTGAAAAGACCTTCTCTAACTGTTCCAGTCCGTTTTCGAGGGTAAAGGGCAAAATAAACGGGGAAAAATCGTTATCGCTATCGATACGCCGCAACCAATCGGTGATCTCTTTCATATGAGATTTTCCAACAGTAGTTGCGATCAAGTGCCCGCCTTTTTTCAACACTCGTTTTATTTCAGTCAGCGCTTTTAATCTGTCAGGCACATGATAAATCATGTGATTGGCAATAACAATATCAAACGTCTCATCCGCGTATGGAATGGATTGGGCGTCTATTTGTTCAAACTTGAAACTCCTGTCAGTTACAACCAAATTCCGCCAGGCTGCATCCAACATTCCTTGCGACAAGTCACTCAAGGTAATATTCCAATTCTCGGGAATTCTATTGGCAATGTTTGACCACAACGCCCCTGAGCCTGACCCTAATTCCAAGACATTTGCATCTTTGGGTAGTTTGGCAAGCGTATCAAAAACCCAATTAAACCAACCATAAGGATTTGTGCTGAAGCGTTTGTGTATCTCAAGCCGCGCGTCAAGATTACTCGCATCCTTGTATTGGTCTGTGGTGAGATACTGCTGGTCCGTGAATTTGGACATATTATTTTCTGACCACGATCAACGGATATTGTCCGTTCTCGGCGAAGAACTTCGGAAAGGTGCCTTCAAGCCAGAAAATGAATTTTAAAAATGAGCGCCCGCCAAAGGGACGGACAAAGTTCCGCAAAATGCGGGTGCTGAGTCCGCGCCAAGGTTTGAGTTCCACCGTCATCTTTGAACCAATTTCACGTTTGAGCCATTGAGGCGTCATCTTCTCCACGAAGGTCCCGGCGGGGGCGTCTTCGTTCAGCCATTCCTTTTTCTTCTTGGCATCCCGTCCGGTCAGCTTGCGCAGCAAACCGATAAATGGTTCCGCTATGCGGCTAAGGAGCGGATCACTCCAACCGTTGACGATTGCGGCGGTGCGTCCCGGTGCAAGCACACGATGGATCTCTGCATACGCCCGCGGGTGTTCCGGCAAGGCGAGGTGATGGATGGCGTGCATCGAGACCGCGCCGTCGAAAGCATCTTTCTTGAATGGAAGATTTGCCAAATCACCAACGACAAATAAGCCGTGGTCACCAATACGGGTTCGGGCTTCACGCAAGGCTTGAATGGAAATATCCAGGCAGATGCGTTTTTGGTAACCCGCTGAATAGGTCTTGTACTCTTCATACTGGACGGGACCAGACCCGGCGTCAAGAATGAAGCGCCCAGTAGGGATGAGTCCATTCATCACGCGCAGGCGCGTCTTATGGATGTATTCGCGCGAGACGGGACGCAGGTCTTCATAACGGGCATTCTGATAATTGCCGTCATCTTCCTGCATCCAACCGATCTCATCATAAAACTCGCGTACTTTTTGTTTGGTTTCGTTGGTCATTTTATATTCCGTAGGGGCGGCGTCCTGCCGCCCAACTCTCCGTTAATCCTGGGCAGGGAAACCCCGCCCCTACATTTTTATTTCCACGTAAACGGTTCGCCCACCAAAAACTCGAATGTATCTTTGAATTGTGCCATGCTCAAAACTTTTTCGAGGGGCCACACTTCGAGATCGTCCCAGAAGTTCATCAAACGCCAAGGGAATGGTCGCGGGTATTCAAAAAAGAAACGATAGGCATAGTTCCAGGCAAATTCAACTTGTTTCTCGTTCATTTGATGAGCTGGAATATCGCCAAGGACTTTTTCAAGGGTGGCGTAGTATTCATCCCACGTGTTCGGGTCAATGGTGATACCGCGCCCGCGATAATGAGTCTGCCCGCACGAAATGACGGGGCGTCCATTCATGGCGGTTTCGAGACCGACCGTGGTGGTGTATGCCAACCCAACGTTGGCAATCTCGATCAAGTCGTAGGTATTGACCTTATCCAATGCGCCGATGACGTGAATATGATTCGGGAGGTCGGGCAACGCTTCGCGGACAACCGTCCCCATTGATTTGGCTTGTGGGACTAATTTTTCACCAGGGTGAACGCGGATGACCAATTGCACATCCGTCCGCTTGGCGAAATATTGAACCGTCTTCGTAATCCATTCGGTCATGGAGGCGGCGAAGATGTCACGCCCCAATGTGAGACTATCACCCAGAACATTCGCGGCAAGCATCACTACAGGACGTCCATCGAGGTTGAGTACTTTGCGAGTCTCTGCCGCGCCTTGCGAAGAAACATATTGCCATAAGCGTTTCGACTTGCCCCACACGCGCGCGCCACGGCGGGCGTTTTCCAAGTCTGCCACACGCTCGAACATCGCATCCGTCATTGGGAGAGAACAACGGGCATCAACGAGATAATCTGTATCCTGTTGCATAATAGACGAATTTTGTGCCAGCCAGATCTGCTCACGTTGGTCATTGAATTCATAGGTGACGGCATCAATGCCAAGATAACGCGCCACACGAAAGACAATTCCCATTTCGAGAATCAAGCCATTGGGAATCAATACCACATCGGGCTTGTTGGTCTGCATGTATTGCAACGCGGCTTTGGCGGCAAAGGTATTACGTTCAATGCGCAGGTCATACAAAGCACGATCGCCTGCATCGTTCATATCCACTTCTTCGCGCATTAGGGTGTATTGTGCATCCCATAACGAAACTTCTTTGATGTCTTGCTGAATTTTCTCCGGCAGGTCAGCATGTTTCACAGCCCGTAACGTGCCATGCGATACTCGTGAAGAAGATTGAATATCCAGCATCGAAACATGCTTCACTAAAGGCGATAAAACCTTGAGAGCATCATGCGTATGTAAAATACGCTGGCGCTGGGTGAACTTATCTTTTTCCTTGTGCCATTCGGAGTAAGGCAAAGTTAGTAGCGTAATATCATGTCCCATCCCGGCAAGCGCCAGTCCAAGATAAGCGGATTGCTCGATCCAGTAATGCAGCGTGGCAAAGAATAAAACCTTCTTGCCTGGCTTTGCATTCTGTGCGAACGGTTTGACAGCATCCATCGCCGCAGGCAATGCTGTTTGCAAGCGCATCAAATTGTAATGATCCTTGCGCGGGCGATTCTTCGACCGAAGCATCCAGTCGATCTCGGCAGTCAGGGGCAAGTCGCCTAAAAATTCTCGGAGGGGATTTTTGTTTGCCATGTAGTAAATGGTAAATGGTAAATGGTAATTACAAATCACCAATTACCATTTACATTCTATCCAATCTTTTCGATTTTCCACGCAAGTCTCGGTCGCACAGGTCCCACACGCGGCTCTGCCCATTGCGTACCAGGCGCGCCGGAAATATCTACAGTGAACGCCAGAGCATTTTCATCCATGAAATAGCGGCGCACGCCAAACGAGCTGGCATTCACGCCCACCGTGTAGCGGCTGTCGTTGAAAATATCGGCAGGGATTTCTGCACGGCTGATGTAATGACCCGCAGTGCGCGAGTCGAATTTATCGTAGAGCGCCGGGTCGTCCGTATCGAATGATGCAAAAACATATTCGCCGCGCATCGTGCTGACATAAATCCCAATCCGCAAGCCGGTAATGGGAGCATCGAGTTTATATTCAAATTCAAGTGTGACGGGTTCAGTAGAGCGGACTGTATCCACGACCTTCCCGCTTCTTTCCTTAACCTTCAAACTGATCGGCGTAAACGGCGCGCTCGCCGCTGGAACATCTTCCGCCTCCCAAGTACGCTCGCCTGCCTGCGACTGCCCAAAGGAAAGGTAATAATCGACAGCTTCCTGTGTCGGTCCGCGCATAATGAGCTGACCTTTGTTCAACACCACGGCTTCCTGCGTGAGGCGCAAAATGGCAGACATGTTATGGCTGACGAACAAGACCGTACGTCCCTGCTGCGCCACGTCACCCATTTTGCCGATACATTTCTTTTGGAATTCGGCATCACCCACCGCGAGGACTTCGTCCACGACAAGAATTTCAGGTTCGAGGTGCGCAGCTACGGCAAAAGCGAGTCGCAAGTACATGCCCGATGAATAACGCTTGACAGGCGTATCAATATATTGTGTCACTTCAGAAAAATCCACGATCTCGTCGAACTTGGAATCAATCTCAGAGCGGCGCATACCGAGAATGGCACCGTTCATGTAAATATTCTCTCGTCCGGTCAACTCAGGGTGGAAGCCGGTTCCCACTTCGAGCAGGGAGCCAACACGTCCACGCACAGTGACGGTGCCCGTCGTCGGTTCAGTGACGCGGGAAAGGATCTTAAGCAAGGTGCTTTTGCCCGCACCGTTCCGCCCGACAATACCGAGGACTTTGCCTTCTTCGAGGTCAAAGGAAACATCCTTCAACGCCCAAACATAATTCTGGTTCTGGCGGCGGTCAGACTTGCCAATCATCGCTTTCGCCAAACGAATGGGCGCAGAGACCGTATCCACGATCACATCTCGGAGCATGTTATAGCGGAACTTCGTCTCCGCTGCGCCAATCTTGTATTGCTTGCCAATGTTTTTTACTGAAATCGCTGTTGTCATTAAATAGTATCCGCGAAGGTTTTTTCCATGCTTCTAAAATAGAAGAGCCCTGAGACAAAGATCAAGATTGAAATCCCTGTTGAAACCCAGAGTGTGATATCGGGTCCATTTCCGGTACCAAGGAGCGCCCAGCGAAAGCCATTGACCACACCCACCATCGGATTAAGAGAATAAACGATCTGCCATTTTTCAGGAATAGAAGAAATGGAATAAGCTATGGGAGTGGCAAACAGCCAAAACTGAGTCAGAAACGGGAGGGCTTGGTTTACGTCACGATATTGGACGTTGATCGCAGAAAGCCAAAGCGCCACGCCTAGGGCAGTCACAATGGCAAGCAGAAGAAAGAGCGGCAGCGTCCACAATAAATTCCATGCAGGTGTAACCTGAAAATATAACATCAAGCCAATCAGAATAACGAAGGCAATGGCAAAATCCACCAAGCCAGCAAAAACCGATGACATTGGCAAGATGAGCCGAGGGAAATAAATTTTGGTCACCATGTTGTTGTGTGCCACAAGTGAACGACTGCCTTGATTAAGTGCAGTGACGAACAATCCCCAAGGCAACAAGGCTGTGAAAGAAAAGACAGGATATGCAACGCCCCCATCTGTAGAGAGTTTTGCCACATTACTAAATAGGAACGTAAAGACCAGCATGGTCATGACAGGCTGAATGACCGCCCATGCCATGCCAAGCAAAGTTTGTTTGTATTTCACTTTTACATCACGCCAGACCATGAAGAAGATCAGTTCACGATAGATCCAAAGGTCACGCAGATTTAGCGCGGCAATACCCTTGGATGGTTTAATATAAACGGTATGAGGTTCGTGTTTTGTGAGTTCAGACATAAGATAATTAGATGACTAGTTACTAGTCATCTTTTCTTTACTTTCTATTTTTTCTTTGTTGGCTTTGAACCATTCAATAGTACGCTTCATGCCATCTTCGAAAGATACTTGCGCGCTCCAACCGAAAAGTTCCTTTGCACGGGAGACGTCCAGTCCGCGGCGAGGTTGACCGTTGGGCTTATCGGTCTGCCAGACGATCTTGCCGGGGAAGTTGGTCATTTTCACAACAAGTTCGGTAAGGTCTTTGATGGAAATTTCATAGCCTGAGCCGAGGTTGACGGGCAGGTCGCCGTTGTATTTTTCAGCGGCAGTGATAATACCGTCAGCAGCATCTTCCACATAGAGGAATTCGCGGGTGGGAGAGCCATCGCCCCAAGCAGGCATTTCCTTGTCGCCGCGTTCGCCGGCTTCAACTGCCTTGCGAATAAGAGCAGGGATGACATGCGAGGTCTGCAAATTAAAATTATCTCGTGGACCGTAAAGATTCACCGGCAAAAGATAAATGGCATTGAAGCCATATTGCTGACGATAGGTCTGTGCTTGCACAAGCATCATTTTCTTGGCAAGCCCATAAGGAGCATTGGTCTCTTCGGGGTAACCGTTCCAAATATCATCTTCTTTGAAAGGAACCGGAGTGAATTTGGGATAGGCACACACCGTGCCCGTGGCGACGAACTTGCCGACACCATGCTTGTATGCCTGATGCATCAACTCCACACCCATGATCATATTGTCATAGAAGAACTCGGCGGGATGTTCGCGATTGGCACCGATACCGCCCACATTAGCGGCAAGATGAATAACAACAACATTCTTCGGGTCAACGTCTTTGAGCGCATCCAAATACAAACGTTCGATGGCTTCACGCTGGGTCAGGTCGTAGTCTTTCTTGCGCGGGATAAAGATGTCCGTCGCGCCGCGTTCCTTTAGTTTTTCCACCACGAACGAGCCTAGAAATCCGCCGCCGCCGGTGACGATCACTCGTTTGTTTTTCCAAAAATTTTCTGCCATGTTTTCTCCTTGAGGAAAATAAACAAGTACACAGGTATATAGGTACGTGTCTACTTGTTTACCTGTATACCTTTATTGCACAATAAATTGTGCGTTTCTGTAGCGATCATCCGTCGGGTCTTTGATCAGACCGGTCTTTAACGCAAACAAGACTTCACGCACACCGTCATCCACAGTCAGAGTCGTTTCAAAGTTGAGAACACGTTTGATCTTCTCGAAAGAAACCGTGATGTCGCGCATATCACCGCCGAAGGTCAGGTCCTTGTATTCGACGATGGTTTCTGGCATGCGCCGCAGCACAAAGCCAACAATGTCATTCTTAGAATAATTTCCATTTTCGGCGCCTAGGTTGAAGACCTGCCCACGGATCTTGCTTTGCTCAGCTTCAAGCCCCTTGATAACGCCACGCACCACATCACGGATGTGGACAAACGAACGTGAATATCCACGCTGATAGATGATGAGCTGACGTTTGGTGAAGGCTTCCAACACGAATTGATTCACAATTAGGTCAAAGCGGGTGCGAGGAGAAATTCCGTACAGGGTCGCAAAGCGGAAAAGCAAGGGTGCACAAGTTGAGTCTTTTTGTGCAAGCAGAAATTCCTCTGATGCGATCTTGGTCTCGGCATATAAGGATTGAGGATTGAGGGGCGTCTCTTCAGTGACGGGTTTGCCGTCTTCAGATAAACCGTAATTGCTATAGGTGGATGCGAACACGAATCGTTCCACGCCCAGGTCTGCTGCCTGACCATAGACCAGTTTCGTCGCCTCAACGTTGTACTTCCAAGCGACCTGCTTGCCAACTGCCTGACAAGCCGGAAACCCGACGATGCCTGCAAGATGGACAATAGCATCTGGCTTGCCCCAATCTTTCTTAACCGCATCACGGATGGCACGGGATTCCGTCACATCCGATTTGATAAAGTGAAAATTGGGGTGACTCATAAATGGCAGGATGCTTTCACCGCCAAAGAGCAAAGAGTCGAGGAGGGTGACCCGGTAATTTTGCCGAAGCAGTTCCGAGGTTAGGAGAGAGCCGATGTAGCCTGCTCCGCCCGTGATGAGGATGTGTCGATCCGTCATTCGAGTCCTTCCAGTCGTATCTTGTATCCATCCAAGACCAAGGCAGGCGCAGATTTATCGTTCACCACAGTGATGCCTTGCTCAATACAGGTTAGCTTGCAAATATCCGCCACGTCGCCAGAGCCAACGATGCGGATACGGTCAAAACCGGCATTTCGGATCTTTGTAATATGATCCTTCACACGTTGGCGCGTGCGGCGATACACTGAAAAGGATTGCTCGACGAAATTGACCGCCAAGCGCGCCCGCAAGGCAAGCCCTTCGGGTGTGATGATGTAACGCAGTTTCTTACGCTCGGCGCGTGCAACCTTCACCGCACCCTTTGCAATGAGACGCTTTAAATGCCAATTGACCGTGCCAACCGCCACACCCAGTTGGGTGGCAAGTGTGGATTGGTTAACATCGGGGTCGCTCTCGATCTGCTCAAGCAGGGTTAGTTCGCGAAGTTCTTCGTTTGTTGATTCTACGGTCATGATATAATTCCAAAATTCAGTCACTGAATTATAACCCGGAATCAAGCAAGGTCAAGCCGGGTACTTAACCATAAAAAATCCCTGTAAAATGCGGCAAGATACCCGTTTGAAAGCATGCCGCTTTGACTGAGGTTGGATAAAATGCACTTCTACCGAAACGATAATCCTGAATTTATAAACACTCTAAAATGGCTTGGCATAACAACACTTATAGTGGGATGTTTAACGCTTCTTTTTATTTCACCCCCTAATGTAGAGTTCACCCGGCAATATTATGACTTTGGTTTAGATCGAGTTTTTTTTCTTTTAGTTATTTTTACACTCCTCCTCCGTATCGAAGGTGTTTGGGGCAAGGGTCTCACCTTGGGCATAACAGTTTTATTGTTCTCACTGTCCTTAATTTACAAATGGCAAACTGCAGACAACTTTTCCCTAATAAGTGGCTTCTTTCCCGTAAGAGATGCCAATGACTATTATCAGAGTGCCCAAGCATTAATCTACGGGATGAAACTTTCAGGCACAAGCACTTTCCGACCAATCTATCCCGCATTTCTAGCTACAATCATGTGGGTAACAAATGGCAATCTAAAATTTGTATTAATTCTTTTGGTCCTTGCGAATGCCGTTGCAGTCTTTTGGGCTACGCTCGAGGTTAACAGGATTATAAAGAATAGTTTTTTTTCAGCAATCTTCCTGATCCTTGGTTATATTTACTTTCGACGATTTAGCGGGACCCTTCTCACCGAAAACCTTGGCTTCCTAATGGGAAACCTGGCATTATTTTTTCTACTACGTGGGGCTTCAACAACAAACCTCAAATATGCATTTTGGGGGTTATTTCTCTTAACGACTGGTCTTAATGCACGAGCAGGAGCTTTTATCATTTTGCCAATCCTCGGAGTGTGGATCGCAATATTTTTTCACAACAACCAGAGTTTATGGAAAAAGTTATTCACAGGAATAGCAGTTATTATTCTGAGTATGGCAGGGAATTGGTTGCTTGCAAAGCTCATAAATCCACCTACATCAGCCGTGTTCTCAAACTACTCCTATACACTTTATGGGCTTGCATCAGGAAATAAAGGATGGGAACAAGTTTTGGTTGACCATCCCAACGTCCCTGAAAGTGAGATCTACGCGCTTGCATTCGACAAGATCAGGAACAACCCCGTTCTATTCATGCAAGGAATTGCAGGAGCCTATTCTGATTATTTTGTATCATCAAAAGGTGCTTTTAGCTTTCTTTTATTGAAGCGCGACAGAAATGATATATTAAATACCGTATTGTGGGCATTAAGCCTTGCTGGATTAATTTCAGCATTAATAAAAAGGAAGCACTTGCAATATAGTATTGGACTTGCCTTTTTCATAGGCATCCTTCTTTCTGTTGGGCTGGTACCGCCCGCCGATTCCACCATGATGCGAGCATACGCAACAACAATTCCAATGAGCCTATATATCGTAGTCCTGGTTGGAGGTTTTCTATCAGAATCTTTTTTTTACAAAGAGGAGACAGCTCAAACAAAAGATGACTCTGCGCAATTGCCCATATTATTAAGTGGATTCGTCCTTGTTATTAGTTTTATAGTTCCTGTTTTACTAAATAACTTAGGAACAAACTCTGCTTTTAACCTTACGGGTTCTTGCGAGGCAGGGAAGAAGAAAACTGCATTCGTGATTGCAGAGGGTTCAAGTTTGATGATCGACGGTAAAAGCAACTCCTCCCACGTTCTGACCATTGAGTATGCTCGATTTATAAAGAAATTACTAAGCCCAGATCAATTAGCAGATGCAGCGACAGTAAATCTGATGGCATCCATGAAACCCGGCACGATCTTAACAATCGTGCGATTGGTCGCCACTGACACGAGAGCTTTCTCAACAGGCGGTTTTCTGGTAACCGAGGAAATCCCTCAAGCAGGTACGCAGACGCTGTGTGTTGCGGATCCTGTAGAAAGTTTTTACTTTCTCTCAAATGGCATGTACAAAACCACGCCTATTACAAAACCTGACCAGCTAGTGTTGCGCGCAATTGATGCAATATTTAAGTCGGGATTGTGGTTAATCTTTTTATTTGTTCTGATAAAATCCGTTAGAGTTCAGCAATTTCCTGCACGAATCATCCCATTCGTTTACACAAACACCTTCTTTATAGCTACTGGCGCTCTATTAATGCTTCATACGACTGGTCTATTGCCATTGGCATGGCAACAACAAGCACTTGACTCGGATAAGTTTAGAAACCCTGAAGGATTTATGTATGTATATAACCTCGGCACTGAAAAGCTAAGCGACACAAAACTACGAGATTATCCTTCATTATTATATGAGAATGGGATACTTCTATTGCAACCACACGAAAGTCAGTCTCTTATTTCAGAATATGGAAGAGGAAGCTATATTCTGCGAGAAAAAGTACTGTTCTTTTCTACATCGGATAATAGCGACCCTCGCACTAACCAAAAAATCTACACTCTTGAATCTCCACTTGAAATTCGAATTCGATATCAAGTGATCGTATTCAGCCTTGCGATTATTGGAATTCTCATTCACATCTTATATTTTCTTCCAATATTAAGAAAAACCACATCAAAAGAAGCCTATCCCTCATGACTCAAACTTCTCTATTCGACGAAACCGGAAAACTCTACCAACAAAAACGCATATCCCACTGGGATGGCATCGCAAAAAAACGCGATACCTGGCGCGGACTGGGCGGTTGGTATCACCGCCGCTTGCTTGATATCTATAAATTTCTAGTCAGCCCCAACCAGCGCATTCTGGAGATCGGTTGCGGTCAAGGCAGCTTGATCGCACGTCTTCAACCATCCCATGGGGTCGGCGTGGATTTTTCTGCCGAGATGATTTCACGCGCCCGGCGGAAACACCCAGAGATCGAATATCACCAACTCGATGCGCATGACCTCTCCAGTTTGGAAGGCAAGTTCGACATCATTATCTTTTCAGACACCATCAATGATCTGTGGGATGTTCAACGCGCGTTAGAGGAAGTAAAACGCCTCTGCACACCCCATACCCGCCTCATCTTAAATTTCTACAGTCACCTTTGGCAAGCTCCACTCACAATAGCACAAAGCCTCAATCTGGCTTCGCCAACGCTCGCTCAAAACTGGCTGACGGCCCCAGACGTAGAAAATCTGCTGCGACTCGCAGGCTTTGAATCCATCCGCAATACAAATGAAATTCTCGCCCCTCTGCCGCTTGGGGGATTCGCAAACCGCTTCCTCGTCCGCTTATGGGGGCTGCGCGAGCTGGCACTTTCCAACTTCATCATCGCCCGCCCCATGCCTCAACCAGTGAACAAACCCAGCGTTTCGGTCATTGTTGCGGCACGCAATGAAGAAGGCAATATCAAAAATATCTTCGAGCGCGTACCTCAAATGGGATCAAAGACCGAGCTGATCTTTGTAGAAGGACATTCCAAAGATAAAACCTACGAGACGATCGAAAAGGAAATGGCGCTTCACCCCGGGACCTCGAGCCTGCTCTTTCGTCAACCAGGCATTGGCAAAGCTGACGCCGTTCGCCTCGGTTTCGAGAAAGCATCCGGCGATATCCTAATGATCCTCGATGCCGATCTAACCGTACCGCCGGAAGATCTGCCGCGTTTTTACGAAGCCATCGCTTCAGGCAAAGGCGAGTTCATCAACGGCGTGAGGCTTGTCTACCCGATGGAGAAGGAAGCCATGCGCTTCCTCAACTTCCTTGGCAATAAATTTTTTAGTTTAGCTTTTTCATGGCTATTAGGACAATCAGTCAAAGACACGCTCTGCGGTACAAAAGTGATGTGGCGCAAAGACTACGAAGAGGTTGCTGCCAACCGCTCCTACTTCGGCGACTTTGACCCTTTCGGCGATTTCGACCTGATCTTTGGCGCGGCGAAACTGAACCTGAAAATTGTAGACATGCCCATCCGCTACCGCGAACGCACCTATGGCACCACCAACATCTCCCGCTGGAAACACGGACTGCTATTGTTGAGGATGGTCGCCTTTGCTGCCCGGCGGATGAAATTTGTATAAAACAGGAATCTCATGACAACCAAACTCCGCTTACTGCCCTACAAAGAATATAAGGGCGTTGAGAAAATCTATTCTGTTATCTTCTATTACCTGCCTGTTTTTGGCGAAATGTATCGCCGCCGCGTAGAGTTATGCCTCGACCAATGCAAAAGCGGGGACAGTATTCTTGAAGTTGGCTTCGGCAGCGGACTAACCTTCTTAAATCTGAATAAAAGATACAAGACCATTTTTGGTCTTGATTTGACCTATGATATAAATCTCGAACATCTAAAGTCTGCTGGGTTGTCTCCAGTGTTCAAGAAGATAAAACGTGTACTCAAACCTGGCGGGCAGATTATCTATGGGTTGCCGGTGGAATGTCCTTTCATGGTCTTTATGTTTCGCATGCTAGGATACAACATCTGCGAACATAATTTCGCGATTGAGTTCGAAGTGATGCAAGCAGCCGAAAAGGTATTTAAGAAAATAAGTGTATATGCCATGAAAGCCTTCCCATCTTTCTTTGGAAATGTGTACGAATTCAGTCATTTTAAGAAGGCGGAGTAAGCATGGGAATCGAACGGCATAAAGATTTAATCGATATCAATCAGGAACTCTGGCATCGCAAGCCCATCTTACAGACGGTCTACACCGACCTGTATCGCACCATGCAAGGCTATCTTAGCAGCGCACCCGGAACGAACCTGGAGCTTGGTTCTGGCATGGGCACCATTCACGAAGTGATGTCAGACTGTCTGCGCACTGACCTCTTTCACTATCCCTGGTTGGATGCTGTGGAGAATGCTTATAGTTTATCTTTTGAAGACGGCTCTATCTCAAACCTGATGATGGTGGATGTGTTTCATCACTTGCGCTACCCCGGAAATGCCTTGGATGAATTTCTGCGCGTCCTGACACCGGGTGGACGGCTCATTCTCATGGAGCCTGGTCTTGGGCTGATGGGTCGTATCATCTACGAATGGATGCACATCGAGCCAGTGGGCAAAGCCAACGATGTGAGATGGTTTGCCCCCGAAGGCTGGTCACCCAATGAAATGGACTATTACGCCGCACAGGGCAATGCCACTTGGATTTTCACTCGATCAAATTTTTCTGAGCAATTAGGATCATGGAAGATCGTGGAGATAAAAAGAATCGCGGCACTTGCCTATGCCGCTTCAGGTGGGTACTCTGGTCCACAGCTTTATCCAACCGTGGCTTACCCGCTCATTAAGTCGTTTGAGAAAGTATTACAACTTTTCCCCTCTATTTTCACAACACGCTTGATGGTAGTGCTAGAAAAGAAATCCTGAAGTAGAACTTCAGGATTTCTTGCTGTTACTACCGCACCCGCTCATAGATGTGGATTTTCGGGTTGACCGCCGTCAGGCTGACCTGTGGCAAATAAGGCGGAAGTTCATAACTGAATTCTTTTAGTAAACGATAATTCTCCACATCATCATCCAGTAGGCGTAGGAAGAAATCACATTCCACCGGGGTGGTATCACAAATGGATGGAGTAAAGAAACGGTCATAGGTAAAACTATCGAGGACGAAATAATCCGTATCACGGTCGAGCAAGCCTTGCTCGGCTTTGTTGTATTCGATCCGCCCACCGGTTGGGACTTCATCCCCTTCCCACTCCACAAAATAGATTGGATAATTATGCGCACGCATAAATTGCTTTTTATCAATGCTCGGCGGATAGAGTGTATATTCAATACTTTTCTGATATCCACGCAGACTGTCTATATACTCCGTGGCAGGGATGCGAGCGTCGTTTAGAAATAGCAGGGAAATGCTCACAAGGCGTAAAGCGGAGTAGGTGATGCCCACAACCAACAGCGTGGTCAATACTGGGGCAACAAAGACCAGTTTCCGGTCTGAGGCGAGGCGCAGCACTTCATCCAAAAAGAAGACGGAAAGGATCGCCATGAAGGGAATAAAGGGGATGAAGTATCTGCCTATGTAGTTGATCGAGATCATGAAAGGCAGGTCGAAGATGATCACCACCAATAGAAGAATACCGACCCATTGAGGCAGGGGTGAAGCGGAGCGAACGCCGAATTTTTCAAGCAGCCAACGCATAGCGAACCACGCATACGCAGCAAGGAAAAGATAATAGCAAAATGTTCCAACGGCTCCTTCAAAGACCTGCCATTGCCCGAATAACCCAAGCTCGGAGCCTGAATTGAAACCATAGTTCGTAAGGTTTCTAAGCGCCGGGAAGACGCTGGAAAAATAATGGATGGGGTCGGTAAATGCGATCGGTGTTCCCAGCCCATACCCAATATAAGAGACCAAACCACCGAGAATCAACACACCTGCCATAGAAAGCAACTGCGTTCGCAAGTTCTTCCAATTCAACGCCAGGTAGGCAAACACAGGAAGAATGATGAGACTTCCGCCGGTATATTTGCACGAAGCCGCCAGCCCAACCGCAAAAAAAGAAAGGTACAACCAGCGCAGCAATGAGGTCATTTGATATTTGACGACAAAGAACACGCACAAGATCGTAAAGAACTGCAAATACAAATCGTTATGAGCAAAACGTCCGTTCGTTGCTGCCTCAGCACTAACCACATACAACAATCCCGCCAATACTGCATATCGTTTTCGCGCACCCAATGTGCGGGCAAGATAATAGATCAACACACCTGCCACAGCGCCTAGAAATGCTGAAAAAGAACGTGCTGCTACAATAAATGCAAAGGTCTCACGCCCCAAGCCATACGTCACCCAACCGATCAGATACATCACATACTTTGGTAACGAGGGATAGTTATAGTCGGGCTCAGTGACATCGAATTGCATATATCCACCCAATGCCATATCCACACGCCAGACTAATTCATCGGGGTTCCATAAGGCAGGCGCGCCCCAGCTAATTCCTGGCAAGGATGCTGCCAGAAAAAGTGCGAAAAGAAAAAGCGGCAGTAAAAATTCATACCGCGAGAAAAATGAATTGATTTTATTTTGCATTAACGTTTCTCTTTATTACCTGAACGTCTTTCGATCTTCATCTGCAAGGTCTGAAGACGCTGCGCTCCAAACGGCTCACGCGCAATCACATAAATGAGCGTGACCGCATCCACATCGTCTTTGCCGGTCTTGAACTCCGGGCGGATTCCGTCCTTCGCCTTGTGGAACTCCTCTATCAATCGCTCCAACACCGTAAACTCAACTTTCACAAAATTCGACTCAAAAACATGTTTGTAATCATTCAGACGATAGCGATTCAAGTTACTGGTAGGGTTGAGAAAATTCCTCCAAACATTCTCTGAATACTTTAACATCTCGAACGGATATTTGAAGAAATGATCGCGCAGGTCCACAAAGTGTAAGTGGGTGCCGCCGGGCGCGGTGAGCTTTGCCAGCGCATTCGTGATGCCCGGTACATCGTCCAGATGCTCGAAGACTGAGGTGCTGAGGATGACATCTGCCTGCGCGACCTGCCTTTGGATAGATTCCTCGCGGATGTCGCCGTGCAACAAGGTAATGAATTCGCCTCGCGGCTGGACCTCGTCCTGCTCCACTTTCAGGTAGCTTCCATACTCTGAAAACAGTTCCCCATTACGTTCCGTATCTAATAGCACGAAATGATCGCACAAGATTACATGTGCTGCGCCGCGTTTGAGCAGATCCACGCCGACGGCGAAACGACCGCCATAGCCGAAGACCAGCACACGCTTCCCCGTAATGGATTCACCCAACTCAGATAACGTCTCGACATAACGTTGAGACGCCGCAAATGGGTCAGTGGATTCCAAGCCGGGTTTGATGATCCAGCGGCGTTTGAGAAGGAAGCGAGCAAGTCCTTCTGGCATGAAGTGACGAATGAGACGAAGGAGAAGGTAACGAAGGTTCATAGGGTATAAATTTTGCAAGATTTATCTTGCTTGAGGGTAGTTTAATTCCTCGGTGGGATGTATTGCGAGCAGTCATCTGGTACAGGTTTGGGAATAAGCAGCATCACGTTGACTTCCTTGTACGTCTGTACTTCCTGATAATAGCACAGCACCGGGATGGAGACCCAGTTGACCCAAGCGTTGTTTTCCTCGCCGAATTCGAAGGTGCTATCTTTGACTGGTGTGCGCAATGGCTCGACGACAATGAGCGAAAAACGTTGAGAGGTGATGTCTCGATAAAAAGACTCGTAATATTCATAGTTAGTACTGAGCGCTTCGTTCATCAGGATCTTTTTTTCGTATTCCCCTACAAAGGGAATATCCTTGATATAGCCGAAGGTCAGCAATTGGCGCTGGTCGATGAACAACACCTCGCCAAATTCTTTTGAATAGGTTGCCGCTTCCTGAATTTCGATCAAGGCTTCGTCAATGGTGGCGGTATCTGGGAGCATATCGAGAAAACGTTTTTCTGTATTATCGGTCAAAACAAGCAAGATTTCC
This sequence comes from Anaerolineae bacterium, assembly GCA_017303655.1. GTDB lineage: Bacteria > Chloroflexota > Anaerolineae > Anaerolineales > Villigracilaceae > Villigracilis. Next base: position 100,192 of record JAFLCE010000002.1, read on the forward strand.
AACTCGTCACCATAATTGCGAGAGCGGAGTTGTGACAAGGGCGTAACAGCGGGGACAACCAATCCCACAATGAGAACAAGGCGGGGCCAAAGCGGCATCTCATTCTTCATGACCACATCTTTACCACCATTCACCCAGGCAATGAAGACGGTGAATGCCATGCCGATCAAGAACATATCCATGTTATGTAAATCGCCGCCACCGCCGATCTTGGTGCTGGCAACCAGCCCAACGACGAGGAAGGCAAGCAAAGGAGCAACAATGGCAAGTTTCTGCCAGAGATTCAACGTCCATTTTTGGGAAGCAGAAAGCCAAACCAAAAGAATAACAATCGGCAACACCGCGATCACCAAGCCAAGCAAAATGCCGGTTTCATATGTGGGGTTTGGAAGCAGGCGATACCACAACAAAGGTTGATCCGTAACCGCATAAGCGACAAATTCAGAGGTTACGCCGGTGCTTGCGATCTGCTCGGTGACTTCGGTCACATCTGCGGGAACGGTTGCAATGTTTAGGAGCGGCATAAGTTTCGGGAGGGTGAATCCCCCAAAGACGCCAGACGCGCCTAAAGCGATGGCTTGAATCCAATGGGCTCGATCCAGCTTTCCGTTAATGAGGGAAGCGCCTGCCAACTCCAGCATCCCGATCCATAGACCGGGAGCAAACATCCAGGTGAAGCGACTCAACTGGGCATAATATCCCGCATAAATAATGATTGGAATGGCAATCCATAACGGTTTGCGCCACGCGAAAATGGTAAGTGCGGCAGCAAGTACGAGCGGTGTGTGGATGGGTCCCTGGCGCAAAAAGAGAAAGACCCAGAGCATCATCAACATCCAGATGCGTACATTTTTATCGGCAACGATGTAAGCAGCAAGACCCACAAAAAAATATGGCAGGATGAGAGTTAGCCCGATCCATAAGCGCACGGCTTCAATGGTGACGGTGGGGATCAGGAAAGGCAAACCACCCACGAACATGCGGCTTCTATCAAGCAGAACGTACACATCTTCATCGGGTCTTAGTCCATAACGTTCGCGACCAAACATCATCGAATAATCCCACATACGATTGCCTTCAGACCAACCCATCGAGAACGGATAATCGATGACACCTTGGAGAGAGATCGCAATCGTGAACACGCTTGATGTAAGGATCAAGGACGCAAGAAACGATTTCCATTCGATCAATAAATTATTGCGAGTGAGGAAAGATGAAACAAGAAAGATGGTCAACGCCCAAAGCATGGCGCGAAAATAAAAACCATCAAATACAATGCCCCACATGGTGCGTTGCAAGAACCATGCTGGAAACACTAAAACAAAGAACACCAACACCCAGCGCAAAAATGACAACCGGCTGCGCATACGAATGAAAGACTGCGTCCCTTGTTCAAAACGTTCGGGGCGCAATAATGCAAATGCGACGCCTATAATGAAAGCCGCACATAACAAAACATATAACAAAAACAGCACGAACCAGCGCGGCGAAAAATGCCCGATGGCTGTGCCCGTGCCCCAGGCGACATAAAAGAATTCAATACACGCTTTGACCACCACCCACACGGTGACAGTCATTGCTATGATCTTTATCCACTCGATGGACGAACGCTTCATCACTTAACCTTTGCCTGTTTGCGCAATCTGACCTATTTTTCGCTGAGACCTTTTTCGATCACCAGCAGATAGGCTTCACACATGCGGTCTGTTGTATAAGAACTCAAGACTCTCTCTCTTGCCGCCGCTCCCATACGTTCACGGTCTGCGGGCGAGCGCAGCAATTGTAATATAGCCTGCGCCAACTCCACTGGAGACTCAAGCGGCACTAACAATCCATGTTCGCCCGGTTGGACGACTTCATCCACACCTTCCACTCGTGTCGCTATGACGGGCAAACCTGCCATCATACCTTCGAGCAGCGCCATAGGCAATCCTTCCCACCGTGAAGGCAGGACAAACACATCTGAAGCAGCAAGCAATTCAGGAATCTCATCCCATTGCCCGAGTAGTTTGACCTTGTTTTGCAAATCTAATGTTTCAATTTGAGCTTGAAGCTGATCGTGTAATGGTCCCGCACCGCAGATTCCGACCATAGCGCGAGAGTCTTCTTTTGCCACGATCGACATGGCTTCTACGAGGAATTCATGTCCTTTTTCATAAACTAAACGTCCCACTGCCACGAAAAAGACTTCCTCTTTTTTCAAGCCGATCTTTTCACGCACAGACTCACGGTCAATGTGAGCCACATCAAAAGGCATAATGGCATTGTAAATGGTCGTGATGTGCTCCGGCTTAACACCAACTTCAATAGCGTTATTACGAGTCCGCGCCGAGGATGCCACGAGCGTTTGAATCACACCACGATTGACGAGAAAAGTATGCAGATTCTCGCGCCATTTGGACATACCGCGAATCTCACCGAGATGAGTCCCTACGCGAGAGCGAATCCCAGCCAGTTTGGCGAGCGGGAGTCCCAATACGTTGCTGTCATGTGTAAAAGTGATGATGGCGTCGAACTTCCCATTTTTGAGAATACGCCACAACTTTAGCAATCCTTGAATCAGTTTAGGTAAACTACGAAGTCCACCTGCTTTTTTATCAAAAGCTTCAAGGTTGTAAATTTCAAAAGGATAGGTCTTCGTCCATTTTTCGTATAGGTTGTCGCGGTCGTAGAAAAAGACAGCGGTTACTTTATGTCCGCAAGATTGGAACCATAACGCCTGTTCCAGTAATAGCTTTTGTGCTCCACCCACTGCCATTTGTGTGCCGAGCAAGATGATGGAATAGGAGTTCATGTCTTTCCCGCCAGAACTTGTTTAAAGAACGCCAGCCGTTTCTGTTCTTTCTTACGCTGGTCAAGGTATGGACCAACCACATTCAAGTCCACCCGTTTGCCCATCATACGATAGGCAAAATCACGGATCTCTTCCGCGTGGCTAACAACATTATCTTCTGTATTAGGAATGCGGAGGATAGTATCTACTTGCACATCGTTCAAATCCGTATCGCGAAAAGCGATCAGCACGGGAATGCCAAAGGTCAATGCCTCGCGGACTTTCAATGCCGAGGCTTCGTGCATCTTGTTGCGGTGAAAAGCCAGAGTTCCGCAAGCCAAATCGGTTCCCGACAAAACCTCTTTCACTTGTTGAGAATTCAAAAAGCCGTGCAGCTTCACATTTGCAGGGACGCCCCCATCCACATCGCTGGGTCCGTAGCCGACAATGTTGACAGTGATATCAGAATACAGTTTTGCAAATTCGATCAGCTTATCCACACCATGCCAGCTCATGCCTGGTGTGCCGACCAGAGTCAATACAGGGTGTGCATTTTTTGGTGCAGGTAGAATTTCCACATCGGTCAAGTCCACACCATTGGCAACCACACACACGGGCTTGTCATGTCGGGGCACGAGGATATCCACCAATTCATAGGAGGGAGAAACAACTCCCGAAGCGGGACCAAACGTCAGCTTGCGGGTGAGGCGGTTCATCCAATAGAAGAAAGCACCTTTTTTTCGGTATTCATCCACATCATTGGAATTCGTATCCACCACCACAGGCGCTATCTTGTGAATCTTATGCAGTGGATAGGAATACAACCCAAAGCGCAGATAGATGATATCCGGTTGATATTCGCGGACAGCCTTCAACATACGCTTCAAACTTAACGCACGATTTGATTCGCGTTTCAGGAGGTTGGTCTTTGCATCGAAGAGGAATTGACGTTCTTCAGGGAAGGGGATTTCGTCAGGAGTCAGGCTGAATAAAGTGACTTCATGCCCTTGTTCGCGCCACAGTTTGACATGTGTGCGAATCTTTTTCCCAACCCCGCCATGCATGATCTCTGGGGCAATGTGAATGGTGACGTAGGCAATACGCATTACTTAAACCAACTCACAACTTTCTTTGCAAATGGAACAAGTTTTAACATAAACGGCTGGCGCATGAACTGACCATAGGAGGGATAATCCCAATAGCTCTTCTTAGGTGCATTCATAATGGCAGTAAATGAATCTTCGGTCAGCCCAAGTTTCTTCACGACATATTCACGATCTTCCTCTTGCATGGAAGGCGCATAGGTCGGCGACTTAATCTCTTCCAAGGCTTGTTCACGAGTCATCTCGCCCGAACAAACCAGGCTGGAAACATGACAACGACGTTTGTCATAACCGAATTTTTCCGGCAGGATATATCCCTGATAGAAACGCGTATAAATGGACTCGTAATGTTTTCCGCCGTAATATCGCCAGCCGAGTTCCTCTTGCAAAACTCGTAAGGCTTCTTTTTTGGTGAAGTTGACGTAGTCCAAAATGGGCACACGCTTTTGTGTCAACATCCGGCGATAGTACGTGATGAAATCATAGTGCGGGAAGGATTTCAGAGGTCGTGTTCCAAATTGTTTCTTAACTTCGCGAATGTATTTCCAATCAAAATGTCCCTGCGACCAGGCACGCGGAAGGTGTGTTTCGGTGCGGATGTTGTTGCCCACAATCATATATTTGATCCCTAATTTTTCCGCCATATTGCTCAGCGTGGAAAAGATGGCATGATCGCTGGGAATCTCCGAATCGGGAGTGGAAGCTTTCAGGAAGGAGACTTGCAAGTCTTTGAACTCTTCCCAATCCAGCACTTCGGTATACAGATCAATGCCGAGGCGTTTGAGCGTCTCTTCGATATTTTTTACAGCAAGTTCTGAATCCCAGCCGTTATCAACGTGAATGGCAAGCGGGCGCAATCCCAATTTCTTGACGAGGTACGCCACATAGGTGCTATCCACGCCGCCGCTCACGCCAATCACACAATCATATTGTTTTCCGCGTCCGTCTTTACGAATTTGAGCGACCACCTGCTCAAGTTTTTTTCGTCCCGCTTCGCCTTCCAACACGTGTTCACGTACCAGACGATCATACGTATGGCAGTGATTGCAGACACCGTTTTCATCAAATGTTATTTCAGGGTCGCTAGTGTCCATGACACAACGCTTGCACATTCGGTATTCGGTCATTAAATAAATTCCTTCAATTCCTTCGGGGTCGGGTAACTGATCAACACGCCGCGCAGTGGGCCTTGGAAGACGAAGATGCTACCAGCCGCCGCCGCTGAGGCGTGACCCTGTTTGATGACTTCAGAAACGTGGGATAAATTCCCGGCTCCTCCGCAGGCAACGACGGGTACGTGAACCGCATCCGCCACCTTGCGGACGAGTTCGATGTCGTAGCCTTGCATCATGCCATCGCGGTCTATTGAATTGATGATGATCTCACCTACGCCCATTCTTTCCATTTCAACAGCATGCTTCACTGGGTCGAGCCCGGTCTTCTTCTGCCCGCAATGGGTAAAGACTTCGTATTTGCCGAGAAAGTTCTTTTTCACATCCATCGAAACAACCGCCGCCTGACTGCCCGCATGGTCAGCCACTTCGCGCACCAATGACGGAGTTTCCACTGCAGAGGTGTTCATGATCAACTTTTCGATACCGATGCTGAGGAGTTTTCTCACATCGTCCATGGAACGGATCCCGCCGCCGTACGCCAATGGGATAAATGCTTCACTCGCGATGTTCTTCAACAAGTCAAACTGCGGACCGCGCTTCTCGGGTGTGGCGGTGATATCCAACAGAACAAGCTCGTCCACTTCTTTATCGTTGAAAATGCGAACGATGTTAATCGGGTCGCCAAGATACTTCGGTTCTTTGAACTTGACCGTCTTGACCAAGCCCTGTCCCTTCAACAATAAAGCAGGGATCACTCTTGGTTTTATCATCGGATATTCTCCGCAAAATTCTTCAGCAGGCGCATCCCAAAGCGATGACTCTTCTCAGGGTGGAACTGCGTGCCCATGATATTGCCGCGTCCTAAAATGGAATGGATATTCACGCCATAGTCCGTCTCAGCGAGTACGGCATCAGTTTCCTTCGCCACTACATGATATGAGTGGACAAAATAAAAGCGTGACTCGGGGTCCCAATCTGCCACAAGCGGATGCTCACGCACGACATGCGCTTCATTCCAACCCATATGCGGAACTTTGAGATGTGCATTTCCGCCATCAAATTTAAAGCGAATCGTTTCCGCATCGAACCAGCCCAAGCCTGCTTCACGTCCTTCTTCGCTGCCTTTGGTCATGAGTTGGAGTCCCACGCACAAACCAAGCACGGGAATTTTTTTCTCCAAAACAAGTTCACCTACTACAGGAACCAAGCCAGTCTCATGAAATTTGCGCATTGCCGCATCGAAGGCGCCGACGCCAGGTAGAATCAATTTTTCGGCATCCTTGATCACCGCCGGGTCCGACGAAGCGATGGCTTTTGCGCCAACCTTTTTGAACATGTTGACGATGGAACCTAGGTTGCCAACGCCATAATCTACAACGACAATCATGCCGCGCTCACTTTCTCTGTCTTCTCGCGGAACATATTCAGCAATGATTGCGCCTGCACCAACCTCCACGCTTTGTGGATGCGAGTCTTGTCATCGGTTTGAAAGGCGGTTTCCAAATCTGCATTTACACGCTTGCCATCCCAGAAGGATGATGACTTGAAATCCGCAGAGGTAACAGCATCTTTGATGAATTGATGCCCGCGTGGAGAGTCCCAGCCTTCGTTGAGATTCGGGAAGCCAAGTTTCTTGGTGCGGGTGCGGATCGAATCTGGCAGGATGCCTTTCATGGCATCACGCAAAATGCGTTTGGTGTAGCCACCGCCAATTTTATGAGCAGATGCGATCGCAAATGCAAAGGTGACCAAGCGCCAGTCCATGAACGGTGAGCGGACTTCGACTCCATGCGCCATGGAGAGGCGGTCAAAGTCGCGCAGGTTCATGGGCAGGTGTGTGAAGTGAAAGTCGGTATAAAGCGTTTTGAAAAGTTCATCACGTCCGGCGAGGCGCGGGGCGTCTTGCTCCATTGCAGGCGTAGAAAAAGGCTTGGTCTGAGCGACCAGCCATGAGGTCCCGTTTGAGGCGGATTTTTTTCCAGTCAAACGATTCTTGATGGCGTTGATATAGGTGTCGAATCCATGAGTCAGGCTCATGCTGTTACGGATGAGTGCGAGTTCGGCATAACGCATTGGGTTGGCGTCACGCATGGCAGCGAATACATGCCAAGTGTAGCCACCTAGGGCTTCGTCGCCGCCGTGACCGTCGATGGTGACGACCACGCCATTCTGACGCTGCATCTTGTGAACGAACCACGGACCGAGATGAATATCGGAAAGTTCTTCCAATTGATAAAGGATCTCATTGAAATGTTCGAGGTACATATCCGCGTTCATTTCGCAATAGATCGGGTTGACACCGGTCTTCTTAATAACTTCATCGGCGTAATGACGCTCGTCGATGACCTTGCCGGGCCATGTCCCAATGAATGCCTTCTGCCATTCGTGAGCCATGCGCATTGTAGCATCGCCCGATTTGCGGATGTGACTCATCGAAGAGAGTACCGAACTCGAATCCAAACCACCGCTGAGGGCTGTGCCGATGGGCACATCACTGCGCATACGGATTCGGCAGGCATCAAGGAATAATTCGCGGTATTGCGCGACCTGATCTTCGTATTTTTCCGGCACGTTGGGAAGATGGTCAAGTGTGTGCCACCAACGTCGAATCTTCATATCACCATTCGCAGAAAGGGTAAGGCAGTGCCCGCCCAATAAACGTTTGAGTCCCTGAAACAAACAATCTTCTGCGCCTTCAACAAGTGTTGCATCTTCAAGGGAATTGGCAAACACAGTCGGGTTATATTCAGCGTGGAAGTTATCGAGCGCAAGGAAGGCTTTCATCTCTGATGCAAAGGCAAAACGTTTGCCGTCGAAAAGATAGATCATCGGCTTTACACCGAAACGATCACGCGAAACGAACATCTTGCGTTCATGTCCATCCCAAATAGCGAGCGCCCACATACCATTTAATTTAAATTGAAAATCTTCACCCCACTTATCGTAGGCTGCCAGAACAACTTCGGTATCTGATTCGGTCTTGAAAGAATAACCGAGGCTTTCGAGTTCTTTTTTTAGTTCAACAAAGTTATAGATCTCACCGTTGAAGACGATCCAATAACGCCCCTCCATGTAAGACATGGGTTGGTCGCCAGTGTTCAAGTCGATGATGGCGAGGCGGCGATGGCCAAAACCCAAATTGGCAGATGCCTCGATGTGAATGTCCCAACCATCGGGTCCGCGGTGCGCAAGTTGATTCGTAAAGCGGATCAACTCTTCACGGTTGACCGGTCTGCCGTCCAGATTCCAAAACCCAGTAATTCCACACATAAAGATTTATCGCTTCCTTATCTCGACCAGTTTTTGAGCAAACGCCTCAAAGTTGGTCGTTTCATTATATCGTTCCTGCCAGACCGCACGACTGCCTTTGCGCTTCTTCAACCATTCTTCACGTTGGTCACAGACGCTCAAAAGCGCATCGGCAATTTCATCGGGCGTGGGATTTTCGCTAAGCAAAAATCCGTTCCTCGCGCGGACAACTTCCACATTCCCCCCCACCGCAGTAGCAAGGACAGGAATCCCACAACTGATGGCTTCCATCATAGCAACGGATGTCCCTTCGGTGGAGCTGACATTGAGAAATACGTCCACTGGTAAGGAAAGATATGTTTGGATTAGCTCATGTTGACTTTGATACCCTGGAAAACTTGCCTTAGAATTGGCGGGAAATTCGTTTACAACACGCTGAGTGTATTGTTGCCTGATATCTTCCGCGCCGCCGAAATGCGTCCATTCGATTCGTTGTGCAGGTCGTTTTTTAGCGACAGCAATAACGCTTTCAAATAACAGATCAATACGTTTTACGGGGTGAAAATTTGAGCAGGAGACAAGCCGCAGTACGCCATCGTCTGAAGGGTTAGCAATCCCACCCGGGTCTTTTACGCCGAGTAATGCTGCTTCATACTTTTCTTTGAATTGAGGATATTTTCCGCGCAGATAGTCTGCGCCGATATCTGAATCAGGCAACAGAGCATCAACCAATTCAATCGCCCGCGGACGACATGGCCAGTCACCGTAGAGTTCTTCATACAGGTCATAACCATGCGTACGGGAAACAACCCGTAACGATGGATACTTTGCCTTGGTTAACCCAATTCCCATCGCCAGTTCATCGAACCAGAAGGTATAACAAATCACGTGATCATCCGAGATAGCATTGACCATCAGCCAATTCTGTAACCACTTACGTGTCAAGTTGGCGCCAGCGACAAATGAAAAAACTCTGCGTAAGTAAGAAGGCTTAATAGACAAAGGAAAACGGCTCTTCAACTCCAGATAAAAATCTTTCGAGAAAAGTGCCAAGGCACTTTCAGCAAGCCGTCTGTTAAGCGTGAATGATTCAGCAAAACTTGTATCCACTTCCACGCCATTGGGAACAGGAAGCAGATTTCCTTGTGCAATACGCGGAACGAGAATGACACGCTCGAACCGCGTTTGGAAAATCTCTACTTCACCTTTGAGAAAGGTCTGTTCGGTTGCGTAATCGTAAGGGTAGGAGTTTGAAAAGAGAAGGAGGATCATTGTATGTGGTGCGGCGCACCAGATGGGTAGATTCATCTTATAAAAGAGAAAAATCTAGCCGATTGGAGAATTCTATTAAGTTTGGTGCAATGCACTCTCACTCCGGCAAAAAATCTTCGCGGTGTTTCGCAAACTCTTCAATGGCACGCTCATAATCGTCGTGTCTGCCGATGTCGAGCCAGTAGCCGTCGAAGTTGAAGACATTGACCTTCCTGCCGTCGCGCATCAATTTGAGGACAAGGTCGGGCAGGTCGAGGCGTTCCCCTTTCGAGATATAGTTCAAAATCTCAGGCTCAAAGAGATAAATGCCCATACTGACAGAATAATGATAGGTGGGCTTTTCGATGTAATCAGAGATCCAGTTGTCTTCGTCCACTTGGATGACGCCAAGGTCAATTTTCACATCGCGCTGATAACAAGCCACTGTGGCTAGTGCGCTGCGTTCACGGTGATAGTTGAGCATGGCACTGTAATCGATGGTGGTTAGTAAATCGCCATTCATCACCAAGAATGTATCGTTCAAATTCGGGACCAGAGAGATCGGTCCTGCCGTGCCAAGGGGTTGTTCTTCGCGGGAGTAATCGATACGAGTGTTGAACTTACTTCCGTCGCCGCAGTATGCCATGAGCAACTCAGCGAGATAACCGGTTGCCAGAGTGATATCGTCAAAGCCCTTTTTCTGCAATTGGCGAATCACGATTTCAAGAATCGGCATCTCGCCGATGGGCATGAGCGGTTTGGGGAGAACGGTTGTGTATGGGGCAAGGCGCGCACCTTTGCCACCAGCTAAGATGACTGCTCGCATATTACACCGTGTATTGGTCAGGCTGGTAGAGATCGATATGAGCGGAGATCCACTCGATGGTGGCTCGCAAGCCTTCGTCGAGAGAGATGCGAGGTTCCCATCCGATCATGCGTTTGGCTTTTTCGTTCGACGCCCACAACTTCATCACTTCGCTTTTACCCGGTCGCACACGCTGCGGGTCTGCAACAATCTTGGGAGTCTTGCCGATGATCTTGAAAATCTTTTCGGCGAGATCGCCAATGCGAATCGTATTGTCGTTACCGAGGTTAATCTCTTCACCGAGCACGCCTTCGGCTTCGGCAACTTTCACAAAACCATTGGCGGTATCTTTCGCGAATGTGAAATCACGTGAAGGTTCAAGACTGCCGAGTTTGACTTCATCACGAGTGAGCGCCTGCACGATGATAGTCGGGATGACCGCGCGCATAGACTGACCCGGACCAAAGGTATTGAACGGACGCAGTGTAACCACCGGTGTTTCAAACGAACGATAAAAACTTTCAGCGATGCGGTCCGCGCCGATCTTGCTGGCAGAGTAGGGCGACTGTCCCTGCAAGGGATGCTTCTCATCGATCGGCACATACTGCGCCGTGCCATAGACTTCGCTTGTGGAGGTATGCACCACGCGCCGCGTTCCAAAATCACGCGCCGCCATCAACACATTGAGCGTGCCCATGATGTTCACATCGATTACTTCGCGCGGGTTCACGTACGAATACGGGATCGCGATCAATGCGCCAAGATGAAAGACCGTGTCCACACCGCGCACAGCATTGCGCACCGCTTCGTTATCGCGCAGGTCGCCTTGCATGATCTCGATCTGCGAAAGAATTTCAGGCGCTAGCCACTTCAACATGCCGAGGTCGTTGCGCGAGTTGTAACGCACAAAGCCGCGCACCTGCGCACCTTCCTGCACCAAATGCTCAACCAAATGGCTGGCGATAAATCCGCCTGCACCAGTGACCAAAACTTTTTTACCATTCCAATTCATTTTGACTCCATATTAATTCTTATGTTTTCCAAAAGGGAGAACCCTTCATGGTCATCAGGACAATTTACTTTCGCTGGGCGGGTCGCCCCTATGAACCCGCACACGCCAATCGTCGAGCAAGTCTGTTAAAGATTCATTTAGAGAAATGCGCGGATTCCAACCCACAGCCTTGTGCAACTTCTGGAAACTACCAACCTGCACAGGTACATCGTTCTTTTGGACTCGTGCCGGATCAACCCTAGCCGATAGCTGTTTCTTCGACCTGAGCATCATCTCACTCAAACATTGCTGGATCGCCACCGCATTCCCCGAACAGACGTTATAGGTCTGCCCGGCTTCGCCTTTTTCTGCAAGCAATGCAAAGGCAAGCGCCGCGTCACGCACATCTACAAAGTCACGCTTGGCATCAAGGTTGCCGGTGACAATTTCATTCTGTTCCGAAATCTCTGCCAATGCAATTTGACGCGCAAACGCCGAGCAAGCCAGATCGGGTGATTGACCAGGACCCAGTAGATTGAACATCCGCACAATGACCACGTCCAACCCGAACGCGTAATGATACCGCAGAGCCGCCGTCTCCTGCGCCACCTTGCTGACGGCATACTCCGTCACCGGACGCAGGGGGGAACGCTCCGTGATGGGGCGAGCACTCTTGGTCAGCCCATAGACCGCGCTCGAACTCGCCAGCACCACTTTGGGTCGCTTCTCCATTTGCATGACCGCATCAAGCAGATTCACCGTCCCAAATAAATTGGATGTGTAATAGGTTTGCGGGTCTGTCGATTTGATAATGCCCGCAAGGTGGAAAACTGCATCGGGTTGGCAATCCGCTATGGCACGAGTCAGAGCCGTGCGGTCAGAAAGGTCACCAACAAAGACTTTCTCTCCCGCCGGGCGGATGTCAAATCCATACACCTGCCAGTTTGCGCGAAGAAGCTCTTCACGAAGATGCCTGCCAACAAAACCTGAAATACCCGTGATCAATGCTCGCTTCATTTACTAAAAACCTTCCTCACTCCGTTGAACGTGCCAGTCAAGCCTTTCAGGCTGTGAAAGTTCGCCGCGAATAGACCGATCAACGCCCAATAATAAAACAGCCAACGCCACTTGTCTCGCGCCCAACTCTTGCGGAAGAGGTAATCATAATTGACCACGCTCATCTCCGCCCATTGCTGTACTTTGAGTCGGTTCATTGGGCTCTCGTTGTGGACAAGGGTCGCAGAGGTTTGGTAATAGATTTTATAACCTGCATCGAGAGTCTGTTTGGAAATATCAACATCTTCCATCAAACCGTAATGAGCTAGCGTTTCGTCAAATTTAGCTTTCTCAAACACTTCACGACGAAACGCCATACAACAACCTGAGAGACATTCGATAAATCCGCTCTGCTGGTTTCTGTGTGGGTGCGACGGCATCCCAGATGGATAGAATTTTCCATTGCGGGTTCCAACTACACCGAAGATAAAACGTAAAACGTAAAACGTGAATTTCTCAAGTTTAAGCCGCATAGATGGAGAAGTATTTTCAACAATCTTTCCGCCAACTGCTCCGATCTCATGTTTTGAGTCGCTTTCAAAAACTTTTTCCACATGGGAAAGATAATTCACTCCCAAATCCACATCATCATCGAAGAAAAAGATCAGCTCACTCGAACATTCACGAATGCCGTGATTGCGCTGCAAGGTTAGCCCGGGTTGAGTGTGAAAATAACGGACAGGAAAAGGCAGTTTAGCCGAAGTGAGGTATGCCTCAAGTCTTTTCTCGTCCGACGAATCGACAATTATCAATTCATTTGGCAGGCGGGTTTGCGCCAAGATGGATGGTAATGCCTTCTTGAAATCGTCGAGACGATTGCGAGTACAGATGATGACAGAGATTTTCATCAGGAATTCAAAACCTTTTCAAAAATCTCTTTGTGCTTAGCCACAAATTTTTCCAAAGAGAACAAGTCCACAGCTCGCTGGCGTGCCTTCTGTGAAAACTCTTTGCGGCGGGCATAGACTTGCATGACTGCATCTGCCATTGCTTGTGGACTCGGCAGGTTGATCTTGTTCCAATCGTGCTCCACATGCACGCCGATGCCAGCATCACCGACCAACTCCGGCACGCCACCATTATCCAAATGAACGACCGGCATTCCCAACGCCAGCGTCTCCAACACCAGACCCGGCGACGGGTCGGCGTACTTAGTGTGCAACAATAAATGAGCTTGAGAATACAAAGCAGGCGCATCCGTTTGAGCGTAAGTTCCGGTGAAGGTCACATGTTCGTTCAAGTTCATGTCACGCAGGGCTTGCTTTGTCCATGCTTCGGCTTCGTCGTATGAAAGCCATAGATTTCCAGTGACGATCAACCTGGCGTTCGGTACATCTCGATGCAATGCCTTGAGTGTTTGAAGCGCCAATTCAAGGCGATACTTTTCGTATTGGTTACCACCTAACAACAAGGTCAATGCCTCAGGTTTTCCCAAACCGGTATCGGGTGAAAAGAGGCGGGTATCCACCGGGTTGTAGATGATCTCGCTTGGGACATCCGGTGGGGAAATATATCGTTCAGCACTATCCTTGCAGAATTGACTTTGATAGATGATGAAATCCGCAAAGCTGATTAATTGTTTCAGAGAGTGATTCGAGGCTCTGTAATTTGTGCCATCCCATGCGGGGAAGGCAACCCCGTTCTGGTTAACAATGACCTTCAATCCTTTGCGCTTTGCAGTTTCAAGAATTTTGATCTGTAAAGGATGCGCGACACTACTAACGGCATACAACACATTCGCCAACGGGAATTGATGCGGGATTTGCTCAGCTAGATATGTGAGCTTTACTGCGCCACCGTGGGCAAACTGGCTACGTTTTACTGGCGATTCTGGAAAATGCGGACTCAGGTAAGAAACCGCAAACCCAGTATCAGCTTTTTGAAGCGCGGAAAGTTTCAAATGAGTAGGGAGAGTCATCACCCAATCGCGCAAAGCGAACACAGCCCGAAAGAAGTTCGGGAAAGTTCGTTTGAAAGAATTGAGCACATTTCTTATCATATTACTTTGCGGGGACGCACTCTGCCCAAATATCAGCCCAGCGAATTTCGAAGTGTTTCACATCCAAATCCGCTTGTTTCATTTCATCGTAAAAGATATCTTTAGAATATTCAAGTTCGTGCGTATCATCTGTATAAGGGAATAAACCAAGTTCTTTTTTTAGAGCGGCGTGAATATTGCGTTCAAAGGTCGGCACGCGGATGAGGAACTTCTTCGGCTTGAAGCGTGCGGTCAGATCTTTGAGAAATTCCGGGCGATTCTTCAAGTGTTCGAGAACACTCGATAAAATGATGACATCCACAGAACCGATCTCGGGAATATCCTTGAATACATCACCCACAATATACTGAATGTTCGGGTGAGTGAAACGTTTTTTACCAAACTCGATCTGATCTGTATCGAAATCGATCGCTAGAACCTTCGCATCTGAATGAACGGCAATCGCGTAAGCTAGGGCACCATAACCACAGCCAAGGTCAAGCACACTTACATTCTTTTCAATGCGTTCGTAAAAGAACGAGTGAATACCGTCCATCACTTCATGTTTGATATGAACGCCATCCCCCCAACGCTTGCACTGCGCATCGATCTCGTAATTGACGTAATCATAGACACCCAGCAGCCATTTCGTCGCTTCGCGCGGATCTGCGGATTGCTCCGCACCGACCATGGTCTTGACAATAAACCTCCGCAGCGAACGCGGTAGAAGATAATATGCGGTCTTTTGAATAATGGAACTCATTCTACAAATCCTTTCATAAATGCAGCCCATAAGGGAATTTGGCTTTCATAACTATTGGCTTCCGCAGTCTTTCTTCCAGCACTCAGCATCGGCTGAAGATCGGCTTGAGACGAGCGATACACTTGAAGGGCGTATGAAGCGAGCGCATCTACATCCTCCGCCTCGGTCATAAATGCATTCTCGCCGTGCTTCACCAGATCCATTGCCTGCCCAACCCGCGTTGTGACCAATGGAACGCCGCTTGCCATACTTTCGAGAATCGCTTTTGGACCACCTTCCTGGCGCGATGACACGACATATAAATCCAACGACCGAAACAGCGTTGCAATATCCGGATAAGACTCAAGATACTGATGCAAATACGGAATGTCTGCATCCTCCAGTCCCTTCTTTACATAACCACGCGCAGGACCAGAAAGCATTACAAACAATTCGGGAATATCTTTTTTTAGACGTTTCATCGTCTCTACGAAAACATCTGGACCCTTTTCTCGTTTCGGCTCCATGCCTTCTTCCCAACCAACACCATCTTTTTGGAAAGAACCGATAACAAATGCAGATTTTGGTACACCCAACTTTGTACGAGCATCTTGCTTCATTTCAGAAGAGCGGAACGGAAAAAAGCTTGTATTGATCCCAATCGGAATTAGAAAAACCTTTGAAGGATGAATGCCGGTTTGCAAGATCACATCACGCATTTCAGTATGTGAGACTTGGATTCGCGCCAGGTTTTCATGATGTTTTTTCAAAGCGTTATACACCCGATCAAAACCAGCATTCTCCGTACCCGGTAAACCATGAAAATATGCAAGCCCAATGCGGTGCGGCAACAGGTCCAGCCAATTATCATTTTGGAGAAAGAACTGATTCGAATAAAAAATTGTCTGCGGTTGTCTGGCGTGTTTCCAAAGTGGTTTTATCACTGGCATACCCAGCGCATCGCAAATGGTCTTGAGTTCGCGCATCTCCCAATCCAGCACCCAGCCGGCGTCATCGCCATATAAGATCAAACGCGAATACGGCTTCCAATTCCACGAAGCCGCTTTGATAATGTTTTTTCCAATACTCTCTGCCAACATTTTCATGAAACCAATTCCAAAACCTTCAAATACTGTGTACTAACTTCCTTGATAGACGGAATCGAGATGCGCGACTGAACCGCCTCATACTGATCTGTGAGCTGACTCAACAATTCGGGGATTTGCTCCGCCGCCTCGAACCCCGCCCCAGCCTGTTTCACGATCTCAGGGTGACCGCCACTCTGCAAGTAGATCGCCGGAAGTCCGCAAGTCAGCGCCTCGATAAGAGAGTTCGAACAAGGGTCATTCTTGCTGGCAGTAAGGTAGATATCATTCTCACGGAACAACTCCGCCATACGGTACGAATCCACAGCGGGGAGCATACGAATGTTCTTGAACACCACCGGGCTGCGCCCAACGAATGTCATTTCAAATCTTTCCCAATCCAAGTGTTCATCCAGCCATTGATAAATCAATGCGCCTTTGTTGAGGTTATCCGACCAACTTGAAGCGACGAGGCGGGTCTTCCGGTTTCGTGAAAACTCTACACGACCACGTGAGTGAAAGATCTCTGGGTCGGCAGCATTGAGAATAACTGTCGGATTCTTGAATTCCATACCCAAGGCAAGGTGTTTTTCAAGGCTGTATTGCGATTGAAAGATGGTCTTATTAGCAAATTTCAAATTGACTGCATGGATATTTTTATCCACACCACCATCGCGTCCACGATACACATCAATGGGACCGTCCACGCGGTGGACATACAATACCGAGTCACGCTTCAATCGTTGAAGACGTTTCTCTTTGAAATTGAATGAATTTAACAGACAGGCACGAGTAGTACGAGAAAGGCTATTATTTTCGACACGTAGCCCATGCGCCTCTGCCTGTTTCCAAAGCGCTCGTAGAAACTGATGTCCGCCCCCGGTCGGAGGCGGCTCAAACTCATGAAAAATGGATAGATCTGCCGAGGAGAATAATCCCATGGCAATAGCGAATAGATCAGAGGCAGAGTTAGCCAGCCCAAACTTCATATATATATCCGCGTTACGCCTTTTTTCTGGCAGCAACCATCAGCATGTGTCCCCAATCCGAATTCACATAAGGAATATATTTGCTAATACGTACAATAAGTTTGTTGAAAAATACGGGGATTTTCTTTAACCAATGCAATTCCTGCGAAAGCGTATTCTGGTGAGCATAAGAATAGATAGCTTCGATTTCATAGCCGTTCGCTTCGAGAATGCGACAAAACTCTTCGCGGGTAAATGCATATTGATAAAATTCCAACCCTGTCACATCATCTTGGTAGGCACCGCGCTTGGCACGCCAACGGCGGAGGTCATTGAAATATGGCACAGAGATCAATAACATACCACCAGGTTTCAGAATGCGCCGCATTTCTTGAAGAAATACATCCGGTCCAGTCCGGCGATGTTCTACAACTCCAATGGAAACCATTGCATCAAAAGCATCGCTTGCTATACCAAGGGCTGTAATATCACCGCAAACAAGACGCAAACCACCAACGATCTGGTTGGCTTTTTGCATGGCTTTGAAGGCGTAGTCTAAGCCAAAACAATTGTAATTGTTTGCTCTTAGAGCAGTTACCAGTTGTGCGGTGCCACATCCCGCTTCAAGAATAGAACCCTCTTTGGGAAGGTGGTGTTTGAACATCTTATCAAAATAATTCAGATTTCCCTCGAGATAGGGCTTGTAATAATCTGGATTAATGTCTTTGAACCATACATTTTCCCAGTACGCCTCATTGGCAGCTTTATGGTAATACACCAAACGTCCATTTTCTAAAACACGATTTCCATCACGATTTGTTTGCATTATAAAAATATTCCTTTATCGAATTGCTTTAAGAAAATAGCCGGTAGTGAACTTTTGTCGACTTATGTTTTCCTCGCCATAGAGAGCAAGGTCAAGAGAAATAAGCCAGCGCGAGATCCACTTCAACGCCCAACGCACAAATTTACTGGTGAAAGTCTTTCCTTCTTCGCCAAGAATACCCAACTCGCACAATAGACCCAGCACGCCGAAGTATCCTCCCATGCGACACACCTCCACCGATTTGAATTCACGGAAAAGATAACGCAAACCATCTTCGGTGAAGCGTTGAAAGTCGTAGGGGTCAGCATGTACCGGGTAGAAAAAAGGTACGGAGGCAAAGACTAAGCCATCGTTACGAAGGAGGCGGTGAATTTCATCCACACAGGCTTGCGGATCTTTGAGATGTTCCAGCACTTCGGTACAGAGAATGCAATCTACGTTTCCGGGTTGAAGCGGCGTCTGGGTCACATCGGCATAGATGTCGGGATGTGTGGAGAGGTCGAGGTTGAGATACCACCATGTTCGTACCTGATCAGACGGAGGTTGAAAGGTGCCACGTTTGTTTTCACGCTTGCCACCAAGGTCGAGTACAACACCACGCATTTCATGTGAAAAGGTGTTGAGAAAGGAGTCGAGCCAGAATCGCCGGTAGGTGATGTATTCTTTGGTCTTCCAGGGTTGGGATGAAATGCGTGGCAGCATGGCGTGGGTCTTATTTAATGGATTGGAATATCTGTTCGCGCCCAGGTTTGCAGAAGAGCGTATTCTCAACCAGCACAAAATCAAGTTCAGTGGATTTGAGCATCTCCAAGCCGACCGCATAGTAATTGAGGATGGGTTCACCGCCAGGATTGAAAGAGGTGTTGAGCATGATGGGCATACCCGAAAGTTTTTCGAACTCTTTCAGGGTTTGATGCATGAAAGGATGCATCTCTTGTCCTACAGTTTGGAGGCGAGAACTTCCGTCTACGTGGGTAATAGATGGCAGTACTTCGCGATATTCAGGTTTGGTGTAGCAAATCACAGACATATAGGGGATGTCGTCCGTGTTGGTGAAGTAGTCGGCGGCGCGTTCGGCTATGGCAATGGGGGCAAAGGGACGATACCACTCGCGGTGTTTGACCTTTTTATTGACAATGTCTTTCATGTCTTTGTTAAGTGGGTTGCACAAGATGGAACGATTGCCCAGCGCGCGCGGCCCAACCTCGTACTTGCCACGAATGACACCAACCATGTAATCTGAGTAGACTAGGTTTGCCAGAATGGCGGTGGACTGTTCTGAGTGCAAGTCTATGTGTGGGTATTGCGTGCGTAGGGCAGGCAGATCGTTTTTATCAAAAACCTCGGAACCGAGGTACGGGGAGAAGTATTCACCGTAACCATCAAAGGCACCATTCGCACCCGAGTTCCAATATACGTATAAGGCTGCCCCGGCAGAGAGACCACAATCTGAAGGGTTTGGCACAAAATGGGTGTCTTTGAAGACGCCTAGTTGCTGGATCTCATAGTTTGTTACGCCATTTAATGCGCACCCACCCACGATGCAAAGGTTTTCATATTTACCGAAGTAAGGCTTGAGCAGATCGATAACGGCTTCTGTCCATGCGCTTTGGACGGTGGCAGCAAAATTCTGGGCTGTTTTGTCTTCGGGTCCATTTAAACGCAGAACGGTCTTGTTGAGACCGACCACTTTTTTGATGGTGTCTTTAAGGCTGTCTGCATTCTCTTCTTCAGACACGAGATATTGCTTCAAGTCTGGGATGTCTCGCACACTCACGTCGTTAATGCGGTGCGCCTTGCCATAGCTGTTGAGTCCTTCGATCTGACGAGGCGCCGCTTTTACATACTTTTTGATGTAGTCGCGGGCGTAGGGCATCCATTCTTTGACAGGTTCGCCATAGGCGGTGAGCCCCATGACCTTACCGGAGGTTGTACCTTCGACTTCCGGCTTTATGCCTACAATGTAACCCATATTGTTATAACTTTGCCCAAAGCGAATGGGATCGTTATGCAAGTATTCGATTTTGTTGCCTTTTGCCCCGAAAATAATGGTCTGTCCATCGTTGCCTTCGCCATCATAACTGAGGACAAGGGCATCTTTGAAAGGCGAAGAGAAAAACGCCAGGGCGGCATGGCTCAGGTGATGATCGACATGATGGGTCGAGCCAAATTTAAAGCCCAACTTTCCAAGAATTTGTTGGAAATTCTTGAATTCCTCCGCCCTTCCCTGGTTTTGAACAGCAAGAGCATCGAAGGTGGTTCCCCATTCCTTTGCCACCATGCCAAGAAAAAGTTCCATATCTTCCAGCGAAACGTATTGATAGCCGCTAATATGTTTACCCGGCTCCATGGTGATGCAATGCAGTTTATAGCGTTTCTGCCGGAAGAAGCGTTCAGCCTCCATAACTGCTACCACTTTTCCGTTCACGATATGGGCAAAACTGGTATCATGCCCCAAACTAACGCCTAAGATGCTTTTCATGTATCCTCCAACATATATTTTATGATTTGTTTAAATAATTATTTTTTGATTCTACTTTTTATCATGTTAACAAGCCGAAACCCAGCTTGACCATCCAACTCGCCGCATTCTGACTCGGCATAAACATGCCGGGCTTCGCGGTCGAGTGTACGGTCATTGAGGTAGTCTTCCAACGCGCTGAATAGTTCATTTTCATTTTTCGCCACACGCGCTGCCGCCAATCGTAGCGGACGTCGGTTATGAGTCTGCCGCTGAAGAAAACCGGTTGTAACGCTAAAGCGCAGTCCAAATGTGTAGGGATCAAAGCCGACATGAATGGTGGGCAGGTCACAAATAGCTGCTTCGAGTCCGATGGTGGAAAAATAATTCACCATCACATCACTGTATCGAAGTAAATAGTTTAGTTCATCAGGGGCATCATCAAAGGCAAGGTCCACACGGAATTCGGCGGTGCGGTCTCCGCTGGCATCAATGGAACCAGGGTTGGAGATGTATGCGCCCGCCTGCTTGAAAAGGTTTTCCAAAACTGTCCATGCAGGCGAGTTGGTTAACTTGGGATGCGGATACGGGCGGACGATGAAGTTGAATGGCTCGCGCCAGACCTTGTCCTTTTGCTCCACGAAGACGCGGTAAATATCAAAATAATGATTGATGTTGACGCCGCCCGCAAAGAGAATGGTCTTTTTCTTTGGGTCGAGGTTAAGCGAACGCAAAAACTCCTCGCGGCTCTTGGGCAAGGGCGTCATGAAACGGTCATATTGCACAGGCCCGGTGATCTCCAATTTATTAGCCGGATAACCATGCAGTTTGATAGCCTCATCCGCCATTTGTCTGCTCCACACGCCCAGACAGGCTGGCTCAAACCCGCGATAACCCATGTTAACGATATTGTCGTAGTTGGTGATGGCCGTAAAGGTGGGAATGCCCAGTCGCTGTGCCTCGTGTGCGAACTGGTTCTCATTCCAAAATCCATAATTTCCCATCCCTGGCGTTAGGACACAGGTGACCTCTTGTTTTTTGAATTGTTCGTCGTGCGCATGTGTGCTGTAAAAGTTTCGTTCCATCCAAGACAATAACCTGCCCATGCCAGGGATGCGGCGCAGGGCTGCAACATAGGTCATTTGAAGCGCCATACCCGTTAGTGTAGCGTCGAACAACTTACTTTCAATCAATTCTCGAAAACGCAGGTCGGTCGTCTCTGTCACAATCACAAAGCGGCGCAACATTCTCAATTGTTGCAAAAGAAAATGCTTTTGGTAATACTCGTCGTACTGATCAACTTGCAATTCAAAATACTGGCTGGGATCAAAATCGAATGAGCGGAAATAATATGGGCTGAGGAAATACAACGGCTTGAAACCACCTTCCGTCAGTCGCTGACGAAAGGATGGTTGATGAAAGGCGCGCGCCGCCATCTTGCCGTGCAAGGGAATGCCGATCTTTATTTCAGACATTAATTAACCGCAATACTTCATTACACGCTTGGAAAGCGATAAGCCATCTAACTCATGGAACACCAGCGCCTGTTGCGGCGTGCCACAAGCGGGATAACCTTCAACGGCAAACTTGATCATTTGCTTCCCGTTCAATAATCCATGTTCGGCGCAGGCAGTAAGGATGTTATCCATCAAACCGCCAGCGGGATGATGATCTTCAAGCATGAAGATATTTGAGTAAGGCTTGAGAACTTCGGTCAGCCATTTTACATCCACGCGATTGAGCCAAGGCATGTTGATAATGCTCAAGCCGAATCCGCGCTCGGCGAGGAGTTCGCTGGCAAGGAGCGCCTCGTGCAGCATGACCGGCCCATACGCGAACATGACCGCATCTTTCCCCGCCGTGAGTTGACAGCCCTGCCCGGGCTTGAACTCATACCCAGCCGGGAGCGCAATCCGGCGCGGACTGGGTCCGATGATGAGGCGCAACGCAATCACATCGTCAGTTTCGTTCACGCTGTAATCCATTGCCATACGAGTCTCTTCGGCGTTACATGGTTGCAGGATTGTGCAATTCGGCAGCGCGGAGAAGAGCGAAATATCGCGCAGGGATTGGTGAGACTTGCCCGGTCCAGCAGGGATCAAGCCCGCATAATGCAAGGCATAAATGATCTTGGATTTTTCACCCGCGGCGTTATAGATTTGTTCATTGGCGCGTGATGCAAGGAAACTAGCGAAAGAATTGACAACAGGTAACAGTCCCTGACGAGCAAGACCTGCCGCCATCGAGACCATATCCTGCTCGGCGATGCCGTTTTCGATGAAGCGGTCGGGATAAGTATTTTCAAAGTCGCGAACTTTGCAATCAGAGGAGAGGTCAGCATCAAGCACGACGATGTCTTTGCGCTGGGCAGCAAGTTCCACCAAGGCTTGACCATATGCACGCGAGACGTATTCATCCGTTGGCTTCACAGAAAGACGATTCAGCGCCGCCTGACTGAGAGGCTCGCCTTCCAACATGGACGGCGTAGCGGTCTTCACTTCCGGCTCAACGGGAGTCAAATGCAACGGGTCGAGCGACACAGCTTTGAGGTCCGCATTGATGCGCTGAATCAGTTCAGAATAACCCGCCCCGAAGGCTGCATCATCCGGCGCACCCGAATGCCAGGGATAGAGTCCTTTTCCAATTTCAAGTGCGGCGGGATGCTCCATGAAGGAGATGCCGCGACCCTTGATGGTATCGGCGATGATGATCTGCGGCTTGCCTTTGACCTGCTTGGCTTCGGCAAGCGCCTTTTCGATGGAACGAAAATCATGCCCATCAATGCGAATGACATGCCAACCGAACGCGGTGAACTTTTCGACAAGGTTGCGAAGATCAATAATCTCAGCAACGGGCTTATCAGATTGCACTTTGTTGTCGTCGACAATCACAGTAAGGTTATCGACCTTATGATGCGCGGTGACATGCAAGGCTTCGTAGTTCTGACCTTCCTGCAACTCGCCATCGCCGGTCATCACGAACACATGCCCATCATTGTTGTTGTATTTCTTCGCCCACGCCATGCCGCGTCCCTTCGAGATGCCCATGCCGAGCGAACCCGAGTTGGCTTCCATGCCGCGATTGCCGATATCGGGATGACCATTCAAGCCATTGAGGCGGCGCAGTGACATGAGCATGGCATCTGAAATTTCACCAAGCGAATGCAACACGGCATACAAGCCCGGCACATCATGTCCCTTCGACGAAAAATAAATATCGCGGTCAGGACTGTCAAAGCCAACCTTGAGCGTATTCATCTCTTCGTAGTACATCCACACCACAATATCCATCGCACTGAAGCTCGAGCCGAGATGTCCAGAGCCTGCGCGTTTCACTTCAGTGAGCGTGTTGGCGCGGCACATATCCGCGATGATCTGAAGTTTCTTATATTTGTCTGCTGAAGAATTGCGCACACGCTTGAATTCTTCGGCGGAGATTAATTTCAGTTCAACCATGTTTGTGTTCCTATAATTCCATTTAGAGTTTTTTGACCCGAAGCAAACCCGGACGGCGATAAAGCTCTTTGCACTGCTCAGCAAAATACCCGGCAACCACATCATCGTGCAAATTACGTAGGTAGGGAGTTGCCATATCTTCAATGTGCAATGCCTCTTCCACTTCTTCGACCGTATAGTTCTTTTCTGCAAGAAGTTTTTTGAGGGCAGTCAGAGTCTGGTTGTCTTCAGCATGATCAAGTAATTCGCGCAGACTGGCAACCTTTTGAAAGCCCCAGCGCTTGCCGAGTTTCGCGGTAATATCTGCTGCTTCTTCAAGCGGCAGCCCGTATGTGTATTCGTGAATATCCAAAGTCAACTGCGAGCGATAGTTTTGGTGATAATACGTCAATGCGATCAAACCGCCTTGCTTTGCAAGGGTCTGAAGGTCTTTTGCAGCTTTTTCCGGGTCAGCTACGTGCATCAACGCCCAGCCCATGTACACGATATCGAATTTCTCATCACCGAAATGATCCACAATGGCAGACACATCTTGCCCAGGAATGATCGTCAGCCGCTTTACATCCGGCGGCGTAACTTTATAACGAAAACGTTTCAAGCCTTTTATTTTTTCCGGCGTAGCGGCCTGATTTTCGACATTATGCTTCAACAGATTCGGACCCTCCACTGAACCATCGTATGCCCACACGCGTGCACCCAATTCAAGCGCCGCATACGCTTTCGAACCCATTCCACAGCATACATCCAGCACTCGCTTGCCATTAACATCCAACGTGCCAAGCAGGTCATGAAGTTTTTCGAACCTGCCCAGGCTCCAATCTGCAGAGACGCGATTGACGCCCCAAATAAGATCGTACAAATTTTGAGATGATGACTCAGTTGACGTCATACCATAATCCTTTTCTTCAGACGCTGCGCCTCACACTGCGCCCGCGCTTGATTCTTCTCTATGAAATTTTTTCTACCTTTGGCAGTTGCGCCTCTCCACTTGCCACGAGACGCTCCGCCAGATCCCAATCGTAGGGATGATTTACATCAAAGCCTTCGTAGCCTTCCGAAATGAACGGCATGACCACTTCGCCCGCGATGGTTCGTCCATTGAACACCACATGTGACCAGGCAATTTCAAGGCTGGCATTCTGCGAATAGACTTCAGGAAGTCCCTGATAAGGTGTGCTATGCCATGGTTGTTCCTTCGATCCGAATGGCAGCAAAGGCATCATACGCTTGCCACGAATCACCCACATCTTGCCAGGATGATCTTTCACCTTCTCCACCGCACGGAGTGAGTCTACGCCTTCTTCGGCTTTGAAAGCATTCCATGCCCGCTGAATGGTACTTGGCAAACGGAATGGGCTGGTCGGGCGCAGGATACTGAAACAATCGTATTCGCGTCCCATTTCTTTTAGTTTTTGAAGCTTGAAGTCCAGCCATTCAATGTCGAGTGCCAAATCGCCCGAAATTTCAGTTGGGCGCAGAAAGGGAACTTCCGCACCGTAATGTCGGGAAATTTCAGCATACTCTTCCGAGTCAGTCGAAACGATGATATCCGAAAAGACACCGCTCTGCTTCGCGGCACAGATCGTGTACGCGATGAGCGGATGCCCAGCCAGCGGACGGATGTTCTTGCCCTGAACACGTTTCGAACCAGCGCGCGCAGGGATCAAAGCGATGATCGAAGGATTACTTTTGCTCATACCTGCGTCGGGTCGATGTTGATGTAAACATCTTTCAATTCAGAATAAATGTTAAGCGCCTCGGTGCCCGGTTCACGTGAACCATTGCCCGAAAGTTTGCGCCCACCAAACGGCATGTGCGGCTCGGAACCGTGTGTGCCTGCATTGACGACTGCCACGCCCGTTTGCACTTTGTCATAAAAACGTGTGGCACGGTGAATGCTCTGGGTGTGAATGCTGGCAGTCAAACCATACGGCGTATCGTTCGCCATTTGAAGCGCGTGTTCAAAATCTTTTACCTTGAACAACAATGCCACAGGACCAAACAACTCGCACTCTGAAATCTCGTCATGCGGGTCAACATTTTCGATCAAGGTCGGCGCCATGTAATAACCATCTTTATGTTCGGCATCGGTCATGCGCTCGCCGCCGCAAAGGATGGTCGCGCCATTCTTCTTTGCTTTCTCCACAGCAGAGACCATGCCAAGCAACTGTCCTTCGTTGATGACCGCGCCAAAATCACAATCATCGGTGATGCCGACTTTCAATTTCTTCGTTTTCTCCACCAGCATGTCGCGGAACTTTTCGTACACCGATTCGAAAATGATGATGCGACTGGTCGAAGCACAGCGTTGCCCGGCATTGCTAAACGCGGAGAGCAGCACCCACTTGACGGCGTTCTCCAAGTCAGCGTCGTCACACACTACGAGAGGATTCTTCCCACCCAGTTCCAGCGAGATGCGCGCGAAGCGTTCTCCCGCCGAACGGTTGATGATGCGTCCTACTTCGGTCGAGCCAGTGAAGCTGATCACGCCCACATCTTGATGCGCAACCAATGGCGCGCCCGCCTCTTCGCCAAATCCCTGCATGATGCTCAACACGCCATCAGGCAAACCCGCTTCTTTCGCAATCTGCCCAAAGATCCACGCCGTGGCTGGCGTGTCTTCAGCGGCTTTCAAAATGGCAGCATTGCCGCAAATGAGCGCTGGGAAAACCTTCCACGCCACATTCGCAATCGGCGTGTTCGCGGCAATGATGAGTCCCGCCACGCCGATAGGCTGACGGATGGTCATGGCATATTTATTCGCTGTGCCGCTTGTTGTGGTGCGACCATACAGACGTTGACCTTCGCTAGCGTAGAACAATCCGCATTGGATCGCTCCGCCCGTTTCGCCCAACGCCTCTTTCATCGACTTTCCAGTTTCGGCGGCAACGATGGCAGCGATATCACTCTGACGGTTTTGCATCCCCACCACGATCTTATGCAGAATCATGCCGCGCTGAACCGCAGGCGTATCCGCCCAAGAGGGCTGGGCTTTCTTTGCGGCTTCGATGGCTTGTTTTATATCAGCTTGACGCGAACGTGCCACCTTGAAAAGGATTTGTCCATTTGCAGGGTTAAGTTTGTCGAACCACTCATTGGCTTGAGTAGGCTGTTCCTGTGTGCCGATCCAATTAGGAATTTGGGTAGGGAGCATGATTACCTTGATTATGATTATTGTCATTCTGAGCGAAGCGACACGTGCGCCGCAATGCGGTGAGAATCTCCAGGACTATCATTGAGACACTTCTCTACCGCTCAGGGTGACATATATAAAATTACTTCAAATTCTCAAACGCAAAATTATCGTCTTCGAGCAAGTCTTTAGTGAGGGTCTTGCCGATGACATTATCCAATTCATACGGCGGGATTCCGTCGCTTGGTGATTTGATGGCGATATCTTCACGAGTTAGCACCTGACCAGCTTTAAGATCACGCGCCGCCACAAGTTTTTTACCCATCTTGGTAATGGGATTTACTTCGCTGGGATAGATGCGTTTCTCGCCATCTCCCATAGCAACCTTCACACGACGTAAATCGCGTACAAGTTTTTTCATGCCGATCGGTTCGAGCGAGAAGGCATGGTCGGTACCCTTCCAGGTATGGTTGAGCGTGAAGTGTTGTTCCACCATACGCGAACCAAGTACATACGCTGCCAGTGCCATTGCAATACCATTCTCATGGTCAGACAAGCCAACCACCACATCCGGGAACTTCTCACGATAGGTGGAGATGACACGAAGATTCAAATCCTCAGGTTCAGCAGGGTAAGAGGCTGTGCATTGCAATATCGCCAGTTGTTTATTGATAGGCATAATGGCATCATAAGCACGCTGAACATCTTCCATAAGCCCACCGCCAGTGCTGATGATCATTGGTTTGCCGATTTTGGCAACATGTTTGAGCAGGGGGGTATTTTTCAAATCGCCAGAGGCGATCTTATATAGCGGCATATCGAGTTCGGCGAGGAAGTCCGCGCTTTTCATGTCAAAAGCGGTGGCGAACATGGTCAAACCGATTTCTTCTGCATACTTTTTTAGTTCAACATATTCTTTTTTACCAAACTCGAGCGCTTCACGATGTTCACCATACGTCGCGCCAAAGCTATTCTCGTTATCATAAGGCTTATCGTATGCGGCACGCGTCAACAAAGATTTGTTATCACGCTTCTGCAGTTTGACCGCGTCCACGCCGCATTCTTTCGCGGCTTTGAACATTTCCTTTGCTTTCTGCAAGTCACCTTGGTGATTGTTTCCAATTTCAGCAATAACAAAGCATTCGCTATCGTCGGAAATATTGAAGTTATTAATCGTGAGTGTTCTAGGCATTTGTATATCCAATCTTTATAGTTTTACGAGAATGAATTGTCCACTAAGCAAAGCTGTTCCAAAGTAATCCTTATTCGCAGGCAGGAACTCATTTACTGCCCTTTCGATGCCTGGACAGGTCTCAAAGCCATAATCATCCAAAAGGATCACACCGCCTCGAACCATCCGATCACGAAGGAATTGCAATGAGAACAAGGTCGGCTCATAAATATCCATATCTAAATGCACAAAATGCATCTTTTTGTCGGAGAGAATATCAGTTGAATTCTGGAATCGCCCCTTATATACAGAGACATTTCCAAACTGCTTTAGATATTCCTTGACAGCCTCAAAACTTGTGTCATCGAATGTTTTGGGCGTATGTGAGGTATCTACCGTCGCATTGATATCTTCCGCTGCATGCCCTTCGAATGTGTCAAAACAATAATGGCGCACTGGCAACCCTAATTGTTCAGCTAGTAGGGCAATGAAATAACTTGTTCCGCCTTTATAGACACCCACCTCGGCTGTATTCAATATTTCAGAACCACCTGTGCGAATATACCAATTGGATAGAATCTGATAAATAGTGAAAAGGCGATCATAATAAAGGGATACCCGTCCAGCCTGAATCACCTTATCAGCCAGTTCGCCAAACATTGGCAAACCTCGAACATCCCGTTGTTTATGGGCTGACCTCCCAAAATAATCTTGCACATAATGATACCCCGGCTTTCTATAAAAGGCATCTATCTTCAACAATCGTAAAAAAGCCCAAAGCGATGATTTTAGTTTTGCCTTCATAAGGGCAGTACTCCTACAGTGTTGTCCATATCCATATGTATGATCTCGCTTGCAATAATCTCAGCCAATTGCGAGCGTCCGTGTTGATTCAGGTGCTCGGATGCTTCGTCAGGGTGAAAAAAAGATTCAGATGAAAGTGTAAGACTAAGGTCAAGGAAATGAAGCGTCTGATTGGATGCAGACTCGACCTTTTGCCGGACTCTATTTACATTCGCAGAGAGCAGCTCCACAAAATCCTTTCCTATATATCGTTCACCGCCCTGGTAATTCACAGGGGTGATATAGATCAACAAGTGGATGTTAAGCGTATGACACAAATTGATGATCTTGGGAAGAAACGCGAGTTTCGGGTGAGAATGCAACAATGGGTGAAGATAATGAAATATAAATATATGCTTTTTTCGAGAAAACGTTTCCTCTTCGGTAATTGGGCTGCTGTTTATGATGTCTTGAAACTCGCCCAAATGCTTGAAACTAGTAAAAGGGAAATGCAGTTCCTGCAATTTTTCCTGCTCAGTAAAAGAGATGAGTTCTTTTTTTCTAGAGAGTTTTGGTATCTTGGTAGGGTTTCTTAGGAATTCTTCCAAGACTTTTATTTCTTCTTCAAATTGCCAGTTGGGGTTGTAGTCCCATTGCGGGGAAAAACTTCTTATATTCACCGGAATTATCACTACCTGAGGTTTCTGACGCGTACAATTCAATACTTGCAACAAGTAAAAATAGACTTTCACATGATATGCCGAATGTGAAATGCTCAAAAGATTTTTTCGGCTTTCCAGCCGGTCTGCAACCATTTTATCCAGAGTGCGTTTATCTTTATCACTCCAGGAAATACGCTCCACTACAGAGTCTCCAAAATAAAGAATGTCCGGCGCTTTACCACGCGAGTTGTATCCAGATAACAATTTCTTTAATTCTGGATAAGGCACCGATCCCTTCCCATCAAACATGGAGAGAATATCATCGAATATTTTCATGTCAGTTCATTAATCGCTTTGTTTTTTCGAAATATCCCATTTCAACATGGGGCGAACAACGCCTAAAAGATTTTGAGTGTAATCGCCGCGTGCAGAGGGCTTGGTCATCGAGTCATACACCTGAAAATTTAGGACATTTCTCAAGTTTACGTAATGTTGTTTTGCGCCCGCAGACGCGAAGATCGAAACGTTCAAGGAATATTCACTCTCCGACAGTAAATGCGCCTGCACCTTGACAATGGACTGATAAATACCCGGTTCCGAACGAATGGTTTCAGATGGTTCGATACTTGCAAATGCAATCACTCCCTGGGTATTGAAGATCAAGGCACATCGAAAAGCAATATTCGGAACACCAACACGATATGTCAATCGGATGAAAATCTCATCAGTGACCTCGAATACAGATTTTGAAACGCCATCTTCTGTATATAGGCTCATTCCAAGCAAACGAACCTGGTTTGTGCCGGGTGCTTCATTTTCGGTCCAACTTCGGGTACCATCTTCTTCTGCAGCGCCGGATAGATACTTGGCAGTGATCTCGGTTGCAGATCCGTCATCGATTAATCGTCCTCGCTCTAAAAGGATGGCGCGGCTGCAAAGCCTATTTATGGCAGCCATATTGTGGCTGACAAACAAGACCGTTCTTCCTTCCCCTGCATTCTCACTTAACTTGCCAAGGCACTTTCGCTGAAAAGCAGCATCACCCACAGCCAGCACTTCATCCACAACCATGATCTCCGGATCAAGATGTGCTGCCACAGCAAACGCCAAACGTACATACATACCGCTCGAATATCGCTTCACTGGGGTGTCTACAAATTTTTCCACTTCAGAGAAGGCAATGATCTCATCAAACTTTCTGGAGATCTCGTCACGTGACATCCCTAAAATGGCACCATTGAGATAGATATTCTCCCGTCCGGTCAACTCTGGATGAAAACCGGTTCCTACCTCCAAGAGGCTTGCGATACGACCCTGGATTTTTATCTGCCCGGTAGTGGGTCCTGTTACTTTTGAGAGAATCTTTAACAGAGTACTTTTGCCCGCACCATTTCGACCAATCACACCGAGAACTTCACCCTGTTTTAACTGAAAACTGATATCGCGCAACGCCCAAAGCAAGCCATCGGCACGATTACCATGATCAACTTCGCCAATCTTTTCAAGCGGATCGGGCAATCCACGCACCTTTGCCCACCAACGGTTAAGGTCTTCATATAGTGTTTGATTCCCGATCACACCAAGGCGGTATTGCTTTGAGAGATTTTCAACAGAAACTGAAAGTGTCATACTGTATCCATGAATGTGGCTTCAATGCGATTGAACAGCAGGATGCCTATCACAAGTGTAGCCAGCATAAAAATGAAACTATAGAGTAAATTCCAGATATCAATCGTACCTGAGCCGAGAAATGAATAACGAAAGCCCTCGACAATGGAAGTCATTGGGTTGGCTCGAATGAAAATTTGATATTCTTCCGGGATTGAGGAAAGCGGATAGATCACCGGTGTCGCATACATAAGCAATTGGACACCAAAACGCACCAGGAACTGCAAATCTCGATAACGGGTAGTCAATGCAGACACAATAATGCCAAGTCCGAGCCCCAAACCTGCCATCATTAGAATATACACAGGCAGTAAAATCACACTCCAATTGGGGGTTACTATACCTGCCACCAACCAATAGTACAAAACAAACAGCAGAAACAAAGTGAACTGAATGATAAAAGCAATTAGGTTTGATATCAAAATAGAGATCGGGACAGCTAGCCGAGGAAAATATACTTTTCCGAACAATCCTGAATTTGAGATAAACGTCATCGAGGTTTTATTTAAGCACTCTGCAAAATAAGCCCAAATCACAGAGCCTGCCAGGTAAAAGATAAAATCAGGAACTTCATCTGTAGGTAAGGCGGCGATCCGACCAAAGATCACTGTAAACGTTAAGGTGGTCAACAATGGCTGGATCAAATACCAAAGCGGTCCCAGGATCGTTTGCTTATATACTGAGACAAAATCCCTCCGCACAAAAAGCATGATCAAGTCTCGTGCGCGCCATAATTCTGCCAAACGCCAATCCAGCCAACCGCGTTGTGGACCGATGACATCTGTCCATTTTTGATCTTGGGATATTTCACTCATCCGAAATCCTTTCGCTCAAAACACCGAGAAGCATTTCTGCCACACGTTGCACCTGTTCATCGGTCATAGCAGGGTACATAGGCAGAGAGAGTGTTGTCTCTGCCACCGTTTCAGACATTGGGAAATCGCCTGCTTCATATTCCAAAAACTGGTAAGCAGGTTGAATATGCAGCGGAATCGGGTAATGGATGCCGGTCTCGATTCCCTTTTCTTTCAACTTTTTCTGCACGTCATCACGATTCGAGATATTGATGGCGTAGTGATGCCAAACGGAGCCAAAGTCTTCGTCGATCACTGGCAATTGCGCGCCACTATTTTTGAGTAATTCATTGTATTTCAATGCAATTTCATGGCGGCGGCGATTCCAACCTTCGAGATAAGGAAGTTTCGTGTGAAGGATCGCAGCCTGCAAGGCATCGATTCGCCAGTTAAAACTGACAACTTGATGTTCATACTTGCTGGTACGTCCATGATCTCGCAACAGCCGGGCTTTCTTCGCCAATTCTGCATTATTCGTGGTGATCGCTCCAGCATCCCCATATGCGCCAAGATTCTTACCAGGGTAAAAAGAAAAACAAGCCAGGTCAGCAAGTGTACCCACACGGCGTCCTTTGTATTCTGCACCCTGAGCCTGAGCCGCATCTTCAATAACATAAAGATTAAACCGTCGGGCAATGACAAGGATCGGGTCCATATCCACAGGATACCCGTGGATGTGAACCGGAAGAATTACCTTGGTGCGTGGCGTAATCACAGCTTCGATCAGGGAGGCATCCATATTATGAGTCTGCGGGTCCACATCCACAAAGACCGGTTTTGCACCGCACAACGAGATCGCCTCTGAAGTCGCAATGAAGGTCATTGGAGTTGTAATGACTTCGTCACCTGCCTCCACACCACAAGTTTTTAGAGCAACATACAATGCATCTGTACCGGAACCCACACCAATGGCATGATCTGCTCGGCAAAATGCGGCAAAGTCTTGTTCAAAGCTAGTGACTTCATCCCCTAAAATAAAACGGGCACTTTCCACTACGCGTCGAATGGAAGCATCCACCGATTCTTTGATCTCGGCATACTCAGCACGCAAATCCAGCAATGGAATTTTTTCAACCATGAAGTCTCCTACTCATAATCAGAAATGTTCGTAATATGGTTAATCAACCGGGATGGATTCCCGACCACCACACCATTTTCTTCGACGTCACGCGTCACTACCGCACCGGAACCGACCAGCGCATTTCGACCGATTCTCACACCGGGCAGTAACACTGCCCCTGCACCGATCTTCGCGCCTTTTTCAATAATTGCGCCTGCCAATTTTTCCTTCACACTTTTGGAACGTGGGTACATGGCATTGGTCAGCACGACTGCAGGGCCGATCCAGCACTCATCTTCAAGGACACAATATTCCGGGATGAATACATTCGAATGGATGCGTACGCCATTTCCAATGACAACATGATGCTCCACAATGGAATGCGTACCGATGCTGACATTATTACCGATTTGATTTAGCTCACGGATCATCACGCCGTGCCCGGTTTGAAAATTTTTGCCAATCACATTCCCAGCATAGATGACGGAATGCGAACGAATCACTGCATTATCTCCGATACGCGTCTCTGCGTTTTCACTGCCATGAAAGAGTTGTCCCACCACACAGAAGTATCCAACTTGATACGTACCTTCCCAAACAACATTAGGATGGATAATAGAATTCTCAAATGGGTCTTTCATTTATTTTCCATCCCTCTCAAATATTTTGACGCCTTCAAATTCACGAACCAAGTGATAGCCGAGCATTTCATTTTCCATTTGTTCATAAAAATCATGCATTGCCATATATATCTCGGCTCCTGCAGTAAAGGAACCAGCAAGGCTTGGATCGAGATAGACATCTCGAATACTGCGGTTTATGACTACTACTTTTGGGTTAAAGTCCTGAAGTGCTTGCAGATCCAGCCCATAACTACCCTGTACACGGGTAAATTTTGGCGGAATATAGGAGTAACGGTCGTATAGGATACGCGTCTCAGATGGATAGTTCGCCTCAAGCCAACGCCCAGCCGCAATTACATCATCATCCACCTCCCTATTAGTTGTAGTCTCTATCAACGTCTGCTGATTTGCGATACCTTTTGAAATTTCCAAGCCTTCGAGTCCAAGAAAAGTAAATAACAAAACGAAGAACACCGCATTCCTTGGAAGATTTTTCCAAACCCAACCAAGTGAATCCACGACAAATTGTGAAGCGAGTATAAAGGCTGGTGCAATGATAACCAGGAAATAACGATCTTCTCGAAGATTAACGTTTATAAGTGCATACAAAAAGTAGAACAGAACCCATGACCAAAGCAATCCCTTAATGGAAAGAATTACTTGCAAACGGCTTTTCCACAATTCAACCAAAAACGAAGCTAGAGCTGCTCCAAGAATTAGGCTATTTATCATACCAAGCACGGCAGGCGAACTGAGTATGCTAAACCATTCATAGAAATTATTATTTGTTGCAAAAATATATCCAGAGCGGGTGACTCTCATTTGCAAAAAAAGTCCATCGAAGATTTGTCCGCCCACGAAAAGGCTAGGTGAGGTTACAACAAATGCAGCAAAAAATAAAAGTCCCGTTACTACACTAAACTTTACCCATGGCATAATACTGGAAGGGCTAAATGAAAGTCTTTCGCCTTTTTTCTCGTTCAGGGAAAGCAAATAAAAAAGCCAGATAATGGGCATCAAGAATGCCCCAACATACTTTGTAGAAAAAGACATCCCGGCAAAAACTGAAGCAAGCAGAAGCCATTCTTTTTTTCTTGAAGCGACAAACTCACAACATGCAAACAAACTCGCAACCACCGTTAACACTTGCAATGTATCAGGATGTACCTTTATGGACCAGTAATTAAAGGTCGAAGGTATCACCATCAAGAGTAGTGCGCTCATCCAGGCAGTAAAATTTTTAAAGTACCTTCCTGCAATGCCAAAAGTAAGTATCACTGTCAGAGCGGAGGATGCCAATGAAATGTAGCGCATGGTCAAAATAACAAATTGATCTGAAATAGACCCAAAATAATCTTTTATAAAAAGCGGGATCAAAGCAAGATTGAAATAGAAGTGTCCGTAAATCGAATAATCAATGTACAGCGTACGTCCAAGCAAAGCTTCATTCGTCACATAGAACAACTGATATTCATCTGTTTCAAATCGATCCACCAACCGCCCATTTGCCGACGCAGAATAAATAGCATCATTTGAAAGCCAAATGTAATAACCACAGACAAGAAGAATCAACAAAATCCATTCGACTGCTGCTATTTTCTGTTTGGATCCGGGGTGAAAAAGCGAGGACATGGATAGTATCCTTTAATATTTAATAAAAATCTCGTGTGCCGTCTTCGCCGATTCGTACATCGCACTAACCAAAACAAGAGACTTGCGCCCCTCCACTCCATTGGTTTGCGGCTCGCGGTCTTGCTCTACGGCAGAGATCATATCTTCAAGCACATGCTGATGACTAGCGCCATAGACGGATGGCGGATCCACCTCTTCACGGGTCAACATTTCTTTTTCATGTTCGATCTCACCCGCGACCTTCCAAAAAACTTTGCGATTAAGCGCCGTACCGCCCACTTTTAGGGAGCCTTTCTCGCCAAACAAAGCCACAGAAGCTTCAAGATTTTGTGGATAAGTCACAGTAGAACCTTCGATGGTAGCCAACGCACCATTCTCGAATCGCACCGTTACCACGCCCACATCCTCCGCCTCCATTTGATGGGCGAGAGTCGCTGTGTAAGCGAACACACTTTTCACCGGAACACCCACCAGCCATTGCAGCGCATCAATGTGATGAACGCTTTGGTTCATCAACGCGCCGCCATCCATAGACTTGGTTCCGTGCCAGCCGTCATTGTAGTATTCCTGTGGGCGGTACCAGCGAACCGTTACCGATCCAAGAAGGATGCGGCCGATCTTGCCATCCCGCACTGCCTTGTAAAAATCCTGCATGGGCGGGTTATAGCGATTCTGTAATACGATACACAACTTGCGATTCATTTCTTTCGCTGTAGTGATCATCCGATCTGCATCGGCAACATTCATTGCCATTGGCTTTTCAACGATTACATGTTTGCCAGCTTTTAATGCAGCGATCGCCATCTCGGCGTGCAACCCACTAGGTGTGCATATATTGACAATATCCACATCTGGGTTGGCAAGCAGTTCATGATAATCAAGACAATAAGACGCGTTGTACTTTTCTGAGAAGTGACGAGCTCGTGCTTCGAGCACGTCACAGACCTGCACAAGTTTGGTTCCATCGATCTCTGCCAAAGAGTCAGCATGACGCGGCGCGATCCGTCCACAGCCAATGATCCCAAATCGTTTCATTGATCGAATCCTTTCGACCGCACGCGATACCCGTGCCCAGTCGACTCAAGCACGCAATCTTCGGGCAGGTCAGAGACCTTTAGCCCGGCTTCGAGACAGGTCAGGCGAAGAATATCCATCATTTGGTCGTCACCATTGAGATACACGCTTTTCACGCCTTTTTGTTTTAAGTCGGTTGCCAGGGCTTTTGCCTTTTCACGTAAATCGCCATAAATCTTGAGCGAATCGCGCGCATAGTTCATGGCACGCTGAGTAAAGATCTTCATGCCTTCAGAGGTAAGGTCATATTGCAGGCGAGTGCGGTCGAGGTGTGAGACTTTGACCCATCCGCGAACGATGAGACGTTTGATATACCAATTAACACTGCCTACGGCAATACCGAGGCGCTTGGACAGATTCGCCTGTGTGACGAGAGAATCCTGTGCAATCTCGTCTAGCAGGGCATATTCGTGAGGTTTGATTTTCGTGGTCATAATTGAGCGTTCAGATTTTGAATTCTGACACAAATCCCCTAGAGAGTCAAGCCGAGTCAGGCATGAGAATCCCTACGATTCCCCTATGGCAATTTCATCATCCCATCAACAAATATAGTTCTAATACCCAATTTTTAGTTCTATTTCTTCAGGGCTTGTTTCAAATTCGTCAGACATATAATAATTGTCTTTTTCCAGATCATACTTATAAATTTGTATATATGAAAAAAAATCTCTACATTCTAAATCCATACACTCATTCAAAAGAATGACATATTCCTGTTCACCATCATTATCTAAATCAGCAATATCTTTTATCTTAGCTCTATATATTTTGGAAACAGATGGTGATTCAGGGAGGTGGGGAAGTGGAGTTGTGGTTTCATCTGAAGAGCGATGCATTAATATCAATTCTGATGTCGTAATGGTAACTGTGTAAATTTTTCCGTTTCGTTGAAAATCAAGTGTTGTTATTACTGAAATCAACTCGCTTGGCTTGAATGTTGGAGTGGGTATATTTGATACAGTTGGGTATGGCACCAATATCTGTTGACCAGGTTCTATTATGCAAGAAGGTTGCAAGTTATTCAATTCAATAATCGAGGAAACAGAAACATCAAAATTAAAAGCGATGGATGTACAAGAATCCCCAGTGGGTACGATATATTGAAATGATATTTGAGGTGTTTTTGTAGCAGTGGGCTTTTGTGTAGACGTATGAGGGAGCAATGTTGGTGTAAAAGAAGGTGAAGGTGTTGCCTCACATGCAGCCACAAGTAAAGAAAGAACAAAGTATAAAAATACAAGAAAGTATTGGTTTGGCAATGAGAGTATTGATAACAATTTCATGTTATGCAATTTCCATATCTAACTAGCTTTTCACTACTTCCCGCATGATTGATTCATACTGGTCGACAATCTTACCGATGTCGAATTCTTTTGCTTTTTCCAAACTGGCGCGACGGAATTGAGCAAGCTGTTCACGGTTCGAGAGCAATTCGCGCAAGGCAGAGGAAAAACCCGCCTCATCGCTGATGTCGATCAGGTAGCCGTTTTTACCTGGTTCCACCAGATCCAGAAATCCGCCTATTTTGCTGGCGACAATGGCGAGACCTTTTACCAGCGCATCGACACCGACGACGGGCAAACCTTCAGAAAGCGAAGGCATGAACAAGATGTCGCTTTTGGAAAATTCATTCAACACATCGGCTGGCATAACCCAGCCAGTCAGATGAAAACGCTCGGTCATACCAAGGCGTGCTATTTCGGCTTTCACTTCTTCAAATAAAGGACCATCGCCGAGGAGCGAACAGGTCCAATCCAAATCAGTAAGCGTGGATAACACTCGAATAATTGCAAGGGGATTTTTCTGCGAAACAAAACGCCCAGCAAAAACAATGCGTGGTGGTTCATTCACTTCGATCTTTTCGGTTACCAAATGAATAAAATCCGCACCGTTGGGGATGACGCGAATGTCGACGGGGTATTGCTTCAATGCCAGTTGGCGAGTGAACTCACTTACCGCCACCACTTGTTTGGCACGTCGCCAAATTGGCTTGGTAAATGGTTTAAGCCAACTAAACCAACGCGCTGTTTTCTCGGGTACGCCGCCGGGCACATCGCCAAGATGTGCCGTCAAAATGTAAGGCACACCTGTGAGCAATGACAATGCAAATGCAAGCGCACCCGCAGGCACAGCAAAGTGGGTATGAATGATATCGGGGTGAAAACGCCTAATCAGCGCCAGACCAGCCCACAGTCCGGTGAGATCGAAGGAGAGCATGGTCTGAAAACTGGCGACAAAGGCTTCAGTCCGTTTGGATGGGATGCGCACGAGTCGAATCCCTTCCTGAACTTCTTCGCGTGGCAAACCATCCATGTGTGCTGTTAACACGGTGACATCATGACCGCGAGTTGCCAACTCAAGGCAGATGTCATACGCGGCTCTACCGCCACCGCCGCCAATGGGCGGAAATTCATGAATGATCGTCAGGATGCGCATGTTATTCTGCGAAGGGATCCTTGCAATCCACCTGTTTCGGGCGCGGCTCGAAAACCTGAATATTGTTCGAGGTCAATGTAACAACAGGTTTGTAATTACACAACAATGGCGCGCCCACAAAACGAACCCACGCCACATTTTCTTCTACAAATGCGCCATGTTTTTGCTGCGTAAACTTTTGGTCTTCCGCAAGAATGAGCGCAAATCGGCGCACTTGCAAATCACCGTAAAATGTTTCAAGATATGAGCGATTACGTGACATCGCCATTTCCATCAACTCACTTTGTTCATACTCCGGCACAAGCGTCATACCGTGGATGTAATCAAACGTGATCAATTGACGTTCCGTGATAAATAAAATTTCACCGCCGTTCTTAAGTGATTCTTGCAAAAGTTGAATATCTTTTTCTGCGACTGTTTTATCGAACGATGGATAAAAGCCGATATTGCGAATCGCAAACCCAAGCGGAATCAGGAGCACAGCCGCAGCCACGCCCCAACGGACT
Source organism: Anaerolineae bacterium (assembly GCA_017303655.1). Lineage (GTDB taxonomy): Bacteria > Chloroflexota > Anaerolineae > Anaerolineales > Villigracilaceae > Villigracilis. The sequence continues at coordinate 139,652 of JAFLCE010000002.1, forward strand.
TCGCCCCACATCGGCTTCGCATCAGACTCCGCCGAAACTTGATTCGCCCAAAAAGCAGTGACCACCACTGAGAGCATCACCAAGTATGCATCCATGTTATGCAAGTCGCCGCCACCGCCGATCTTGGTACTGACGATTGCTCCGCCAATGAAGAGCATAACCAGCATGGCAAGCAATGCCAGCCAACGCAACGGATGAAGATTCGTCATCTTTCCGAGAACAATTTGATAAAGTGCCGCAAACAATGGTGCTGAGACGAGCAAAATTCCCGGCAAGATGCCCATGGGAAAAGTTTCATTTGGCAGCAAGCGAGACCAGATCAAGTCTGAAGTGAAACTTGAACCGAAGGCAGCCACATCGGCATTGCCTGAAATTTGAATGTAAACGAATTGAGAGACAAGCGCCGCGGCAACTCCGCTCACACCCCAAATCAAGGGAGTGAGCCAGTATTTCCAGCTCTTATCAATTACCGGCGTTTCGAGAATGTAAATCGCGATCGCCAGCATAGCAGGGACGGGGAACCAGTTCACACGGCTGATGCCCGCCCAAACCGAAGCAAGGATGATGAAAACCAATGACCGTCCCGGATTCTTAACCGCTACGCCCGCCAGAATCAAAATGACCATCACATGCAAGTGATAGTACACCGCGCCTTGAAAGTAAAACAGAAAAGCCCAAGCGGTGATGAAAATTTTCATCCAGCCACTTAAGCGAGTCCGCTGTGCAAGGCTGATGGCAGAACCAAGCGTTAGACCAAACCATAAAAACGCCTGCCAGAAACGATGGAACCATAACGGCAGCTCGTCTAGGAGGAAGGGCAGCGAGAGAAGCAGGTAACGTGACGGATGTAAGAAAGGAAGCGGGAGCTTCATCCCATAAAGTTTTTCAGAGAAGAATAAGGAGGCGTAAAAGTGACGTCCTGCTTCAGAATAGCCCATGGAGAACGGATTGGCAGACGCGATGGCAAAGATTCCGTATGTTTGATAAATAAATCCTTGTGTCAGCAAAACTACGGCAAAGGCAACATGCCAATCCAGCTTCCGAAGCGATTTCAAGCCAATCGTCTGTGCGAGGCTTGCCCACAGAAAAACCCAGAAGATCGGCATAACTTGTGGAAGCGTGCTACCAAATATATAAAGGCGAGTCACCCATACGAGGATAAAGCCTAAGAGGATGAGTGAAACGTGAAATGCAATGCGTAAAGGGGTAGAAGACTGATTTGTGAGTTTTTCAAACCATTCTGTTATTCGGTTTAATATTGGAGAAAACGAAAGCCATGCGCCAACAAGAGCAGTCAAAGCAAAGATACCCACCAAGCCGATCCACTTGGAACGAAAAAGTGCGATCTCCAACTCATTCGTGCGTTGAACCGTCTGAAGAATCGCAAGCAGACTGACGACAGCCAGAGCCCACAGCCAAACTTGCAAAAATCTTTTAGTGGAAATACTTTGCATGGAGCCGCTACTCAACCGTTTTTTTCTCATTCATCGCCGCCAAAATAGACGGCAGGAAGAACGCGCCCGGCAAGCTGGTGAGGATGAACAATACGCGAGTCAATAATGCAATTGTGGCACTCTCAGAAGGGGTCAACCCGCCCAATTGAACCAACAGGAAGGTCATCGAAAGTTCCTGCACCCCCAAGCCATTGATGGAAATCGGAATAAGTGTGACAAAATAGGTCAGCGTGTACATGCCTGCTACCAGCCAAAAAGAAACCTGATGATCAATGCCCAGCAAAAGCAAATAGATCATAAAATAAATAAACAGTTGATTGCCAAGCGTGGCAAGTAACGCGCCGCTCAACCCAAGTGGTTTCTTCATCCAGATCGAGAATGCCTCTAACGTGCGTTTGGCAAAATCCGTCACTTTTTGAAATAAACCAGCCAGTGAGAGCGATTGCACAAGACTGCCGTCGTTCAATGAAAATAGGGGAATCAAACCCAGAGGCAGAGCCAAAGCCATTCCCGCCATCCCAATCAACCGGTCCACGACGAGCGAGGCGAGACAGATAGCCCGGTCATATCCCAGTTGCATCGCGCCACTTAATCTCACCACATCTCCACCAATGGTCGTTGGTAAAAAGTTAGAAGAAAAGTTACCAGTAAACATCAACATGATGGCACGTGAAAGAGAAATATTCACTCCCCCCGAACGCAGCAAGATATACCAGCGAGCCGCCGCAAATGTGCGCGAGATCAACAAAACAACAAGTGCAATAAAAAAATACCAGGGCGAAACACGGCGCAGCGCGGAAAACAATTCCCCATCCCCCTCTTCCCGGATTAAGATCAACAACAAGACCAGCGCCAGAACACTGCCTAACCCGCGGGCAATGCTTTGGCGATTTTCACGTAGCCATTTAATCATTTTCTTTGAGATTGATCTTTGTGCGCACAACGTACGTAGTCTTGCGCTGAGACTCATGATATGTGCGGACCAGCAATTCCGCGATCAAGCCCATCAACATGGACTGAAAACCAAGAATGAAGAACATGGTACTGGTCTGGAACAACGGCGAGCCGGTGACACCCACAAGGAAGAACATCCGACGAATGAACAAATACGCCATGATAATGGCACTGAGAACCATCAAGCCCATGCCCGTACCGCCAAAAAGATAAATCGGCTTGGATGCAAAACTGACCAGGAACTTAACTGTGAAAAGATCAAGGATGACCTTCACGGTTCGCTCCAGCCCGTACTTGGTCTTACCAAAGCGGCGGGGGTGGTGGTTGACAACGACTTCGGTAATGCGCGCGCCGACCGAGTCTGCAAAGACCGGAATGAAGCGATGCATCTCCCCATACAAACGGAAGCCTTCCAGCACGGGGCGGCGATAGGCTTTGAGCGTGCAGCCGTAATCATGCAACTGCACACCAGTTACACGTGAGATCAGCTTATTTGCCAGCATCGAAGGCAGGTTGCGCGTGACCGCATTATCCTTGCGCTGTTTACGCCAACCACTGACGAGGTCGTAGCCTTCATCGAGTTTCTTCAAAAGCATGGGGATATCGCTCGGGTCATTCTGCATATCGGCATCAAGCAGGACAATGATATCGCCCTGCGAATAATCCAACCCAGCGGCGATGGCGGCTGTCTGCCCGAAGTTGCGGCGGAAGGAAATCACACGTACATGCTCAGGATCTGTTTTGGCGTGTTCTTCCAAAACAGACAGGCTATTATCGCGGCTGCCATCGTCCACTAGAATAACTTCCCAGGTTTTACCAAGGGGAGGCAAGGTGTTATAAATCGCTTCAAACAGCATTGGGAGGTTATCCTGTTCGTTGTAAACAGGAATAATAAGAGAAAGGTTCATGGTAATCTTTGAAATATCCTTAGTTCGGCGCCCTCGATACAAGACGGGGAGTCGACGGGTTTGGCAAATTCCTGGAAGTCCTGCGGGTTAAGGAAATCCTTCCAGTTGGCATAGCGTTTCGCTTCGATGATGAAGATATCCGCTTCAGTACGCCAGCGCTGGTCCAGCTCGGCGTTCCAGTGACTGAAGTAGTACAGCACGTCCGGGTCGCCGCCGATGTGGAAGGTGTAGCCGTCATTGATCTGCGGCGGGAAGATACGTGCCTGCGGCACATAGATCATGGGAGTATATGCGTTGCCGCCATCCCAATATACCAGACTATCAGGCGGGATGATCGAAGCCAGATAGGCGCCAAGGTTTTCATGGTCGCGGATGATGTCAGTTTCGCAGTCACGCTTGCTTTCGCCGAGATGCAGAATGGGGGAGAGAATAAAACCTGTAACAAGAAATGAGTTCACAAGGACAAGCGTAAATTGTTGCGTGCTTCGTTTCTTCCAGATGAAAAAAGCAGCAAATACGACAGCCAAGCCGATGAAAAAACCAAGCGAAGAACTGATCCAACGCTTGACCAGTGCCAGTGGCATATCGAGTCCCTGCGTTAATGCATCGACAATAGCAATGAAGCCGAAGCCGCCCGAGCGCAGGCGCGGCACAATCGGTACATTAAGCAAGCCAGTGCCGACTTGTTCAAAAAGCGAGAAGCCAATGCCAGTAGCCACAATGAGGACTACAAAAATCGAAAGAATTTGAACTACACGATTTGGATTCTGATTCCAAGCATAGGAAAATGCGATGACAAAGAAGAGAATCCCAAGCGGGTCGAAGAAGCCAAGATAGTTCGAGAAGCAAAAAACACAGGAATAACTTTCATATTGACTGGCAACCGCCGCCCAACCATGCATCAGGACGAGGGTGAAATAACTCACAGCAAGGAAAAAAGCTGCCCGCATAGCAGGAACAGACTTCCAGTCGGCGCGAGGCGGAAGGAGCACCAAACCGAAGAGTCCACCGATCAATGGGATGAAGTGATAGCGGATCCCTTGAAAAAAGGAGTTGAGTCGATTCCATAGATCGATGTTCGGATCCCAGATCGGAACCGAGTCGGTGGGGATGCGAAACGGGTCGAGGAAGGGCGTTAGGGCTTCGGGCAGCCAGGGCGTCCAAATCGTCATGACGCGGGGCCAATAGAAAAGATGAAATGCCAGGAAGAAGAATGATCCCGCCGCGAACGCCCAGATCCCTTTTTGTTTGCCATGCTGCCAAAAGGTATACAGAATCAAGAACGGCAAAATGGGTGCCATGTTCTGACGGGTAAACACAGCCACGGCTGCCAGTGATGCCGCAAGAATCACCTGCCAAAGCGGACGTTCTTTATCGAGGATCAGGACACAGATCCACGCGAGAATGCAGGCAATGATAACTTCAGAAACTGCGCGTGCATGTAGTTTGATGATCATCGGGCTGAGCGCAAAGATCCAAACGGTTAATGCTGCCAGCCAATTTCCAGACCAACGCCGGGCAGTAATCCATACTCCCAAAATCGTGAGCAAGCCAAGGAAGATGAAAAAATAACGCCCCGTACGCAAGCCTGCGCCGAATATATATTCCGCGATCCCAGGGATGATGAATGCCAAGGGCGCTTTGTTGGTCAGCGGACCGTATGGCTCGAAGGGTTTGTATGTTCCGTTTAGATAGAACATTCCTTTGATGAGATACGAACCTTCATCCAAGCTGCTGACGGTGGTATGGGCATAAATAATCGCCTGGATTAAATAGAGAATCGCCCCCACACCTGCCAAAACAAACGGCAGCCAGGGAGGCAATTCTTTTTTCATCGGAATGCTGAGGTTTTTCATAAGTAAAAAGCGGGTGACAATCAAAAATGATTGTCACCTTGTAATACTAGCCCATTTTCTTGTGACGGGCTACATCCGAATCGACCATCATGGTCACAAGTTTTTTGAAGCTGACTTCCGGCTCCCACTTCAATTGGGCACGAGCCTTGCTCGGGTCCGAAATGAGCAAATCCACTTCAGCGGGGCGATAGAAGCGTTCATCCACCACCACGTGTTCCTTGTAATCCAAGCCGACATGAGAGAAGGCAATTTCACAGAACTCACGCACCGAGTGGGTTTCGCCGGTACCGATCACATAATTATCCGGCTCCTCTTGCTGGAGCATCAGCCACATCGCGCGGACGTAATCGCCTGCAAAGCCCCAGTCACGCTGGGCTTCGAGGTTACCAAGGCGCACTTCCTTCGCCTTTTCCAACTTGATCATCGCCACTGCATTTGAGATCTTGCGAGTCACAAACTCCAACCCGCGGCGCGGACTTTCATGGTTGAACAAAATACCCGACGTGGCAAAAATATCAAACGACTCGCGATAGTTGATCGTGATCCAGTGCCCATAGACCTTCGCCACACCATACGGGCTGCGCGGATAGAAGGGCGTTTCTTCCTTTTGCGGAACTTCCAAAACCTTGCCGAACATCTCGCTCGAAGAAGCCTGATAAAAACGGATCTTCGGATTCACGAAACGAATGGCTTCCAACATGCGCGTTACACCCAGTGCGGTCACATCGCCTGTAAGCGCGGGCTGATTCCAAGAGGTCGGCACAAAAGACTGAGCCGCCAGGTTATACACTTCGGTGGGTTTATGCTCTTCGATCAACGAAAGCAGGGAGCCTTGATCTTGCAAGTCACCCTGTAGAACCATCACATCATCCAAAATGTGTTCAATGCGTTCGAAATTCACGGTGCTTGAACGGCGCACCATACCGACGACTTTATAACCTTTTGAGAGTAACAGCTCAGCCAGGTATGAACCGTCCTGACCTGTGATCCCTGTAATTAAAGCAGTGGGCATTGTTTCTCCTTAAATCAAAATTCAGACGCTGAATTATACACCATGTCCTACGCCCACCCACCGGTCACGCCATAGCCCCCACACAAGCAGTAACAGCCAGATGCCGAGGATCAATGCGATCATTCCAACAAAGGGCAGTTGAAAACCGATCTGTAAATACCGATTCAGATACCATTGCGTAAAGACCGCTAAGAAAACCAACTCCATTGTCAGCACACGTCCCACCCAGGCATTACGCGTTTCGCGCCACCAGACCCAAACATGCCCAGCCACAATCGCCTGCCAAACCAGCAGGATCACACGATAACGCGGATTGTCCCATTGATCGCCGCCTCCACGCAGCGCCGTAAAGAGGACCCAACCCCACGCTACAAAACTTAACCACAGGAGTATCTTGCGCTTCGCATCTGCGCTCGTGCTTGCCCCAGCCACGAAAGAAAGGATCAACGCTGGAAGAAGTGCATACCAACCGAGCGATCGCAAAATAAAGATCACCTTCCAAATGACAGTGGTCGGTGCGATCAAGGTTGCAGGGAGTACCGGCTGCAGAATGCCATAGACCAATACAAATGGAAGCCGGATCCAGCGCGGGTTTTCGTCGAACAGTTTTTGCACCCAACCTGATTCCTCTTCGATTTTATACACATTCCAACGCAAAGACTCGCGCACAAAATTATTGATCACACCCAGCGGAGTCCCGCCGCCCAGGTTTCCCTGCCGATCTAATGCTGAAGAAAGCAAGAACAACCCGGCTACAAAGATCAACAAAGCAGCCACTACCGCCCACCAAGGAATCTTCCGGCGTTCGCTGGAAAAATATAACCAGCCGCCCAAAATGATCAAGGTGACAAGTGCAATAGATGGCGAGACCAGTAGCATTCCGGCAATGCCCAGACCAAGCCAAAGAAAAGATTTCTTATTGTGATTAAGATGCCAGTCGATAAAACCCCAAAGCGCAAAGGCACTGAAGGCATGCAGATACGGCTCACGCATGGCAGAGCCGCCAAGCAAAACACTTTCAGGATACAAAGCAAAGATCCAGCCAGAAGCGAGTGCAACCTTCTCGTCCCATTGAGAATGTAAGGCTTTCCACAAAAACGGCAACCCCAGAACGCCCATCAAAGCAGATACGAGTACGAGCAACAAGACGCGATGAGCATCAGGTGAAAGGTAACGGTAGATGAACGCGCTAAACGCTAGCAAACCGCCATACTGATCGTAGGCAAAGCGCCGATTGAACGCATCCAGAATCGGACGGTCAGAAGCGGCAAGGTCCCAGGCTTGGTCATCGCGGCGGTGCGCGTCTGTGAAGATATGCCCCGACTGATCATCTGTATCTTCATGACCGAGAACCGGCAAAAGCAAATACGTGGATACGCCGCCGCCAAAACGCAAGGCAAACGCCAAGATAACCATCCACATCAGAGCTTTGCCAGCGCCTGCCCAGCGGACAGATGCTATAAGAAGCATCCCCGAAAGCATAAAGAGGATCGAGAATGCCAGCCAACCTATGAGCCAGTCGCCGGGCTGAATAAAACTTAAACCTGCGCCCAAAGCTAGGGAAATGGGAAGGATCCATACCCAGTCACGTTTTTGAATGTATCGCATATGCCACTTTTACCATGAAATGCGCGGTTTTACCTGCAACCCGTCAGCGCGTAAATGCCTGCCTGTGGAAGTAGAAAAGCAATCGTGTATTCGGCAGGATTTTCTTGAATCGGTTTGAAACTCTCTGGCATGCCGCCGCTATAGATGTGTGTAATGCCTTGAATGCATAATTGTTGGTAGATCTCAGGCTGGGTGAATTGAGTTGCTTGTGGGGCAAAGGTGGTCTTTCTGGAAGTGAGCGGTGTGATCCAGATAGCTGCATCCACACCAGTAAGGGACTGAGTCGTTTCTTTGGAGGTGACCGATAAAACCGATGATGGGATGAGGATATTCACATCTGCCGGAAGGTTTTGCTCCAGCCAGGTGAAGGCGGCGAGATCATCTCGGCTGGCGAAGCGACAACACGCAGAAGGATAAAACTGATAAGTCAGGGCGGCATTAAGGAGAACCAGCCCAACGATAGAAACATGCATGAAACGCTGAATCAGATTCGGCTTAAGTTGGAAGCGTTGCGTCCATTGAGTCAGACCCGCTAGTCCAAATCCGCCAAGTAGGGCAAGTGGAACGATACTGAACATCTGCACAAAGGGACGGTCGAGCAGAGTTTGAATGCCGTGGACGGGGATGACGATGGGGATGAACATGCAAAGGATGCAGAGTGCGAGCCAGGTCAATAGAAAGAAGGTGGGCTTGGGGTAGACCATGGCAGCGGTGATGGTTAACGGCAGCAATAGCACGAGCATCCAAAGGTCTTTGGTGAGGTATGTATCCAATAGCGTTTTTAAAACAAAGTTATTTTGAATGGCGAAGAACTCAATAACGAGCAAGCTGATTGGCAGAATAAAACTGACCAAGCGATATGAAGCTCGCAAGCGACACCAACTCGCGGTGATGAGAAACGTGATGCATAACAAACCGTAGACAACCAGCGTGCGTGAATGAATGAAGACAGAGACAGGGATGGCAATAATCAGAAAAATAAAAATAGCGCGACGGTGTTTGAAGATATCGTTGCGATAGAGCAGATATGTCAGGTTGAACACCACGAGCATGGCAAGCATTCCTACTAATGCAGGGTACTTGCCCCAGTTCAATACATGCGCAGGCATATGAAACCCAAAGCCCGCTACCAGACAGCTGAAGAAAGCTGCGACCGTTGAGTTTGTTTCGCGTTTGAGGATGAAGTAAAACGAAAATGGCAGGAAAGTCAGCAAGATCGGACCGATGACTAACATCAGGTCAATGATCTCAACTTGAAAAAAATAAGAAATGAAGGCAGACAGTGAATGGAAACCAAGGTGGTAATACAGGCTTGTCAATCCGTAAGACAAGTTGCCCGTTTGATATGACTCGGTCAACAAATGAATGAGACGATAATGTTCAGCAGAGTCGAAATAGGAAGGCAGGACTTGGTCTGCCAGGAAGGCAAAACGTAAGATGAGAGTGGGAATGAGAAGGGAAATAAAAATCAGCAGGTGAGATGAAGTTCGCTTGTTACGAAATAGCCAAAAGATAAAGAGGATTACGATAATTGCAACAATGCCCCCGACGATTGCATTGAAAAGTAATGAGACAAAAAGTGTAAGCAGCGAAAGAATCAAAACAGGAATGACCCAGCCTGCGGCACTGATCGAGAGGACTTCCGCTTCGGTGAGTGAGTCTTCAAAAAAATGGAGCAGACTTGCGCGCGCGACGAAGAATCCCCAGGCGATGATGAAGAGCACAGCACATGCCGCCCAGGCATGCTCAGCCAGCGCGGAGAGACCAGCCAACCAGGGATTCATTTATGGGTAATTGGGATAAGACCCGGAGGTGGCGGTCGCTGTAACTGCAGTACCTGTGCCTGTCGAGTCAGAAGTGGGAACAAAGGTTCCTTCAGTGAATTCAAAAGGTGTCGGAGTTGATTCTGGTCTGGATGTAGAAGTAGGCTTGGACGTAGAAGCAGGCTCGGGTGAGTCTGAGTCGGTCTCATCATCCACAACCACACTGGGAACGAGAAACGCTTTGAGGGTAAAGTCGCCTTGGGCGAGCAGACGGTCATCTTTTTCTGCAAGCAGTTGCATCACGAGTCCTTCGCCAAGGTTGAGTGCATCACCAACACAATAGACACTGGTCTTCACCGTTTTATTGGCAGTACATACATATTCGCTTTCGCCAGTTGCACGCAGCAACTTCAGATAAAACAACGGATAGGTTCTGGGAGGCACATACAAATTGATGACCGTTTGACCGAAGGCATCGCGCCCAAAAGAGAGTACACACAAAGAGGTCAACTGCGCGCCGCAATAATTAAAAACATCCGGCTCTACTGTAGCCGTTGGGGTTGCATTCTGCGCACGAAAGACAGACAAACCCAACCCGGCAAACAAGACCAGACAGATGAGTAAAAATATGCCTGCGAGGGCAAGAAGCGGATATTTCCATTTTGAAACGAATTCTGTCACGTTGAAAATTCTACCACCACAAGAATAGCCGCTTGCTTATATAATCCCAGTCATGACAGATAAAAACATCCTCCATGAGCAGATCGAGTATTACCGAGCTCGCGCCCAGGAATATGACCGTTCGATTTCCGGCGCAGTCGCTGTCTTTGAGCCTGCCACGCGCTTGCTGACTCAACTCGGGAAATTCAACCGGGTGCTGGAACTGGCATGTGGCACTGGTTTTTGGACAAAGACTCTGCTACAGATCGGCGGACATGTCACTGCCGCAGATGCCGCGCCAGAAATGCTTCAGATCGCCCGCGAACATGTAGGCAATGAACGCATTACTTATCAACAGCTTGATCTCTTCCAGTGGCAGCCCGCTGAAACATTTGATCTGGTATTTTTCGCCAATTGGTTATCACACGTTCCGCCTGAGGCATTGGATGATTTCCTCAACAAAGTCCGCGCATCTCTCAGGTCTGGAGGCTGCATCGCCCTCGTGGACCAACATGCGCCCAGTGAAGCGGACTCTGCCATTGCCAAAGAAGATATCTATGCGGTACGTCCGCTTGAAGATGGCAGGGAATTTACCATTGTGAAGGCATTCTATAACTTGAGTGAACTCGAAGAAAAAATAACGAAGTTGGGTTTCACGGTGACAAGCCAAAAGTTTTCAGAAACATTTTTCTTTCTTTCAGGAACCTTGAAATGAACTCCCTTAACATGTCTGCGGAAGATGCCGTTGAACTTCTGAAACTTTTTGAAGCGCATCACATCACGGTCTGGGTAGATGGCGGTTGGGGCGTGGATGCACTGCTGGGAGAACAAACCCGCCTCCACAACGACCTCGATCTGGCGCTTGCCCATCAAGATGTTCCCACGCTGAGAGCCTTGCTCACCGAACGCGGCTATACAGAAGTTCCACGCGATGACAGTTGGGAATGCAACTTCGTCCTTGGTGATGATCACGGTCACGAAGTGGACTTACACTCCTGCACCTTCGACGCGCAAGGCAACAATATCTTCGGCGTGGCATATCCCTTTGATTCATTAACAGGCAAAGGCTTAATCCACGGCTATCCAGTCCAATGCATTGAGCCAAATTGGATGGTCAAATTCCACACCGGTTACCCGCTAGACGAGAACGATTATCACGATGTCAAATTGCTATGCCAGAAATTTAGCATTGAGATTCCCACTGATTATGCCGAGATCATTCAAAAGGAAAAAGAAAATGCCAAACGTTGAAACCTCTACCCCAGCCAATACCCCAACCCCAATCGGACCCTATAACCACATCGCCAAAGTGGGCAACTTCATCACTATCGGCGGGACGGCAGGCGTGAATCCCACCACCGGTCAACTCGCCGGAGATGACGTCTTTTCGCAGACCGCTCAAATTCTTGACTCGTTCAAAGTCATGCTTGAGTCGGTCAATTCAGATCTGAGTCAGGTCGTTCACATCAACATCTTCCTCAAACATATGAGTGACTTTGACGAAATGAACCGCGCCTACATTAGTAAAATGGGCGACCATCGCCCCGCGCGGACAGTGATTGGCGTGAACGAACTCCCCAAACCTGGAGTATTGCTCACGATGAATCTGACAGCAGTGACGAGGGAATGACTTAATTATTTACGGGTTTGATTTCTTTTGTGGTGATGTTCAGCCACCATTGGTTATCTTCATTATCCTTTATAAGAATCTGCTCCTTTTCAGCCCACTCAATTGGAATATATCCATTTCTGTTATTTTCGACAAGAAATATTTGGCTTAAAGTGTCAAGTTCAAGAATAATAATGTTGCTAACAAAATAATCTCCACAATCACCCCATGAATAAGAATAAACCAAGTGAGTACGATCTGGAGACCATAAAATATGGTCAATTGTATCTACAAGCCCTTGTACCTCAGTAATTGTTAATAGCGGAATTACCTGCATATTTTTATTTTCAAAATCAAGGATAGTTAGCTGGCTATCCCAATCTTGAACATACGCTAGTTTTTTCTCATCAGGCGACAATACCAACCACGTTCCTCCCGTAGTTTGTAAAATTATATCTTCACCAGTTATTAGGTCAAATCGATGAAAATCAAAACCTCCCGGCTTATGTGTAACATAGCACCCATCACCACCAGTAGATAAATGTGAATAAAACATGTGTTGACCATTTTCAGACCATTTAAAAATATATGGATACTCAAAACCATCCAATGGGTTTTCTGGTTCTAAAAAATCTCTATTTTCGATCAACCAATTCTGCCCAGTAATTTTATTCACCAAGTTGAATTTGACATTCTTATTTATTCCTTGAGTGGTGACTGTTACTTTTCCCGTCCAGTCCCCATTTGGAGACGTGTTTTCCTCAAAGACAATAGTTTTGGCTACTGGCGTACTTGTCAAAGCAAGGGTAGCTGTTAGTAAAGGTTCAGGAGAGGAAGTTTCTGTAGGCTCAGAATAAATTGATATTTCAGGAGTTCCTTGACAACTTGATAAGATAAAAAGAAAAGCAAGAGATAAAAATTTAATCTTTGACAGCATATTTATTCACTCCTATTCTCAAAGACTTGTAATTACAAACTTTTCTGTAATACAGCCATCACCTGCTCTTCGCGCTTCACCCAAGTCAACTGCTCCACATCAAAACGGGCTTGTTTACCCAATGACAAGCGGCGCGACTCATCAGCAAGCAACGACTCAATCGCCGCCTTCCAATTCCCAATTACCGATTCCCAATTCCCCGCCTCACAAAACACAGCATTGCCATCATTCAACACTTCCCGTATAGAATCCAAATCCGCCGAAACGATTCCACGCCCCGCCGCCATATACTCGAACATCTTCATCGGGTTGATGACCTCGGCAATGTCCTGTCCGCTCGAAGCCTCGATGGAGCGCGAGTATGGCATCAGCAGCACATCCGCCGCAGCCTGATAGGACGGAATCGACTCATGCTTCACAAAGCCGGTCATCATCACATTGGTCATGCCCGCCTCGGTCAGTTTGCCGCGCCAAAAATCCACCAGCTCGGGCGTGCCGCCCACCCACAAAAAATTCACCGCAGGCATTTGTTTGGCGAGTTCAAATAATAGATCAGCACCGCGCCCAGGATAGATATGACCCGTGAATCCAACAGTGAGTCCCTCTTTTAAATTTAATTGACGACGCGCTTCGGTGGGATTTGGCAAACCCGCATACTTCTCCAACTCGACGCCATTCGGCGCGAGTAGTAGCGCATCATCCTTAAACTTGAAGTTGGTCGAGCGCTCCAACGCCTTTCTCAACGCTGATGTGGTGACCGTCATCACTTTGGGAGTCTTCTGCTTCCAGAATTGACGCATCCACCACACGCCGAGTTTGCCGGAATTATCCGCATGCATTTCGAGGACTACGGGAGAACCCATCCACGCACCCAACGCCGCGGATTGAGGCAACCAGGTGTAAATTAATTCAGCCCCAAATTTCTTCGCAGCCCGCTGGGCATGGACGATAAAGTCGAGGCGTTTGAGCCCACTGATGGACGGGAGCAGTTCGAGGTCGGGTGTGAGGCGTAAGCCGTAATGCGTGAGGAGTGATTCGTGATTCACTGCATCCGTTTCTTTGGGAGCGAACATCTTGATTTCATGTCCTAATTGCATTAAGGCTTGAGCGACTTTCATCGCCTGAATCGAGTTTGCGGTCAATGATGGAATCCGTGAGTTAGTGATGAGTGCTATTTTCATTATGCTGAATCTGCCTCACTCCGCGCAAAGACATGATGCCAACGGATGTGATGTAATAATATGTAAGCAAAGCGCCCGCAGCAACAATGCCATACTTTGGCACTAGCCAGAACGAAAGCGCAAGTTTGATAACTCCTGAGACAAGAGTAATGTAAATGGGAAATTCAGGTAGACCCAGTGTTAGTAAAAGCGGGCGATTCCAGAAAAGGATGTAATTGAACACGAGACCAATCGTCAACGCGACAAGCGCCGGGTACGCATTGACGAATTTTTCACCAGAAAAGATGAGAATAACCCAACGTCCTAAAAAGATATAAACGGCGCCGAGAAAAATGTTATAAGCCAATGAAAGTGTGGTGATCTTTTTTAGGAAACTTTTGAGTTTGCTCCATGCCTTTTCTGTTACCAAACGACTGATCTCTGGGAAGGTCACATGAATAAGCGGGTCAGCAGGAATTGCGAGGAAATATACAAGGTTATATGCCACGCGATAATATCCAACAGCTGTGGTATCGAGAAAAAAGCCAACCCAAAGCACTTCACTCTCGCGGAAGATCTTAATAATTGTAGCGCTAACATTGGAACTGATGGAGAAGCGAAAAATCTCACGCCATGAATCAAGAGTCGAAAAAGAGTGCCGCCACCATCCACTGCCCAGGGTTTTATGAATTTGCACTTGCGCCACAAAAAACATACCCAATCCCAAGATCGTCTTGCCAACTAAATAAGCGATCAGTACTGTAACAAGCGTGCCATTCAGGAAGAATGCGCCTGTGATGATAAGCAGCGTGAAAATGCTTTGAATGAGGTTGATTACCCCCAACAAACGAATACGCCCGGTGATCTGAAGAATGCCAGTGGATGTTTCTGTATTGAAATTTGCCAGTAAACCAATGGCAAATACGGTGAACATCCATGCCGTGCCAGGAGTCTTGGCAGAATAGGTTTCAGCAAGACTAGCTGTGAAAAGCACCACCAAAAACGCCAGCAGTGAAACAGCAGCTTCGGTTAATCCGGCGGCTTTGAGCAAGGCAGCGGCTTTTTCTTTTTCCTGCTTATTCAGGTAATCTCCGCCATAACGAACGATGACTTCATTCATGCGAAATGAAAAAATGCTATTGATCGTTGCAGGGAATGCCATCACCAGCCCAATGAGACCATATCCGGCGGGTCCCAGCAGACGGGTTGCCATGATGCTTTGCACCACACTTAATCCCATAGAGATAGTGGTGTTGCTGAACAATGATCCACTGGAACGAATCACCTTGGTGAAGAGCGGGTCGTTCTTGAATTTGGAGAGGAGGGACATTGGGAGAAATTATAAACGGTTAAAAAAAGACCTCGGAAGTCTTGAAGACTTCCGAGGTCTTTGTGTCAGAAACAACTACGGTGTGAGAATATCCTTCGCCCAGTCACGTTCGGCTTTGTACCATTCGATTAGGTTGCCAATGCCTTCGCGTAAGTTGACTTGCGGATTCCAACCCAGCACTTCACGTGCTTTGGTCACATCTGCCTGGTTCATGAACATGTCTGCCAAATTAGGTGGACCATACTGAACGTTCGCTTTTTTGCCGGTCAGGTCTTCCACCAAAGTAACCAACTCGTTGATCGAGATCACTTCGTGCCCACCAAGGTTGATGACTTCATAACCAAGTGGCTTGAGTGCAGCAATGGTGCCACGGGCAATGTCATCTACATAAGTGAAGCCGCGTGACTGATTTCCGTCTCCGTTAATGCGGATCGGCTCACCTTCCATGATCCACTTTACAAAGCGGAAGATGGCGAGGTCAGGTCGCCCCGCAGGTCCATACACCGTAAAGTAGCGGACGACTGTCGCATCGATGCCAAACAAATGATGATAGGAATGAACCAGCGCCTCCGCTCCCTTTTTGCTGGCGGCATACGGCTGCATCGGTTCGCTACTGGATGCGGTTTCGGGCGTCGGATATTGTGGATTCTCACCATAAATGCTGGAGGTGGAAGCCATAACGATCTTTTTACAGCCATATTGGCGGCACACTTCCAGCATGTTCAAGGTGCCGGTCACATTCGATTCGAGAAAGACCCAGGGATTCTCCACACTGTAGCGTACACCGGCACGGGCGGCAAGGTGAATGACTCCGTCGAGCTTCTCATCTTTGAACAGCTCAATACAGGACTTCTCCGAAATATCATGACGGTGGAATTTAAATCCTGGCAGCGCCTGCAATTTCTTCAGGCGATACTCCTTCATGCGTGGGTCATAGGCATCGTTGACATTATCAATACCGACGACCGTATGTCCCTGCCCAAGCAAGACATGTGAAGTGTGCGAGCCGATAAACCCAGCAGCTCCCGTAACCAGATAATGTGCCATAATTTTCCTCTATAAAATGAAATACGCATCATCAAGAATAGTTATTATTCTTGATGATGCGTAAAAAATTAAAGTCGTTCGACGTTCTCGAACTTACCCATCTTGCCGGTGGCGTTACGGGTATCAAAGACAAATTTCGCCGCACCAATAATCTCGGTGTAGTTATATTCCTTGTGATTGGTAACCACCAGCACCGCATCTGCTTCTTTGACGGCTTTCATCATATCCTTGACACTATCCATTTGCCAGCCATCATGCTCATGATGAATATGCGGAATATACGGGTCGTGATATTTTACGTTCCCCCCCTTATTCTTAAGCAGACCGATCACATCTAAAGCCGGTGATTCGCGCACATCATCAATATCCGGTTTGTATGCCACCCCAAGCACCAGAATGTTCGAGCCTTTGATGGTCTTGCCCAGATCATTCATGGACTCCATCAGGCGGCTGACCACATAGCGTGGCATATTGGTATTGATCTCAGATGCCAACTCAATGAAACGCGCATTGTAGTTAAGCGACTTCATCTTCCACGAAAGATACAGCGGGTCGATCGGAATGCAGTGACCACCCAAACCGGGACCAGGTGTGAATTTCATAAAACCGAAGGGCTTGCTCGCCGCAGCATCGATGACTTCCCAAACATCCACACCGAGGCGTTCACACATGATCGCCAATTCATTGACCATACCGATGTTGATCATGCGAAAAGTGTTTTCCAACAGTTTTGCCATCTCTGCGGCTTCTGCTGTCGAGACTTGATGAATCGTTTTGATCGCGCCTTCATACCATACGGTTGCAACTTCACCACAGGCAGCCGTAATGCCGCCCATTACTTTGGGCGTGTTGATGGTCGTCCAATCTTCACGACCCGGATCTACACGTTCGGGCGAGAATGCCAGGAACCAATCTTCTCCCACAGTCAATCCATGTTCCGTACCAAGTTTGGGTAACAACAGTTCGCGTGTTGTTCCAGGATAGGTGGTGGATTCCAACACAACCACCATGCCCTTGTGCATATACTTATTCAACTCTTCAATGGCAGAGATGATGTATGACATATCCGGGTCACCGGTTTGGCGCAAAGGCGTAGGCACACAAATGCTGACGGCATCCATATCCTTCAACACAGAGAAATCTGTGGTGGAGGTCAGCTTCCCAGACTTAACCAGGGCTGCCACTTTATCCGTATGCACATCGGGGATATAAGACTTGCCCTCTTTCAACGCATCAATCTTGCGTTTATCAGGGTCTACACCGGTGATCGAAAACCCGGCCTCACCAAACACAACCGCCAATGGCAAACCTACATAGCCCAAGCCAAGAATGGCGATCTTTGCGGATTTATCCCGCAGCTTCTTAATCAAAATTTCCTTTGTTGTCATTTTACAAATCCTCTCGGAGCATTCTCCTGCTCTCAAAATAAACTGAGTTGTTGCGGTTTCTCAGATTGCTGAGGAACCATTATCTTTTTCTTTTCCACTAACGGACGACCCAGTGCCGCGCGGGCTTCATTCAATTGCTCTGGCAGCTTGGCAAAATCTGCCAGGATCGCCGGGCGCAAGGCGGGTTGATGAAGAGCCGCCGCAGGGTGATACATGGGGATGACGAACTTGCCATCAATATGATGCAACTGCCCATGAATGGACGTGATCTTCGCGCCTGGTACATATCTACCCATCGAAATGCGACCCAACGTCACAATGATACTCGGATTTATCGCCTCGATCTGCCCTTCCAGATACACATTACAGGCTTGTAATTCATCGGGTTGTGGGTCGCGGTTGGCGGGCGGACGGCACTTGACTACATTTGCAATGAACACATCGGCACGTGTTAGCCCGGCTTGTTCGAGTAATTGATCTAAAAATTTTCCCGAAGCCCCCACGAACGGACGTCCCTGCTCGTTCTCATGGAAGCCCGGTCCTTCGCCAATGAACATGATCTCCGCATCCGCCGGACCATCCCCCGTCACTGCCTTCTTACGCGACTCGTGCAGAGCACACTTCGTGCAAACAGAAATCTCACGAGCAATTCGGTCAAGGGTCTCGGCGGCAGACATTCAATCTCCTTCGATGCCTGCCAGGTCATTCAACGTCATCAGGATGGCATCTTCATTATTATCTTTGTAATATTCTTTCCGTCGTCCATCTTCCACGAAACCCAGGCTGCGATACATTGCTAATGCCACAGTATTGCTCTCGCGTACTTCCAAAAATGCGCGGATCACGCCTTCATCTCTAGCAGCGCGAAGGGCATGTACCAACATCTTTTTTCCAATACCCCTCCCACGAAAATCTGGGTGCGTCGCGATCGTGGCAACATGCAATTCATCTACGATCAACCAATTCACCAGCATGGCTGCCACCTGTCCATCGCACTCCACCACCCAACTGCGGGAAGTGAAGTTCTCTTTTATTTCATAATGGAACGAACGTGCGGGCCAGGGCAGGGAAAACGAAATCTGGTCAATCGCAATGACATGGTCCAGATCGGCTTCGATCATCTTTCGAATCAACAAACCAGACGAGTCTTGTTGGGAAGGCGGTTGATTTGAATTCATGCTTGTGAAAGAGTAAGATCTAAAATTATTGAATTGGCGTTCCCGCCACATGCAAATAAATTGGTGCGAGCGTGGCAGCATCGTCAACATCATTATCCTGCCAGCGCTTCCATGCCAGTTCTGCCAAAACAGCCGGTCGCCGTACGCATAAAACCGGCGATGCCAACTGCACTTTTTTTATTTTCGAGATCTTCTTTCTCTCGTCGGATGTTAACTCACCCGCCATAAGAGTCGGACTCTCAATCTCGTTCAACAACTCGTCCAATGTTCCGCTTCGTACCCCGCCTTCTGCCTGCCACTCTTTCTTGTCGCTTTTATACACACTGTAAGCGACTCGCGTTCGCCCGGCTTGCAAGACTGCTACCAGCGGTTGCTTCGCCAGAGGCTGTGCGGCTGCAATCACGTCCAACGTGGGAATACCCATCACCGGCAAACTGCGAGCAAGGGCAATGCCTTTTATTAAAGACAAGCCCACTCGCAAACTCGTGAATGACCCGGGACCAATGGCAACGCCCAAAGCGTTGACCGAAGCCATGGTCACGCCACACCGTTTCAAAAGTCCAGAAAGAGCCGGGGTAAGTTCTGTGGTGTGATGTTGCCCGGTCGTCCACATCATCTCGCCGAGCACATTATCGCCATCATACAAAGCCAAGCCGACCAGTGAGGTGGAGGTATCCACTGCTAAAAGCATCGTTAGCCTCCCACCATGGACTGGCGAATGGAATCGATCAGGTTGTCATAGTGCTTGCCATGGGCGTGAAAATTCATCTGACGGTGTTCTTCCGAAATATGTTCAAGGCGAATGTGTAAATGTTCTTTGGGAATGAGATCACCAAGCCGCTCAGGCCACTCGATGATGAGAGCGCCTTCAGCGAGCATAGAGTCTAGGTCGAGTTCCTCAGCTTCGGGCACGGAGTCGAGCCGGTAGGCATCCATGTGAAAAAGCTTGGAACCATCGGCGCGGCGATATTGGTTGACTAAGATAAAGGTAGGGCTGGAGACCGAATCGAGCGAGCCCCAACCTTGGGCAAGTCCTTGGGTAAAGGTGGTCTTGCCCGCGCCGAGATTACCCTGCAAACAGATGATATCGCCAGGCTTAAGCAAACCACCCAAGCGCAAACCGATCCGCCGGGTTTGTTCGGGGCTGCGACTAAAGAATTCCAACATGTGGGCATCAAGGATGGGCATCGGCTGGGAATTATACCTCTCCGCTTTGTTCATGAGACCTGCTGGATGCAAACAGACAGGCTATCCCTTCTTTTTGCGCCCGGGCAACATCTTGCCGATCTCTGTGCGGATGGCGCGATTAATTCTTGTGGGAATACGATTGATATTTTGCGGGATCATGCGCTGGAAGAAATTTCCGCGCCAGTTCTGCAGAATGGCTTCCATGTAAAGCTTTTCCAGCGATTTCACTTGTGTCTCAATAGAATATTTTTGGCTTAGCTCAATGGAATGATTGCTGAAACGCTTTAATCGCTCACGGTCTGGGAGCAAGTCGGCAAGGACATCCGCATATTTTTTTACATCAAGCGGAACAGCATAGCCGTTCATGCCATCTTCAAGCATGCCTTCAAAGGCTTCATCTTGTACGGCGACCATGGGTAAGCCCGAGGCAATGGCTTCGATGACCGAGATGGGATGCACTTCAGTTGTGGATGCCGAAAGGAAGACACTGGCATCGTGGAAAATATCGGGCAGGTCGGCGCGGTTGACCATCCCTAAAAAGTGGATGCGCTCTTTGGCGCGTGTGGCGTTCGCTTTTGCTTCGACACTTTTACGCGCACCACCATCTCCGGCAAAGACTAAATGGGCATTGGGGACTCTTTCAGAAAGCAGGTCGAAGGCTTCCACGATAAATTCGAGGCGTTTCTCCGGGTCCATGCGCCCAACGGTAAGCATGATCGGCGCATCAGGACTCAGCCCCAGTTGCTTTCGCAGGGCGCCGGGGTTCTTCACTGCCTTAAACATGCTCAGGTCAATGCCGTTTGGGATGACCGTGATCGGTTGTTTCACTTTTTGAAGCAACAATAAACGCTGGAATTTCGGCGAAGGCACTACGACTTGGTCTCCCAAATTAGTAGTGGCTTTGCTGAACCAGCCAGCCGCCTGTTTGATGAGCCCCGTGCCGCCAATGAATTTGACGTAATGAGTGTAATCTGTGATGGAGGTGTGATAGGTATAGATCAGTGGCAAGCGTTTGGTGGATGCTGTGAGATAGGCTAACAAGCCCACGCTGGCTGGGCTGTGTGCATGCAGTACGTCGAAATGTTTTCTGGTGAGTTTCCATGTAGAGCGCGGCGTTCCCAAGACTGCCGCATAAAGCGGCGGGTTATTCAAATACTTGAGCGACGGCAAGCGCATCACATTCGGTTCATTATCTTTGTAGCCAGGGAAATTCGGCGCAAAGATGGTGACCTGATGTCCACGTTTTTTCAATCCCTCCGAGATCATTTGCAATGAAACCGAGACGCCGTTCACTTGTGGGGCGTAGGTGTCGGTGAATAAGCCAATGCGAAGCGAGCCAATAGGGAGTTCTGTATCGTTTGATTCCATATATTCTCCTTACAATGTACCCGAATGATCTTTGTTTTCAATAGAGTCTGGTGCTTTATCCCGTTCCTGTTGTGTCAGATTAACTTTCATGCGCTTTGTCAATTCGCGGCGGGTGAGCATGACACGATGCTGGCAGCCTTTGCATTCCAAACCAATATCCGCGCCAAGGCGAATGACCTTCCACTCATACGAGCCGCATGGATGCGGTTTGCGCAAGCGCAATTGATCGTTCATTTGCAGATCAGGAAGCATGGGGGAAATTATACCGCCGCGCTTCGGGCTGACGATAGACGATGGACCATTGACGGTGGAAAACATACATGGTCTATCGTCCACGGTCGCGAAGCATGGGAAATAGTTCTCACCTGCCAAGAGAACACTTTCCTTGAAGGAAATGCCATTCCGAACATAATAGTGACTGTAAACGGAGGCAGACATGAACAAAGATTTCACAGTCAAATTCTGGGGCGTGCGTGGAAGTTACCCGACACCGGGCGCGAACACCGTCAAATATGGCGGGAACACGGCTTGCGTTGAAGTCAACGCGGGCGGACGCACCATCATCCTCGACGCAGGCACGGGCATCATTCCGCTTGGGCACGAGTTGGTGAAAAAGCAAAATCTTGAAATCCTGCTTCTGTTCAGTCACTTGCATCACGACCACACGCAGGGATTTCCGTTCTTCGTGCCTGCTTATTTGCCGAAAGCCAAACTGCACATCTATGGTCCCGGCGGCACGGCAGAGACGGTGAAGCATGTGTTGGAACATAATCAATCTTCGGATACGTTCCCGATTTCTTTGCGTGACATGGCATCGAACAAGGACATTCAATCGTTGCGCGAGTCGCAGGTCATTGTTTGGGATGAGGATGGGGTTCGGGTTGTTGAATCAATTTCAAATCCGAGTCCTGAGGCGGTGGTCATCCGCATTCATAGATCACATGCGCATCCCGGCGGCGTGTATCACTATCGCATCACGTATCAGGGCAAGTCTGTTGTGTATGCCACTGACACGGAAGGCTATGTGGGCATGGATCGCAAGTTAATCAATTTCGCGCGCGATACCGACGTGCTGATTCACGACGCACAATATTCAGACGAGCATTATTACGGAAGTCTCGCGGGATTTCCTTCGACCCAGGGATATGGTCACTCGACCGCAACGATGGCGGGACAAGTTGCCGCCTCTGCCGAAACGGGACAGTTGATTCTGTTCCATCACGACCCATCCTACGCTGACGATTGGGTGGCGGCGCAAGAATTCACCGCGAAGAATATTTTTCCAGATGCGCAGGCGGCGTATGAAGGCATGACCCTCACCCTCTCCCAAAGGGAGAGGGGACTGGAAGGAGTAAAATATGTTACGTATGACTGAACTTAAGAAAGACGATACCCGCAACCTCCTTTCGGACATCAAACTGTTCGAAGGTCTAACCCCGGTTCAAATGGATTGGGTGGCGCATCGTGCACATCGGCGTGTGTTCCCGACCGGCAAGAATGTGATGCTGGTTGAGCAACCAGGCGAAGCGGTTTACATCATCCTGCATGGGACGGTGAAAGTGTATACCGAGCAGGGCGGACGCGATGCGATCTTGTCGATATTGGGCAGCGGTGACCTCATCGGCGAAATGAGCCTGATCGATAGTGTGGGACGTTCTGCCAGTGTAGTCACGCTCGAAGACTCACTGATGTTGTGGATGGACAAGACCACCTTCAATTACATGCTCGATAACTTCCCGCCGATTGCGCGAAACCTAGTAAAAATTCTTTCAGCAAGAGTAAGGCTTTCTGACCAAATGATTCAATCGCTCGCCACACTCGATGTGAATGGACGGGTGGCACGTCAACTGCTGGCTTTCGCGGAGCGGTATTATCAAGAAGTGGACGGCGGCATTCGCATCCGTATTGCGTTGACGCAAAGCGACATTGCCGACCTTGTGGGAGCCTCACGCAAGCGCGTGAATCAGGCAATGGTCTTTTTCAAGGAGCAAGGTCTGGCAACGACCGATGCCGATGGTCGTATTCTTATTCAGGATAAACAAGGGTTGGCGAAGTTTTGTAGTTAGGTGGAGGGTAGTTCACGGTAAATTGGCAGTGTAATGGCTTTGATATAAATGTGTATTGAATGAATATTTATTTCAACTATAATCTGATTAGTCGTATTTATTCTTGTAATATGAAAAAGAGAGGTCAATGAAATGAAAAAAATAATGGTAATTGTGGTGCTCGCTCTATTATTGATCAGTCTGGTTAGTGTAGCAAATGCGTCTGGACCTGTTTATCAGCCGGTATCGCAGGATTCTGAGCCGCCAAAAACCGAAGAGCCTACTGAAGCGCCTACAGAGTCTCCTACTGAAGCACCCGCCAATTCTTCATCAGAAAACAACAATAATGACGAGTCTGATGCTCCAAAGGGAGCATGTGAACGTGCTTATCATTACATCGAAAACACGTTATATAACAAAGAAGCTGGTTATTCAATCTTGCGCAGTGAGCCATGGTGCCGTGTTTGGATCTTTCTAAAGTATGGAAAATCCTATAGCATTCCTCCCATTGAATAGTGCCTAAAATATTATTCTGGTTTATCAGCCTCTGTGATCGATTCACAGAGGCTTTTTTATTCACCGACTATTCG
>JAFLCE010000020.1 GCA_017303655.1 Anaerolineae bacterium
CGCCAGCAAAGAACTCCATGAACGCGCTGCCCGCGCCCATCAACTCGGCGGGCCACTGTGACGTGTGGAAGAAGATATTGTCTTTGCCAATAAAGTGGAATTGCTTCGCGGCGGGGTTGATCCACCAATTGCGCCACGCCTCTTTATCACCCGATAACTGCGCCCACTCAATTGGAGCGGAGAGATAGCCGATAACGGCTTCGAACCACACGTAGAGCTTCTTCGTCTCCCATTCGGGTTCATTGACGGGAACCGGAATGCCCCAATCAATGTCGCGGGTGATGGAGCGGGCTTTGAGTCCTTCGCTTTCGATCTTGCGCAGAGACTCGCCAAGCACCGTATCGCGCATGTGATCAGAACGAGCCTGCAAGAACTTCTTAACCTCAGGCTCAAGCTTGGAGAGGTCGAGATAAAAATGTTCGGTGTCGCGCAATTCGAGCGCACCATCGCCGGTCTTCGCGCGCGGATTCTTCAACTTCTCGGGCTCAAGCACGTTGCCGCAGTTATCGCATTGATCCGAGCGCGCACCTTCGAAGCCGCAGATGTAACACGTCCCTTCGACGTAGCGATCCGGCAGGAACTTGCCCGCGCTGGGGGAGTACCACTGCTTGCTGAATTCCTTGAACAGGAATCCATTCTTCTGCAAGGCAAGGAACATCGCCTGCGAAACCTTGAAGTGATTGTCGCTGTGGGTGGTGGTGTACAGGTCGTAGGTGATGCCGATTTGCTGGAACAGCTCAATAAAACCTTCATGGAAGGACTTGTACACTTCCTCAACCGGCTTGCCGAGTTTGTCCGCGCTCATGGTGACGGGCGTGCCGTGCGAGTCGGTGCCAGTGATCATCAACACCTTGTTACCCTTCAGGCGGTTGTAACGGGCAAAGATATCCCCGGGTAAATGGGAACCCGTAATATTCCCAACATGGATTTCGGCATTGGCATAGGGCCAGGCGACGGCTACTAAAATGTTTTCGGTCATGAGGTTGCTCCAGTTTTTTTACCGCTAAGTGCGCGAAGAACGCGAAGAAAACCTTTATTTTTTTCTTGGCGACCTTAGCGGTCTTTGCGGTTAATTGCTTTTCAAACAAAAAGGCTGTCCGCGAAATGGACAGCCCGTTTTTTCAGGTATGAAAAACTATGCTTTCCACTTGGCGCAGGGGGACATTTCCATTCGCATTGGGCGCATGGCCATGGTCATTGGCACCATCGGGAAAGCGGAAGTGAATTTCATGGTCGTTATTTTATGGCAGAGGCGGGCGCTTTGTCAATGGCAGGTTTCGGTTTCATACGGTAAGCGATAACAAGAAAGACCAGCACTAAAAGCGTAGACCCAAGACTCCACAAGTCCTTTTCGGTAAAGGCTTGCTGAACGAGCGCAAAGATCGAAGCCAGATCCAGCAAGATCAAAAAGAAGAACGCCAGCAAAATACTGCGCTGTTTGTGCACCAACGTGCCCACGATCCAAACGATCGGGATGACATACGGAAGCTGGTCATACGCCCAAAGATAGATCGTGCTCACAAAACCCACTGGGATGATTAAGTTCATCGCCTCCCACGCCGACCATTGGGCTTGATTCTTCCAAAGGAGCAGACTCGCCCCCCCGAGCAGACTCGCACTCATCACCCCGCCGAGAATGTTCGCGCACGGAGAAGCCCCGTCACAGCCGAGATACGCAAACGCCCAAACGTTAGAATGAACCCCAAGAGTCCGATCCATGACGGCGTCGCCTGCGCCGAGGAATTTTTGTATCCACTGCGGGTCTTGGATCAAGCCGACGATGAGAATCAGCAGTCCACCACTAGCGACACCTGTAATGGCTTTCCAATCACGCCGTGCCAGAAACCAGACTCCGGCAAGTAGAAGGATTGTGAGTCCCTGCGGCGGCTTGAGCATTGTGAATGCGAGGACGATGCCAGCAAGCATGGATTTATCTTTTTCAAGCAGGAGGATTGCTCCAAGCAAAATAATCAAGGAGAACGCACTGAACGTCCCTGCATGGGTAGTGAGATAAAGCGGACCCCAAAATAGCAGGAAGAAAAATATTGGCAGGAGTAAATTTTGTTGTGCTTTCTCTTGCCATTGATTCAAAAGAAGATAGATCGTCAACGCGACGATAAGTAACGTGACGACCTGCCAAATGATATAGGCGGTTTTCATCGAAAAGAAGCCCAACGGAATGCAGAACAATGTCAGCGGAAGGGGATAGGGGAAGATGCGGTTTGGACGCCAATCCATGCTGTTGGCATCGTGCCCGGCAAGGTATTGGGTTTCGTCGTATGGATTCTCGCCGTCGAGGATCATGCGACCTGCCAGCCAGAAGAAGGAGAAGTTGGAGTTAGGCACGTCGAACCCGAGGCTGATCTGAACGCGGGTGAAGATCAAGACTCCAAGGATGGTGAGGGTAATAAGGATGCCAAGCGGTTTGGGAATGGAAATTTTCATAATGGTATGAAAACCACCCGCGTGAGCAGGTGGCATTGAGGTTTTACTTCAACAAATCCTTCAACTTTGCAAAGGGCGAATCGGGTTCGTCTGGGCGGTGACCGCAGTCCTTCTCATTGAGGTTTTGTCCGCACTCAATGCACAAACCCTCGCAATCGGGTTTACAGATGGGGTTGATGGGAATTTCCAGCACAGCAAATTCGCGCAGGAGTTCTTCCATATCGAGGTGGGCATCTTCGGGCAGCAATAAACCAGACTCGGTAATGGAGCGTTGGTCAAAGGCGTACAGCTCGGTAAATTCCCAATCGAGTTCCTGGATGAAATCAGTGAGACAACGTACACAGTTAACCGTGGTTTCAGCGGAAAAATTCCCTTGGACGATCAGTCCCTGCGGAGTCTTGCCAACGTTGATATTGCCATGAAGGTTGCGAAGTTCAAGCTCACCATCAAGGATGACTTTTTCTAGATCAAACGGAAAGTCGTGTTTATAGCCGACCTCTTCATGGATGATGAAGCCGACGTTAAAGCGGAAGGGTTTTCTTGGATTAGGCATATTGGGAATGATGAAGGATGAATGCAGAATGATGAATGAAAAACTAATTCACCTATCTGCAAATATACCGACTAGACTTTTCTATCGACAATATATTTCGCCAGATTTTCCAGCGCGTCGCGTTCGGCAGAGGCTTCAAAAGATTCGAGTCTGGCGAGGGCGCGGTCTACGTGTTGTTCGGCTTCGACCATGGCTTTCTTGGTGCAATTGCTCGAGCGAATCTTCTCCACAAGGCGGGTCATGTTCTCGTTATTGGTCCAGCCGCCGTTGGGCAGGGAAAGGACATCCACGTCGTCGGGATTGATCTCAGCGAAGTAAATGGCTGGGAGGGTGACCAAGCCATTCAGTAGGTCTGAGCCGAGCGGTTTGCCCACGGCATTTTGGTCGCCATTGAAGTCGAGGATGTCATCCACGATCTGGAATGCCATACCGATCTGATAGCCGAAATCGCGCATGGCTTCATTCGTCTCTTCGCCCGCCGGGCTGACCATGGAGGAGGCGCGGGCGGTCATTTCGAAAAGGGAGGCGGTCTTGGCGTAAATTCGTTTGTAGTAATTCTCGCGGCTGATGAGACCGCGCGAGGTGAACATTTGGGTCAGTTCGCCATTGACGATGGTTGCCAGGGTTTCAGAGAATAGTTTCATCAGCGCCAGGTGGTCGGTGTCGGCGGCGAGTTTGGCGGCACGTGCAAACAAGAAGTCGCCAGTGAGGACTGTGGCGGGCGGTGACCAGCGTGCGTTGAGGGTGGGGGTACCGCGCCGAAGTAGGGAACCGTCGATCAGGTCATCATGCACCAGGGTGGCAGTGTGGAGTAATTCCACAGCGGCGCCAAGGGTAACGAGCTTTTCCAGCGGCGCATCCAGCATGTTTCCGATGAGCAAGCCAAGGGTCGGTCGGACGCGCTTCCCTCCGGCGGCGAGGAGGTGTTCGAGGGCAGCACGCAGGTCGGGGTGGTGCTCATCTGCCTGGGCGCGCATCCGCTCTTCAACGAGTTTGATTTCTTCTGTTACGGGTGAAAGGAAAGTTACCGTGCTCAAATTAGTCTCCCCATGCAAAGAGCCGTGCCGCGTTGGCAGTGGTAATTTGGGCGATCTCTGCAGGGCTTTTGGAATGGATTTCTGCTATTTTATCAGCAATGTGATGAACAAAGGCAGGTTCGTTACGTTTGCCACGAAACGGTACGGGGGCGAGGAAGGGAGAGTCGGTTTCGATCAGCAAAAGGTTTAGCGAGATATTTTTTATCATGTTGCGGTGGCTTTCGTTCTTCGGGTAGGTGACTGGACCCGTAACGCCAAGGAGAAAGCCAGCTTTTATGGCTTTGGCTGCGAGGCTGCTTTCTCCGTTAAAGGAATGTAACACGCCGGGCGTCAGCCCAAGCGGGTGGTTGAGATAGAGCCATTTATTGAACCAATAGTCCATCATCTCGAAAAGGTCATTGAAGACGGGACCTTCGGTGGCGTCGTTTAATTCACGCAGGTGGATGATCAGCGGCTTGTTCAAAGCATCTGCGATCTGGACCTGGGAGTTGAATACGATTTTCTGATGCTTTTGCTTCTCTGGTTCTTTCACCCAGTAATAATCCAAGCCAATCTCGCCAATGGCAACGACCTTTTCATGTTCGGCGAGTTTGAAAAGCTCATCAAAATTATCCTGAGAAAGGGTTTCTGCATCCGTCGGGTGGACGCCGACCGCGGCGTAGACTTGCTCATATTTCTCGGCGAGTTCAATGGCTTGTTTACTAGTCTCAATCGTCGTGCCAGGCACGAGCATTTTCGTTACGCCTGCTTCAATGGCGCGTTGAATGACAGCTTCGCGGTCTTCGTCGAATTTATTCCAATAAAGGTGACAGTGCGTGTCGGTTAATTGCATGACTTCGCGATTATAACAGTCTGCTTTTGTAGGGTTCTGTAAACGGACCAATTTTACAAAGAAAGTGAGAAATTCATGACATTCATCTATTCGTCCTCTTTGTGTTTGTCGTGTTTATTTGGTACTTTTGCCTGAATTGACCAAAGGTTTTTATGCCAGTATAGTTATAGATACTTATTACCCAGGAAAACATTATGAAAAAAATAATTAACCTTGTATTGATTTTCTTATTTTTAGCAGCCATTCCCATTCATCCCGCCCATGCCGACGTCGCGCCGCCAGAGACTGTGCCTGGCTCGAACATCAACCCGGAGTCCGAGTCTACCCAAGTCCGCATGATGGCAGAGACTGTTACGTTGACCATCTCTGAAGATTCTGCCGATGAAAATGATGCCGTCGCTGAAACACGAGCCGTCTTCACCATGCGCAATCTCGGCACCGTTGAAGAGACGATGAATGTCCGTTTTCCACTTTCATTCTTCAATGGCAATTCGGATGGCTTCGGCGATTTCCCCGAAATCGATGCCATCGCAGTGACAGTGAACGGCAAGTCCGTTTCTACTCGGCGTGAGTCTCAGCCCTTCTTGAACAGTACATCCTCTTTTCAAGAACGAGATGAGCTTCCGTGGGCGGTCTTCGAAGTGACCTTCCCTCTAGACCAAGACGTCATCATTGAAGTCGTGTATAACGTGCAAGGCTTTGGGTATTATCCTTACGAAGTTTTCAAGTACGTCCTTGAAACCGGCGCGGGTTGGAATGGCACTATCGGCAGCGCCGAAGTGATTTTGCGCTTGCCTTATGAAGCAAACTCCTATAATGTTTGGACTCAAGGTGTAGAAGGCTATGGCGATGCAACTCCCGGCGGCGTGTTTAGCGCAAATGAAGTCCGCTGGAGGTTCGAAGACCTTGAACCCACCTTTGAGAACAATTTTCAATTTGTGATTGTGACTCCGTCACTGTGGCAAAAGGTGCTGACCGAAGACGCGAACGTCACCAAAGATCGCAATGACGGAGAAGCCTGGGGTAGGCTTGCCAAAGCCTATAAAGAGATTATTAGGATGCCCAAAGGATATCTTCGCAGTGACATTGCCGGGCAAGGCATGTTCGAGCTAAGCCGCAGCGCCTATGAAACCTGTCTTGGCATTTTGCCCCAAGACCCGCTTTGGTTATATGGGTCTGCTGAATTATTGTGGGCTCATTATTACTACGACCTCTATTTCATGGGGCAGCCCGATACTCAAAACCTTTTGCCAACCACGTTGGCTCGGCTTCAAACTGCGCTAAAAATTGACCCAAATCTTCAACTGGCAAAAGATCTATTGCTTCAGATCAGTTACTCTCTACCAAGTGCCGTTCAACAAAATGAAGATGGAAGTTTTACCTTGCTCGGGCTGACGGCTACGCCGGTTCCTCCCACGCGGATAGCTGAGCAAGCTACCTCAACCTCTACCCCCGCTGTGACCATTCCAACCCCCACATACTCCATGGGAGTGAATACTCCGGAACCTGTTTCTGCCCCCACTCCGCTGTGTGGAAGTGCCTTCCTCCTGCCAGCATTGTTTGGAATGTACATCTTTACAAAACATCAGCGATAGTAAAATAAACATGACTCCCTTAGAATTTTAGTTTTGTAGAAGGGTTATGTCTTAGAGTGGAAGGGCGCTGAAAACGCGGATGTTTATATTTATTCCATGTTCGTAAATGCTTTGGAAAATAAAGGTACTTCCTCGAAACATTGAACGGGAAAGTATCCCATAGCTTCTATTTACTGTTTTGTCTGATAAACAGTTTATCCTTCTCTGCGCGTAAAGCCTCGATATCTGTCCACAGGAGGAATTTTCGCTAATGGCTTAAGCTGGATTGCTCGATCCAATTCCATGGATTGAGACCTATTATAATATTAACAATATTTGTGTTTTTCTGGTTGGAGTTACTATGAATGGCTTTTCAGAGAAAGACGATGATCTGGAAGTTACATCTCGGAATAATAACGATGAAGATGTTTCTAAAAAGAGGCATCAGTTCCAAAATATAAAAGCAGTTATCTACATTGCTTTTGTGGGTTTGGCTATCCTTTGCTTAATGCTATCAATTACTTCAAAATCTGGGGATTCGTTTTTTGCTTTGTATACTAGTGGCTTAGCTTTTATTTACTTTGGCAGTATTCCATGTTTGGTTTCAATAGGAGTTTTATTGATTTTATTGTATTTAAATCGTTTACTATCGAATAATTCAGAAGAACCAAGTGGCTCAAGGCGTCACGATAGTATAGAAGATAGATTTGAACTAGCGCCGCTCCTAGCTGTCATTGGTGTGAGTTTGGTAATTTTCCTTATTTTAATTTTATTTAATTGATCTCGCAAGAGATCTAACATCTAACCTCTATTGGTATTTATATAGTAATGAGGAGATGGTCACTTTAAAGTGACCATCTCCTCATTCTTTCTTCTTAACTTCTTTCTTTTCCCTTACTTAATCCCCGCCACTTTCAACCCATCCTGCAAAATCGCCTGCACCTTATCGGCATGTCTTGTTTCGGTATACACGCGCAAGATTGGTTCCGTGCCCGAGAAGCGGATCAACATCCAGCCGCCATCTTCCATTTTGAATTGGAAACCATCTACAGTGATGACTTCGGTCACTTTCAAACCGCCAAGTGTGGCAGGATAGTTATCGCGGATGATCTTCTTGCGTGATTCATGGTCACCACTAAACGGACTGTCCACGCGGTCGTAGAAGTATTCACCGCCGACCTTGGCAAACAAGTCTTTCAACAACTCAGTTGGTTTCTTGCCAGTCTTGACCATGAAATCGAGCATGTACAAGCCGGCCAAAATGCCATCGCGTTCTGGCACGTTGCCGCGGAAGGCGTAGCCGCCAGATTCCTCGCCGCCGATGAGTGCGTTGGTTTCAGTCATCTTTGGGGCAACGAATTTGAAACCTACACCCGTCTCATGGACAGGCACGCCGTAAATTTCGCCGAGCTTGTTCAACATGCCGGTGGTCGAAAGTGTCTTGACGATGTCACCACGGTCACCGCGCACTTCGAGCATGTAATACGCCAGCAAGGCATACACCCGCAACTGATTGATGAATTCGCCGTTCTCGTCGCCGATACCACAGCGATCCGCATCACCGTCGGTGATGAGCAATACATCGGCTTTATTGGTGACAGTCGCCTTCAAGCCCACATCAATGTTCGGACGGATGGGTTCCGGGCGTTTCATCTCAGGGAAGGATGGATTGCGCTCATTATGGATTTCAATAACTTTGGTCTTGCCGCCGCCAAGCAGACGGGTAAACCAGCCAGCCCCGTTACCCCACATCGCATCGACCACCACGGTCAGACCAGCATCCTTGATGGGCTGCAAGTCAATGAGACCATCGCGGGTGAGATGCTCAATGTAGGGAGTCGCCGCATCGAACTTGACGATCTCGCCAGCCGCTTCGGCTTCTTTATAGTTCTTGATCTTGACATCCTTCACATCATCGGGGATGCCCGCTTCGATCTGATTCAAACCTTCCGGGTCGATTGCGCCGCCGGTCTCATTGCGGACCTTGAAGCCGTTGTCGGTGGGGGGATTGTGACTCGCCGTGATATTGACAGCCCCCGCCGCTTTCTTCTCCACCACCGCATACGCGATGACCGGTGTAGGAGTCGCTTCCTGGGTTAAATAAACTTTCAAACCATTCCCCGCCAACACTTCGGCGACGGCTGCCGCGAAATTCTCCGAGTGGAAGCGCTTGTCGTACCCGACCACGACCCACTGTCCCTTTTTGCCCTGTGAAAGCATATAAGACGCAAAGCCTTGCGCACAGCGGCGCAGGTTATCGAAGGTGTAATCTTCTGCAATGACGCCGCGCCAGCCATCCGTGCCGAATTTAATTTTTTGTACCATGAGTTATCTCCTCAAAGAATAATTACTTATGCGATTATACCCGTCGCAAGTGCAAATCTTGTCATATGGCAGAGTTTTCCACTTTTATGGGGTTGGGGTAACCGGCGACAATGGAGTTGGTGTAGAAGTTTGTTCCAAAGCAGGCAATGTGGCAGTCGCCGTCTCAAATGGAGCCGGTGTGGGCGTAAAAGTAGCTGTAGCCGCAGGCGCATTGCCAGAGATCAAAATCTGCCAGGCAATTTCTAGGTCACCTGAAGCAACGACAGGAAAATCGGGCAAGTTGCTGAGCGCGAGATCCAAACGCTCAATAGCCTTCGCCAAAACCACATCTTCTTTTTCGGCTTGCAACTCTGCCAGCAGGTCACGTGCGGTTTGCACATCTATCTTTGCCAGACCAAAATTACTTTGTGCGAGATACAGCCGTCCACGTGCAAGAATATCGAGCGCGCGTGTGAACATCACTTCATGTTTCAACTCAAGCAAGACCGCATCGTTATTTTCCTGCAATTGCGTTTCGAGTGTAGTTTGCAGCTCTTCCAGTTTTTCAATCGAAGCCGTGTGCGCCTCAACAGAATCTTCCAACACGGAAACCCGTGAATTCATTTCATCCAATTGAGCTTGCAGTGATTCAATTTCAGTTTCAAGCTCCTGAATTTGCGCCGTGTTTTCTTCCACGGGCGCAATGAAGTTCCTTTGAATATATGGCAGACCGTAATAGAGCATCGCGCCAACCGCCGCAAACAGAATGACAAGCATGATCAAGCGGATCAAGGCTCTAAAGAAAACACCAAATGCCCGCCCCAAACGCGTGAGGAAGGAATCTTGTTCCTGAGCTTCATCCTGTGCAGGTGGAGTCTTCTCCACAAGCGCGGGCATCGCCTCTTGCTCCACCGGGACCAGGGCACTGTTTTCTGATTCATTTCCCTGCGCCTCGGCAAAAGATTGCAAGCGGGCGAAGGTGGCTTTGCCCATGCCTTTTACATTCAATGCATCTTCTTCCACATCGAACGGACGCGCGGCAATGAGATTACCCGCCAGTTGACGGTTAACGCCTGACACCTGGGTCAGGGTATTGAGGTCGGCGGTGTTGAGAAAATCTAGAAAATTGCTCATACGGAATCTCCTGTGGTCATTGTACAACAAAAGGCATCGGGCGAGAATCAGGTTCGAGGAAACTGAAGCAGGCTCAAGTTCCAGAACGAAGCGGACGAACGTTTATTATTTGAAAATGCTGTTTAATGTCCATGTCATCTGTTGGACGAGTTCATTATTGTGAATCTTGAACAATTCTATATTGCCAGAAAATGAAATCAACATACTAAGAGCGAGGGTGTAGCTTAGGAAAAAGATGGCGATGATCGTATATGCTTTTTTATTTTTGAACGCGTCGAAGCCGTGCCAGAAGCCAATGATAGCGAGTAGACTCAAAGTTGGGATGATATCGAGCAGATAGCGCATAGCGATGAAGAAGTAGGTTTGCAGCGTGATGAAGATTCCCAAAACCGTACAGGCAAGTGCCAGCAGAATCCAACGAAGGGCGGGTCTTGGTTTGAAGAGCGCGATCAGACCGAACAAAATGAAAGGACTGCCGATCAGAATGCCGGTGATGTTTTCGGTGAAGGTCAAATACATGCCGGGCTGATAACTTGTAAGCCATTCGGGACCCGCCCAGCGATTGGGGAAGATATATGGGAAGGCATCGCGTTTTTCAAGTGGGTTGAATAAAGTCTTATAAAGATTGGGCGGCGCATATTCAAGCGATAGGGTCTTATCAAGATTTTTGTACAGGTTATAACTGGTAAATTGATAGCGAAACCCAAATTCGGTGAACGAGTCGAAGCGGGCATAATTGTAAGATGCATACGCAACCGCGCCGAGCACGAGTGGAATGGCAAAAGCCGCCAATACAGAGATCAAGCGTTGGCGTTGGGTTTGGATTGCCCAAACGAGCATGACAATAGATAGCAAGCCGATGCCCGGCGCAAGCGGAGTGCGTGCGCCGATTGCCAATGTGAAAAATAAACCCGCCAGTGAGAGACCGGTAAGACTTGGCTGTTCCAATGCAGAGAGCAGAAAATAGAAGCCGCCAACGAGGAAGAATTGTGCGGCAATGATGGCGGCTTCGTAGATGCGTCCTTCGACCATCACATAGGGCATCGGGTTGACCAGCCCGGCAAAAGCAATTGCAGCCAGCACAGCCCAGCGCGGGATGTGACTGAAACATTTTCGCCACAGATCGAGGATGATCAGGTTGAGAAAAAATAGTGTGCCTGTCAGGAAGAACAGTGAAAGCAGTTTATCGCCTAGGTCTTCTTTATAGAAAAATTTGAGCGGTGTTAGCAGTAGAGCCGGTGTTGGACCCCAATATAGATAGTATTTTCCTTTATAGAAAGTGGCGTCCCATAAAACGGGAATACCCTCACGGTTTTCTGGCTCGTATAAACTTACATCCGTAAAGGCGAGTAGGGCGGGGGCGGGTTCAACCTCTAATTCAAGTTGACCCTTTGCGAAGGCATTGGCTTGCAGGTCGTAGTAGTTGGTCTCATTGTGCATAGACTTCCACAAGCCGTCTGAGCCGAACCAGACATAAATGAGGAAGATACCTGCGTTCAAGACTAGCAGGGCGATATAAAAGCGCCCGTCTGCGGAGTGCAGAGTCTTGCCGATGAAATTATCTTTTTGATAAAAAATGGAAATGGCGAGCAGGAGAATTCCAGCAATGAGTATTGCTGAACGGCGCACGCCCCAAGTGGGGAAGCTTTCTAACCCCAGTTGATTTGCAAAGATCATTAGAAAAATGGTAGCAGCTCCCAGGAGCCCGCCCGTGATTCTTAGCCAGATACGCATGCCATGATTTTATCATCCTCATTTGAACAGGTTGATATATCCATGCGAGTATAATCTTGGCTATGATTTACCTCGATTATGCCGCCACCACCCCCGTTGACGAGCGCGTGCTCGCCAAAATGATGCCGTATTTCCGTGAGAATTACGGGAATCCGTCGTCCATTCACCGGCTAGGGCAAAAAGCCGAAGCTGCAGTGGATGAAGCGCGGGAGAAGGTCGCCTCTGTTTTAGGCTGCCGCGCGGATGAGATCGTCTTCACCTCTGGTGGCTCCGAAGCGGACAACCTCGCTTTGCGCGGCGCGATGCTGGCAAATAAAGAATCAACTAAATGGATTCTGACCGCCAAGACAGAACATCCTGCCGTGAGCAAGACCGCTATTCAACTTGAAAAGGAATATGGCTTTCTGCTCGAGTGGTTGGATGTGGACGAACATGGCGCTGTCATAGTCGAGTCATTGGCGAAGGCGGTTTGCAATAACACGACCATGGCTTCGGTGATGTATGCTAATAATGAGATTGGCACGATCAACCCCATCGCTGAATTGGCGGAAGTCGCGAAGGCGAACAACATCCTTTTCCACACCGACGCTGTACAAGCCGCGGCATACCTCGATGTGAATGTTTCAAAACTCGGCGTGGATTTAATGTCGCTCGGTGGACATAAATTCTACGGACCGAAAGGAGTGGGGGCGTTATACGTCCGCAAGGGGACGAAGCTCGTGCCACATCTCACCGGTGGAAGTCAGGAATTCAGTCTGCGCGCCGGGACACATAACGTTCCATACATCGTTGGCTTTGCTGAAGCGTTGTATCTTGCCGCACAGGAACGTGAAGCACGCACGGCTCACGTCAAGCCGATGCGAGATTACATCATTGGAACTGTCCTTGAAACCATCTCTGATTCAAAACTCACAGGTCATCCTGAACAGCGTCTGCCCAACCATGCCTCTTTTGTCTTCAAAGATGTGGATGGCAATTTGCTTTTGCAATTGCTCGATGCAGCGGGCTTCGCTTGTTCTTCCGGTTCCGCCTGCAAGACCGGCAACCCCGAACCAAGCGAAGTCGTCACTGCACTAGGTTATTCACGCGAGTGGGCATTGGGCTCTTTGCGTATCACCCTTGGTGCAGGCACAACATCGGAGCATATTGATTCATTCTTGAAAACATTACCTGCTCTCATTGATAAAACCCGAAGTCTAAATAAATAACTATTCAACTATCTAACTACTCAACTACCCATTGAAAACCAAGATCATCACCCTCGAATCCCACGACGACCTCATCTCTGTCCGCGATAAATTCTCGTGGGCGAAGACGCCACGCATTTTGTTGGTGTGGCCCAAGTATGAAAAGGTCACCTTGCGTTTGCTCGATCTTAAAGTCCTGCAACGTCACGCGGATTCGCTTGGGGCACAACTAGGACTCGTCACACGCAGGATGAACGTCAGACGGGATGGCGAGTCGCTGGGCATTCCTGTTTTCAAAACAACAAGCGCGGCTCAAAAAGACGTTTGGGCTGAGTCTGCTCCCAGAACACAGCGCACGCCTAAACCTCCGCGCCGCGACCTGCGCGAGCTACGTGAAACGGTTTATGTAAAAGAACCCGGCTGGCGCACATCGCTTTTAGGAAGGGTGGTCACATTCACAGCGGGGGTCATGGCTGTTTTAGTTGTGGCAGGCTTGTTCGTCCCGCGTGCGGCGGTGACGTTGAATCCCGAGACTCAAACCGCATCCATCGTCATCCCAGTTCGGGCAAGCCCGGCGAATACATCCGTAGCGTTGAGCGGCGAGATCCCTGCAAAGACCATCTCCATGATCGTGAGCGATGAACAGACTGTACCGGTTACGAGCCAGGTTTCGATTCCACAGTCGCGGGCGCAGGGCGTGGCACAATTTACTAACCTCGGTGCTGAAAATCTCACCATCCCAGCGGGGACGGTGGTCTTGACCGATACCTTGATCCGCTTTGCGACGCTGACCGAAACTCGTTTGCTGACGGGCACGAATGGCATTGTGGAAGTCCGCATCGAAGCACTGGATGCGGGCGAGCAAGGCAATGTAGATGCGAGTACCATTCGAGTCATTGAAGGCACGTTGGGGCTTTCTGCCACGGTCAACAATCCTGAGCCGACCATCGGTGGGACGAATGCCAATATGCTAGGCGCTACAGAAGAAGATCGTGCCAAGCTGCGTGATGATGTGTTGAACTCTCTGTATCTGCAAGCCGAAGAACAGATCCGCGCTAGCCTAGGTGACGGAGATTTGTTGATCGAAGATACGCTTGATATTCAGGAAATACAACGCGAAGAGTTCACACCGCCCCCAGGGAAAACCGCCGCCACATTGACCTTTTCTGTGCAAGCCGAGTTTGTGGCACGTTATATTTTGGCAGAGGATCTAAAAGGACTCGCATCTTCTTCTGTCATGGCGTCTATTTCGCAAGGGTTTTCTCCTTCGGGTGAGATGATCTTCAATTTGCTCGATGTCCCTATAACCGATACCGCCGGTGTGACGAGCTTTCGTTTGCAAGCGTCACAAACTGCCTTGCGCGATATTGACTTGATGCAAGTCTATAACCTTATGCGCGGACGTGATCCACAAACTGCTGCCACCACTGTGCAAGAAGCTTTATCCTTACAAAACGAGCCGCAAGTTATGGTCACACCCTCGTGGTGGCCCTGGCTGCCGTTAATTCCTTTCAATATTTCGATAGAGATAAAGTAGACGATTGTCCATCGTCGCGAAGCCTATGAGAATCCTCGCAGTTGACCACGGTGAAAAACGAATCGGGCTCGCCCTCAGCGACCCGACCGCTACGATTGCCAGCCCATTGAAAGTTGTGCAACATGTTTCGCGCGTTATTGACGCTGCCCAAGTGGCGGATATCGCCGTGCAAAATGATGTTGTTCTTATTGTCGTGGGGCAGTCCTACGATGAAGACGGCAACCCCAACCCAGCCGGTCGTCGCGCTGGTCGCTTTGCTGACGAACTTCGCAACCAGACGAATATCCCCATTGAACTATGGGACGAATCACATAGCACTCAGATCGCCCGTGCCGCCCGCATCGAGCTTGGCGTCTCCCGCAAAAAACGCGCTGGGCATCAAGATGAATTCGCCGCCGTGATTATCTTGCAATCGTATCTTGAAGCGAAGCGTAATGCGTAAATCGTATATCAACCATGTCTAAATTCTTTCATCGCAATCAATACTATTTTATTCTTGCATTTATTGTCATGCTGTTCTTCGCATGTATTTTTGCATTTATTTATTACGTCCCCGCGCGCGCATCACTTTTATATGGTCCGCCTGCGCGTACCCTTTCCATCTCCGACCGCATTGAATATTCAACCCGCCTGCTTTCTCATGGACATGTCCTCACCACGCCAGTGGACGTTAATGGCATTGCACAACCTTTC
The DNA here is from genome assembly GCA_017303655.1 of Anaerolineae bacterium. GTDB lineage: Bacteria > Chloroflexota > Anaerolineae > Anaerolineales > Villigracilaceae > Villigracilis. Next base: position 15,031 of record JAFLCE010000020.1, read on the forward strand.
CGCGTTGAGCCAGGTGAGTCGGTTGCATCCATCGCAGACCGACTTCAAAGCTTTGGCTTCATCTCCGATGCGCAAGCCTTTTTTGACTACGCTGTTTACACCGGCATCGACCTCACCATTCAATCAGGTGACTTCACGCTCAGCCCTTCACAATCCATTATTGACATTGCCCAGGCATTGCAAAAGTTTGCTCCCACCGATGCGACTCTTGTGATCTTACCCGGTTGGCGGATGGAAGAGATCGCCGCCTCACTCCCAACCTCGGGCTTGTCCATTGACCCCGATACCTTTCTCGCCGCTGCGAACAATCCGCCGCAAGTCCTTGCCTTTGCTTCTCCAATTTCAATGGAAGGCTTCTTCTTTCCCGATACCTATACTCTTCCGCGTGAAACCACCCTCGACCAATTATTAGATGCTATTGGGCGCAACTTCACCTCCAAACTCACAAACGACATTCAAAATGGATTCGCCGCCCAGAACCTGAGTATCTATCAAGCTGTCACACTGGCTTCCATCGTCGAACGAGAAGCCATTCATAGCGAAGAAGCCTCGTTGATCGCATCGGTATATCTCAACCGCATCGCCATCGGCATGAAATTAGATGCTGACCCTACTATCCAATATGCGCTCGGCTATCAGTTCGATACTGGCTCATGGTGGAAGAGTCCGCTTGCATTGAGAGACTTGGAAGTCATCTCGCCATATAACACCTACTTGAATAACGGCTTGCCTCCCACGCCCATATCCAGCCCGGGCATCGAGGCATTGATGGCGGTCGCTTACCCGCAAACCTCAACCTATTATTTCTTCCGAGCTGCCTGTGATGGCTCGGGCTATCATGCCTTTGCTGAAACCTTCGAAGAGCAAATTGCGAATGCCTGCCCTTAAAATGGATATCAACGAATTAGAAAAGCGCCTCGAAGAAGAAGCTTGCAGCCGGTCATATTACTCTCTCAGTAAACGCTATCAGGGCGGCGCCTATTGCCTGATCCATGAAGATGGGATGTGGCGCATTCTTTACAGCGAACGCAATCTCGACGATGAGCCTCTCTTCGAAGGCGAAAGCGAGTCGGAGGCTTGTGAGTTTTTCTTCGAGTTCATGACCAAGCGCATCTTGCATCGGCATTTGGTGGGCTATTTTATTTCGCTGAAAAATGCCGAAGCGTTGGCTGAGCAGCTGGCGCAGCGTGGCATTGCTACTCATCGCAACGACGTTCCTTATCATGGCTGGGATGATCCGCGTTTTCGCGTGTTCGTGACCGGCAAGGATATTTTCAAAGCGCAAGAACTACTGGGCGAATTACCCGTCCGCGACCACAGGGATTAAGGATTTCTGAAACTCTCCCACAGTGCGAGTGCTGGTTTGGGCGTCCCATCGAATTCACGCAAGCCGGTATAGGCAAAGTTACCCAGCATGCTGGCATCCTCGGGGTTATCCATTCCTTTTGCATAGGAATCAATGTTGAAGTCACTCAAAATCGTATTGACCCAGAATGCCATGCGTGACCCGAGTTGAGTGTGAATTGCATTGAGATAAGCGACTTGATCTTCGGGCGTGTGAGTGAATTGGTCGAAGGCAACAGTGGAGAATCCACCTTCAGCAATGGCAACTGGTTTCGAGGTCCGCACGAGAAGCGGGGAATAATAATCTGCGGGGATATCTATGCCGGTGGGGAAGATAAAGTACGGGTAGGTCGAGATCACCCACACATCCAGATTGGGTTCAAAGGCTTCTACTTGTTCCCAATTGGGTTGAAGTTTTTGACGATTGCCTTCTTCGGGCTGAGGAAACATATTATTGAGGTCATCCCATTGAAAGCTGACAAAGACCTGCGTCTTCGGTGACTCGGCTTTGACCAATGCGTAAATCTCGTGATACAAGCTGATGAAGTTTGGCGCATCTTCGGGATGAGCATCCATGTAGGTATTGATCTCAGATGCGAGACCGAGATAGCGCGGCTGGAAATTTTGCACGACCCAGAGGGCATAATTCTTATATGCTGTGCGGACATCTGGATTGGCAAAACTTGCCTCCCAATTTGCTGGCAAGCCGTCGAACTCGCGGCGGTTGAGTCCATTTAGTGCATCGAGTACAAAGAGAGTATCCAAACCGTTCTGCTGTGCGAGGATGACTTGATTGATGATGTCAGTGCGTAGTTGAGATTCACCATCCACGTCGTTGACGAAGCTTTCCCAATCGGTGTTTTTTTGAATGAGAACAAAATCGCCATATTGCCCCATGTCTTTGAAAGTTTGCAGAACGCTTTCCAGCGTTATTTCAGGTGGAGATGGAAAGAAGCCGTATGCAGTTTCTTTTGAATCAAATATAGACGTTTCCGGTACGGGCGGGGGAGTGGGTGCTCCGCCGCAAGCCAGAGATGTGATAAGTAGGATGGTAAGGAAAATAAAAATTCGTCGCATGTGCGCCTCCATTACGTATTACATGATAGGAGCGCAAAAAGTTGCGACGAATTTTTTATCGAGCTATTTCTTTATATGTATAAAATAACCAGCGACAAACATTCCGCCGCCGATGACCGCGAGGATCACGCCCTGCCATAAAACCGGGTTGAGCAATGCCCGCACCATGGCGGCAGAAAAATCACCGGTGAAATCCACAAGGAATACAGGGAGATAGTTCGGTAGCCTCGCCGCGAGGAGTCTTTCCAACACAGCTCCCAAAAGGGGCGCACCGAGAAACCCTATCACGGATGCGATAAAGCCGGTGATTCCAAGTGGAATGCCCCACCAGATCAACCAATCCTTTAATGAACGGACGGCGAAGATCGTCAGACCGAATAGGAACAATAATGGCAGGAGCGGGCTGAGGCGTAGAAAAAAGCGAATGGTTTGCAGCCGCTGACGCGGATCATTTTGAGGCGGTGCAGTGATGAGAGTCAACTGGTCTGGGATGAGCGATGCGGTAACCTGCATCTGTCCTTGAATGATTGGCATCAGCATGGGTAGTATATCCTCAGGCGGATTGCATAATTGGATCTGATCGCCAGAAAACATACCGAACATGATCATCGCAGCTTGGTCGAGAGTGCATGCGGGCAAGGATTTGATTAGGACCAGCGCGGCTTGTGTGCCAGTTTCGCCTACCATGTTGGCTTTGACCGGGCTAAGGGTAACCTGTATTAAATCGCTTTCCAGGTTTAGATAGGCGAAGGTTGAGTTGAGCAGGTCGTCACCGATAACTTTCAGTACATCGGGCGGGAGCAGGGTGCGAAAGAAACTATCCCAGGTTTCCTGGTTTAAGCCTTGCATCCCAAGTGGTTGTTGAGTGACATCTTCACCGGATGTGATCGACTGCGCCAGGAGGCTGGGAATCTTGTTATAAAAATCTTCGCGGGCAAAGGCTTGTTGATATGTTTCTGCGGTGAATGCGCGGCGATCAAAGTTAAAGAACAGTAAAGCCATCACAGCGGTGATGACGAATGAAGTGCCGAAAAATGTTGCGATAGGTTTTCTAAAAGTATTCATAGGGTTTTATGAAGTGACAGTCACATTACAGGTGACTGTCACTTGGTTGTTTTAAGCGGTCAAAATCTCAATATAATCTTGCGTTACGGGTTCGGCGTGCCCAACACCAAGGAGCTCGAGTAACTCACGTACGAGCACCGCTTTGAGATCGGCATCCTTGCGGCTCCAGGTGCGGCTCTTGACCTCAAGGAAGGTTCCCATTTGCGGCTGTTTCATTTCATCGAGGTTGATGAAGAACTCGGTGTTCTTGTATTTGATATGCCAGCGCAAACGATTCTTCTCCACTGAAATTTCAGTTTTTGGTTTGAAGTATTCGCGATAGAAGCGCAGTGATTGTGTGGCAGGTGCCAGGAAGCGGCTGCGTGAAAGCAGCACTTCGCCCATCTCATCTTCACGCTTCACGCCGAGCAGAGTCAAGCGCGAGCGTACGTTTTCAATGTCACCTTTTTCGTTGATGAGGCTGTCCTCACGATAGCGCAGTCGCCCTTGATTGGGATCTTCGAACAGGAAGTATTCATCGAATTGACGGTAATGCTTGTACGCAGTGATCTCGATCTCTTCGCGCTTCACATTCTTAACAATGAGGCTGGGTTCTTCGACCTTGACCTTTACCTGCACCTCGAACGATTCCTCTTCCATCGAGCCGCCGAGTGCAATGAGTTTCGAAAGCACCGATTGTTCACGTTCGGTCAGGAAGGCATCAATCTTGGTGGCAAGTTCGCGGGCTTGAGCGATGAGTTCTTTTTCGTTCAAGGTCAACAAGTTATGATCGCGCATTAACCATTTCCCATTAACCATCACATCAGTAACGTCTGTGGACTTGGAAGCATATACAAGTTGAGAGTATGCGTTCAACGGATCACGTTTGAAACGCGGCGTGTTGTGCAAGGGATTAGTATCTACGAGGATCAGGTCGGCGCGTTTACCAACTTCCAGCGAACCGGTGATGTGACCTAGATGCAATGCCTGTGCGCCGAGGCGCGTAGCCATGGTCAGTGCAGTGGCAGCGGGGATAACGGTCGGGTCGTTCGAGGCAGCTTTGGCGACGAAAGAAGCGAGACGCACTTCTTCGAACATGTCGAGATCGTTGTTCGAGGCGGGTCCATCCGTGCCAATGCCCACGTTGAGTCCATCCGCGAGCATTTTAGCGACCGGGGCAAAGCCCGAAGCGAGTTTGAGGTTTGAAGAAGGGTTGTGCGCTACGCCTGCATTTGCATGTTGCAAAGTACGAATTTCACCTGTATCAATGTGAACGCAGTGCGCGGCGATGACCTTGGCTTCGAATAAGCCAAGTTTCTTGACGTATGGGATAACCGGCATGCCTTGTTCTTTGCGCATGTTCTCCACTTCGAAGGCGGTCTCGGAGATGTGGATGTGCAAGGGTACATCAAATTCTTTGGCGAGATCCACACAGGCGCGGATGATCTCGGGATTGGTGGAGTAGGGGGCATGCGGCGCGATAGCGGGGACGATGAGTGGATGTCCCTTCCATTTTTTGATGAACTCACGTGCATAGGCGAGCGAGTCATCGTAAGAGGGTGCATCGGGTGCGGGGTATTTCATTACCGACTCACCGCACACGGCACGCATGCCTGCATCAGCGGTGGCTTGGGCGATGTCGTCTTCGAAGAAATACATGTCGTTGAAGGTGGTCACGCCACTGCGGATCTGTTCGGCGCAGGCAATGAGTGTGCCGAGGCGCACGAATTCTGGCGAAACGAATTGACGTTCGACGGGCAGCATGTAGCCCATAAGCCAGACGTCGAGACGCAGGTCGTCGGCTAGTCCGCGCACGAGGGTCATGGGTACATGTGTGTGCGCGTTGACCAGACCCGGCATGAGCACCTTGCCGCCGCAGTCGATGGTTTCGTTGGCGGAGTATTCTTTTTTGAGTTCTGCTTCACTTCCGACCGCGACGATGGAATCGCCTTTGACGGCGAGCGCGCCGGGATCGTATTGGGTTAGTTTTTCATCCATCGTCAAGACGATGGCATTGATGAATAATGTGTCAACTTTTTGAGTCATTTAATCTCCTTTTTGATATGTTTTTGATTGTAGGGGCGACCCGCCCGGCGGTAGCTAGGTATCTTAATTGTATCTGAAGGGTCGCCCTTACGAAATTAATTATCTCCAATTCAACAGCACTTCCAACGCTTTTACATTCTGTTCGAAGTCTGTGAACTTATGTGTCGAAAGTTCCATATCCACCGCAGTGATGCCGAGTTCAACGGCGTAATCGGCGAGGGTGCCGGTGTAGACGCAGCCCGTATCCAATGGGGGGTAGGGGTACTTCGTTGCCTTGCCTAATGCCTTGGCAAATTTTATTGAATCTTCCTCCCAGGGCACACCGCCAGGGAAGACTCCCAACGCCGCGCTGTGATAACTAATGAGCGTTTCAACATTGTGTGATTGCAGGAAGTACATCACCGCGCGCGTCTCCGGTTCGGAGCCGGGGGTGGGACCGCCAGTAGTGGGGGTCAGGCTCCAACAGCCATCACGGTCCCAGGTCTTTGCCCAATTGGCGGGGAAGTTACGGTTTAAGTCTACGCCGTGGTCGTTGACGCGCCCATCAATGCCGTGGTCACGCGCATCACCGTCGGGATTCATGTTACGCATGATGTAAAGAGTCACATCACTGGGAATGATCTTCGGGTTGTCGTAAATATGACGAATCAGTTCATCTGCCAGCGCAATCGTGTTCCATTCGTATCCGCCATGAATGCCCGCCACGATCATTTTTTCGCGTTCGCCATTGCCGAATTTATAGACTTCAATGGGTCTGCCAGAGACGGAATATCCCACCGTGGCAACGCTTGAAAGCCCCAACGTACCTGCATTTTGAATCACGAACGGAGTCGGCGATTGTACGACGATCAGGGTCGAGCGGGGATTGGGTGTGATGGTCGGCAGGTTAAAGGAGAATACATCTGGTGTAAAGGTGGGCGGCATGGTGGCAGTAAACGATGTATTTACGGTTTGGGGTGCGGCATGAGCGGGCTTCAATGCAAAATATGCCACTGTCACCAATGCAATGGCGCACAAGCCAAAGATGTTCAAGCCCCAGGCAAGGATGACCCACGGGGTGTCATTCTTTTTACGCGGCTTGAGCTTTGCCATTATTTCATTTCCTCAAGGGTGGTCCGCAACCAATTCAGGGCGACGTTCATGCTCCAGCGCGGAAGGCTTCTTGGCGGACCGCCGTAGGTGATGCGATGGGTCTTCTCGCCGTTGGGAGTGATCATTGCCATTTCTGCAGCGCGTTCTTCCAAATATACGGAGACACCGAGGGCGATATCTGCTTTTGAGTCGGCTCGGGCGGAACGAAGGGCTTGGGTCAGCGCTTCAGGCGTCAGATTAGGGAGTGAGGCGGTATGCGGAATTTTTCGCGCAAGCAGTCCGTCGAGTCCGCTTTCGATGGCGGTGAGGGTTACTCCGCGTTTTTCAAGAAGATCCAGCACGACTTCTTCAAGTTTGTCTTCATCTGCGCCGAAGACAACGGAACCGAGGCGTTCACGCACATCCGCTTCGACCTTGGCGATCAGGGCATTGGCTTCGGCTTCGCTTTTTGCTTTTGCCGTAATGCGCACATCCACCACACCTGTATGCGCCGCAAGACCTACGGTGGGGTTGCTGAGCGTTTCGAGATCGGCGATCTTTTCGTCGATCATGCCTTCACCGAGACCGGCACAATGTAGTACGCGGACTTTGATAACTTCATCGAGCCCGAAGCGTTTTTGCAAATACGGGATGACCGATTCATGCAGCACATGTTCCATTTCGGCGGGTACGCCGGGCAACGAAATGACTGCATTCTTTTCTGTTTCTACAATAAAGCATGGCGCTGTGCCGACCGGGTTTCTTAACCCAATGGCACCCTGCGGAACATATGCCTGCCGCTTTTGATTTTCAGAAGGGGTGCGTCCGTAACGCCCGATGGTCTCAACCACTTGCTGCCAGAGGTCTTCGCGAAATTCTGTTTCTACGCCGACGGCTTTTGCAACGGCTTCACGGGTGGGGTCATCGATGGTAGGTCCCAGCCCGCCAGTGGTGATGATGATGTTAGCGCGTTCCATTGAGTCGCGGATCACTTCCGCAATGCGTTCGACATTGTCACCAATGGTGACAGTGCGATACAGGTCCACACCTAGTCCGCGCAATGTGAGCGCGATGTGACGAGTATTCGTATCCACGATCTCGCCGAGTAATATTTCTGTTCCGATTGTGATGATTTCTGCTGAGGTCATAAAATCCTTTAAACACGAAGGTCACGAAGTACACAAAGGATGAAACTTCTCCTTGGTCTTTCCTTCGTGACCTTGGTGTCCTTTGTGTTTAATTAAACTACATTGTACTCTTTTATCAAGCGACCTTCTTCGAAGCGTTTCAGATCAAGCATTGAAACATCTACGCTTGAGAATTTTCCGTCCAAAATAAATTCGCTCATCAACTTGCCAGAGATCGGTCCGTGCATAAAGCCATGCCCAGAAAACCCGGTGCAAAGCGTAAAGCCTTTCACATCGGTCTCACCATAGATCGGGTGCGCATCGGGCGTCACTTCATATAAACCCGCCCAATGTGCGGCGCGGCTGGCACGTTCAATCAGCGGCATGCGTGCAATGGCGGCTTCCAAATTCACCAATTCAAAATCTTCATCTACATTTTGGTCGAAGTCAGGTTTTTCATTCTGATTACTCATGCCGATCAACAGACCTTCACCTTCGCGATGAAAATACAAAGACTTTGCAAAATCGATCACGAATGGAAAATCTTCAGACACTTCCTTCAATGGGTTGGTCGTGAACATTTGTCGGCGTAGGGGCGTGATAGGGATATTTACTCCAGCCATGGTACCGATCAGACCCGACCACGGTCCAGCCGCGTTGAGGATGTGCCGCGCCTCCACCTCGCCCAGGTTTGTTCTTACACTGCGAACCTCTCCGCTGCTGACGGTGATTCCAATGACTTCCACGCCGGTGAGCGCGGTGACACCCATCTTTTGCGCCGCATTGACGTAGCCCATCACGATGCTGTTCGGGTCAGCGGTGCCGTCTTTGCGATGGAATGTGCCCGCCAGTGCATCGTCAAAGCGCATGAGTGGCAAACGCCTGCGGACTTCATCTCCGCTTAAAAGCTCGGTTTGCACACCCAGTCGGTTCTGCATGGCGACGTTCTGCTTGAACTCTTGCACTTCCTGTTCGTTGGTCGCAACCAGCAAATAACCATATTGATGATAACTGGGGTCTTGTCCAAGCTCTTCTTTGAATCGTTCGATCATTGGCAGGCTGTGTTTCGATAAAGTCACATTGATCTCAGTTGAGAACTGATAGCGGACTCCGCCCGCACAACGACCCGTGGCGCCTGTACCAAAATGGCTTTCTTTTTCAAGAAGGAGAATATTCTTCACTCCGCGTTTTGCGAGGTGATAGGCGGCACTGGCACCCATCACGCCGCCACCGATGATGATGACATCTGCTGTTTTAGGTAAGTTTGTCATAGTGTGTTTATTTTACAAAAAAACCCGCTTTCACGCCTTCGGCGGAAAACGGGTTTTTTTGTTTCTTGTGCTTCTGCCTATTCGATACCCAGGTAGGTCTTTTGAACCATCTCGTTCTTTTTGAGTTTGGCTGCGTCGTCGGTGAGGACGATCCCGCCGGTCTGGAGAACGTATCCGCGATTGGCGATGGAGAGTGCCATGAGGGCGTTCTGTTCCACAAGCAGGATGGTGGTTCCTTTTTCATTCAACCTTTTAATGGTGTCAAAGATCAGATCTACTAGCACTGGGGCAAGACCCATCGAAGGTTCATCCAGCATGAGGATGCGCGGGTTGAGCATCAGTCCGCGCCCAATGGCGAGCATCTGCTGTTCACCGCCGGAGAGCGTGCCGCCGAATTGAGTGACGCGTTCTTTCAAACGCGGAAAGGTTTCATACACCAATTCCATGCGGTTTTTGATGTCGCTTTGACTGGTAATGGTGTAAGCACCCATATCCAGGTTTTCCTGCACGGTCAATTTTGGAAAAATGCCGCGTCCTTCAGGAACATGCCCCAACCCCATGTTTACGATATTGTGCGGCTCAATGTGAGTGATATCTTTTCCGTCAAAGTTCACACTGCCTTCGCGGGCGTGAATGATACCGGAGATGGTTCGCAGGGTGGTGCTTTTGCCTGCACCGTTCGACCCGATCAGCGTTACGATCTCGCCTTCGTTAACATGCAGGGAGATACCTTTCAGAGCGTGGATATGTCCGTAATAGGAATGGACATTGGTGAGTTCGAGTAGTTTTCCCATTCAGATTCTCCTAGTGCTTCTGCTCATGTGCCACAGCTGCGCCGCGACCGAGGTAGGCTTCGATCACACGTTGGTTCGAGCGGATCTCTTGTGGTGAACCTTCTGCGATCTTTTCGCCATAGTCCATTACGGTGATGTGTTCAGAAATACCCATCACCACACGCATGTCATGTTCGATCATCAGAATGGTGATGCCCTTTTCGTCGCGGATGCGGCGGAAGAGTTTGATGGCATCTTCAGATTCGTTTGGGTTCATGCCTGCGGTCGGTTCGTCCAATAGGAGCAGGGTGGGGCTGGCGGCGAGGGCGCGGGCGATCTCGATGCGGCGCTGACCACCATAAGGTAGGTTGCGGGCAAGTTCATTCCCAACGTTCTTCAAGCCGACATATTCCATTAATTCACTGGCTCGTTGTTCAGCATCCTTTTCCTCTGTGTTGAATTTTCTGGATCTGAAAAGGGTATCAAAAGCATTCTGCTTTAGCTGGATGTGCATGCCAACCAGGATGTTCTCGATCACGGTCATGCTTCCAAACAGACGGATATTCTGGAAGGTGCGGGCAATGCCTGTGGCGGCGACCTGATCCGGGCGCAAGCCAATCAGGGATTTATCTTTGAAAAGAATCTGACCTTCTTCAGGTGTGTAAATGCCGGTCAGCGTGTTAAAGAAGGTGGTCTTACCGGCTCCGTTCGGACCGATGATGCTGACGATACGACCCTGTTCGACGGAGAAGGTCATTTTGTTGACGGCAATCAGACCGCCAAAGCGTTTGACGACGTTTGTTGTTTGCAGTAAAGACATGGTCACATCCGCCTATTCTTTGGTTTCAACAAGTTCGCGTTTGCGTCGTTCTGCCGGGATGAGACCGGATGGACGGAAGATCATCATTAATATCAAGATGAGCCCAAAGACTAGTTTCTGATATTTTGCCGGGTCTAATTGATTGGAGAGGTCTTTCCAGGCAAAGTTGATGATCGGGATGACTGCATCGCTCTGGCGCAGTTCGCTTAAGTACAGCGAGAAGTTTTGCAGCACCTGAATGTTGAGGAGCACCACCGCAGCAGCGCCGAAGATCACACCGGGAATGCTGCCGAGCCCGCCAAGGATGACCATGGTCAACACGCCGATGGACTGGAGGAATGAAAATGTCTCCGGACTGACGAAGGTACGGTTGGCGGCGTAAAGCGCGCCCATGGCGCCAGCGAATGAGGCTCCAGCGGCGAAAGCGGCGAGTTTCATCTTCACGAGTGGAATGCCCATGGCGATGGCAGCCGTTTCATCCTCGCGGATAGCTGTCCACGCGCGCCCGATGCGGGAGTCTTCGAGGCGGGTTGCAACGACAATCGCAATCGCAATGATGACAAGCGCAAGGAAGTAGAACATCACATTATAGAAATTGGCATCGCTGACTTCATGCCCTACCAAGGGTTCAAGGATGCTTCGCAGAAATTGAAGCACTCCCTCGGGTGGAAGCGGCGGGCGTTGAATGGGGGTGATGCCCTGTGGGCCATTGGTCAGGTTGATGGGTTTATCGAGGTTGAGCGCCAGTACACGGATCACTTCACCGAACCCGAGCGTTACGATGGCGAGGTAATCGCCTTTTACACGAAGAACTGGGAGGCCCAGCATGATACCCGTCAAGGCAGCCAAGCCGACTCCCAAAAAGATGAAAAGCCAGAACCATTTTGGGTCAAGGAAGAATTGCGCATCTGCAGGTGCTGCACCGGGAACTGAATACAGAAGCGACATTTGTTTTGAACCGAAGATCGCCCAAGCATAAGCGCCCACGGCATAAAATGCCACGTAGCCCAAGTCGAGCAGCCCGGCCATACCGATCACGATATTCAACCCGAGGGCAAGCGCGGCGAATACTGCCATTTGGAAGATGACTTCAAGGTAAAAGATATTGCGAATACCCAGCACAGGCAGGATCAAAATGATCAGGAGTAAGCCAATGAAAATCTTTACTTTCATGTTAATTTTCATGAAGTAGAGGATCAGGGGCGTGGTCATTAAGATGAGGAAGGCACTGAGCGATCTGGGGCTCAAATATACGCTGACGGTTCCAATGATCAGGAACGCAAGCGCAATGACGATCGGCCAGGAGCCCGTATTTAATTTTTTGTACAGTTCACTGAAAAATGTTTTCATGGGTGTACCTTTCCTGAATACGGACTACGCCTTCTGCCCGACGGTTTGCCCAAGCAGACCGGAAGGACGGAAGATCAGAACAAGAATGAGTACTGCGAAGGCGAAAATATCCTTGTACTCGGCACCGAACGCCCCATTTGTAAAAATGCCAAGATAAGAAGCGGAGAACGACTCAAGCAGCCCAAGTACCAATCCGCCAAGCAGGGCGCCGGTGAGATTTCCGATGCCTCCTAGAACGGCGGAGGTGAACGCCTTCAAGCCGGGGAAGAAGCCGGAGAAGGGGTCTAGTTTTGTCGCTTTCAAGGCGAATAATACGCCTGCCGCACCGCCTAGAGCGCCACCGACTAAGAATGTGATCGAAATGATCTGATTGACATTGATACCCATCAGGCTGGCAGAGGGTCGGTCTTGCGCAACGGCGCGAATGGCTTTACCGACTTTCGTTCCGTTGACCAGAAAATTCAAACCCACTAACATGAGAATGGCGATGCCCACCATGATGGCTGATTTGATCTGAATTCGCAGAGGATCTTCCATGCCCGGGATGGCTATTTTCCAAAACTCGTCGAAGGTGCCGAATTTAGGGAGAATGACGTTGAATTCACCGGTGGTCAGACTGAGGATGAGGCGGACAATATCCTGCAGAAAAAAGGACATACCAATTGCGGAAATAAGGGGAACCAGTTTTGGGGCATTACGAAGCGGTTTGTAGGCAACCCGTTCCACGGTCACGGCGAGGGTGCCGGAAATGACCATGGCGAGGAGGATGGCGAGGGCGATCACCAGGTACTGGTTCATGGTAGCCAGTACACCGATATGTTCAAAATAAGCCATGAGTTGAATGCCCACAATGCCACCCACCATGAAGATCTCGCTGTGGGAAAAATTGATGAATTCCAAAACACCATACACCATGGTGTAACCAAGGGCAATGGTGGAATAGACAAAGCCAATCGTCAACCCGTTGATCACTACCTGCGGCAGGATCAATAGGGTTCGTTCGATAAGGTCGAAATCTGTAACATTGAATTTGAAAATAAATGCGAGCAGTACGGTAAGTAGCGACAGGACTACACTCGCTCCGAAGGCAAATATAAGGATCTGCCCGATCGGGAAAAGAACAAATTTATAAACGGGATTTGCAGTGAATTGCTTCATTTGGTTCAATCCTGTCTTTTTGAAAAGTAGCCTCTCTCCCGTACGGGAGAGAGGCTTTTGGTGCTAGGAAGAACTACTTGCCAGGGGAGGCGAGATCGAAGGAATCGATGATCTCGTTGGTGCCCCATGCATCCTTGGTGGAAGCATTCACCTTGATGATGAAGTACTTGGCGAGGGGAAGATCGCCGATTTCATCGAAGGTGATGGTGCTGGTCAAACCTTCGTAGTTGACAGCGCGGACGGCTTCAGCAACCTGAAGGCGGGTGGGGGTGCCACCAGCGGCTTCAGCAGCGGCCTTGATCGCGGTCAAACAAACGCCAGCGGCATCGTAAGCCTGAGCAGCGTAAGCTTCAGGAGCGGCGCCGAACTTGGCGGTATAGTCTTCAGCGAACTTGGCAGCGGCAGGGTAGGCGCTGACAGGTCCAGCAACGGTGGTGTAAGCCATACCGCCGCCGGTGGTCAGAGCATCGCCAGCGATGTCAGCCAGGTCGGAAGAATCCATACCGTCGGTGCCGAGGAAGGTGCCTTCGTAGCCAGCATCACGAGCCTGCTTGAAGAACACACCCGCCTGGTTGTAGATACCAGCGAAGAACACAACATCGGGCTGGGTGGCGATGAGAGGGGTCACGATCGCATCGAAGTTGGCGGTCTCTTCGGTGCCTTCAAAGCCGAGGATTTCAATGCCATCTTCTTCAGCAGCGATGCGGAAGAATTCAGCCACACCCTGACCGTAAGCGGTCTTGTCGTGGATGATGTAGACGGACTTGGCGCCGAGAGTAGTGAAAGCATATTCTTCAGCGGCAGGAGCCTGGACATCATCGCGACCCACAACACGGTTAACTTCGAGGTAACCACGGGTGGTCACAACGGGGTTGGTGTTGGCGGGGGAGACGAAGGCGAGGTTGGCGGTGTGATATTCCTCGGAAGAGGGGATCATAACGCCGGAGTTCAAGTGACCAACACCGCACAGGATCTCGGAGTCAGCAACGATGTTCTTGGCATTCGCAACGCCGACATCAGGGGTAGCCTGATCATCATACGGGGCGAGCTGGACATCATAGCCCATGGCAATCAAATCGCCAGCGAGCTGTTCGAGAGCGAGTTCAGCGCCCTGCTTGATGGCAACACCGAGCAAGGACTGACCACCGGAGAGCGGGCTCTGGGTGGCGATCTTAATGGTGCCCATGGAAGCAGCAGCTTCTTCGGTCGCGGCGGCTTCTTCGGTTGCAGCCGCTTCTTCAGTTGCGGCAGGTTCTTCGGCAGGGGCTTCGGTCGCCGTAGGGGCGCAGGCGGCGAGTGCCATGCTGGCAATTACCAACAGGGACAGTAAAGCGAGTAAACGCTTGTTCATTATCTTACTCCTCCAAAATATATATCAAAATTTGATTCCCGCAAATTGAGATTGCGGGTGGCGAAAAACAAAGCTGACCATGCGCGGGTGGGTCGGCATCACCTCCTTTATCAAAATTTGTCTTTATATACAAAGAAAGCCTAAAAACCCTGTTCGATGGATTTTTATGGCTTGGTTGATGTAACCTAAATGAATACCAATATTCTCAACGCGAATACTTAATAATACGTCGAATTCTATCTTCGGTCAAGCGTTTGTGTCTATACGTTTACGGGGAAAATTAGAGGTAAATTATCTGTATTATTAGAGTCCGTTTTTATTTTTCAGTCGGTCTATACAGCAATTGTTCGCGGATGCGCAGATCGGTACTGCGAATTTTCATAGCAAGGTCTGCCGCCAGGTTATACATCAAGCGATAACCCAACTGTGGATAGGTCTCACACAGCATCACGATCTTGTCACGTGGAATGACCAGTAGGCGGGTATCGTTCTGAGCCGCCCGAGCCGAGGCAGAGCGCAGCCCTTCATCCACCAATGCCACTTCTCCGAACGATTGACCCCTTCTCAAGCGAGCCACAGCTGTCTCGGTTTTTGCCAGGGAACCGGTGTTACCGCGGTTGATCAAAATATCCACCTCACCCTGTACGATCACATACAATTCTTTGCTGCTGCTGTTTTCCTGGAAGATCACCTGCCCGTCGTTAAAAACAACCTCCTGGCACAGGTTACCGACCAGCTCCAACTGAGTGGGTGTGAATTGATAAAAGATATCGCTTTGTTTTAAGAAGTTGACAACGTTACTCATAGGGAAAATTGACCTTTCACGAGTGTAGCATATTCATAGGAGATGCGCAACGCGCCTCATCCTTAAGGGTAGGTCTGGTTCAACCAGTCAAGCGGATCCACCTGGACGCCGTTTACCCACAACTCCCAGTGCAAATGTGCCCCGGTAACACGACCTGTTCCGCCGACCAACCCAATTACATCCCCTATCTTAACGGTCTGCCCAACTTGCACCTGTGTCGCAGACTGATGCCAGAAACCGCTATACACCCCCCAACCATGGTCGATCACTGTTGCATTGCCGCGCACCGTCCACGGACCGGTGAAGACGACTACACCCGAGGCAGGTGCCGTAATTGGCAACCCATCTCCGCCGCCAAAATCCAAGCCGGTATGGAACCCATTGATCGTAAGATTCGTGCCCTGCCCAATATAAGTGCGGCGACTGCCATAACGCGAAGTGAAATATGTAGATTCAGCGTACGCAATGGCAGGGGATATGAAATCTCCTACCCAAAATTTAACAGGCGATGCTGGAGTAGTAATACTTATCAGTTGTTGAGACTCTGGTTCTGTTGATGCCGGATCGATGGTAGCAGGGTCTACATATAGAAGCGGGTCTTCGGGGTAATTGCCAGAGACGATCAATATCAATTGTTCATAGGATTGAGTAGTGCCATCTGGCAGGGTTGCATCCAACCGCAGCGGATACACCCCCGGCTCAAGCAAAGCATGCACGCCTTGCAAAGCGATCTGCACACCATTTTCGCTCGGGAAAAAATTCAGTGAATGATCGACCAATATGCCGCCCAACTTAACACCGGGTTGTGCTACGACTGTGATCACACCCGTGCCACCTTGCTTGATGGGCAGGTCGCGAATTTCGGCACTGATAAATGCCGACGGTAAACCGCTTACATTCGTGCCGCTAGATTCGCCAGGGGCATACATCGTATCGTTTGGCAGGCTTGCCCATGAACCCTTGATCTGATTGATCGAGACGAGTGACCAGACATCGGTATTGTTCTTGACCGCCATCTCCAGCAAGGATTCACCAGCAGCAGGCGAAATACGCTTGGCATATTGTGGCTGGTCTTGCAGAGGGACGATCATATTAACGCCCACATAAAATTCACTTGGGCTGACGACATGATTTAATCGTCGAAAGAGTGCATCCGGGACTTGGGTCTGGCGCATGAGGCTGCGATATGAATCGCCAAAGTTGATGAACTTCGTGTTGAGAATACCGGTCACGCCATCCAACCCGGGGATGGTCAGTTGTTGCCCCACTTGAAGATTATTCGGGTCAACACTGTTATTCGCGGTTAAGAGTTGATCAAGGGTGATTCCAAAGCGTAGCGCAATGGAATACAGACTATCACCCGATTGAACAATATATACGGGTCCTGTCGTTCCATCTTGCGCACGGGCAGGTTGGAACGGGAAAATTAAGATGAACAGAAGGATGAAATAGAATGCGTACTTACGCATCGTTAAATTCGACTTTGTCGCCAATTTCATAATCTCCCCAGCGGTCTGGGTGTATTTCCAGGGTGTATTTTGCATCTGCTTTTGGGAAGTAGGCAGGCTTCCATGATTTTGCGATCACTTTATCAACAACGGTTTTATCGGATTTGATCCAGAACACGGCTAGGTCAAATGGTACGAAGAACATGTGGATGGAAGTGTCGAGGCGTGAATCCCGCTTTTCGACCAGAAGCAGCCCCTCGTTAGGGTCGAGGCGCGAGCGGAACATCAATCCACGCAGACGGTCGAGGAATGAGTCGGCATAGCCCACACGTGCGGGTTGTTCGATCTTCCGGGATAAGTTGGTAATGGTAATGAAACGGGGCATGGTCTTTGAGTGGGGATGAGGCGTTCTGCGCGCCCCCACGGAAACATCCGATTTTATTTTTTCTTGAAAACTTGATCAACGCTGTCCATTAATTCCTGCGGACTGAACGGTTTGGCAATGTAATCATCCACTTTGGCGATGTGTAAACCGAGGACTTTGTCTATGTTTTGGGCTTTGGCAGTGACAACGATCACTGGAATATCACGCAGAACGGGGTCGGCTTTCATTTGTTGATATACTTCCCAACCATCCATATCGGGCATCATGAGATCCAGCAGGACGAGGTCAGGATGTGTCTCGCGTATCAAGCGAATTCCTTCTACACCACCTGAAGCTCCTTGCACGTTATACCCGCGCCTTGCAAGGATGAGTCTGATAAGATCGACCATTTCGGGTTCATCTTCAACGCACAAGATGTTTTTTGCGTTTGTTTCATCCATAAGTTTTGCCTTCTTAAGTAAGTTTACCATAAAGGAATGGGTCAACTTCGTATGAATATCATAACCTGGAACGTAAATGGAATCCGTGCAGCGCTTGGAAAGAATGCCCTGACTTGGGCATTCGAACGTGAACCCGATGCTTTGTGTTTGCAGGAGGTTAAAGCCCGCCCCGAGCAATTGGATGAAGAACAAGTGGCTCAATTGAAACTTCCATACAGTTGGAACGCTGCCGAACGCCCAGGCTACAGCGGGGTAATGACGTTATACAAGAATCAACCGGATGAAATTCAACTGGGCATGCAAGACCTTGAATTTGATGTGGAGGGACGCATCATTCAAACCCGTTGGGGAAATTTACGACTCTTCAATATTTACTTCCCGAATGGGCAGCGTGGACATGACCGGGTGGACTATAAGCTCCGTTTTTATGCCCGCTTGTTGGAGCTTTGCCAGTCTCTTCATGCCAAAGGCGAATTGATTGTTATCACTGGTGATTTCAATACCTCACACATGCCGATCGACTTGAAGAATCCTAAAGCTAATGAAAAAACTTCCGGGTTCATGCCGGAGGAACGCGAGTGGGTTCAAAAATATTTGGACAATGGTTTTATCGACGCCTACCGCCGACTGTACCCTGAACGTGTTCAATATACCTGGTGGACGTATCGCCTCAATGCCCGCGCGCGTGGAATTGGCTGGCGGCTCGACTATTTTCTTGTTTCTGAAGCGTTGATGCCAAAGGTCAAAGATGTCATCATCCACGATGATGTAATGGGCTCAGATCATTGTCCGGTGGAATTGATCTTGGTCTGAAACAATTAATCGGCAGCTTCAAACCCGTATCCTAGCAACTCTTCAAAGGATAAGTCAAAAATCGTATTGTCATCCAGATGAGTAACGACGAAAGATAGTCGGTGTAGCTCTTGTTCGATCTCAAATATCCTTTGGCAAAGTTGGTCGATTTCCTGTCGCTCTTCGCTCGAAATATCATCCTTGCCATAAAGCACATAACCCATTCGCCCATGATGACTATAATCAGGCTTTGTGTTTCTGGTTAAGTAGGATCTGACTTTCTCGGGGTTTTGAATAAATTCATTCAATGTTTTATTCCGGCTATTTAAGCGAGACTCAAGCTGGGTTCTTCGGTTTGAAATTGCAGACTTGATCTCCTTGCCTGTCTTTTTGAAAACGATGTTCATACAGGGATTTCCTTTCTAGGGCGGATGGTTTTGCAAGACTCACGAAATCTTTTTATCACTCCCATTACATCGGTTATATCATGGGTAGTCTTCATATCTTCACCATAAAGAATTCGTTCTGCGATCTGCGACACATGGAAACACCAGTAGGCCGCCATTAATGGATTGATCCAAAGCTCACTATTTTGTGTTCGTGGAGTGGTGTGATGGTTGCCGTAATTTCCGGCGATGGCAGAAAGAATGGAACTTGTAACGATGCTAATGTCTTGCGGCATGGCTTTGAATACATACTCGCTTGCTTCTCGGTACTTATTTACCTCAGGCATGTCATTTGTCAGTGAAAGCATACCTAGGTAGGCATTACTTTTGATCAGATCCGATACGGCTTCCAGAAAATGCGCATGCGAAACTCCATGATAGTGATCGACTCCAAATCCGAGGTTAATTAATAGCTTCCTTTCAACGCTAGTTTGAGCAACGGCTATGATGGAACTGACATCTTCATAGGGTGTTCCTAACCCGCTTTCGTCTCCACGCATCAGACTGTCTGTGCCACCATCTACAAGGATGATGGTATCCAGGGATAGAGATGTTATGAGCGCTTTATAGCTTTCAAGCAAAGGGATAACTCCCGTCTTTTCAAAGCAATAGATGGGTACATCCTCTCCTTGACCCTGAAACCACTTAGAGAGAAAATGTTCAGGAAAATACCTGGTAAACGCGGGGGTATTTGCTGTTACCCGTAACATAGATGGAGACAATCTGCCTTCTCCGGTCACTTGTGGGGGAGGCAGAAAAGAGAAGGAAAGGTTTGCTAAATGGACATTTTTCCCAGACGCTTTAAGCCCAAAATAAAGAGGCAGCCCGCTAAAAATGTCAAAACCACCACCTGCTCCAGCGATTAGGATATTTTGGGCGTTTTCTAATTCTGTGTAAATAGGAAGCTTTAGCACCGGTTTCCTCCTGTTGTTATTTGGTAGCACACCGAATCAGCTTTCCAAAAGTCGATTCGGTTAATTTTCTATGAGAAGATTATAGCTGATTAGGGTAATTTGGAGAATTGATTGGTTTTGCGAGCAGTCTCCGGCTAGACTTTGAGCCGTGTTAGAAAATCGTAATAATAAAACCCCAATCTGCCGCGTCTAATAAACGGCTTGGTATAATGCCACTGTTCGTCAAATCTGGAGGATTCCGTGAATTCCCGTAGTCAATCGTTTTTTGTGTACTTACTATTGCTCGTAGCCATCGGTGCCATGATCGTCATCGGTTTGCGAGACAGTTCCAACGCCACCGAGCCGCTCACGATTAGTGAAGTGGCGCGGATGATCCAAAGTGGTCAGGTTGCGCGCATCGTTATTGAAAGCGACAACACCATTCGCGTGGTAAAGGTCAATGGGTCTGAAGAGACCGCACTTGAATCACGTAAAGAGTCGGATACTTCTCTCATTGAACAGCTCCGCGATTATGGCGTCACCCCTGAGCAGCTTACTGAAATGAACGTTGAAGTCAGTGCGCCCTCTGTGTGGGGCGGCGTCTTGAATGGTGCGTTGTATCTATTGCCTGTTCTCTTTATGGGTGGTTTGTTGTGGTTCATCTTCCGTCAGGCGCAGGGCAGCAACAATGCCGCCATGTCGTTTGGCAAGAGCCGT
Organism: Anaerolineae bacterium; assembly: GCA_017303655.1. GTDB lineage: Bacteria > Chloroflexota > Anaerolineae > Anaerolineales > Villigracilaceae > Villigracilis. The sequence goes on from JAFLCE010000020.1 coordinate 35,389, forward strand.
GCACGCATGTTCAGTGGGGAACATCCTACTGTGACCTTTGCTGATGTTGCCGGTGCGGATGAAGCCAAGCAGGAACTCGCGGAAATCGTCGAATTCCTCAAAGAGCCTCAGAAATTCATCCAACTTGGTGCTCGTATTCCCAAGGGTGTTTTATTGGTAGGTCCTCCCGGAACTGGTAAGACCCTGCTTTCAAAGGCAGTGTCTGGTGAAGCGGGTGTACCCTTCTTCTCCATCTCTGGTTCAGAATTCGTGGAAATGTTCGTGGGCGTGGGTGCAAGCCGCGTGCGCGATCTGTTCGACCAAGCCAAGCGCCATTCGCCTTGTATTATTTTTGTAGATGAAATTGATGCTGTGGGTCGTCAGCGTGGTGCGGGTCTCGGTGGTTCACACGATGAACGTGAGCAGACTCTCAACCAAATGCTTGTTGAAATGGACGGTTTCGATACCGACACCAACGTCATTATCATTGCCGCCACCAACCGCCCCGACATTCTGGACCCGGCTCTGCTGCGCCCCGGTCGCTTTGACCGCCGCGTAACCCTCGACCGCCCCGATGTAAAGGGACGCGAAGCCATCCTCAAGGTACACGTCAAAGGCAAGCCCTTGGAACCCAATGCCGACCTCGCCTCTGTAGCGCGTGGCACACCCGGTTTCGCTGGCGCCGACCTTGAAAACCTCGTCAACGAAGCAGCGATTTTAGCTGCCCGCCGCAATAAGAAATCCATCGGTCAGTCCGAATTGGAAGAAGCCATCGAACGCGTCGTGATGGGACCGGAACGCAAGAGCCGCCTCATCTCGGATGAAGAGAAGCGCATCATTGCCTACCATGAGGCTGGTCATGCCATCGTAGCCAATGCCATCGCTGAAGCCGACCCCGTCCAAAAAGTGACCATCGTCGGTCGCGGACAGGCTGGTGGCGTAACCTGGTTCCGCCCCGATGAAGACCGCATGCTCATGTCTCGCAAGAAGATGCTTGCCACACTCGCATACGCTTTGGGTGGTCGCGCCGCCGAAGAATTGATCTTCGACGACATTACCTCCGGCGCTTCGGGTGATATTGAACAAGTGACTCGCATGGCACGCGCCATGGTCACCCGCCTCGGCATGAGTGCGGAAATGGGCACACTTGCTTACGGACAAAAAGAAGAGATGATCTTCCTCGGGCGTGAGATCTCTGAACAACGCGATTACTCCGAAGCCGTTGCCGAACAGATCGACCGCGAAGTTCGCAAGCTCGTGGAGGATGCGTACAAGCAAGCCAAGGCAACCGTAAAGAAATATCGCAAGCAGCTCGAACTGGTTGCCAAGAAACTCCTCGAAGTCGAGTCCATCACCCGCGATGAGTTCGAAGCAATCTTCCCGCCCCCGTTCGGCAAGAAGAGCGGCACCCCGCAATTGACGTAAGAATGTAAATCGTAATCCGTGATACGTAAAGAGCCTCCCGAAATTCGAGAGGCTCTTTTGATTCTTTTACAAATTACGCATTACGTTTTACGAACTACTTCCCGCCTTCTTTATGCTGCCTCACCAACTCACGGCGCAGGATCTTGCCGACCGTAGTCTTGGGCAATTCCGTGCGGAACTCGATATAACGCGGCACTTTGTAAGGCGCGAGGATCCCTTTGCAGTATTCCTTGAGTTCCTCTTCGGTGATCGACTCGCCGGGTTTGAGCACCACCCAGGCTTTGACCGTTTCACCGCTCTTCGGGTCAGGGATGCCGCCCACACCGACCTCCAATACTTTCGGGTTCGACATGATGGCTTCTTCCACTTCACGCGGCCACACCTGGAAACCACCCGGCTTGATCAATTCCTTCTTGCGGTCAACGATATAGAAGTAACCGTCTTCATCCATGCGGGCAATGTCGCCGGTGAAGAGCCAGGTCTTGCCGTCCTTCAACGTGCGCAGGGAATTGGCGGTCTCAGTGGGCATATTGTGATAGCCCTTCATCACCTGCGGACCGTTGACGACGATCTCGCCGATCTCACCCAATTGCATTTCAGTTTCGCCGTCGTCAAGGCTGATGAGTTTCATGTCCACGTCTGGCAGGGGCATGCCAATCGACCCGGTCTTGTTCGCGCCGTTGAGTGGGTTGCAGGTCACGGCGGTCGGCGCTTCAGACATGCCGAAGCCTTCGAACACCTTGCCGCCTGTCAAACGCTCGAACTCTTCCTTGGTTTCACGCATCAGAGCCGCTGAACCGGAGATACAGGCTTTGATCGAAGAAAGATCATATTTACCGGCTTTTACATCCGGATGGTTGTTGAGCGCGTTATAAAGCAAAGGCACGCCGGGGAAGATGGTTGCCTTGTACTTGCTGATGTTATCGAGCACGTCCTTAAAATCACGTGCATTCGGTATCATCACCATCGTCGCGCCAGATGCCATGGCAAAGCTCATGCCCGCCACCATGCCATACACATGGAAGAGCGGAATGCCCATCAGCACCACTTCCTTGCCTTCTTCCAAACCGGTCATCCACAACTTGATCTGCAAGGTGTTTGCCACCACATTGCGATGCATGGCAACTGCACCTTTCGGCACACCGGTCGTACCGCCGGAGTATTGGAAGAGCGCCGTATCGTCAGGCTGAATATCAATGGAGGGCTTGGGAGAACCGGCATGTTTTTTGAGCAGGTCCTGCATCCAGACATCAGAACTTTCAAGTTCATGCAGGCGGTCGCCGCCCTTCTTTTCTCGAAGCAGGGTGTACAACACGCGAGTGACGGGAGGCAGGGCTTCCTTCAAATTTGAAACGATAATTTTCTTAAGGTTCGACTTATTCCGCACTTCCTTGAGCGTGTTATAGAAGCGAGTCAGAGTGAACATCACTTCGATACCCGCATCGTTCACGGGAGTAAGCACTTCTTCCACTGGGTAGGTAGGGTTCACTGCAACCACCACACCACCTGCTTTCAAAATGCCGAAAAAGGCGGCTACGAATTGCGGCAAGTTCGGCATAAAAATGCCAACCCGGTCGCCCTTCTTCACACCCATTTCCACCAGTGCCGCAGCCATTGCGTTCGACTGCTCGTTCATCTCCCGATATGAAATGACCGCACCCTTGAATATTGTACAGGCGCGGTCAGGATATTTGCGCGCAGCTTCTTCCAAAAAGTGAAACAGCGGCGCTTTCGGGTAATCGATTGTTTGTGGCACACCTTTATCATAATGCGCCAGCCAGGGTTTGTTGCTCATACTTCCTCCATTGGTTTGTTGGACTTTTGAAGCTGAAACTTAAAAAGAAGTATATACGTGAAGATATTAAAAGTCAATTACAACACTCCATTTTTAATTGAGTTACGGATTAGAGTTTCAATTTCATTGAGTAAATTTTCACTTGCCGGATGGAACCAGTGAATGCTCGGGTCAGACTCCTTGAACCAATTGGACTGTCTTCGCACAAAGATACGCGTAATGCGCCTCATCTCCACTTTGGCTTGCTCCACCGTCATTGAGCCTTGTGCCACGCTGACGCATTCTCTGTACCCAATGGCAGACATGCTTGGTAATGTGGGGGAGTAACCCCGTGCAAGCAGACCTTTGACTTCATCTACTAAGCCATTTGAGAACATCTTGTCGATGCGTTCATCCACACGTTGATACAACTCCTCGCGCGGGCGGGTTAAACCAATGGTCATTAACTGATAAGGCGAATCACCCGAACCACGCTGCTCAGAAAACCTTCGTCCTGTTGTGAAGATCACTTCCAACGCCCGTATCGTCCGGCGGACATTTCGCAAGTCAATGGCTTGTGCCGCTTCAGGGTCGAGTATTTTTAATTTGTCGTGTAGCCACTCTTTCCCTTTTTCTTGATTTAGCCTTTCTAATTCATCCCTCATCCTTTCGTTTGGCGTCACCCCTGGCGGACTCCACCCCTGCGTCACCGCACGGATGTATTGTCCTGTACCGCCTACTAGGAAAGGCAAGCGTCCACGGGTGTGAATGCCTGCAATAATGTCTTGTGCCATTTGTTGAAAGACAGCCAGACTTAGTGTTTCATCCGGGTTGACGATGTCGATCAAGTGATGAGGGACGTGTGCCAGTTCTTCTTTTGACGGCTTGGCAGTGCCAATATCCATGCCGCGATAGAAGAGGCGCGAGTCAACAGAGACAATCTCACCCTGCATTTTTTCTGCGAGGCGAATCGCCAACTCCGTTTTGCCAACGGCAGTAGGACCAACGATGAGGACAACAGATAACTTAGGCATATAGAATTTACTTTTTATTCCTGCTCATGTAGAAGCCTGTCATTGTGGCAATGCCAAATCCAATAACCAGATCAAGGATGAAGATGGGAAAGTTGAAATTACTACGGTATGCGAAACCGCCTTGTTCAAAGAACACGAATGGGAAACCGGCACGGGAGATGGCGTCAGAGCAGCCACCAAGCCCAAAGAGGGCTGGCAAGCCACAGTCAGAGAAAAGAGCCGCGGCAAGGATATTGAGCAGGATAAAGCTTGAGAGTCCGATCAGGAATCCTTTGAGAAAATTTTTTCGTGGGGTCATATCAATTTGGTTTCCATGTGACTTGATTTTAGATGTTTCTGGTAAACTTTTGCCACGATCTAATTTTACACCTCAGAGGATGCCCCAATGATCAACTGGCAGGAACTTACCATTGATATGTTCGTGGAACAATTACGCATTGCCTATCACCGTACCTATGGAGATATTAATCCTGATTATGGGCGCATCGTCTGCTGGGTGGGTCGCCTTTCCCTTGAAAACATTTCCAATTCTGATGCGTTGTACCATGATATTGACCATACTATTATGGTGTCGCTTGCAGGGCTTTCGATCATTGAAGGGAAACATTTACGCGAAGGCGGCGTGACCCCTCAGGATTGGATGCGCTATATGATCGCCGTGCTTTGTCATGATATTGGATACGTAAAGGGCGTTTGCCGAAACGATACAACTGATCGGTTCGCGACTGGGGTTGGGGATGAAATGGTGTATGTGTCACCCGATGGCACGGATGTCGCGCTCACGCCGCATCACGTCAATCGCAGCAAAATGTTCGTGATGGAACGCTTCGGGTCTGGCTTGCTCGAAAAAATGGACAGGCATGTGGATGCCGAAGTGATCGCTTCTTATATTGAGATGACACGTTTCCCCTCTCCGAAAGGTGAAATGTACAACGACACAAAAGGGTTGGGCGGTTTGGTCCGTGCGGCAGATTTTGTCGGGCAATTGGGTGACCCAGACTACCTGCGTAAGACGCCTGCTTTGTTCTATGAGTTTCAAGAGTTGGGTGTAAATGAAAAGATTGGTTATAAATCGCCGAACGATATGCGCAAGAATTACGCCAGCTTTTATTGGGAACAAGTCTACCCTTATCTTCAGGATGCGCTGGTCTACCTGCGCTTAACTGAGGATGGCAAGCAATGGGTGGCGAACATGCACTCGCACGTGTTTGACTCGGAACATACATATAAGTAAAAAAAAACTTCCGCAGGCTCAACCTGCGGAAGTTTTTTATATACCTTGAGTAAATTTCTTTTAATAGGTGCGGATACGATCCGTGACTTCATCCAGTTTGGCAACTTCGTCATCACTCATGTGCCAGCCTGCGCCACCGGCGTTATCGGTTGCCTGCTTGGCATTCTTCGCGCCAGGGATGGGCAAAGCGCCTTTGCAGATGATCCAGTTCAAAGCAACTTGGGAAACGGTCTTGCCGTGAGTCTGAGCAACCTCTTGTAAGGTCTTGATCACAGGCGGCAGTTTCTTCAACAACTCAGCATAGCTTGAGCCGCGCACACCGGGCGGTGGGTTATCGGCTGAGTATTTTCCAGTGAGCAGTCCTTGCGCGAGAGGGGAGTAGGCAATGAAACGGATGCCTAATTCCTTACAGCGCGCTAACACGCCTTTCTTTTCTGCTTCACGATTGAGCAAGCTATACGGGAGTTGGTTTGACGCTAGCGGAATTCCCTGCTGTGCCAGCGCCGAATAAGCACGCAGCATGCGGCTCTCCCAAAAGTTCGAGACGCCCACCGTACGAGTCAGCCCAAGTTTTACGCATTCTGCCATGCCTTCCATCATGCTTTCGGGGCTGAGCAACGGCGAAGGCCAGTGGATCTGATACAGATCGACCGAATCCACACCCATGCGCTCGAGGCTGGCTTTCAACGCGCGTGGGATAAAGCCCTTCGTCAGCCGCCAGGGCCAGGGGAAGAATTTTGTCGCGATCAAGACTGGTTGATCGGTTTCTTTTAAGAATTGACCCAGCAAACGCTCAGAACGCCCACTGCCATATACTTCTGCTGTATCCACAAAGCGGACGCCCATATTAAGGGAGACATCGAACGACTCGCGAATGCCTTTGTCTGACTCCCCCGGCTGGTAGCCCCACACTACACGATCGCCCCATTGCCACGCACCCAACCCCATCTCGACCGCGTGTAAAAATCTGGTTTCATTGCTGACTTCGTTCATCGTGTCTCCTTGATGTTGCGCCCGATTTTATCTTAAAAAATCACTTCCATCTTGATTTCGGGTTACAATTCGGCTCGCTAAAATTTCATATGGAACTCATGGAACGAGATCTCCTCACTTTGGAGGTAAGTGGATATCGCTCCCGGAGTTCCGGGAGGTTCCCGTGACACACAATTCACAAAAGCGGGAAGTGGAAACCGCCTCCAGCCTCAACGAGAGACTGGGTCTGTCCTTTTCCAACTTTGCCCTGCTGACAAGAGCCCTGACCCACCGTTCCTATGCCAATGAACATCAGGATGGTTCAGAGGACAACGAACGCCTTGAATACCTCGGTGATGCCGTACTGGATTTCATCGTGGCAGAATGGGCGTATCGTCATTTTCTCGAACTGCCCGAAGGTGACCTTACCAAGATCCGCGCACATTTGGTGCGGAACGAAAATCTTGCTCGGTTCGCCCAGCAGATCGATCTGGGTGGTGCGCTTCGCCTTGGGCGCGGCGAAAAAACGACGGGTGGAAATCACCGTGAGAGCGTTCTAGGTTCAGCCTTCGAAGCTCTGCTCGGTGCCATCTACCTGGACTCGAATTTTGAAAAGGTAAGGAAGTTTGTTTTACCCTTTGTTGATCCATCGCTGGAAACCATCTTGGAAGAGATCAACGACCCCAAGAGCCAGTTGCAGGAAGAAACGCAAGCTGTAAAACTCGGCTCCCCCGTCTATCGTGTGATCAGCACCAGCGGACCCGACCACGCCCGTACCTATGAAGTCGAAGTAGAAATTGCGGGCGAAGTCAAAGGACGTGGTACAGGCTCGAGCAAAGCCAACGCCGAACGCGAAGCCGCCAGGGATGCGTTGAAGAAAATGTAAGTGCCGCGTGAAAAATAAAACGTGAATTCTCCAAACATCACGTTTCACTTTTCACCCATCAATCCAAACTCGTAAACCGAAAAATTGTAAATCGTCATGCCTCTTCGTCTAAAATCACTCGAACTGCAAGGATATAAAACCTTCGCCTCGCGCACAACCTTTGAGTTTGCCGCGGGTGTGACCGCTATTGTCGGACCGAACGGTTCGGGCAAATCGAACATCGCCGACTCATTACGTTGGGTCTTGGGCGAACAATCCTATGCCCTGTTGCGCGGTAAGAAGACCGAAGACATGATCTTCTCCGGTTCCGAGCATCGTGCCCGTGCTGGTATGGCGCAAGCCACTATCAACTTCGACAACACCGATCAGTGGCTGCCGCTCGATTTCACCGAAGTTTCGATGGCACGCGTGGCTCATCGCGACGGTCACAACGAATACATCATCAACAACCAACAAGTCCGCTTGCGCGAGATGAACGAATTGCTCGCCCAGGCAGGCTTGAGCGAACGGACGTACACCATTCTCGGTCAGGGCTTGGTGGATGCATCGCTCGCCCTCAAAGCCGATGACCGCCGCCGCTTGTTCGAAGAAGCTGCTGGTGTGGGTCTTTATCGCGCCCGCCGTGATGATGCGCTCAAACGTCTCAACGATACCGAACATAATCTCGAACGTGTGCTAGACATTATGTCTGAACTTGAGCCGCGCATCCGCAGTTTGGAGCGGCAGGCGAAACGCGCCATCGAATATGCTCGCTCCCAAGCCGATTTAAAAGTGATCCTGCGCGAGTGGTACGGTTATCACTGGCACCGCTCTCAACGCGACCTGACCGACGCGCGTGAATCCGTTCGCGCACAGGAAGCACGCGTGAATGAAACGCGTGTGCTGCATGAGAAGTCGCAGGCAGAGTACAACTCCTTCCGTGAACGGCTTTCGGGCTTGCGTGCGCATTTAAATGAATGGCATCGCAAAGCCGCCGAGTTGCACACCCAGCGCGAGTCACTCAGCCGCGACCTCGCCGTGCTTGAAGAACGTCGGCGTTCGCTGACTGCTCAGCAGGCATCGATCCTTTCCGACCAGGAAAGTGCAATGAACGAACTGCATCTCGCGCGTGAACGTTATCAAGCCGCCGAAGCAGATGTTGCCCGTGTGCAAACTGAGTTCGACGAAGCCAAAGCGCAAAATGAAAATGCGCAGAACGCATTGTCCACGCGCCAGTCGGAGCGCTCGGGAATTGAAGAGCAGATTAATTCGATCCGAACTCAGATCGAAACGCTGACTCAACAGCGCGCCGAAAATAATGCCCGCCTCGACGAACTTAAGTCTCGCATCGAAGCACAGACGCAAAAGATCGCACAAACTCAAAGCGCAATTGCTACTGCCGAATCGCAAACAGAAAAAGCAAAAGCGCAATACGAATACGCCCGCAAGAATCGCGAAGGCATCGCCGAAACCTTACAACGTGCTGAAGATAAAGCCCTCGCCAAACGCGCCGAAGTGGATCGCCTCGATGGCGAACGCCGCGCCGCGCTTGAACGCCGTACAAAAGAAGAATCCGAACATTCACGTTTGAAGGCGCAGCTTGAAGTGCTTGAACAATCTGAGCAGTCGTTGGCGGGTTATGCCGAAGGTGCGCGCTTCCTGTTGGATGCCGCACGTCAGTCACGCCTCAACGGCGCACGCGGTGCGCTCTCGTCCGCGCTGGATGTGCCTGCCGAACTCGAAACTGCGATTGCCGCCGCACTTGGCGATACGCTCGATGCGGTCTTGATCGATGCAAGCGAATTAGAAAATGCTTTGCAGTTACTTGAATCCGATGATGCTGGTCGTGCTGCTTTATTGCCAGTCGATCAGATTTCCGAAGTCTTAAAGACTTCGGAAATCTCTGATGATATTTTGGGGGTCGCCTCCGAACTCGTCAACGCGCCGGAAGAACTTCGCAGTGCGGTGCGACTCACGCTTGGTCAGACTCTCATCGTCCGTGACCGAGCAATTGCCCGTAGATTGCAAGCGGATCTTCCGACTCATGCTCGCGCCGTAACTCTGCGCGGAGAAGTCTTCCGCGGTGACGGGTTGGTCATCGCTGGCAAAACCGCCTCTTCCTCGACCTTGAGCCGCGGACGCCAAAAACGAGAATTCGACTCTGCCTTGAGCGGACTCGTCTCTCGTCTCGCCGAGTCCAACGACTTGGTGGAGCGCTTGTCGAATGAATATTCCATGGCACAACGCGAGCTGATGCAAATCGAATCGGATGCGCGCGAAACCCGCGTCAGGTTGGGTGAAGCTCAGGAGACCGAGCAACAGGCTGGGTTGGAGTCTGAGGCGATGGCTCGGACGTTGGAATGGCAGAAGAGTCAGTTAAGTCAACTGCAGGGAGAGGCTCAAGAGTCGACATCCCTTCAAGGAAAGATCAGTGAGTCGTCGGTGGAGGTTGAGGAACAATCTTCGCAGGCTCATGCGGAGTTGAAAGTGGTTGCGGCGAAACTCGCGGAACTCGAAGCGGGGGAGTTGCAGGAACAAGTCTCTTACTGGACGATGCGCGCGGCGGTGGCGGAACAAAGCCTGAGCGCGGCGCAAACGAAATTGAAAGAACGCGGCGATGAGATCACGCGTTTGGATTCGCGCCGTGCCGAATTGGCGAATCGCCTGACGGAATTGGATGGCGGCTTGCACAGTTTGGATGCCGAGAAGGCTTCATTGCGTGAACGTGAGTCTGCGCTGAACGTGCAGATCGAAGAGATGCGCATTCAGATCGAACCGGCGGAGAAAGAACTTGCTGCGGCGGAACAGGAAGAAGCGCGTTTGCAAGAATTGGAAAATAACGCCCAGCGCGGCTTTGCGAATGCCGAGCGCATGTTGGGACAAGTGCAGTTGGAGCAAACCCGCAAGCAGGAAGCGCTCGATAACTTACAACAAAAGATTACCGACGATTTTGGTCTGGTGATGTTCGAATACGCGGCGGATATGACGGGACCCGTGCCGCTGCCCATCGAAGGTATGGTGGAGCAGTTGCCCATCGTCACCGAACTCGCGCCGGACTTGGAAGAACAGTTGACTCACAACCGCGCACAACTGCGCCGCATGGGCGCGATCAACCCGGATGCGAAAGCGGAGTTCGAGCAGGAAAAAGAACGTTACGAGTTCATGAAGACACAGGTGGAAGACCTGCACAAAGCCCAGGCAGACTTGAAGCATGTGGTGGCGGAACTCGATGAGTTGACCAAGCAGGAATTCGTGAAGACCTTCGACGCCGTCGATAAGCAATTCCGTGAGACCTTCGTGCGTTTGTTCGGCGGCGGCTCGGCAAGACTTGCATTGACCGACCCCGAAAATTTGGTAGACACGGGTATTGAAATCGAAGCCCGTCTGCCAGGGCGACGTGAGCAAGGCTTGGCATTACTCTCCGGCGGTGAACGTAGTTTGACCGCCATCGCGTTGGTGTTTGCCTTGTTGAAGGTTTCACCGACACCCGTCTGTGTGATGGACGAAGTGGACGCCATGCTCGACGAAGCCAACGTGGGGCGCTTCCGCGACCTGCTGGTGGACTTGAGCAAGGACACGCAGTTCATCGTCATTACTCACAACCGTAACACCGTGCAAGCCGCAGACGTGATCTACGGCGTGACGATGGGACGCGACTCGGCGAGTCAGGTGATCAGTTTGAGACTCGATCAGGTGACGGATGATATGTTGAAGAGGGGATAAGGGGACGATTGACCGCGAACGATAGACGATGGAAAGCCCTGTCCCAGTTTGTGGGGCGGGGCTTTTTTGTTAGAATATATGTCGAAAAATAATAAGGCAAAATAATCTTTCAATTTATTCATTTTTGGTCTAAAAAATGGAACGGGATATATAAAATGTGGTTAGGTAAAAGACCGATTATGATACCTATATAAGCCTAAAGGAGGAAATATGCCTAAAAGCGAAAGAAATCTTGAAGAACGCGAAGAAGTAGAGAAAAGGAAAGAGAAGATAAAGCGCACTGCGCGGATCACCAAGTTTTGGTTATCTGGCGTAATTACATTTTTATCTAGTATTCTTCTTGTATTAATTTTTAGGATTGGCGAAGCCTATTGGACATTATGGCTGGTCGAACATAGAAAACTGGGAATAGGAGGTGCATTGTTGCTATTAGTTGTTGTTTCTCTTCTCTCTCCCGCCATCATTGAGGCAAATAGCAATACACGAACTCTTCAAGGTCCAGGGCATGATCCCCGTTTTGGTCCGTTTTTCACTAAAAAATAAATGCTTATTTATATTCTCTTTTTCACTAAAAAGGAAATCGTCAATGGCAATAACTCCCCGTTCTTTTCAGCACGAACAAGATAAACAATTAATGATCGATCTCGCTTGTCGATTCCAGGCAGACCACTTGCATGCGGTGGATTTGCCGTATCGGCTTAGTTCGTGGGGGCTGGATGACAAGGAAAATGTCCGCTTGTGGTTTGATGGGGAGAATCTGGTCGCCTGGGCGGTGCTGCAAAGTCCGTTTTGGGGGATCGATTATGCTTGCCATGCTGACTATCAAGATCTGTTCAAGGAAATCCTTGCATGGGCGGATGGACGCGCTCAAGCCGTGAGCGGTACGCCGTACGAACGTTCGGCTTGGTTCGTCAACGTATTCTCGGGACAAGAGTCTCGCAAAAAAGACTTGGAGTCTTTCGGATTCGCCTGTCAATCTGACGTGGGTGAGGATTCGTGGTCGAAGGTGTTCATGAAGCTTTCACCTGAGCCTAAGTTGCATGAGCCGCCTGCTGGGTTTACTGTCCGCCCGTTGGGTGGGGACGTAGAGAAGTATGTGGCGTTGCATCAGTCCGTGTTTGAGAGCAAGAACATGACGATCGAATGGCGTGGGCGCACGCTGCAAAGTCCGCTTTACAGACCGGAGCTGGACCTCGTGGTCGAGTCACCGACGGGGGAGTTAGCGGCGTTTTGCATCTGCTGGTTCAATGAGAAACTGGCGTCGGGTCAGGTCGAGCCGTTGGGTGTACATGCGGATTATCGTCAACTCGGCTTGGGGAAGGTTGCGCTGTCGCATGGCGTGAGTCGACTCCGTACAATGGGGGCGAAGGATATTTATGTCGAAACCGATAATTATCGCAATGAGGCGTTTAATCTCTATCAGTCTTATGGATTTGAGGTTATTCAGGACGTGCTTGTGTATCGAAAAGACTACTAATCCCTTTTATGCGCGATTTATCTGTTGATGGAAAGTCCTGCCCCGGTTTTTGGGGCAGGACTTTTGTATGGAAACGGATATGTTCTTGTGCTGGTATATAATTTGTAATAGTTGATATTGAAATCTTTTTATGTTCTGAATAATATATTTCCCCTGTGTTTTGAGAATCCTCATGCCTAATAAATTAGAAGTTCTTCTTTCCCAGTTACAAGAACAAATTGAACCGGCGCAACGCTTGCAGTTGCTCAATGATCTGAGCGAGGAATACTCAGACATTGATTATCTTAAAGCGTTTGAAACCGCAGAAGAGATGTATCACCTTGCATTAAAACATAATATTGATAATTTTATTGCACAGGCACTTGGTCAACAGGCGTGGCTTCACGCCTGTTTTGGAAATGTACAGGAAAGTCTTACCTTTGCTTCTCAAGCCCAATTGATCTATACCCGGCTCGGGGATGAAAATGGACTAGCACAAGCTTCTTTGCATGCATCGGCTGCCTTACGGCGTTTGGGAGATTATCCCGGTGCTTTGGAGGAGGCATTGAGCGCTTTGGATCTGTATCAAACACATGGAGATCGACAGGGTATTGCGGAGACAATGGCAAGGCTGAGTTACTTATATGTTCACCTGGGGGATTATGAACAAGCAGAAATTTATGGCTTGAAAGCATATAGTGAGTTTGAGGCAATTAAGGGATCGGGTGGAATTTATAAATTTTCTATTCCTAATAGTTTGGCGATGGCGTATTTTCACCAAAACAAACGTATCGAAGCAATGAATATCTTTTTTAAAGAAGTTGATTTCCTGCGAAAACAAAACAATAAACCAGATTTGGGAATTGCTCTTAACAATCTAGGCACGGTTCTTTTAGAACTTGATAGATTGGTAGAAGCAGAGGAATTAGTTGCTGAGGCACTAAGGTTGGATGTGGAAACCAATCATCGTTATGGTGAAATTAATTGTTTGTTTACCCTGGGTGAAATTGAAGAGAAAAAGAAAAATTATGAGGGCGCCATTTCATATTTCAACCAATCTCTGGAGAAAGCCATCGCGAATCATGTTGAACAGATCGTTTATGAATTGCATGATCGTCTGGCTACTGTGTATGAAAACCTGGGGCAGGTCGATTTGGCGTTTGCCCACCTCAAGAAATATCGAGAAATAAGAGAGCGACTTTTTAAAACAGAGTCTTTGGATCGAATACGGGGTTTGAGGATTGTCCATGAGACGAAACAGGCAATAGAAGAAGCCCGCCGTAATGCTGAAGTTGTGTCACAACGAAATCGTGAAATTGAATTATTGCAGAAGACATTGACGACTATGAGTACATATTCTGAAAGACGTCATATTTTGGATGTTGTCTGCATGGAAATGTCAAGCACACTGAAATCTACTCTGAGCATGGCGATCACTATTGATAGTGACCAGCAACACGGAACCATTGAGGCGGGGTTTCATGGAGACAAAAAACTTGATTTACTAGATCTTAAGCTCGGTGAATTAATTGACCGAGATTCTAAATTAGCTACAAATGTTCTTGATGAAGGACGCATCGAAGTGATTCGCGATGTTGATTCCTTTTTTGGAGGTACAGTCCGCCTGGCAGCTCTTATAAAAAATTTTGGTGTTTTTAGCTTGATTGCCATGCCGATCATAGTCAATAAATGCACTGTCATGGTTTTGGTTGTTGGCTTTGATAACAAACGAGAATTCACAGACGCGGATATTAACCTCGCCACCACCTTGGCTGCCTCACTTAGTCAAATTTTCGAAAATGCACATCTTTATCAAAGCCTGGTAACGGCTCACGATACCCTATCCAAAGCATATGACGCCACTATTGAGGGATGGGCAAAAATATTGGAATTACACGATCTGGAGACAGAGGGACATGCGCGTCGTGTTACCGAACAAACTATCAAACTTGCCCAAGCCTTTGGTGTAAGCAACGACGAGATCATCCATATTCGGCGCGGTGCGCTTTTGCACGATATTGGCAAATTGGGCATCCCTGATCAAATTATTCTTAAGAATGGAAGTCTAACTGAAGAAGAGTGGGAGATTATGCGTAAGCATCCACAATTTGCTTGTGAAATGCTTGCGGATATTGAATATTTGAAACCTGCCCTGGATATTCCTTATTGTCATCATGAAAAATGGGACGGAAGCGGCTACCCACAAGGGTTAAGAGGTGAGCAAATCCCGTTGGTGGCTCGTCTTTTTGCGGTTGTCGATGTGTGGGATGCGCTTCGATCTGATCGCCCCTATAGAAAGGGTTGGAGTGATGAAAAAGTGTATGACTATATTCGATCATTGTCAGGCACACACTTTGATCCAAAGGCAGTGGAAGCTTTTTTTGTCATGATGGGACAATGACGCATTAATAAGTATTTATAGTGATATTTGTATTTCAAAACCAAAGGAAAGAATCTCATGGCAGAGACTACACAGAACCAAGTCAAAGATGGTGATCATTGCGAAGTAATTACCGGAACCCATGCGGGCAAATCAGGAACCGTCCGCGATATTAAGATGAGCAAAATGGGTCAAGTCACTATTACGGTAGTGTAGACAGATGGCGATCGCTTCAAGACCCTAGCGAGGAATGTCGTCGTTAAGAAATGCAGCAACGCTTAATACAGAAAACCCCGCTCCAGATTTCTGGAACGGGGTTCTTGTTACTTATTACTCGTTACATGCTCTTTACGGAGCGGCGGTTTGTGTGGCGTCGTTGGAGGCTTCGAGCGTGGAGAGTTGTTCGGCTTGCGCGGTCTGACCAACGCTGGCTTCTTTGGTCGCAACGGTGATGAAGTTCGGTTCAGTGGGCACGCGCTGCTTCCAAACATCGAATGTTTCAACGGTGTATTCTTCTTCGCGGGCTGTCGTCAGCCAGGCTTGGAAGGCGGTGTCTTTGGCGGTTTGGAGTTCTTCTGCATTCAACGGGCGGTCTTGTCTGCCGATCAATTGAATGATGTGGAAACCGAAGTTGGATTGCACCGGTTCGAGTGTGAAATCGCCGGGGTTCGCGAGTGCGAAAGCGGCGGCTTCAAATTCGGGCACCATGGCATTCTTGCCAAACCAACCGAGGTCACCACCTTGCACGGCAGAGCCGGTGTCAGTGGAAAGTTCGCGGGCAAGTTCGGCAAAGTCTTCACCGGCTTCGAGACGGGCGATGATGTCCAACGCGGTGGCTTCATCCGCAACGAGGATGTGGCGGGCGCGCACCTGTTCTTCGGTGGGCTGAACATCGGCAGTGATGATCTTTTTCAGCTTCTCGGTTAGGATCTGAGGCTCAAAGAAATCGCGATAGTAATCCGCGCCGAAAACGAGCTCAGCAAGGTTGTCGTTGGTATCTGTCCACAGTCCTTC
>JAFLCE010000021.1 GCA_017303655.1 Anaerolineae bacterium
CCATATGCAATATCTTATAAAGAATGGAAATCTCTAAAACATGAAATCGTTTGAAAACACAGATAATAAGGAAATCGAAAAGTTCGACAAGGTCTCGCAGATATGGTGGGATTTGAAAGGCGAGATGGGCACACTGCACGTGATCAACCCGCTGCGGACCCGTTTTATCATGGACGCCCTGCCGCCCAACCCAAGGATCCTGGATGTGGGCTGTGGCGGGGGTATCCTTTCTGAGGCGTTGGCAAAGGCTGGGGCACAAGTCACAGGCTTGGACTTGTCTGAGGCGTCGCTGGAGGTCGCCAGAAAGCACGCCCAGAGTCAAAATCTCCAGATCGAATATCGTTATGAAAGCGTGCAACAAGTCGCAGATGCGCAAGCGGGTAGTTTTGATGCCGTCGCCTGCATGGAAATGCTCGAGCATGTGCCTGAACCGGCAAAGGTGGTGGCTGCCTGTGCCAAAGCGTTGAAACCGGGCGGGCGGGTCTTCTTCTCCACCATCAACCGCACGCCCAAGGCATTTTTGTTTGCCATCGTCGGCGGTGAATATATTTTGCGTTTGCTGCCGCGCGGCTCGCATACCTATTCCAAATTGATCCAACCCCGTGAACTCAAAACCTGGGCAGTCGCGGCTGGGTTGCAGTTCGAACAACTCGCCAGCCTGATCTACAATCCTTTCATGCGTACGTTTAAGGTTGCGCCAGATGTGGAAGATGTGAACTACATGGCGCATTTCAGGAAATGATCATTCAAATAATAAGGCACTCATTATGCACCTTCCCTGGTATCACAAAACGACTATCTATCAAATCTACCCACGCTCGTTCAAAGACAGCAATGGCGACGGCATTGGCGACCTGCAAGGCATCATCCAAAAACTCGATCACATAAAAGACCTGGGGGTTGAGTCGCTGTGGATATCCCCATTCTTCTCATCCCCGCAGGCGGATTTTGGCTACGATGTTTCAGATTACTTAAACATATCGCCAGACTACGGCACGATGGATGACGCACTTCAACTTATCGACGAAATTCATAAGCGTGGAATCAAGGTCATATTCGACCTTGTTCTCAACCATACCTCAGATCAACATCCGTGGTTCAAGGAGTCACGTTCCTCGCGCAACAACCCCAAAGCAGATTGGTATCTCTGGCGCGATAAACCCAACAATTGGCAGAGCATGACCGGTGGTAGCGGCTGGCATTACGCCAAAGAACGCGGACAATACTTCTGGTCGAGCTTTCTGCCATTTCAACCCGACCTGAATTGGCGCAACCCCGAAGTAAAACAAGTGATGTTCAACATGGTCCGCTTTTGGCTTGGCAAAGGGGTAGATGGTTTCAGGCTGGACATTTTCAATACTATCTATAAAGATGCAGAATATCGAAACAACCCATTTACCTTTAAACTCACTCCTACGCCCAATGACCCATCCGGTTACTTTCAAAAGATGAAATACTCGCAAGACCAGCCGGAGAGCATGGAACTTGCGAAAGAATTCAGGCAGGTTTGCGAAGAATTCGGTGAAAAATTGATCGTTGGCGAAGTTCAGGCAAAAAGGGATATCGTCCGCAAATTTGAAGGCGAAGAAAAAAACGACGGATTGACTCTTGCCTTTGACTTTGAAATGCTCGAATTCAAATTCACGGCAGAATTTTTCCACAGCATCATCAGCGATATCGAAAAGCATTTTCCACCGCCTTTTATGCCGGTATATGTCTTTAGCAATCATGATAAACGCCGGAGCATCGACCAGCTTGGGAAGGATGTGCGCAAGGCAAAGCTACTCCACATGCTGCAACTGACAGTGCGCGGTGTGCCATGTATCTATTACGGCGAAGAGATCGGCATGACAAATCTCAAGCTTCCATTCGCTACTGCGCTCGATCCCATTCCACATAAGTACACCTTCGCGCCGCGATTTGTCTTTGACGCTCTTAACGTGACGGTTAACCGCGATGAAGTCCGCACACCAATGCAATGGGACAAAACCAAGAACGCCGGGTTCTCAACAGCTGAAACAACCTGGCTGCCGGTTCACCCTGATTTCTCAACAGTCAATGTGGAAGCGCAATACAAAAATGCTAATTCTCTGCTTTCTACAATTCGCAGTTTGTTGATGCTCCGCAAGGATGAGAAGAGTTTAAATGAAGGATCGCTTGAATTATTACAAAACCTGCCCGACGGTATTCTGGGATATGACAGGGTATTTGAGAATGAAATAGTTATCATCTTTTTGAACTTTAAGAATCAGCCCCAACAATTCACCTGCCCAAATCATGCTTCATCAACAACCCTTTTCCGCCTTTCGCAAACTGATGAAATAAAAGATGGAACAATCCATCTCGGCGAGTATGGCGGAATTATTTTGAAACTAGAAAACAATAGGAGTCTCGCATGAAATTCACAGACGGATATTGGCAGATTCGTAAAGGGATGACTCCCCACTACGCGGCTCAAGTGCATGACCTAGAAACGGATCCGGCTTCGGTGACGGTCTACGCCCCGACAAAAAAACTGCAAGGACGTGGTGACACACTCAACCTGCCACTGATCACCGTCCGCTTTTCCTCACCGATGGAAAATGTCATCCGCGTGAAGATCGTACATCACAAAGGGGCAAGACCAGCAAAACCTGAATTCACTTTATACGAACAACCAAGCAATGTGAAGATCATAAATGAAGAAAACGCCGCAACCCTCACCAGTGGTGACCTGAGCGTACGCATCCACAAAGGCGAAGATTGGCTGGTGGAATTCATCGGCGGGAATAAAGTCCTCACTTCCAGTGGCTGGCGGTCAATCGGTTTTGTGGATACGCCCGATGGCAGATTTATCCACGAGCAATTGAGTCTCGCGGTTGGTGAAAATGTTTACGGGCTTGGTGAACGCTTCACCTCCTTTATCAAGAACGGGCAAATCGTGGATATTTGGAATGAAGATGGCGGCACGAGCAGCGAACAGGCATACAAGAACATTCCCTTCTATCTCACCAATCGCGGCTATGGCGTTTTTGTCAACCAACCGGATAAGGTCTCCTTCGAAGTCGCCTCCGAAAAAGTGGAGCGGGTGCAATTCAGCATCCCCGGCGAGTCTCTGGAGTATTTCATCATTTACGGTCCGACTCCCAAAGAGATCCTTGACCGCTACACCGCGCTGACGGGTCGCCCTGCCCTGCCGCCTACATGGTCGTTCGGGTTATGGCTTTCCACCTCGTTTACGACCAATTACGATGAAGCCACTGTCACCGGCTTCATCGATGAAATGGCAAGACGAGACATCCCTCTGCATGTCTTCCACTTTGATTGTTTCTGGATGAAAGAATTTAACTGGACCGACCTGCAATGGGACTCGCGCTATTTCCCCGACCCAGACGGGATGCTGACAAGGTTAAAGAGTCGCGGCTTGCGCATTTGCATCTGGATCAATCCATATATCGCGCAACGATCGATCTTATTTGACGAAGCCGCGCAGAACGGATATCTGCTTCGTAAACCGAATGGAGACGTCTGGCAGACGGATTTGTGGCAGGCGGGCATGGGCATTGTCGATTTCACCAACCCGGCAGCCTGTGCCTGGTTCGCCGAAAAATTACGCGCCTTGTTGCACATGGGCGTGGACACCTTCAAGACCGACTTCGGCGAGCGCATTCCCACCGAGGTGATTTATCACGATGGCTCCGACCCGTTCAAGATGCACAATTACTACACCCACCTCTATAACAAAACCGTCTTTGATCTATTAGTAGAAGAACGTGGCGAAGGAGATGTGTTGGTCTTTGCTCGTTCTGCCACCGCAGGCGGCGGACAATTCCCTGTGCATTGGGGCGGCGACTGTACCGCCACTTTCGAATCGATGGCAGAAAGCTTGCGCGGTGGGCTTTCCCTCGGTATATCCGGCTTCGGCTTTTGGAGTCATGACATTGGCGGCTTCGAACAAACCGCCAGCGCCGATGTCTACAAACGCTGGGCGGCATTTGGTCTGCTTTCTTCACACAGCCGTTTGCATGGCAGTTCGTCCTATCGTGTGCCCTGGAATTACGATGAAGAAGCCGTGCAAGTCTTATCTAAATTCTCGAAGCTTAAATGCAGTCTGATGCCCTATCTATTCCGCGCGGCGATGCAGGCGCATCAACACGGAACTCCCATGCTACGTGCGATGATGATGGAATTTCTAGACGACCCTGCCTGCACAGCACTTGACCTGCAATATATGCTGGGCGATGCACTGCTCGTTGCGCCTGTCTTCACACACGATGGCAACGTAAGTTATTACGTCCCTGCTGGGCATTGGACAAATCTATTAAATGGCGAACAGGTTGAAGGTCCCGGGTGGAGGCGGGAGAATCACGATTTCCTGAGTCTGCCGTTGTTGGCGCGTCCCAATACGGTCATCCCGATCGGCGCTCATAACGACAAGCCCGATTACGATTACAGCCAAAACATCACATTACATGTCTTTGAATTAGAAGAGAATCAACAAGTGAACGTTGAAATTCCAAATCTAAACGGGCAAGTTGAAACAGTTTTTGAAGTATCCCGCGCAAAAAATATCATCCACATCCAAAGGCATGGACCTGCAAAAGATTGGGCGGTCTCTGTCATGGGCGTAAAAACGAATGCATCTGCCCAAACTAGCGAATTGAAGATTGAATTAAAATAAAAAACATGCCGTCGAAATCAAAGTTTCGACGGCACGCTTTTTAGACAGAATAAACTAACCTTTAGGGGTCATGTAATCTTCGAGATTGAGGCGTTTAAAAAGACGATCGCGCACATCCTGTGGGACAGTCTCTTGCGGAGATGGAATTTGCACCAGATCGATCGTGCGTTTGGTGGTGTTGAGAACAATACGGCAGTTCTCACAACCTGCGAGATGCTTTTCGATCTCCTCGCATAAATTAGCGGGAAGTTCACCGTCAATATACTCAGATAAAGAGCCAAGCAAAGCCTGGCAATTCTCATGGAGATGGTCAGTCATGGTTCTCCTTTCGCGCGATCCGTTCAGCATAATATGCCGAGAGGCTTTCGCGCAGCGCCATCCGGGCGCGTAATAAGCGGGTCTTTACGTTCGTTTCCGTCAGGTTCAAGATCTCAGCGGTATCGCGAATGGATATTCCTTCAACATCGCGCAAAACAAAAACCAAGCGCAACGGTTCTGGCAGGCGTTTGACCGCATCATTCAAGGCTGTAGAAGATTCACCGGAAAGTAACTGATCTTCCGGCAGGTCGCTCCAATCTACAAAAACCTCAGGCTGCGGCGTATCTTCATCTGCGCCCGCTTCAAAGTCATCGAAGTTCACTGTTGTCTTCTTACGGCGCAACAACATCAAGGCTTCGTTCGAGGCAATACGGTATAGCCAGGTCGAAATGCTCGAGCGCCCTTCAAACCCTGCAAAATGCGTCAATGCATTGATAAATGTATTTTGTAGCACATCCTCTGCGTCTTGCGGGTTGCCAAGTATCTTCAAACCAAGCCGATAAATAGGCGCAGAAAACGCGTCTACTAAACGGGCAAACTCGGCGCGGTCGCCTGCACGTAATGCTTCGATGGAAAATGCTGGTGATGTTTGTTCATTCATTAGATGATCAATATCCTGAAAAGTTGCAGATAAGTATAAAGTATACAACATCAGACAAGTCGTTCTGTAACTTTTTTACGCAGGTCGCATCCAATACATATCAACTAAATATGGAGACAAAAATGGAAAAACTAATCAATCAGGATGTAGCCGGTCAGATCACAAAAGCCTTCGAAGGGCTTGAGAACCCGGTTCAGATCCTTTTCTTCAGCTCAAACGAACAATGTGAATACTGCAATGAAACCCAACAACTCCTGACGGAAATCAGCGAACTCGATGCACGCGTATCGCTTTCTATTCACGATCTCGCTCAGGATGCAGCAGTGGCAGCAACCTATCAGATCACCAAAGCACCGGGCATCGTCGTTGCCGGAAAAGATGGCGATACCATCATTGACCTTGGGATACAGTTCTCTGGCATTCCTTCGGGATATGAATTTAGCACCCTCATCACAGACATCCTGCTCGCCTCCAAACGCGACTCGGGCTTGGGTGCCGAGACCCGTGAGTTTTTGAGAACACTGACAACTCCCCTGCTGTTACAAGTCTTCGTGACGCCCACCTGCCCATATTGCCCACAGGCTGTATTGTTGGCACATAAAATGGCAATGGAAAACCCCGCCATGATCCGCGCAGAAGCTGTCGAAGCCACTGAATTCCCAGAATTGGCGAACCAGTTCCGAGTTCAGGGTGTGCCGCAGACCGTTATCAACTCTGGTAAGGGAACCGCTGTCGGTGCATATCCCGAAGCGCGCATGCTGGCAGAGATCAAGAACGTGCTCCAGAATTAGGCGCTCCATGAGCAGGCAAAAGTATCGTAAACAACTGCTTCAAAAGAGAAATTTCACCACGTTTATTGGCGTAGGCTTTCTCGTCTTAGGTGTTGTTTCATTCTTGTGGTTGAGCCAGAACGAAAGTTCCTCGGCATCCACTTCTCAAAATGATCGCTCGGTAACACCCATGGAAGTGAACTTTCCTGCGCCAGAATTTTCACTGAGCACGCTCGAAGGCGAAATGCAATCCATTTCCGATTACAAGGGCAAAGTGGTGCTAGTGAATAATTGGGCAACCTGGTGCCCGCCCTGCAAAGCGGAAATGCCCTCACTGCGAGATTTTCACAACGCACATGTTTCGAAAGGCTTCACCGTCATTGCTGTAGAAGCAGGTGACCCCAAAGAAGACGTGCTCGACTTTGCCAACACCCTGAACTTGCAATTTCCTGTTTGGCTGGATTCAGAAGGTGTTTCTCTGAAAGCCATTGGCAATGGCAGTCTGCCCAACTCGTATGTGATCGACCGCACAGGAACGGTTCGTCTGGCATGGACTGGTGAGATCAGCCTGGCGATGCTGGAGAAATACGTTACGCCAATCATTCAAGAAAGCAATTGATAACAAAAAAAGTGGCGGACAAATGTCCGCCACTTTTTTATTATTTCACTTTTTCTTCCACAACTTTTGAAAGTTTGCTCAACGCCTCTTTGACATCGCCAGCGAGGCTGCCTTGTGCCAAATTCGGACGCCCGCCTCCTTTTCCGCCGATGCCTGTGATCAAGTCCCCAGCCTTGACTCCCCGTTTGACCATATCTTCGGTTACGGTGGCAATGACGGTGTTGCCAGTCACAAGAACCGCCGCGCCGTTCTTGGGATACTTCTCACGGAATTTATCTGCGAGCGAACGCAAGGTATCTGCATCTGCATTGGGGATTTCTACTGCAAGCACATTAACATCTTTCACAACTTGAACCGCTGAAAGCTGTGTGCTAAAAGCTGACATCGCCGCCTGTGTGCGAAGATTGGCAAGTTCTTTCTTTAATTCAGAAACTTCATCCTGCAACGCATCCACTTTGGCAGGGACTTCATCCAATGAGGTCTTGAGCGTGCCTGCGGTTTGCTTCAAGATCTTGAAGCGTTTCTGAATGAGTTCATACGCACCACGTCCAGTGACAGCTTCAATACGACGAACACCCGCCGCCGCCGAGCCTTCACTGAGGATGAGGAACGCGCCCACATCAGAGGTGCGGTCGAGATGGGTACCGCCGCAGAGTTCATAGGAATACTTCTCTCCGACAGTAGAACTGTCGGAGTCCATAATGGAGATGGTGCGGACAACTTCGCCGTATTTCTCACCGAAGAGCGCCATCGCACCTTCCTTCTTGGCTTCATCCAAAGACTTGGTCACTTTGACCACGGGCATATCCGCGGCGACGGCTTCGTTGACCATTTTCTCAACGCGTTCGACCTGTTCGGGCGTCATGCCTTCGGGATGGTTGAAGTCGAAGCGCAAGTGAGTCGGTGAGACGAGCGAGCCTGCCTGCTTGGCTTGGTCACTGAGAACTTCATGGAGCGCCTTGTGCAGCAAGTGAGTCGCTGTGTGATTGCGCATGATGTCATGGCGGCGAGACGCGTCCACTTCGGCTGTTGCTTTGTCGCCAACTTTGGGATGACCAGAGATGACTTCACCGATGTGAACAATGACACCTGCCGAGGCGCGGCGCATACCAGTGATTTCTATTTCCCAGTCCGCGCCACGGATAAAGCCGGTATCGTTGACCTGACCACCTGCTTCAATATAGAAGCCGGTCTTGGGCAGGATGACTTCGACCTGGTCATCGAGAGAGGCGGAGTCTACAGATTGTCCATTCACGACGAGGGCGAGGACTTCGAGATCGGAATAGCGAGCAACGTCCAAGCCGTTGTATGGATCGTATTCAACGCCGTCTTTGCCAAGTTTCTTTTTGGCTTGCAAGTCTTTGAGAATGCCTGCAAAGTATTCGGCATCTTCACCGCCGAGTTTGCCCATGGCTTTGCCGCCACCGGAAGCTTTGGCGTGTTCTTCTTTCGCGGCAGTGAAACCAGCTTCGTCTACGTCGAGACCTTGTTCGCGGGCAATGTCGCGGGAGATTTCGAACGGCAAGCCGTACGTGGCGTATAGATCGAAAGCCTTGTGACCATCGAGCACGGATTTGTTGGCGGCGCGAATCTCAGAGAATAGATTCTCTAAATGGGCTGTACCAGCTTCCACCGTACGTGCGAAGCGGACTTCTTCCCGAGTCAAATTATCCAGAATGGCAGGCTGAGCCTTGACCAGTTCCGGGTAGAAATCGCCGTATTCATTAATCACAGCCTGCGCGACTTTAGCAAGGAAGGGTTCATTAAGACCGATCTTGGAACCGAAACGCGCGGCGCGGCGGATGATCATGCGCGCAACATAATTGCGACCCGCATTACCGGGGACGACACCATCTGCAATGAGGAAGGCGCCCGAGCGGACATGGTCACAGATCACGCGATAGGGCGTGAAGTTTTCGAGCATCTCTTTTTCAGTGTGACCCGTGAGGCTGCGCAATACTTCAAGCGAGCCCGCAAAGAGGTCGGTCTTGTAATTCGAGTCGACGCCTTGCAAGACGGAGACGATGCGTTCAAAGCCCATGCCGGTATCAACATGCTTGGCGGGCAAGGGTTCGAGGCGACCATCTTCGAAGAGGTTGTATTGGATGAACACGTTGTTCCACAATTCGAGGTAACGTGTGCATTCGCCATTCACGCCGCAGACGTGGTCGGTACCGCGCAAGTTGTCGCGTTCTTCGCCGAGGTCAATGTGAATCTCGGAGCACGGACCGCAGGGACCGAACTCAGCCATCTGCCAAAAGTTTTCTTTGCGACCGAAGAAAAGGACGTGTTCAGGGTCGAAGCCGGGTTGTTCCTTCCAGATATTCGCGGCTTCATCATCTTGTGGGACGTTGCCTTTATCATCACGGAAACAAGTGGCGTAGAGTTTGTCTTTGGGTAAGCCCCATACTTCGGTCAGCAATTGCCAAGACCAGGCGATGGCTTCCTTCTTATAGTAGTCGCCAAAGGACCAGTTGCCGAGCATTTCAAAGAAGGTGTGATGCGTATCATCGCGACCGACATCTTCGAGGTCGTTGTGTTTGCCTGCCACACGCATGCACTTCTGCGAGTCGACGGCGCGTTTGTAGGGACGGGTATCGGTACCCACGAAGACGTCTTTGAATTGCACCATGCCCGAGTTGGTGAAGAGCAGGGTTCCATCGCCACCGGGGACGAGCGGCATGGACGGCACAGCCGTATGCCCGTGTTCGACAAAAAAGTCTATGAAGTCCTGGCGGATCTGGTTGCCGGTTAGTTTTTTGCTCATGAGTACTCCGAAATTTATAGAATAGCGTGCGAATTATACCAACGGAATTTTGTAGGGGCGACCCGCCCAGCGGGATGAACTCGCCTTGCACAACCCTGAAGGGTCGCCCTTACGCTGTCCTAAAAAATAAAAAGTCCCGAACCTGTTGGTTTCGGGACTTTGGATTTCATTCCATTCGTCTCAAGCCGTGGCAGGTTCACAGGTCGCGCATGTAGCGGCGGCGGCTTGAGCGGTTGCGGAGGGCTTGAAGGTTTGTTGCATGGGCGCGATTATACAGGGCATAAGGGAATTTGGGGAGGGGTATAACCTATCTCCAAAAGCAGAAAACTGATCGATTCAAAGTTGATATGCTATAATTATTTAGTGGTATTTGTACAAAATTGAGGAAAAATGTCAATTACAACAAAAGAGTTAGGTTTACGTGAATTCATAAAACAAATCAAGAATGAATTATTGCTATCTCAAAGCAACCCTGAAGAGAAATTTTTGTACATTGAAGAAATTGAGATTGAAATAAATATTGTAGTTAGTGGAGATATTAATAGTGGTTTTAATTTGGGGGTTATAACACTAGGCAGTGAAGTAAAAGAAGACAGAATTCAGAAAATAAAAGTAAAGCTATCTCCTTTGGTTTCTAAAGAAAACACTTTTGCTTCCATGTCGAAAAAAGAAAAGAATACAACTAAAGAACTATCAAAAAAACACATTTTCCGATCAACCTCTAAAAAACAGTCTTAAAGCACACCTTATCTTCTGGTTCAAGGATAAACCACATGTCTAAAACAATATTAATCGTTACGGCAAATCCTGATAATACAGAAAGAATTAGATTTGACAAAGAAGTTAGAGATATAGATGAAGGTTTGAAAAGAAAATGGAAATCATCTTATAAAATTATATCAATCTTTGCTGCCCGTCCAAAAGACATAAGAAGAGCAATTCTAGATCACCAGCCCTCTTTTGTTCATTTTTCCGGGCACGGAGAAGGTGAAGAAGGTATAGTTTTTGAAGATGAATCAGGAAATCAAAGGACTGTAGATTCAAACACCCTTGCTGAATTCTTCAGTTTGTTTGTAAATGACATTTCTTGTATTGTCCTAAATGCATGTTACTCTGAGGTTCAAGCCAAGGAAATAGCAAAGTATATTCCGTATGTAATTGGCATGCAGAAAGAAATCGAAGATAAATCAGCAATTGCATTTTCTGTTGCTTTTTATGACGGAATATTTGCAGGATTAACTATTGAAAAATCGCATAAATTAGCTTCAAATGCAATAAAGTGGGAAGATACGGAATTAGAAAACACTCCACAACCAACACTAGTAAGAGGCGAGTCGAGAGGAAATCTCCTTTTAGCAGAAAAAATAAAACCGCCTCAAAAAAACAAAAAAAATATATCACAAAAAACACAACAAGCAAAATCAAACAGAAATACTATCGACATTTACACAGAGAATCTCTTTGAGGTCATGAGTAAATTTGAACTTCTTATCAAAACAGAAATAAAGCGAACAAAAGATAAGAAAATAATCGATTCACTTAAAGACCTAATGAATAAAACAGAAAAGACCAGACTTGATTTAGAAAATCAATCCTTTAAGGTTGCAATAATTGCATTAGCAAAATCTGGTAAATCGTCTTTACTTAATGCTTGGCTAGGAAATGAGTATTTACCTTCTTCAAATGTGCCTGAGACAGCGAATATTATTCGCATCAAACACAACATAAAACAAAAGAAGGGAGCCTTAACTCATAGAAACTCTTCTCCTATCGTTGGCGCGAATCAAATTCGCGCATATATCGAAAAACTTAATAAGCAAACTCGCGACCAGAGAAAAGATCCAATTAGAGAGGAGATAATCCTTGAAGCACCAATTCAGACCCTATCCAATACTTCATTTGATAGATTTAAGTTTGAGATACTTGACACCCCCGGACCAAACGAATACGGACAAGAAAAATTAAAGTTGGCGGTTGATGAAGTACTAGATAAATCAGCTGTAATAATTTACTTGTTAGATTACACAAAACTTAAGACAGACGAAGAAAATAACATTCTTGAAAAACTCAGGTCAATGAGAAAAAATCTAATAGAAGATTTTTCAGATCGTTTATTTTTCGTTATTAATAAAATCGATCAGTTTGATCGAAACAGCTTACCTATAGAAGAAATACCCTTCTATGTCTCAAAACTGCTAGAGTCACAAATTGAAGGGCTTAGAATTCCTCCACAAAGAGTACTTTTGGTTTCTGCTAAAGATGCATTACTATCAAGAATTATACAGAACGACGAATCAACACAAGAGCAACGTCTTGATTTTGCAAGAGTTATGTTTGGTCTTAGTTACAAAGAAAAAGCAATAAACAGCGAAAGGCTTAAGAAGTACGCAAAAGGGCTAGAAGAAACTAGCCGCATAGCTGAACTTGAAGAAAAAATATTAGAATTTATATACTCACAAAGACGACGACTCTTATTACTTGGCACAGCAGATGAAATAGATAGAAATCTACTTGTTTTTGATAACTACTTAGCTACAATAATTGGGACATTAAATGCGGATCAAGAGAAACTTCAAAATGAGATACATATTTTAGAAAAAAAGATAGACAACATAATAAAAAACATCAAGGATATTAGAGAGAAAGTGAGTAATTACAAAAAAAAAGCTGATATTGAAACAGAAAGCTTAATATCAAACTTTAGATTAGATACTCACAAAATAATAGTAACTGCGTTCAAAGGCGCAGAAAATGCGGAAATGACCTTTTTATCTGTTTCTATTCCATCGGGAATAAAAAAATTGATGCAACAAGTTAGACTGGAATTTAAAAGTTTTAGTGTTAAAAACAAGGATAAGGAAATTGTAGTTGCATCATTGTCGAATATAAACGCACACATATCAAAGCTTCTTGAATTCACATATGATGAATTGACAAGCAACATACAATCCGTCCTTTATAAATTGCAAATAAGCTTAACGGAAGAGCTTAGAAAAGAACTTATTCCCTTAACCAAGGAGATTGAAAAAGAGATTGAGGAAACGCTTAGTATTTCTCTTCACCCAATAAACATCAACCTCAACTTCCCTGAAAGAAAGGATTTTCTTGGCAAGCTTATTCAAGAATCAGAATCAATTATCACATCAACAAGAGTTTCTTCTTTTAAAGTAAAACCCAAACTGGCATGGGGATGGTTGCCTTGGATAGATATACAATTTTTTGAAGATGAGTATGAAATATCATCAGATGAATATCAAAAACGTTTTCGCGAGCAATTAGAAAAGATAAGTGGTCTATGGCAAGAAATAGTGAAAAACCATATTAACAATGAATTCAACCCTATTCTTAATGTTGTACAAAACAAGCTGGATGAATACTCAAAAACATATATATCTACAATAAAGGATAACATAGTTACAGATCAAAAGAAAGAAAATAATAGGAAGGCAAAGCTTGAACTAATCAAGCAGGTTGCACAAGAACAAAACAATTTGATTTCAACAATAAATGTTATAAGAAAATTCTTAAAAGAATCTTGATTGTTCTTAAAAGTTTAGTTAAGTTTAATGGTATTCCTCGATTGTCCTAACCAAAAGAAAATAATCTTATAAGAAGAATATGAATGCCACCCAACAACCTACCTTTTGGATTCCCATCCTCAAAAGAAAAAATGCAGCCTTTCGTCAGGCTGCATTTTTGATTCAGTTGTACATGAATTCTCACCAAATTATCAGCCACTGAGGGAAAGATAGACTCTTCACACACACTCCAGACCATGCATACATCATCGCATAAAAGGAAATTGAAATGAGCAAAACAATATTGATCACAGGCGCGTCCACGGGCATTGGCAAGGCAGGTGCGCTGGAGTTGGGTCGCCGCGGCTGGAAGGTTTTTGTCCATGCGCGCTCAGAGGCACGCGGAAAACCCGTCCTGGATGAGTTGAAGCAAGGCGCACCGAACGCCGATTTCGCGCTGGTCACTGGCGATGTTTCTTCAATGGCGGAAGTCAAGTCGCTTGCGGAGCAGGTCAAGGCACAAACGAAAACCTTGGATGTCCTTTGGAATAACGCAGGCTTGATGCTGAACGAGCGCCAAGTCAGCGTGGATGGCTGGGAAATGACCATGGCGATCAACCACCTCGCCCCATTCGTACTGACCCGTGAACTGCTTCCGCTTATCGAGCAGACTCAGGGACGAGTCATCACCACCAGTTCGGGAGCTCACATGTTCGGCAGTTTCAACTGGGATGATTGGATGGACGAGAAAAGCAACTATAGCTCATTCAGAATCTACGGCAAGACCAAGCTTGCAAACATTCTTTTCACACGCGAACTAGCTCACCGGGTTAGTGGCAAGGGAATTACTGCTCATTGCTATCATCCTGGTTTTGTCCGCACAGATTTTGGCAAGCAAACACGCGGCAAACAATCGCAAGGATCATTCTATCCGCGCTGGATGGAAACCTTATTCACCATTGACTCAGAAGCAGGCGCGGATACGGGTGTCTTTCTCGCTGAAGACCCGTCCGCAAAGAATAGCAACGGAAAATACTGGATCAAGCGCAAGGTCCGCAGAACCAAGAGTTTTGATAACGACAGGAACGCAGCCAAACTTTGGGAACTCAGCGAAAAAGCCGTCAACTAAAAGAATAAGAAACATCCTCTACTTTTTTCAAGAAAGTAGAGGATGTTTCTTTAATTAGTTACACCCGCGCACATGAACGGGCAAACACCATTCTTTGAATAAACGGGACAAACCTCACTTGTACTCCCCCATCAAAACTCATATCCTAAGTGGGAAAGGAAATGGATATGAACACAACCGATCAACCTACTTTATGGAGTCTTATTCTCAAATCCAGCGTGGCTCACACGTTGACGTATTTTCTTATGGGCATCCTCGCCTATAACTTCTTGAACTATGAAGATAGTTTTGCTTCAGGAGCATTGGCAAATTACATGCGCCCAACGGACAGTGCCTGGGTGGCGGCGGGACCCGGTCTACAGTGGATTCGCGGAATCATCTTTGCGCTGGCGTTCTATCCGCTGCGCGAGGTCTTCTTCCATAAAAAGAATGGCTGGCTGATTCTGGGCTGGGTACTCACGGCGTTGGGAATCCTCTCCACCTTTGGCGCGGCACCTGCATCCATTGAAGGCATGATCTACACCAATTACCCCGCCAATTTCTTCAGCTATGTGGAGGTCGTTCCGCAAGCGTTTCTCTTTGCAGGTTTGCTAGTTTACTGGGTCAATCACCCTGAAAAGAAATGGCTCAATTGGGTGCTGGGAATCTTTTTCGTGCTGGTCGTGCTCATGTCCGTGTTGGGTGTGATGGCGGCGACTGGAATGTTGCCAGCTTCGCCATAAAAAAGGCTACACAGTATTGGTCTATTAGGTTGTAGTGTTATAGGGGAAGGAGTTAAAAAAATGCTTGACCTAGGGTGAGGGGGGCACCCTAGGTCAAGCAAGATTATTTTACACCGAAACCCACAAAAAAAACAAGGGGGAATTTTTCGCAAGAAAAGGTCGTATGCCCCTTTCTTCCCAAATTCAAAAGAACACCCATACGCAATGCTATACTCCACTCACATGTTTAAACTATTTTCTCAACGGTAGACCACTCTAAGAAAGCGAGACAACCATGAAAACAAAGTCTTATATTATTTCTATTGCAACTCTCGTGCTAGCGATGCTGGCGTGCAATCTGGGTCGTGCAGCCCCATCTGAGTCCCCCAGCAATGACCCAAACTCTGAGATAACAGGATCAACTCCGATACCAGTCAACGAGGCGACAGTTCCTCCCGCCGCAACCAATGCATGCGACAATCCCTATATGCCAATCATCTTGGGCGGCACCTGGAGTTACAGCATCGATGGACCAATACCCGATACTTATATCCACACGATCCTCTCAGTCGAAGCAGATGGTTTTACTGAGCAGGATATTTTCGAATCAGGCGTCACCCGTCAGGGAAAATGGAAATGCGAGAACGGAAATTTAATCGCGCTCAATCCATCGGGCGGAGGTTCTGCCAGCGTAAACGCGGATGGCAACGCGGTGGACTTCCAAACCACGGCGCTTGAAGGTGTGACATTGCCCGCCTCGCTCAACCCCGGCGACAATTGGTCCCAGTCCCTGACCTTGGAAGGCACTCAGACCATCAACGGCGAAAGCTTCCCAGTGAGCAATCAAGTCACGCAGGCATGCACAGCTGTTGGTGTTGAATCGGTCACCGTCCCTGCCGGAACCTTCGATGCCATGCGAGTGGATTGTAAGATCGATATGAACATCACTATGGATATATCCGGCTCACCGTTTACAACGCCCATCGCGCTCAACAACACCAACTGGTATGCCGTCAAAGTCGGCTTGGTGAAAACCGTCTCCACCGGCAGCGGGCTGGATAGCACCATTGAATTAACCTCGTATTCGATACCCTAAGCCCTCCAATATTTATTGGAAACCAAGAGGTATCTATGAATTTCTTATTCGGCAAAAAAGAAGAAGCACAAGCCATAGCAGAAGTCCTTGAAGATGGACTCGCGATCATGAATCAGGAAATGCAGAAGGCAAAATACAACAATTACAAAGGTGTAGAGCCGATGTTATCGGTTCGGGTGCGGGTTCAACCTACAGACGAATCTCCATTTGAGTCGGTGATGCAGGTAGGTATGACGAATTCCTTTTTGCTCAAACCCGGCGTGATCGTGCAGGTAAAATATCAAAAAGGGAAAACCACGCAGGTCACTTTCAATGATGATACACAAAATGTATTGGCAAAAAATGCCGGAATACTAAAGAAAGGGTAAGGTATACTACGCGTCATGAGCCTCCCATCTCTTCACATTGACATTAATCAACCTGATTTCATCAAAGACCCCTACGACCAACTGGCAACCTTGCGAAAGGAAATGCCAGTTTATCTCGACTCGGTTTGGAACAAGGTCTTCTTTACTCGTCACAGCGATATTGCCGCCTTGCTCAAAGACAAACGTCTTGGGCGGACCATGCTGCATCGCTACTCACGGGACGAGATCGGCTGGCCCCCGCCCGACCCGCGCGAAGCTCCATTTCGCCGCTATCAAGATAATGTCTTCATGGATATGGAAGCGGGCGCTCACAGCCGCATCCGCTCGTTGGTGACAAAGGTCTTCACGCCGAAACGTGTCGAAAGCATGCGTGCCACGCTTGAACGCACTACTCACAAACTCATTGACGCGGTTGAAGCCAACGGCAAAGCGGACTTTGTCCACGATATTGCCGAGCCTTTGCCGGTCATCATGATCGCGAGCTTGCTGGGCATTCCTGACGAACAAATTCAATATCTGCGACCGTGGTCGAATGCCATCGTCAAGATGTACGAGTTGGGTTACACCGATCAACAAGTGGAAGAAGCCAATCGCGCCGCCACCGAATTCATGGAGATGATCGGCGGGCTCGCCGCCGAACGTCGCATCAAACCGCAGGATGATCTCATCACTGAGTTGGTGCAAGTGGAAGAAAAAGGCGACAAACTCACCGAAGATGAATTGCGTGCCACCGCCATCTTTCTGCTCAATGCCGGGCACGAAGCCACAGTCAATGGCTCGTCGCTTGGGTTGCGGGCACTCTTCCAGAAACCCGACCAACTCAAGGCGCTGAAAGAAGCGGTTGCCGAAGGCAATTCCACATTACTAAAAACTGGCGTCGACGAAATGTTGCGTTATGAAACTCCGCTGCCGATGTTTGAACGCTACGTCATCGAAGATATGGACTTTAACAGAGTCAAGCTGGAACGCGGCATGGAAGTGGCGTTGATGTACATCTCTGGCAATCGCGATGAAGCCCGCTTCAACCAACCGAATGAGTTGATCCTGTCTCGTGAAGATAATCCCCTGCTGACGTTTGGTCTTGGCACACATTACTGCCTCGGTGCGCCGCTGGCTCGTTTGGAATTACAAGTACTCTTTAGTGTGTTGTTCACGCGCTGCCCAAATATTCAACCAGACGGAGAAGCGGAATTTTCTTCGGGCTTCGTCATCCGCGGGTTGAATAAATTACCTGTTAAATTGTAGAAACCACGTAGGTCACGCTAATAGCGTGACCTATAAAATTAATCTCATGATTACTCAAAAACCACCTCTCGACCCACTCATCTCTGCCCCAGACAGCAATGAATATTTCAACTCCATCAGCCATCTGATTGGCGCGATCCTTTCGATCTCTGCGCTGGCTGTTTTGGTTTCGCTCGCCGCCATGGCGGGCAAGCCTGCCCACGTGGTGGGATTTGTTATTTATGGCGTCAGTTTGTTTCTCTCTTTTCTATTTAGTTGCCTGCTGCATTTCTTTTTGCTCTTCAAAAAATATCTGCGCGTCTTTGGCATCCTCGACCATAACGCCATTTATATTCTCATTGCCGGAACCTACACGCCTTTTTGTCTCACCATCTTCAGCGGAGCCACCGGCTGGGTCTTGTTTGGAATCATCTGGAGTCTGGCGGTTTTCTTCATCACGCTCAAATCGATCTTCTTCTCCAAGATCCCGGTCTGGATGTCGAACGCTTCTTTCTTATTAATGGGCTGGATCATCGTCTTTCTGGTCGGTCCCATCTCAGAGCAACTCGGACCCAACGCCATGGCATTGTTGATCGCAGGCGGGCTGTTCTATACCGTGGGCGCATTGATCTTTGCCTTTGGCAAACCCAATCCCTTCCCGCCCTATTTCGGCAACCATGAAATCTGGCACATCTGCGTGCTCGCCGGGAATACCTTCATGTTCCTGGTGATGCTGTGGTATGTACTGCCCTACCCTGCCAGTTAACACTACCTTACAACTTTCTGAAAACCTTCGAAATTCCATGCCTCGCATGGAATTCATCGATTAAAATAAATCCATTCTAGGCATGAGGATCCCTTCACTTGACTCAAAGTAATTCCAGCTCCGAAAATGAGTTAGACGCCCTGATCGGCAGAGCCAAACAAGGCAGGCGCGCCAGCGAACCGAAAAAAGCGCCAGCTCCCAAAGCAACCGGTTTGCGTCCCAGTGACATCCTTTTCATGCCTGAGAACCAGGCAAAACTGGCAAACTACCTATCGCGTACCCATCGCGCCCGTCTGGTGGATATTCAACAAGCCCTGAATTTGCCGCAGCAGGCGATCCTCGATATCCTTTCCGAATTCAAGGCGAAGGGCTATCTCAAAGCCGCCTTGGCGAACGGCGAGATCCAATATCACATTAAATTCGTTGAGAATATCACCGCGCCGCAAAAGAGTCTGCCGCAAAGTTTGTGGAATGCCCTGCGCCCAGACGATGCTGTTTTTCTCAAGAGCGTGTTGCTCTTCAAAGAATGTAACGAAGACGACCTCGACTTCATCCGCAGTAACTCGGTCTTCGAACACTACGAACGAAACGACATCCTCTTATGGCAGGGCGAGCCAGCCCGCGCACTTTTCATCATCAAAAGCGGAGTCGTCGCCGTCACCAACGTCCTCAACGATGGTTCCAGCAATCTGCTGACCTATCTTGAACAGGGTGATTTTTTCGGCGAAGGCGGCTTGCTCACCGGGCGAAGTTCCTCTGCCACTATCACGGCATTTACCCCGGTCGATGTTTTGATGATTCCCAAAGACCAATTCTATAATTTATTAAAGCGTTCCAGCAGTGTTGCAGTGGAGCTTTCACGCGTGCTGGCGAATCGCCTCTCTGCCACCAATGCCCGGCTCGCCAATGAACGTGGATACTCCAACCTGTTGCTCGTGATCAGTGCTGAAAAAGATTCCGGCGCCACCACCTTCGGGCTAACCATGGCACTCAAGCTCGGCGCATCCTCAGAAGATGGCACTGGCTATGTTGAATTCCCGCATCAACATTTGCCCGCCTTGTTTGGCTTTCCGCCAGAAATGGAATTTTACGAACACCCCGGCGGGTTCAAGGTCATCAATCAAGCCACAAACGTCGAACTGCCGCAATCCGCACAGGCGGCGCTGGTCATCGACCAGGCGGCTCGCAACTACAGTCACATTGTCGCATGTATCCCCTGGGAAGCCGCCGAGCAATTAGACTTCCTGATCGCCAGCGCCTCGCAGATCATTCTGATCGCACCCCGCAGGCGTGAGTCGCTCACGCAATTCTCGAACATGTTGTCTATCTTGCGCACAAAATCGCAGGCAAACAAAACTCGTATTTACACCATCCTGAATCAAACCAGCCCCGACCAGACCGAATCCCTGCCGGATACGGAAGTGGATATCTCCCTGCCCTACATGGAAAACCTCCCGGCTCCTTCGCAGGGACGGCTGTCCAGCTTGCCCGAGCCTTTGGTCAAAGCGGCAGCCAGCATCCTTGACATGCTTGGGTATACCAATCAAGTCGGCATCTACATCCCCACCACCATCGGCGTGGACCAGCAGGCAAACACCACTCCGTATGTCGACCAGACTCTCGCCTTCATGGGCAGACTCTTCGGCGGTGCTACGCACGAAAAAGTGCGCGGCGTATGGAACAGCGATGAAGTCGGCATCGTCGCCGAGGATATTCATTTGGTACGCAGTTTCTGTAGCCCATCCACCCTGGACGAACAGATGAGTACCGTGGTCGATTACATGGAACGCCTGAAACAGGAGATGAAGCAGGAAGCTATGGCACTGGAGATCAACAGCAAACTCATGCTGATCTAGGAAACACGAATCGACGGTTTTTAGCGACTGATGTACAAACGAATTAATTTATATTTTTTCTGAAAGAGGTTTCCAATGAAAAAGAGAACTGCATCGGATAATTCACAATTTTCGTTCTACCTACTCCTATTCCTCACACTTGGGTTAGTGGTACTGGGCTGGTTGAATGTTTACTGGCAATATGTCAGCCTGCGTGAAGCGACCAAAAAAGCCACCAAGGCCGCCGCGCTTGAGATCGTGCGCTCCACCTCACGCGCAGCAAACAGCTTCTGGAATGACCAGCTCACCATCCTGGGTCTGAGCGAAGATACCATCACCACCGACCAGATCCGCGCCATTGAGTCACAATTCTTTGCAGAATACATTGCCCCGATCCAATTGCTCGTTCCTGAAGGCAACGCCTGGGTGATTGGGTACAACAATGAAATGGTGTTCGACACCAGTGTAGACTTCCCCTATTTCGGTATGACCATCGATGAATTCCTGCCTGTGCAGGCGCAGAACGGCGGCGCAACCCAATATGAACAAATGCTTCAGGATGTTCTGTTGCGACATGAAAGCACCGGCGAATACATCTGGCTGACCGAAAAAGGATTGGAGATTGGTGCCTGGGCTCCCGCCATTTTGGATGAAACCAATAACATCAAATGGATGATCGGTCTGACCACACCGCTTTCTGCAGTACTCGAAGTTAGCGGCTCGAATGCTTCCGTCCGCCAATCGGTTGCCCAAATGACGGGCGTGACCGTTGTCGTTCTGTTGGTGTTCTACGCCTTCGTTGTGGGTCAACGCAGGGTCCGCGCGCTGCAAAAGCAAGTGGCGCAACTGCGCATTGAGATCGACCATGCCAAACGCCAGCAAGAAGTAGACCTGATCGTCGAATCGGAATACTTCCAAGCCCTGAAAGCCAAAGCCGCTCAAATGCGCGAACGCGCCAACAGCGCTTAACTTAACTACCCGGAGACTCTCTCATGAAAATCGGCATCATCGGCGCCATGGATGAAGAACTCGTTCCCATCCGCGCTTTAGCACAACATCTCGAAGAGATCAAAAAAGGCAACCGCACTTTTTGGCATGGAGACATTCATGGGCATCAGGTCTATCTGACGCGCTGTGACCCCGGCAAAGCCAATGCCATCATCGCTACCCAGCAATTGTTGGATTTCTTCACCCCAGATTGTCTCCTCAACATGGGCAGCTCGGGTGCGCTTTCCCCAGACTTGGAAGTCGGCGACCTCGTCGTCGCTACTGAAGCGATTCAACACGATTTCGACCTGACCGGCTGGGACTTAAAGCCCGGCGAGATCATTTTCGATGTGCTCACCTCTACAGAGACCGGTCAGTTAACCTATAAATCCATGCAAGCTTTCCCCACCGATGCGAAGCTCACCAAACTCGCCTTCGAAATTGCCAGCGCCACCCCACTCGATAACCTTGGCAGCCACACACCCAAAGTTCACATGGGGCGCATTGTTAGTGGAGACCAGTTCATCAGCAGCGTAGAAAAAGCTGGAGCCTTGTGGAACACCCACCAAGCTCTGTGCGTGGATATGGAAGCCGCCGCCATCGCACATGCCTGCTACATGAACAACATCCCCTTCCTGTGCATCCGCGCCATGTCTGATAAAGCTGACCATTCCGCCAATGTCAGCTTCACCGATTTCCTAGTCGCCGCCACGCAAAACTATGGCAAAGTGTTCGATACATTCATCCAACAGCTTGAAAAATAAATAAAAAAAGTCCCTGAGATACCTCAGGGACTTTTACTACCAAGTAAAATATCTGCATGCTTTCTATGAAATTATTCTTCTTTGGTTTCACCTTATGGTTGGGCGCGTATCTGCTGGCACGTTCAACCCAAAAACGAACCGTCCAATTTACAGGTTGGGGTTTGCTTGCCTATGCACTGGCACTGGGCATTTACATCGTATTCGATCAATTCTTCTTTATCATTCTCCTGATTCCCGCCTTGCTATGGATCGGTGCCGCACTACACTTACTCCCTGAAGAAAACGCTCAACGCTCCATTTACATCCGCATCTGGGCAATGACCGCCATTCCGCTTGCCATTCTGACGCAGGTCAACGCCTGGTTCTCCATCTTCATCGTCCTCGCGCTGATTCTTTGTGCGGGTATGGTGGCACGTTTGGCGTTACAGTCAAATTATAAAAATACTTATGCCTTACTCTTTGTCATCGCGCTTTTTGTGACTTTAAGTTCTGGCTTGCTGATCCTGCCGCTCAACTGGATCCAAGTCGATTGGGGTTTCGGGCTGCTCGGTGTTGATCTGCTCATTCTGGGCATTCTCATCACTATGTTGGATGCATTCGATGAAGGCGAAGCCATCCGTGCCCATCTTGTCAGATCACTGGCATCCAATGTGTATTATGCTGGCACACTCCTACTCATTGCCAGTTTCTTCAACCCAACCCCGCCACTTCTAGTCGTGTTGCTCACTTTTGGAGTCCTCACTCAAACCTTTTCCAACGCCATTCAAAAGGGACTGGACTCACTGACCCTGCCTGCCCGCATCAACAACGAACGTGAGACTCTGCGCCAAACAGCCGATGCGCTTCCGCTTCTTTCCACGCTGGAAACTGCCTCGGTTAACGAGGAGCAGTTCACCCGTCTGACGCGACGCGCACTCTCCCATTTAGGTGACCTGCCTAAACTGGCAACCAGCCCACTTATGAATCTTCCCACCGTACAAGGGACAAATCCGCTCGACCGTGCTCATTCGCTTAAATCGCTGCTCACGCAAAGCATACAAAAACTCAAACCACAAAATGAAGCACAATTTGGGACAAGCGATGCATGGCGTTATTACAATGCGATTTATTTCCCGTATGTACTTGGTCTCAAGCCTTATACCCGCCGTGCTGACTTCGACTCACTTGACGAAATCTCCCGTGCCGCGCTTGATTGGTTCCAAACCTCCGTCCCCGAGCGGACGCTGCACAATTGGCAAAACACCGCCGCAAGATTGATCGCAGAAGACATTCGCAAATAAACTGGCAGTACATGGCAGTCTTTTTCGTGGACATGGCAGTCTACAAACTCCTAAAATGGGGCAAAAAGGAGATACACATTATGAATAAACAAACCAACCTCAACTTCTGGTGGCGCTGGCTCGTTGCCGCCGACATTATCGTGATCGTTTTCGGCGCAGCACAAGCCCTCCTACCTGATCTGATCCGTCAGGGCTTCAGCCTGCTGGTCTTCGGCTCGGCATCGTATGTCGATACCTTCCCACAAGATGCGATTAGATACATCACCCTCACTCATGCAGTTATGGGATCTGCCATGATCGGCTGGGGCGTCTCGATGATGTACACCCTTCTCACCCAGTTCCGCAACGGCGAATGGACAGGTTGGATCAGCCCAGCCGTTGCCCTCATCCTCTGGTTCATCCCTGATACAACCATATCCATTGTCACCGGCTTCTGGCAGAATGCTGTGTTTAATATTGGTTTCATCCTGCTGTTCGCAATTCCGTTGGCAGCCACGTATAAAACATTCCGAGCAAAATAAAATTCAGACGATGGACGATAGACCGCCGACGATGGTTTATCGTCCATCGTCGGCGGTTACAAGGAAACTAACCATGGACAATCAATTCAGCCTCAGCCGCTTGCTCGTTTCCAATGGAACTTTCTGCTTCACAAACGGAATTATCTTAACCCTTGCCGCCAAACCGCTGGCAGATTTTCTTGACACCTTACCCATCGTGATGAGCATCCTAGGCATCGGATTGATCTTTTACGGGGCATTCGTTACCTATATGGCTACGCGTTTGATAATAACTAAAGGTTTCACTCTCTTCACCATCCTTGCCGATTCAGCTTGGGTTCTGCTCAGCATCCTGCTGCTTGTCCTACCCACCTTCAACTTCACAGCGGGTGCCAAATGGGCAATCGGAATCACAGCGATCTGTGTTGATACATTCGCAACCCTACAATTCCTTGAATGGCGTAAGATGTGATTTCCCATTACTTCTCTGTAAATCTCCCGTCTGGAAGGATGGGAGATTTTTGTTTTGATATACTTGCCAAATCATGTTCAAACGCTTATCTGGTATCCTCATGCGCGGACATCAAGTGGCATCCCGTCCGTCAAAAGATTATCCATATAGTTCTTTAGAAAAACAAAAGCCGTATTTCAAAGCACTGGGGTTGGATCTATATGGATTCTTCAATGGGACCTTGAACATCTCCATTGCGCCGCTGACGTTTGAGATGATTGCACCCGAATTCACCTTTCCGCTCGTTGAGTGGACTGACCTACACCCACCGGAGACGTTCTCGTTCTCGCGCTGCATGGTGATCTTTGAGGGAATAGAGTATCCCGGTTGGGTCTATTACCCGCACCCTGAAACCAAGAAAAATCATTTTCAAAACCCATCGCTGGTGGAAGTCATTGCCGTTCAGATTCCCAAAATTCAATATGGCGACTCACTCGATGTGGAACTTAATTTAAACGAGATCAAGGTTCAGGCTGGCTAAAAGCCTAAGAGGGCTGCCATGTTTAGGTCCAGAATGAGGCGGGAACATCACCCAAAAGTTCTATTTGAGAAGAAAAATCTGTTCTCGTCGTGTACAATTAGATAATTATGCGCATTGGTTTTATTTCAGATATACACGGGAACTTTACAGCGCTCCAGGCAGTGTTGAAAGACATCAAGAAACAGAATGTCGACCAACTGGTTAGCTTGGGCGATACTGTCAGCTTGGGTCCGCAACCGCAAGAAGTGTTGAATGCACTGCGCGAGTGGAATGCCATTACGATCATGGGCAATCACGATCAGGCGATTCTTGAGCCGGAAAAAGCACCCGACTTTGAGATCACAGAACATTTGATTCCTGATCTGTATTGGGGCTGCGAACAACTGACGCCGGAAGATTTTCAATACATTCGGTCTTTCAAAAACACCCACGCCTTTCATTTTGAACACGATATCAGCCTGCTTGCTTATCATGGCTCGCCGTTGTCTACTACGCATTTGGTGCTGGCAACCACCCCGGTTGAAACTCTACATCCTTACTTTGATGGACAGAGTGCGACGATCTTCATTGGCGGACATTCTCACATTCAAATGGAACGCCGGATCGGCAATAAGTTATTTTTGAATTCAGGCAGTGTGGGCAATGCTTTCGAATATGCCTTCTCCCCCGGCAACCCGCCCAAGCTGTTGCCGTGGGCAGAATATGCACTGGTGGAACAAACGGAAGATACACTGCATGTGGATCTGCGCAGGGTGTATTTTGATATTCCCAGTTTGTTGGCGCAGGTGCGCAAAAGCGATATGCCCGGCGCTGATTGGTGGTTTCGCCAATATCAAGACAAACTGTAGTACCGATCGTTTTGCTCAATGCGGCTTTTTGCCGCATTGTTGATTCATACATGTACTTGTAAGAAGTAAAAAATGCGTAATACACTTCATTGCACAACCTAAAGGAAAATTCAGATGACAATTCATGTATTGAAAAACGCAAGGTTGATTGACGGCACCGGCGCAAAGCCGATTGAACGTGCTGTCGTTGCAATTGAAAATGAGACCATCCTTTACGCTGGCAATGCCGAAGATTGGGTTCCGCCTGAAGTCAAGACCATTCACGAACTTGATCTCACCGGTCGAACAATCATGCCCGGCTTAATCGACTGTCATGTGCATATCGCTGCTGAGTCCCTGCCAGATAGCACTATGGCGGGACCGTGGGGTTGGTCCACGCTGATTATGTTGAAGCATGCCCAAAATACCTTGTCTGCCGGGGTGACGACCATCCGCGATGTGGGCGGCAGACATCATTTGGAATTCTCGCTTCGCAAAGCCGTGGAAGCAGGCATGTTCGTTGCTCCGCGCATGTCACTGGCTGGGAAATTACTCTCGATCACTACGACGGGTACAGAATGGTACGACGGGATGTATCGCGAAGCCGATGGCGTGGATGAAGTCCGCAAGGCAACACGGGAGCAATTAAAAGCCGGAGCCGATCTGATCAAAGTCCTTGCGACAGGCGCTGTCTTATCGCCAGGGGAAAAACCCGGCGCAGCTACATTTGAAATGGAAGAGATCCGCGCGGCGGTGGTGGAAGCCGCAAAAGTTGGCAAGATCGTGGCGGCTCATGCGCATGGCATCGAAGGGATTCGTAATGCAGTGGAAGCGGGTGCAAAGACCATTGAGCACGGCACCTATTTGCGAGAAGATGTACGCGTCATGGAACGTATGGCAAAGGAGGAGATATTCCTCGTGCCCACCTTGAAAGCCGGATATGACGTTATTTATGGAGACCGACCGGGCATTCC
This sequence comes from Anaerolineae bacterium, assembly GCA_017303655.1. Taxonomy (GTDB): domain Bacteria; phylum Chloroflexota; class Anaerolineae; order Anaerolineales; family Villigracilaceae; genus Villigracilis. Next base: position 26,697 of record JAFLCE010000021.1, read on the forward strand.
CGATTGGATCATGGAAAAAAGCAAAGAGACTCAAGAGCATGCCATGGCGTCTATTCGTAAAGCCTATCAAATGGGCGTGCCAATTGCGATGGGAACCGATGCCGCCACGCCGTATAACTTCCACGGTGAGAATGCGATGGAGTTGTATTACATGTCTGAGGCAGGCATCTCGACCATGGACTGTATCGTTGCTTCAACAAAGAATGCGGCACGTGCCCTCGGTTGGGATTCGAAACTTGGCACACTCACAGCCGGAAAACTCGCTGACCTGATCGTAGTCGCGAAAAATCCGCTTGATGACTTGCGTTCTCTGGCAGACCGAAAAAATATAGAGTATGTGATGCAAGGCGGTAAATTCGTGGCGCGTCAGTTTAATGAGCCAAATGGCATCCCTGAAGAATTGCTGGCAGGCGCATGGATCTGCTGCGGATTTTGATCTTAACCCCTGAACTCTTTTACCCGAGGTTACTCAATGAAACGACTTTATCACTTCCTTTTAATCGGTTTTGTCTTGATGCTCGCCTGCTCCACGTTCACACCATCCACCTCAAGTGAAGATGGCTATCGATATGACAATCATCCCGATGCAAACAGTGCGGCAGTGGAGTTTCGTGCGCTCTCGCAGTGGGGCAAGACCAATATCACCTATTACTTTATCAACGGTACTCAAAAGATTTCGGGCAATGATGAGCAGGCAATCATCCGTGAAGCATTTTCGCTTTGGGCTGCTGCTTCATCATTGACCTTTACTGAAACCACATCACGCCAGGATGCCGATATCGTCATTGGCTGGGCAGAAGGCGAACACGGCGACGGCGATCCATTTGATGGTCCTGGCGATGTATTGGCGCATGCCTCCTACCCCAACCCTTATGAGGATCGCCAAGTCTTCTTACACTTTGATGATGCCGAACGATGGGTAAACAGCGCCTCACAAAACGTGGACCTGTTAACTGTCGCTGCCCATGAAATCGGTCATGCCCTCGGGCTGGGACACAGCGATGACCCGAATGCCCTGATGTATCCATCTTATAGTGAGCCGCACCGCTTCCTTGGGCAGGATGATGTAGCAGGGATTCAATCACTATATGGTCTAGCAAGTGAAGCGCCATCCGCGCCGCAACTCCCCCAGCCGAATGAAAATCCACCACAAAGCCCGAAACAAGATTCAGATGGTGACGGCTTGGCAGACACCGATGAAACGCTCATCACCGGCACCGACTCGAAAAACCCCGACTCGGATAATGACGGCTTGGGCGACGGCGTGGAAGTTGTCAATCGTATGAATCCGCTGGATGCAGACATGGACAAGGATGGGGCGAAAGACGGCGCAGAGATCGCCGCGGGCACGAATCCCTTGCTGCCAGATCAAGCGAATGGAGTGTCACCAGAACTTTCGAAAGAAGTGGGAGAGTTCCTCACCCAGGCGATCAAACTACAGATCGAAGCTTATAGAAAAGGCGATGCTTCTGTAGCGGCGAGCATTATGGCTGGAGACGTGCTGCAAACTTTGCAATCCGAGATCGACTCGCTCAACCAGCAAGGGCTGGTGGAAATTGCCGCGATTGATTATTACAAGAGTTATATTGACGGTATCCGCATCGTTAGCAATACTGAAATCCAAGTCAATACCTGCGAGGTATGGGCAACTCAGTTCTATCGTCGTTCAGATAGCGCTCTAGTGCAAAGCAACGACCCACAATTATTGCCGCAGACTATTACGATTCAAAAGATCAATAACAATTGGTTCATCACCCAAGTGGAATTCTTCGATGCGCCCGCGTTTTGTAATTAAGTAACTCATCTTACGCGCTTTTACGCTCCCATAGGGTCTGTGACCCTGTGGCTATGTTATGGTGTTGAGGTTAGGGCAGGCATTTCACTAAGAATAATTAATGGCGGTTCGTCTAAGTGCGTTCGCCTCCACTCAATATGGTTTTTTAATTCCGCTGATCTTTGAAGAAAAATTCCAGAAGCAATTTTTTCTTGCACATCTTCAGGAAACAACCTTTGAATATCAGAATCCCATGTTGAACCGTATACGGCGATTTCCACATCTTGAATGGCTCCATCTGTCTTGAAATAGATAACAGCTGGTTTACTTGCCACATACCCAGGGGCAGCACATACAGCCCACACATATACTTCCTGTTCAGATCGTCCCAATATATCCCACTCGCACAAAACTATTTCAACCGGAAATTTAGATACAAGCTTCTTTGCCAATTCTGTTTGATATTCCCTCCATCGTTCTACTTGAATCGCATCTGGTGTAAGGATCGGAGGTGGAGGTATTGTGGGTATTAACGTCGCTTGGGGAGTTGCAGTAGGAATCACAGTAGGAGTTGGCAAAGCAGTTTGAGTGAGGGCGATATAGGTCTGCACGACTGCCATGGCTGTATTTTGCGCATCTACAGGAATAGCTGGGGAAGGTACACATCCTGCTAGAAAGATAAAGAGAAAGGCAATCTTGAATTGTATTTTCATATTTTCCGCTCCTAGTTCAACCTTTGTCAGAAAAGGTAAATTCAATGGAAAACAACATTATGTGCAACCTGTTCTCTCTTTTCAAGTGACGTAAATCATAGAAATCGCATAAGGTGAGTTATTCACAGAAATTGACGCATCAAGCTAGGGCGTAAACTCAGGTTTGGGCGGGCAGACAAGCCCAAAGTCGGGTTGAGGCGAGGCTTCATCCAACCTTAAAAAATCGGCGAGTCGGCATTGGATGAAATGGAGTAAAATTATCCAGACCTTGCGATCCAATCTCTTTGCAGAAGGAAGGGCTGTATGTTCGTCACAAAAAACCTTTATCAGAACGACGATCAATGGAAAGATGTTTCACTGGGTACCTCCGGCGAAACGACCATCGGCAAGTGGGGCTGTTTGCTGACCTCCGTTACCATGATGCTGAATGGCATTGGGTATAACGAGACCCCCGTAACTGTCAACGATAAGATGAAAAAAGCTGGCGGTTTTCAGGGGGCGCTTTTTATTCCGAGCGTGCTGCCGTATGTGTGGCCCAATTGTACTTATCGCGATATGCAGCCTTGCGAAACCACCCCCGCCCCGATCGCGTTGATCGATGCCGCAGTGGCAGCCGGGAAGCCCGTGATCTTACAAGTAGATTGGAACAAACAACAGGGCATTCAAACCCATTTTGTTTTAGTGAAAGAAAAGAAAGGGGAAGATTATGTCATCTACGACCCCTACAAATATGGCGGCGATGCGCCCGATAAAGATGTGCTCTTAACCACTCGCTATAAATACAACGGTGCCAAACTGGCAACCGAAATCAGCGCTGTGTTATGGTTCGAGAATTACAGCATTGCTGCGGCGGAACCTCCCAAGAAGACCACGTTGCCCGTCCCTGCCGATAAGTTGACTCTCTTTGCCGCTGAAGATGATCTTGCCCTGCGAGCCGAGCCTTCGGTCACTGGCTTCCTTTGGAAGCGCATTATGTTGAACACTGAGCTGATCAGTCTGGAAGATAAAACCAAAGCCAAGGCGAAGATCGGTGTACAAGGACAGTGGATTCAGGTGCAAGACCCGCAAGGCGATCAGGGCTATGTAGCCGCTTGGTATGTTTCGGATAAAAAGGGAACACCCGCCGCCTCAACTACCGCGCCCAAGCCTGGTACGGCTCCCACGCCGGGCAGCGCACCCAAACCGGGTACAGCTCCCTCCCCCAGTAAGCCCGCCACAGCCCCAGTCCCTGCGGGCGCGTTGGCATTGATCCCCACCACCCAGGTGACCTTACGCAGCAAACCCATCGTGGCGCAAGACAATATCATCCGCTATGTGAGCACAACTGAACAACTTATCAGTCTTGAACCAGCAAATCAAGCCATTCCCAAAGTCGGCGTGGAAAATCAGTGGATCAAGGTCCGCGACGCAGGCAATAAGGAAGGCTATGTCGCCGCGTGGTTTGTTAAATACGTAGGCGGTTCCACGGCGCAAGCTAACAGCCAGACGGCTCCGGCAACGGGTGGTGCAATAAAAGTCCGCACGACGGCAGAAGCGGTCTCCCTCCGCAACCAAACAGTTGTGAGCGATGCGACTCTGATCAAGCGTGTGCCCATCGGCTATGAATTCACCATCACCGAAACCGGCGGCGAAAAGAAGATCGGCGCAAACAATCAGTGGATCAAGGTCAAGGATGCGACCCACGAAGGCTATATTGCCGCGTGGTTCGTGGCGCGATAACAGGCTGGAGAAAAAACATGGAATCTCAAAACAAAACCCCCATTCTCGAAGTCGCCTGGCGTAAGTTCGCCCAGTATGACGATGCATCGGTAATACGTACAGCTGCTTTTACCAACCTTCGAAAATGGATTGCCATTTTCGGTGTATTAGCGACTCTTTTTTCCATTCTTACAGTAATGTATCCCGAAAGTTTTCCTCAAATTGGAGCGCTTGTACTTAAATTTCTTTTAATAGCATCGCCACTTATCGCTTCGGGTCTTGCAGCGTACACGAACGATGCGTTTGCGACTGGCGACTGGTTGGTAGCAAGGGCAGGCGCAGAAGAAATTCTCAAAGAAATTTATATTTATCGCACCATCCTTCGAGACAATCCAAAGCGCCGTGAATGGCTTGAAAAACGTCTCGGCAAAATTCAACGTTCTGTTTACCGCGGCATGAATGGCGAATTGGCAATGAAAGCCTTTAAAGGCACATTGCCACCTGCACCCCGCTTTAATCCTAGCGACCCAAACTGCGACAACGGATTCTCGGATCTCACTGGGGATGAATATTATAAATTTCGCCTTGAAAATGAATTGAATTGGCATATCAAAAAAGTCAACCAGAAACAGGAAGAGAGAAATCGTCTTAAGATCTTAATCTTATCCCTAGGAATCCTTGGAGCAATTCTTGCAGCCAGCAGTGAAACAACTCTCTGGGTTGCGTTAGTAGCATCACTCACTACAGCTTTTCTTGGCTGGCAACAACTGAAGAATCTCGAATTGGTCGTCAAGAACTACAGCAAGGTCATCATTGAGCTGGGCATCATCTCAGACCATTGGAAGAACCTCGAAGCCGAAGAACGCACACAGACCGAAGTCAACCGCATGGTGCGCGCCACCGAAGACATGTTGTGGAGCCGCAACGTGGAATACATCAAAGCCATGCAGGAAGCGCTCAAGGACTCTAGCTTGGATGAAGAAGCCAAACTCATCAACAACGTCATTCAAGAACAGCGTGAAGCCGATCAACGCTTCCGCCAATCAATGACAGATGCAGTCGTCAACCAAACCCGCGAGGTCATGGACGACGTCCAAAAAGACCTAAGTGAACAGTTCGAGCAGATCCTCGGCACATTGGCAGAAGAAGCCTCCTCCGACGTGGTACAAGCAGAACTGGCAGCCATGCGCGAGTCGCTCCAGGAATTCTCAGAACAGATCGCCCAACGCCTCGGGTTGACCAATTCCCTGCAGACCATCGCTGAACAATTCAAGGACGTGGACGTCAGCGGCGATACACCTCGCGGTGTGTTGAACGATCTGCTTTCGCGTTATCCCAAAACCAGCGAAGTCAAAGGCTGAATCCACCCACCCGTGCCACAGGAGCCTCCCATGTCTGATACCAGCGGAAATGCCTCAGAGAAAAAAATTGACCCGGCGGATAATCCCATTCCGGTGTCGAAAGAACCGGTGAGCAAACTTCAACCCAATCCAGACTCCGATTCCAATCAGGTCATGGATCCGGTTCTGCCCACGCCCAAAGTGGATGCGAACACCTCCGCCTCAACTCCGCCCCCAGACCTGGCAGCCAAACCTCAGGCGAGTAATACCGCTCCAGAAACTTCGACAACCCAAGCAGCAGCTGGAGATCCGCTAGCCAAAGTACAGGGTGAACAGACCAAAACATCGAAACGGCAATCGGATGAAAAAGACAATGACTCCGACTTCGTCGGCAAGGAACATAAGTACTTGCGGGCTGAGATTCGTCCGCATGCGTTTGTGGTGATGCCGTTCGGTAAGAAAAAGGGCGTCAACGATCAGCCATTCGACTTCAACGCCATCTATAAGCTATTGATCAAGCCCGCCATCGAAGCTGCCGGATTTGAACCCTTCCGTGCCGATGAAGAAACCTCTTCTGGCGATATCCTGACCGATATGTTCCAGGAACTTTTGCTGGCAGACATGGTCGTGTGTGACCTGAGCATTGACAATGCCAATGCCTTCTATGAATTGGGCATTCGGCATGCGTTGCGAAAACGAGGTGTGGTTCACATTCAGGCAGGGCGTGCCTACATGCCTTTCGACATCTTCAATGTACGCACCCTGCCCTATCACATCACCCCCGAAGGGCTGCCAGACCCCGAGCACATCCGCAACGACATCAAAGCCATTGCAAGGTTGATCAAAGACACCGGCGCATCCGACCGCGACATGGTCCACAGCCCGATCTACAATCTACTCACCGGCTTGAACGAGCCCAACCGAAAAGACCTGCAAACCCATCTGGCAACGGGCTTCTGGCGCGAATATGAAGAATGGAAAGACAAAGTCACTGTCGCGCAGCGTGATAAGCACATCGGCGATATTCTGCTTTTGACCGAAGAAATTAAGAACCCGCTTATCCGTGAAGAAGCCATCGGCAATGTTGGCAATGCGCTGGCAAAACTTGGGCGCAATGAGTTGGCATTAAAACAATATCGCGAAGGCATTGAAGTAAACCCTACGAATGTAGAATTCCGCCGCGAAGAAGCCTTTCACCTGAACCGTGTAGGGCGCGTTAACGAAGCCATCGTCAAATTGGAAAGTATTCTGACCGATTACCCCGATGACACCAAGTCGATTTCGTATTTAGGACGCATTTACAAAGAAATGTGGACGAGCTCATGGGACAAGATCCGCGAGAAAAACAAACGTCTAAAACAGGCGTTCAATACCTATCACTGGCTGATCCAGTCCATTGATATTTATCTCAAAGGCTTCCAGGTTGACCTGCGTGATTACTATCCCGGCATCAATGCCTTCACCCTTTCCATGCTCGCCATACATCTGGCAGACCGCTACGACAGCAAGAAAACACCCGACCCGGATATCACCCGCATCCGAAAATTGCTCCCAGGTCTGCGAGATACCCTGCGTTTCACCCTCGAAGGCAAGATCAGCATGGAGCAGGAAAAAACAGATTATTGGACCCTCGCTTCGTTGGCAGAACTACGCCTGCTGACCTCCAATGACATATCCGAAGTGGTGCGGACCTATCGCAAGGCAGTCGCAGCACTGCGCCGCGATGTCTTCTCACTGCGATCCTCCTTGCAACAATTGGAAACCATTCACTCCCTTGGTGTACGAACTGAATATGTTTCCGCCTGTATCGAGTTGGTCAAAGAAGAGATCCGGCAAGCCAGCACAGGCGATGCTGCCGCGGCTGAAGTTACAACCCGCAATGGCAAAACCAAAGCCTCTGGTGCCCGAGGGCTTATCTTCACCGGCTACATGGTGGACTTTCCCGGAAAAGATAAAAAAGCGTTCCCGGCTGAAAGAGAAAATGAGATTCGCCAGGAAATACGCAAGCGGGTCGAAAAATTCAAACCACAGCCGCAAGATCGCGCCTTCGTGGCAGGGCTTTCTGCCGGTAGCGAAATCATCTTTGCCGAAGCCTGTGCCGAAGCAGGCATCAAGGTCAAGGCATTCCTCCCGTATACTGAATCAACCTACATTAAAAGGTTCGTAGCACCGGGCGGTGAAGCCTGGGTAGACCGTTTCTATAAACTACGCAACAACTCCTATATCGATGAGATCTATCAGAGCGAACATTTGGGTCTGCCTAAAGATGGTGATAATCTTTTCGAACGCAATGGACGCTGGGCGATCTATTCCGCGCTGGGGCGGGTGGGCATCGAAAACATACGCATGGTCGCCGTGGCAAACGAATTCGTCGGCGACACCAAAGACCGCGATGTGCTGCTTACCAGCTATATGATCGACATGATGCGCAACGTCGGCGGCGTGGTGGAGGAATTCATCAATCCTTCTAAATACATTCACAACATGATCAATAGTGCCCTTGAACAACTGATCCAGGGAACTACAGAACCCGCCGACAAAAATAAAAACGTATCGCGCGTGATCAAAAAAGGCAAGGTCGACAAAAAAGAAAAATAGTCAGGCAATGTACAATGAGACCCGCCACTTACTCGGCGGGTCTCATTGTTTTCTGCACTTTTTCATTCGGGTACGGCCAGATCTCACCCTTCACGCCTCTGGCAAGATAAAAATCTCCGGCGCGCACGGTCTCTGGTCCTTCCAACGTATGCACCATGATCATGCGGTCGGCATCTCCAGCCACCACCATCGCCAGCGGAACGATCAACGTCACCGCGCGCTTGATGCACAACCCCGGGCCTGTAATAATATAGGTCTCATCGAAAATCTTCGCATCAATGGGCCATACATCTGCGGGCGCATCCAGTTCACTGATCAACATATCCCCCGCTTTAGCGGTCAGTATCGAACCCCAGGGTGTTTTCACTTCCATAAATTGTGCTTCTTCATCGCGGGGCACAAACGGCACAACCCGCCGGACCATCGCATTACGATATGGCTTGAAATCCAGTTGATCTAAAAGCGGATCATCAAACATAAGAACAAACGGTTCGGTCATGAGCTCTCCTGTTGGGTCATTAAGTTGCATATATTCTAATTATAAAACAAAGGGCATGAAAGGGAACACAACATGAATCATCTGACCGTCATCGTGGGTGCAAGCGGCGCGGGCAAGACCTCGCTGCTAAACGCGCTTTGCCAGAATAGCTCATTTACAACGGCGCTTGAACAACATGCTGAGCGTCCGTTTCAGGCACTTTTCAAAGAAGATGCCCGTTATGCACTCGCCAACCAGCTCGATTACCTCATTCACCGCAGCGGGCAGGAAAAAGAATTGCGCGATGCTCCCCAGCCTGCCTTGATGGATGGTGGACTGGACCTCGACTTCCACGGCTTCACCCGCCTCTTTCGCACTCACGGCTGGGTCAGCGCTTCTGAGTTTGACCTGTGCCAACGCTTTTATACATTCGCCCGTAGCCTGCTCCCGCCGCCAGACCTGATCATCCATCTGCACGCGGACTCACAAACCATCCGTGAAAGACTCGCTTCCAGAAACAGAATCAATATCGCGTCTGGGGAAGATGCGCTGTTGCTTGAGTCGTACATCACTGAGTGGTTGGACACTGTCCCGGAGTCGGACATCCTGCGTTTGGATGTTTCTCAAGAAAGTATTGAATATCCTATCAGTGTGCCGCTTATCCTTGATAAAATTAGAAGCATACGAGGCTGAATGGAAAATATTGACGAACTAAAACACAAGGTGCAGGGGGAACCAAAATATAAGCTATCAAATGCGAATGTATTTGTGTCGGCGGGTGGTTTTTATTTTATAGATCACCTCGACCCAATGACAGAGGTCTCGCCAATCATTGATGGCAGCGGACTGACCGAAGCAGAGATTAATTATATTGAACGATCATTGCAATCGAATCCAGAGCGATTGGAAAAGCAGATCGCGGCAGTAAAACGACATACGGAAATAGTAGGCAAACACGCCTTGGATATCGGCTGCGGCGGTGGTTTGTTTCTTGCCACCATGCAATCACAAGGCGCAAAAGTTCTCGGTGTGGAATTGAGCGATACACGGGCGCATTACTCAAAAACCAAACATGGCTTCGAGGTCATCAAACGCACCATCGAAGATGATTACTGGAAACAATTTCATGGAAGCTTTGACATTGTCACGTTGTGGGATGTGATCGAGCATGTGAATTATCCGCTTGCCACATTGCGCGCCGCCGCAGATTTGCTCAAGCCAGGCGGGGTGCTGTTGATCGATACGCCTTGCCGTGATGCCTTCTATCACCGCTTTGGCGAATTCACCTACTGGCTCACCGGCGGGTTATATCCGACCTTTTTGAATGCCATGTATTCATCCAAACCGTTTGGGCACAAACAGATTCTTTCACTGACAGAGATGAAGGGTTTGCTTGAAATAGCAGGGTTGCAAGTGGCAGAGTTGAAGACCTTTCACGAGTTGTCCTTCCCCTATCCCTTTTATTTGAAGAAACTAGTCAGGTCTGAAACTCTTGTTAAATTCCTATTGCCTTTTGTGCATCTGTTCTTCGTGCTATTTCCCATTCGCAATAAAATGCTGGCAGTTGGGAGAAAACCCTAAAGGTTGGAATGAAAGTTGCCTTTGAAGGTTATCTTGTAGACATCATCGAAAAGACGTTAAGCCAGGGCGGTACGGCATCCAAGCCAAGTCAATGTCAGTTTCTGCCTATTCGTGATCTTTGGAGTTTCCCCAAATACCCAGCGCGGACGGTCATCGTACCGGACACAGTTAATTTGATCGAAGCTGTGCGGAACTTCATCACACAAAATGAATCTCTTCTAAACGAAGAAGATTGCTGGCTGGGCACATGGCTTCATCCGCAGACGAGGGAAGTTTATTTTGATGTTGCAACAGGGATGCAGGATCTGGATACTGCGCGAGATGTTGCACACCAGGCAGGCATACGTGAAGGCAGGCTGGTCGTGGCAATGTATAACCCCTTACAAAATGAAACGATCTATCTCAACGAACATCTACCTGCATCACATAAGTCAACACCTGGTGGATCATAAAAAGCGGCAGCAATAGCACGATATGCACGATATTGCTCAGCCCAAAAAGCAACGCCACCGAACGCAAGATGGGGTCAAGCAAGGGCGCAAGGTTATTCAACATCCATCCGCCTGCCCCGGCAAGCAGCGCCAGCACAAAAAGAGCCGCCACCCATAACCCAAGCGGCAGCCAGGCGTGGCGGTCTGACTCGGAGGGCATCATGGTGCTGGAAACTGCAAAGGTGAGGTAAAACCATAAATAAAAGTCGGGCACTCTCGGCAGGAGTCCGATGCCCATGAAGAAAAGATTCAATTGTCCGTTTTGAAATACACGCCAGAGAGTATCCAAATGCATACCGTAGATACCAGCATAGGCAATGAACAACGTTCCCGCCACGATGGGAGCTAGCCCTATGAAAGAATCCCGCACGACATCCGTCTGCTCGGTTTCGACATAACCCAACTGCAATCGTCCACCTTCAAGAGTCCGCGGAATTACGGAAAACTTGCCGGTTCGTACCCTTAGAATCTTTGCCATGAGGAAATGACTCAATTCATGCAACGTAACGCCCGGAAAGAATAGGATCGAGAACAAGCCGATTGTCAACGGTTTGCTGCGAGTTAGTAACAGAAAAATGATCTGGATCTCACGATGCAAAAGCCGCTGGAGAAATACCAGCGGCAGAAGCATCAAGACAAACCAGAGAAAGCCTGGGAACGACACAGGTCTTAGATGGGGTTCATATCAGAAGGGGGAAGGCTCTTCCCAGCAGTGTTGTTCCAGATCGCGCCGCCACCAGCCCCCAAGGCAGCCGTCAACCCGACATTGACCAGCCCCACGCAACACGCCACACCAAGCTGTGATAACCAAACTGTGACGGGGTCAGCGGCGGGAAGACCAAGCACCTGATTAAGTTGATTATTCGGGTCCTGCATCACTGCGGCATTGATCACCGAAGCGATCATTTGCCCCACAATGCCAAGTCCACCGGCAATGGCACCAGCATAGGCACCGCGTTGCACTGTAGTGAGGATGTTCTTCTCAAATACACCGGTAAGATAACCTGCTCCCAAACCGGTGAACAAGGGGACACACAAAGCACACAAGGGACTGACGATGGACGCCCCAAGCAAAACGAACAAGAACATAACAGCACCAGAAATTAGACCAGCTTTTAACATCGTTATTCTCCTTTTGCTATTTGGGATTGAGACACAATTCCAACAAAATCGTCAACCTTCAAACTGGCTCCGCCCACGAGTGCGCCATCAATATCTGGCTGGGAGAAAAACTCAGCAGCGTTGGTAGCCGTAACGGAGCCGCCGTACAAAATGCGGATCGCCTGCGCGGTTTCCGCACCGAACAGCTCGGTCAACACCTGGCGAATAACAGCATGCACACCTTGAGCATTCTCCGCGCTGGAGGCTTTGCCTGTGCCAATCGCCCAAACCGGCTCATACGCCACCACGATCTGGGATGCAAATTCAGCAGAGACACCCTGCAGCCCAGCTCGGGTTTGTGAAGAAACTACTTCTGCCGTCTGCCCGGCTTCATATTGTGCTAAAGTCTCCCCCACACATACAATTGGAATCAAGCCAGCTTTTTGAGCGGCAAGTAATTTCTTGTTCACGGTCTCGTCGGTCTCGCCAAAATAAGTACGGCGTTCTGAATGCCCCAGAATAACATAGCCACATAATTCCTTTAGCATGCCTGACGAGACTTCACCCGTGAAGGCACCTTTTTCTTCCCAGTGCATGTTCTGAGCACCGAGCCCGATATTCGTCCCGGCAAGAAGTTCATGGGCGGCGGCTAATGAAACGAAGGGCGGGCAAACTACCCGCTCCACGCCTTGCAGATCATTCAAGCCAGCCTTCAACGCAGAGAGTAATTCGCGCGTCTCTGCAATCGTCTTGTTCATTTTCCAATTTCCAGCAACAAACATGGTTCTCATTGTGCATCCTCATTGAATGGTTTTTAATTGTTCTTCTGCCATGGCACGCAGCCACGAGGGCAGATTTGTATCGTTTATTAGCCCTTCAAAAATCTTTACAGCCTCTTGCGTATTGCCCTTCTCAACGGCGATCTCGGCTCTTAATAAATACACCTCAGGCAGAAACTCTGCTGAACGATTGGCAGTATCGAGAGACTTCTCTGCCTCGGCAATATTGCCATTGTACAACTCATGCCGTCCACGCACGATATTCAGAAAATCAAGTTGTATTTTACCAAGTTGATCGAAAGATACGATCAGAGGAAAGTCATTGCGCGGTGCAGCTTTGTAGGCAGACTCGCGGAATGCCTCTTTGATCTCTTCATCGACCACGCCTTGCTGGGCAAGCTGCATAGGCATCACTCGTAAATACATGCCAGCAGCAAAATGCCAAGCACTGCGGGTTTTATAATCTTGAGCTGCCTTCAAATAAAATTCCTGATTTCCCGGACCCGCCAGATTGGTAGCTTGTCCATATTCTTCGGCGGCGGGTTGTTCCAAGCCTGCATCCCAAAAAGCGAGCGAAAGCTGCAAATGCGCGTTCGGGTCACCGGGATTGTTACGTACCTGTTCATACGCTGCCTGAATTTCAGGTGTGAGCACCTCTGGCGGAATCATTGTCGGGGTGGCGAGGTTTGATGGTGGCTGACCCTGCCCGGGCGGAGGAAGAGGCGTTGCATCTTGCGGTGGGGAGTCTACAAAAGGAGTCAATGTCGACGGGTCGATAAAAGGCGTGAGTGTCGCCTCATCAGGAAGCCCTACCGCGCCTTGGTTAGCAGAGTTTCGAATTGCAAACAAAGTGATGCAAAAACATAAGCTGACGATAACCCCAACACTGACCCACATCCAGGGGCTGCGCTTCTTCTTCTGACTTTTGAGCGGGTTCGGCTCCCTGGCTGATTTTTCACTTCGTGCTTGATTCTTTGCAGGCACAACTGCTGGTGCTGAAACTGCCGAGCCCACGGTGATGGTCGTTCCGCGCATGGGCATACCAGCTTCAAGCCAGGCAGATTTGAAAGCCGCAATTAATTCTTCGACAGTGGCATAGCGATCGTCACGATTTTTGGCAAGCGACTTGAGCAATACCCGTTGGACCGAATCTGGCACACTAGGGTTGACGCTCTTCGGCAATGGCAAAGGGGTGTAAATGTGGTCGTGAATAATGGAGAAGGGCGTATCGGCATTGAAAGGCACCTGCCCTACGACCATTTCATAGATCATCACGCCAAAGGAATAGACATCGGTTTTTCCGTCTAGGTCTTTTTTGCCCATCGCCTGTTCGGGAGAAATATATTGCGGTGTGCCCATGATCGAATCAGCAGAGAGAGTGGATTCACCCGCTTGGGCAATGCGTGCCAGCCCAAAATCTGCCAGATACATGACGTTCTCAGTCGAGATCAATACGTTCGAGGGTTTGATATCGCGATGCAAAACTCCCTGACGATGAGCGTAGCCAACCGCCGAGCCGACTGTTTCAACGACCTGTTCGATCTCTTTGGCAGTGAGCGGTCCTGCAGACATGCGCGCCTTGAGCGTATCACCTTCAATGAACTTCATGACCAAAAAAGGGCGACCCTCGTGTTCGGCAAAATCATAGACCGGCACAATGTTAGGATGTTCCAGTTTGGCAACTACTTTGGCTTCGCGTTGAAAGCGGCTGATAAAGGTGGAGTCTTCGTTAAACGCCTGGTGCAGAACTTTCAGTGCCACATAACGGTCCAATGCGGCGTGATAGGCTTTATATACAGAAGCCATGCCCCCCTGCCCTAATTGTTCGATGACCTGATATGGACCAACATTTGCGCCCAACTTGAACGACATTCGATTTCTCCAGAAATAAATTTATTCAATTATAGCCGAGCAAGAACGTCTATGGCTTTGCTTTGCAAATTGATTGTAAACTGTCATGGAAAACAAAAGTGAGCGCGGCTGCGCTCACTTTTGTTCGTATTCTTATTTTGAGTTAGGGCTGAAATTCTACCGTCACGTTCACGATACCGTTCTCAGGGGTGAACAAGAGCGGGAAGGCTTGGGAGCTGCCATCGCCGCAATTGACATTCCACTCCTCACGCCAAGCGCCGCTTGCATCCGGCTCCTGGGTCACGCTGATGGTCGTCCCATCCACGGTCGGGGATGTACATTCAGACATGATGCCGATCAATTGCACCGATGCCCAGGCAACGATACGAGTCTCATCATCGGCAAGCCCACCGGCAGGGATTTCTCCGCTGGTGTCGAAATCAGGGATAACAGGATCACCGTTCGGGTCAACCGGAATAAAAGGAACATCGGTGGGGATATCCAGGTTTTGAATATCTTCCACAGCTTGCTGAGCGGCGATATACGTCTGATAGCCATAATAGCCACCGACACCGGTAACAACACAACAACAGCAAAGTACCACAGCCACTACAACTGCAATGATCGTATTGCGGTTATTCTTTGGTGCAGCCGTTTCGGGAATTGGGTTTGAGTCCATAGTTCTTTTTCTCCTATAAAATTGATGTGTGCATTATACAAATAAAAGGAGCAGACGAATACAAAATTCGCCTGCTCCTTTAGTCCTATCAGAAAATCAGTTATTTATCGTTCAGTGCCGCCACACCAGGCAGTTCTTTGCCTTCGAGGAATTCAAGCGAAGCCCCGCCGCCAGTAGAGACATGCGTCATCTGCTTGGCAACGCCAGCCTTCTTGACTGCACTAGCGGAGTCACCACCACCGATCACGGTGACCGCTTTGGATTCTGCCATCAACTTCGCGAGGGCGAAAGTGCCTTCGGCAAACTTGGGCATTTCGAAGACACCCACGGGTCCATTCCAAACGATCAATTTGGCTCCGTCCAGTGTGCTTTTATACACGCTGATAGTTTTCGGTCCAACGTCCAGCATACGCCAACCCGCGGGAATCTTGTCCACGTCTACAGTTTGGGTATTGGCTTCAGAGTCGAACTTATCCGCGATGATCGCATCGACCGGCAAGACGAGTTTATCGCCCAGCTTGCCGAGTAGAGTCTTTGCGGTTTCAAGCGCTTCGGCTTCGACGAGACTGTCCTGCATGTTCAGTCCCTTCGCGGCGAGGAAGGTATTCGCCATGCCGCCGCCGATGATGAGCTTGTCACACTTAGATGCAAGCGTTTCAACGACGAGAATCTTGTCACTGATCTTTGCACCACCGAGGATGGCGATGTAAGGATGCTCAGGATTCGCCACAGCTTTGCCGAGGTATTCCAATTCCTGTTCCATCAAGAAACCAGAGACGGCAGGCAGGAAGCGTGCAATGCCTTCAGTAGATGAGTGCGCGCGATGAGCAGAACCAAAGGCGTCATTGACGTATACATCCGCGAGAGATGCCATTTGTTTAGCAAGCTCGAGGTCGTTCTTTTCTTCGCCTTTGTGGAAGCGAGTATTCTCAAGCATCACCACGTCACCCGGCTTGAGTGATTTGGCAATGGCTTCCACTTCAGGACCAACACAATCGGGAGCCATGGTCACGGGGCGATTAATCAGCGTGGATAAAACTTCGGAAGCAGCACGCAGGCTAAATTCGGGGTCTGCGCCGCCCTTGGGGCGTCCCAAATGGCTGGCGAGCAGGAGCGAGGCTCCCTGATCCAAAACATATTGGATAGTGGGCAAAGCGGCTTTGATGCGCTTGTCGTCGGTGACTTTACCTTCTGCCATCGGGACGTTGAAGTCCACACGCATGAAGACACGTTTGCCTTTGAGTTCGATATCTTTTACAGTTTTCTTGTTCATAATTTCCACCAAAAAAGTAGGGGCGGGATAACCCCGCCCCTACACAGATGTTACAGAGATTTCGCCATCATTGCCGCGAGATCGGCTGTGCGGCAGGAATAACCCCATTCATTATCGTACCAAGTAACAACTTTAATGAAGTTGCTCTTATCTTTACCAAGAACACTGGTGAAGGGCAGGTCAACCGAGGAGCTGTAGGAGCTGCCTTTGAAGTCCATGCTCACCAGAGGTTCGTCCACAGCTTCGAGAATGCCCTTGAAGCGCGGCTGCTTGGCGGCATCACGGAAGGCTTGGCGCAGTTCTTCGGTGGTGGTCTCTTTTTCGAGTTCAGCGGTGAAATCGACCACGGAAACAGTCGGGGTCGGAACGCGCAAGGAGTAGCCGTCGAACTTACCCTTGAGGTCGGGGATGACAAGGGAGACGGCTTTGGCGGCGCCAGTGGTGGTCGGGATGATATTCAAGCCCGAGGCGCGAGCGCGGCGCAGGTCTGAATGCGGCATATCCAACACCTTCTGATCGTTGGTGTACGAGTGGATGGTGGTCATAAAAGCGCGCTTGATGTTGAACAGATCATGCACAACTTTCGCAGCCGGAGCCAGACAGTTCGTGGTGCAGGAAGCGTTCGAAACAACATGATGAACTTTGGGATCGTACTTGTCTTCATTGACGCCCAACACAACGGTCAGGTCTTCACCTTCGGCAGGAGCCGAAATGATGACTTTCTTGGCGCCACCAGAAGTGATGTGATTGACTGCGCCTTTGACGGTCTTGCCCTTCTTGTTGACGCCATCGTCTTTGATCGTGAACAAGCCAGTAGACTCGATCACAATGTCGATGCCCAGGTCTTTCCAAGGAATGGCAGCCGGGTCGGTCTCTTTGAAGACCTTAACCTTCTTGCCATCGATCAACAGACCATCGTCTGAGTATTCAACTGTGCCATTGAAACGACCATAGGTTGAATCATACTTGAGCAGGTGCGCCATCGTCTTCATGTCGCCAATGTCATTAAAAGCGACGACTTCGAGCTCCTGTGGGTACTGGTCACGAATCGCCTTGAGAACCTGACGTCCGATACGACCAAATCCGTTAATACCTACTTTAATTGCCATGGGAAAATCCTCCATAAGATTTTTCTATTTAACTGAAATGATTGTACTTCGTTACGGCTGATTTGTGAATTTTATAACGGCTACACTTTTGGGTGATGTTTGTCAGGAGATATCCCGCTTCTTGCCCCGCTCGTGCATGATTCTGTTCCTTGTTGAAGGATTTTGACTGAAAGCGCTTACTCGCAGGGTCTTGTGACCCTGCGGGAGCGTAGTAGTCTGCAAGTGCTTAAATCAAAGGACCGGTCTTCTGGTTAAAAATATTCAAGATCACTTGCGCCAGCTTGGCAGAGTCATGCCGCCAGGGATGGGCAGGGTCTGCCAAGTCGGTGGTGTGTGTGCGTTCGTCGGAGAGGGTCTTTTCATCTGCTCGTACCCAAACCGAGGCTTCATTCAATTTGCCCGCATAATTATTGTTACAGAGGATGACATCAAATACATCCGCGCCAATATGTTCTTCCAGCGCGCGGACGTGATCAAAGACATTAAATGAGTCGGTTTCGCCTTCTTGAGTGGCGATATTACAGATGTAGATCTTAATCGCCCGCGTTGCCCGTAAACTAGCCAACAGATCGGGCACCAACAAGTTTGGGAGCAGGCTGGTATATAAACTTCCTGGTCCTACCACGATCACTTCTGCCCCTAGAATGGCTTTGATGACCGGCGGGAAGACCGGTGCATCATCAGGCTCGAGCCAAACCCGGCGGACTCTGCCAGCCATGGCGGGAATCTTGCTCTCCCCTTCCACCCGCACTTGATTAACGGAATGCGGGAGTTCCAGACTGGCAACCAGCTTGACATCATGCAATGTGGCGGGAAAAACCCTGCCGTTCACAGAAAGCACCCTGCCCGATTCCACGACAGCGTTCTCGAAACTGCCAGTGATATCTGCTAATGCAGTAATGAAAAGATTGCCGAATGAATGTCCTTCCAATTCGTTCGAGCCGCTGAAGCGGTATTGGAACAACTGCGTCATCATGGTTTCATCGTTCGAAAGGGCGGCAAGACAATTACGAATATCGCCGGGCGGAAGGATGCCATAACTTTCGCGCAGCTTGCCAGACGAGCCGCCATCATCTGCGACGGTGACGACGGCGGTGAGATTGCGAGTGTGTGCTTTGAGTCCACGCAACAGGGTGGAAAGTCCATGCCCGCCGCCAATGGCAACCACACGGGGACCGCGATTGCGGCGCTGATAATCTGTCAGCGTATCGACCATGTCTGAGCCGGGACGCAGGAACGGGCGGAGAAGAGAGCGGTTCAGTTTGTACATCCCATAGACGATGAGCCCAACTCCCAATCCCCCAAAGATGAAGGCACGCACAAGACGCGGTAGAAAACGCAACGAGGCATACGAGAGGAAGGTTAGCAGAGCTGGGTCCGATGTATCGGTGCGATAGAGGTCGATCAGAACGACTGCGATGCCCAAGCCGATGAGAGTGACGCCCGCCATGACGAATAGCAACCAACGTTTGACACCCAAACCCGGGCGCAGCCAGCGCGGAATATCGTATAAGATCTCGATGAATCGTTCTATAAAATATCGCATGAAAAAGATAATAGCATGAGTTGGAAGGATAAGTCAAACTACGGCGCGTGTGACAGGGACGAAAAAACCATACGGTATAATGACGCCCATGCCCACAATCGTAGCCGTTGATATTGGCGGAACGCAGATGCGTGCCGCTGTCTATACGCAAGATAAGATCGAACCGATCCGTCAAAAAAAGATACCCACGTTGGCTTCCAAACCCGGGGGAATAGACCGCCTCTTTCAAGTGATCGAGGATGTTTGGCCCAAAAATGACAGTGTGCTTGCCATTGGGCTTGGGTCGCCGGGTCCGCTGGACCCGCATACAGGGTACTTGCTTGCCCCGCCCAACAACCCGGAATGGCATAATTTTCCGCTCGCACCCAAGGTGGCAGAGCATTTTGGGGTGAAAGCCTTCCTTGATAATGACGCCAACCTGGCTGGGTTGGGTGAATATCGCTATGGCGCGGGCAAGGGACATCGCAATGTGCTGTACATCACCGTTAGTACAGGCATTGGCGCTGGCGTGGTGATCGAAGACCGGCTCTTACAGGGACATCACGGTCTGGCTGCGGAGTTGGGTCACTGCATTGTCGACCCGAACGGTCCGCCCTGCTCTTGCGGTTTCAACGGACATCTTGAGGCGTTCTCTTCAGGACCCGCTATCGTGAAGTATGTGCTTGGGGAACTGGAATCAGGCACAAAGTCCGTTTTGAAGCGCGATGCGAGTATGACGGCGCGTGACGTGGCAGAAGCTGCTAAAGCTGGTGACGAGTTGGCGATCCGTGCGTATCAGCGTGCGGGTGAATATCTTGGCATTGGCACGGCATCTTTCCTGCATGCCTTTGATCCGTCGATTGTGATCTTTGGCGGTGGGGTTTCGCAGGTAGGCGGTTTGTTGTTCGATGCTTTTCATGTCAGTTTGAAGCAGAGAGTTTTTCATCCGCGTTATTTGGAAGGCTTGGTGATTACCACCGCAAAGTTGGGTGACAATGCAGGTCTGCTTGGCGCCCGTGCGTTGGCTGAGATGAAAGCTGATGTGAAAACCAGTTAAACACACAATGAATAATGTCATCCTGAGCAAAGCGAAATATCTTCTACGCTCAAAGAAGAGTGCTCGCTCAGGGTGAAGCATTAAATTTATATCAAGGAGAAAGAATGGCAGTTACGAACATCCCCGGACCCAAAACAAAAGCAATGATCGAACGTGATCGAGAAGTGATCTCACCCTCCTACCCGCGCGGGTATCCCTTTGCCATGGACCACGGCAAAGGCACGGAGGTGTGGGATGTGGACGGAAACCGTTACCTAGATTTTATGGGCGGGATTGCCGTGGTCGCCACGGGACATTCACACCCGCAGGTGGTGAAAGCCATTCAAGAACAGGCAGAGAAGTTCATTCACATCTCGTCCGATTTCTATCATGAGAACTGGGTGCGGCTCGGTGAAAAATTGAGTGAGATCGCGCCGTTCGAAGAAGGTGCGCTTTCGTTCATGACCAACTCGGGCACCGAGGCAGTGGAAGCCGCGATCAAGCTGGCGCGCTACCATACCAAACGTTCGAACTTCATCGGCTTTACGGGCGCTTTTCACGGGCGGACGATGGGCGCGGTGACCTTTACTGCCAGCAAGGCAAAATATCACAGCGGGTTTTATCCGCTGATGAACGGCGTGACGCATGCGCCCTTCCCCAACCCCTACCGCCCGATTCTGGAGCGGCGAAAAGGCGAAGATTATGGTGAGGCGGTGGTGCGTTACATCGAAGAAGAGATCATTGCTCAAATTCTGCCTGCCAAAGAAGTGGCGGGCGTGTTGGTAGAGACCATTCAAGGTGAAGGCGGGTATATTGTGCCGCCCGATGGCTTTTACCCTGCGCTACGAAAATTCTGTGACAAGCACGGCATTATGCTGATTCTGGATGAAGTGCAATCGGGTATGGGACGCACCGGCAAGTGGTGGGCAATTGAACATTTCGGCGTGGAGCCGGATATCATCACCTCGGCGAAGGGCATTGCTTCGGGCATGCCGCTGGGCGCCTGCATTGCACGCAAATCGGTCATGGATTGGGAGATCGGCTCACACGGCAACACCTATGGCGGGAATCCCATCTCCTGTGCCGCCTCGCTGGCGACGATTGACCTGATCGAGAAGCAATATCTTCAGAATGCCAAAGAAGTTGGCGACTATGCGATGGATGCGCTGGTGGAGATCCAGTCGCGCCACCCGAGCATGGGCGACGTGCGCGGCAAAGGCTTGATGATCGGCGTGGAGTTCGTAAAGGACCGCGAAAGCAAAGAACCCGCCAAAGCCTTGACCGACCGCGTGGTGGACCTGGCGTTCGAGCGCGGCTTGCTGATGCTCTCTTGCGGACAAAGCGTGATTCGCATCGCGCCGCCGCTCTCGATCAACAAAACTGAAGTGGACGAAGGCTTACGCATGTTCGAAGAAGCGCTGACGCAGGCGGAGAAAGAATTGATGTAGTGAATAGGGAAGTCCCTGGGTGAAACATCCCAGGGACTTTTTTATACTAAAAATCTCACTCAAAGAGATAAAATATCTTAATTTGGATAGTTTATCTCTCAAGTATATTGAAATAGAGACCTAAAAATCCTACCCCCCAAAAGACTACAATTAACAATATACCTGAGAATATAGCCCACCTACCTCGTATTGTTTGACTTGATACAACTCCAGGCATTTCTTTTTTATAGATATACACAATGCCAATCATCCCAATCAAGAAAGATACAATAAAAAGAACTAAAGCACTCCAGATGGGATCTTGCAAGGGATTGATCGGATCGATTATTACCCATCCTGCCATTAGGATAATGGCTAAAATCATTAAGATAGTTACTAAATTACTAGCAGATTTGCTATCTATATATTGAAGGATTATCTTCTTAATTTTGATTATCACATTATTACCTCATTAGTTTATTCAGAATTTGACGAGATGATGATGCACATATCCAAAGCAATTCTACGCCTGCGGGTTGGTCGGGTCTAGAATCAACGTATCCGGCTGGATGAAGCGGTGAAGATAAGGGAAACCAGGCATTTATTCATTAATGTGCCGAACCTTGATACAGTTCATTAATAAATTTGTATATTTATGAAATAATCATTTCAAAGTAAATACCAGCAATTAATCCCAGAATGCCCATTAAGATTACTACTCCACCGAATATCAGACTGCTCCACCCTGATTTAATTGGATTCTTTTTTTTCAAAAACTCTCTTTCTCTATTAACTGCATCCTCTGTTTTCCCCACAGACTGCAAAATAAACAATGCAACCTTCTCCATCGGATCTAAAGTTGCCTGCCTCGTTTTTATTTGTTTTGCCCCGCGCAATGCTATATAGAGACCAGCAACAATAAACAATAAGGATCTTAAGATTTCAGCCATTTACTCTTCTCCCAAGAGAATTTTTATCCTATTCAGTAAGCTAATAATTCTAAGGCAAAATTTCACTAATTACCCGTCATCAATTTATTGTTGAATAATGATTATCTCTGGCTGGCTGAAGTGGTTAAGATACGGTGAAATTACCAATCGAAAATTGTTGCAAAATAGAAACGATCCCTCCCCCTGTGAACATCAATATAAATAAAATACCAAACGCTACAGCCACCTTACCTCTCAATGTTGGTATACCTGGGACTATTCTATATTTTATGCACCAAATACCACTGAGCCCAACAATAATAGAGCTTAATCCAATGGATATAATTTCAGCTAATATTTTATTATCGATTAAGTATCCAGAAATAATTCCCATAGGGAAGAGTAGTAAACCAACTATCATTGGCGTGTAAATTTTTCTCAAAACAGTTTCATCGAATTCAAGAACTTGTGAATTCTTTCTGTTAGTTAACTTTCTTTTTTCCACTTCACACCTCATTATTCAAGAAAGCATAATTGTACTTACCGTCATGACTGCAATCTTATTTAGAACATTTACATTCCTGTTACAAGTTCTCTAATAAGTAAAGCTTTCTAAATAGAATCAATCAAACAATCTATAAATTACAAAAAACAAGGCATCGGCAAATTGCTTAAATGCCCAACCTAAAACAATACTCATTATGAGGGTATACGGTATTAATTTCAAGTCTCTCGGAAATACAAGTGTTATTTTTGAAAAATTCTGAGAATTATTGTCTGACCCGAAAAACTCCCTATAAACAAGCAGCAGAAGCCATCCGGTTAATACTAATTTAACCACTACTTCATATGTGTATAAAGTTTTGTAGGCAATATACCCGCCTAAAAATACAGTCGCAACAATCAATATAACAAAAGCGTAATTTACTAATTTATTTTTCACGGTAACCCACCACGAATTTAACAGACATCCCGCAGAATACTCTGCGGGATGTCTTCTTTTCCTAACCTTACGGGCTTACATACACAGCATAATCGTCCACATAATCACCGGGCGCGTAGGGAGTGTCACCGATGCCGTCACTGATCGCGCTTTTGAAAGTGGCGGTCAACACGGCGTGATGTTCACCCGGCTTCCAATCGGAAAGCGCCGTATAAACGAGGCGGCACTGACTTCCACCTGATTCGGTCTCAAAGACCGCGAGTTGGTCGGCGGGCAGGTCTTCGCCGTTCAAATTGAAGTTCAACTGAATCTGGCTAAAGTTCTGCTCGAGTGTGGCTTGGTCTTTGGCACACCAGGCATACGCCCAGATCAGCGTCTCAGAATTATTGAGCGGAATGGTATAGGTGAGAGTGCGCGGCTCAAAAATCTCTTCATCATATTGCTCACGGGCAACATCCCAGAAGAATTGCGCACCCGCCGAAAAGGCGTTCTCGGCTTCTTCAGGAGAAGCAACTTTGGGCGAGGAGAGAGGCGTAATGCCTGCACCCTTCGGCTGACTGA